>NZ_JBEGHE010000002.1:0-158029 GCF_040675795.1 Neorhizobium sp. LMR1-1-1.1
CAGCGACGGCGGCGCTCAGGGCCGGACAACACTTCTATCTTAGGTATGTGACTGGTCATAATGGGCACATTACTCCTAACACTTAACAAGTGGGAGATCGTGTCCGGGGGTTTAGGGGGCCACTACATAAGGAAAACTTGCGCTCACCTATTTTCAGACTTTCAACAGCATAGGCTGAAGGCGTCGATCAATTTCACGAGGCATAGCCTGATTTGACCTTGAAGGCACCGCCTAGGCGCTTGTGGCCTAGTGCCTCGTTCGCGAGAGTGACCGCCGAACATGCCGGCGGCAGCAACCGGGCACCCGAAGATGCCCGGCGCAGTCATTGATCAAACAACCTTCGCCAGTGCATCCACCGCAAAGATCGCATCCGCCACCTCTTCCGCCGTGAAGTCGGCGCGCAGGTTCTGCAGCGTGTCGTCCTTGCTGTTGGCGAGTTGGCCGACCTTGATCAGGTCTTCGCGGGAGACGCCTTCCAGATGCAGTTCGGCGAGCGTTACCGGCATCTTTATCGAGCGGTAGAAGTCGATATAGCCGGCGATCTCGTCGTCGGGGCGCTGTTCGAGGATCATATGGGCGAGTGTGCCGTAGGCGACCTTTTCGCCGTGGGTGAGGTGATGGATATCACCATTGAGCGCCGTGAAGCCGTTATGGATGGCGTGGGCGGCAGCCAGACCACCATTTTCGAAGCCAAGGCCGGAGAGAAGCGTTGCGGCTTCGACGACTGCTTCGACGGCCGGCGTCACCAGCTTCTTTTCGACGGCCTGATAGGCGCTCAGACCATAGGTCAGAAGCGTCTTTTCGCAGGCTTCGGCAATTGCCATGCCGGCGATGGTGGCGGAGCCGCCGACCATGGTTTTGGAATTGGAGCGCTGAACGGCGAGCGCCTCGACATAGGTCGCAAGGCCATCGGCGATGCCCGATGCGAAGAGGCGGACCGGCGCCTGGGCGCAGATCCAGGTATCGACCAGAACCAGATCCGGGTTCTTGGCATAAAAACGGTATTTCTCGAAGACGCCGTCATCGGAATAGATGACCGAAAGCGCGCTGCAGGGCGCGTCTGTGGAGGCGATGGTCGGCACGATGATGACGGGGCTCTTCAACTCGTCAGCCACGGCCTTCACCGTATCCAGCGTCTTGCCGCCGCCGATGCCGACGACGAGGTTGGTGCCGTTTTTCTTCGCCACGTCGACGAGACGGTTGATCTCGTTGGTGGAGGCTTCGCCTGAGAATTTTTCGCGGGCAAATTCGACCTTGCCGGAGACTGCCGCCTCGACCTTCGTGCCAATCAGACCCCAGACGATATCGTCGGAGACGAGAAGAGCCTTGGTGCCCATTTCGGAAAGATAATCGCCGAGTTCGGCAATGACGCCGCTTCCTTGAATATAACGGCCGGGGGAGGCAAAAATTCGCTTGGTCATGTCTGTCACTTCCAGTTCATCAATGGAAAAACTACCACGCGGATATCGACCGGCTGGCGATCCAAGGCAAGGCTTTTGGGCGCAACCAACGAAACCGTTACCAGCCAGAATGGAGCGGCGGGCGGATAGTTCATTGAGGCAGATCATTGCAGGCAAAGGAATTAAACCGAGCGAAAACAATGAAATGTAACCTACTCTCCCTTGCGCCCGAGCGCGGATAACCAGCCGGCCACCGCATGATGGACGCGTTGTTTTCAATCCGAAACCCCCGCCATTTCGGCAGCCGAAGCATCAGTCGACGATCGAGCGGAAATGTTGCTTGAGGCGGGTCACGTCATCGACCGAGACCGCCGGATCCGTCAGCGGGATCCAGGCATCGATATAGTGTTCCGACGCATAGACATGGCCGTGGCCGATCGGCGAGCTGGTAGCGATCGCCATGTCGACCGCCAGCTGCAGGCCGGTTACGACCGGGATCCAGGTAAAGCTCGGCGACACGTCCGGCCCGCGCGTACCTCTCAACCAGGCAGGCTCGCGGAAAAACGAGGACGGATCGAAGAAGGTAACGGGGTCGCTCGCATATTGCAGATAGATCATGCGGATCGGCCCCCAGGGCGCAAAGCCGTCTGACGCGGTTTCCTCCTGATTTGCAAAACGCACATTCGATCCGTCGCGGAATTTCGGCAGCCAGGCGGGAGAACCCTTCTGGCGCATCGCGGTGATCGCATTCCATCTGGCGCTACGGAATGGCGGACCGCTCCACAGAGCGCCCTGGAACGGATCGGCCACTACATCATAGATGTCGGTGGAGAGCTGCGAATTCAGCGCGCCGAGACTAAGGCCATGCAGGTAGAGGCGCGGCCGCCGATCCTTCGGCAGTGTTTTCCAATGGTCATAGACGGCTTGGAACAGCGCCCGCGCCGCATCCTGTCCGTTTTCCGGTTCGACCAGCAACGATAGCCAGCTTGACAGATAGGAATATTGCAGGGCGACGCTCGCGACATCGCCGTCATGCAGATATTCGAGCGTATCCATGGCGGCCGGATCGACCCAGCCGGTGCCGGTGGGAACAACGACGACCAGGAGCGAGCGCTCGAAGCCGCCTTGTCGTTGAAGTTCCCTCAGGGCAAGCGCCGCACGCTCCTCGACGGTTTCGGCACTGTTCAGACCGACATAGACGCGCACTGGGTCGATGGCCTGCTTCTGCCGGAAATCGCCGATAGCGGCGGCTTTCGGGCCACTTGAGACGAACGCCCTGCCCTGTCGGCCAAGCGTGTCCCAGCCCACCAGCGATCCCGGGCCGCCGGTCACGAAGGGGCTTGCCGGCGGTGTCTCGTCAGGCTCGATCAGCGCGTCGGCCTTTTGGAACGAGGCATCGGTCGCATCGAGCGCCCATCTGACAAGCAGCCCCTGCCCGATCAACCAGAATACGGCGATCGCAAGTGTCAGGCCGATAACGTTGGAAACCCGGCGCGGCATGATCGCATCGAGCCAGTGGGAAAAACGGCTCGCAGCCAATTGGAATAGCCAGCCAAGCGCCAACAATATCGCAAAGGTGATTGCGGCTATCCCTGCCAGACGAAACGGATCGGCGCTTTGCTGCGGCTGCATCTGCCAGAGCGTGCGGATCGAATTCTGCCATTCGACCGCGTGCCAGAGGAACACGACCGATACGATGATGGCGAACAGAAGCGTGGTTGCCCTCAAAGGGGCCGCTTGTTTCGAAAACCATGGAAGTTCCAGATAACGCCAGAGCCAGCCGATGAAGACGCCGAACGCATAACCGGTCGCAGCGCAGGCACCGGACAAGACACCCTGGATGAGCCAGGACCGTGGCATGAGGCTTGGCGTGAGGGAGGCTGCAAAAAAGAGAAGTGCGAGCAACACCCCCGTTGCGCTCAGGGATCCCATAAACCGCAAAACAAATCGCAATATTCGCCCGCCCAACTGCTCGAAACACCCCATCTGTCGCCATCAAGGCAAATAGCGCGCGAGGTCATGAGATCCAGCGAGCCACGGCCACTCATCTGCGCAACCTGCACGACTTCAGCGGGAAAATCCACAAGCCTCTGCCGGCATCATGTCGGCGGCTCAGACAAGCCGGACCGGCCAACAGATTGGTGCAAAAGCTGCCATGGGCTTCACGAAAGCGTGTCGGATCGGCACGGCTAATATTTCGTCAACCTCCTATTAGCATTTCATTGACCATAATCAGGGCTTCGTTGCCGGGTTCTCGTCCTTTGTCCCGGTGTGGTGATCTTGGCGTAAAGCGAGTTGTGTCGTGTTCCAGCCCCTGTCGAATGCTCCCATCAAGAGTGCTATCCGCACGCTTCTTGGCCATGCCGCCGATACGGCATTGACCATCGCCAAGGCCTCCTGCGCCGTGGTTCTCGCGCTTTCCGCATGTGCTGGAACTGCCGCGATGGCGTTTGCGGAAGACCGGACGCTGAAACTGCACTTTACCCATACAGGCGAGCGGGCAGCGATTACCTACAAGCGCAATGGCAGGTTTGACCAGAAGGGCCTTGCGCAGGCCAACCGGCTGTTGCGCGACTGGCGTCGCAACCAGTCGACGCGGATGGACCCGCGCCTTCTCGATCTCGTCTGGGAAGTTTACCAGCGCAGCGGCGCCACCGACTATATCCATGTCGTTTCCGCCTATCGCTCGCCGGCCACCAACAGCATGCTGCGCGGTCGCTCGCGCAGTACCGGCGTTGCCAAGAAAAGCCAGCACATGCTGGGCAAGGCGATGGATTTCTATATTCCGGGCGTAAAAATCTCGACGTTGCGCCGGCTTGCCATGCAAGCGCAGGTCGGCGGTGTCGGCTTTTACCCGACCTCCGGTTCCCCCTTCGTGCATCTCGATGTCGGCAGTGTGCGCGCCTGGCCGCGCATGTCGCGCAAGGAACTGGTGGGTGTTTTTCCGAACGGCAGGACGATGCATGTGCCGGCAGATGGACGACCGCTCCCCGGTTATGATCAGGCGGTGGCCGACTACAAGCGTCGCATCGGATCGCAATCGATCCAGATCGCCAGCACGGCACCGGATGATGACGAGGATACCGGCAGCGCAAAACGTGGTGGCAGCGGCCTCTTGACCGCGATGCTGCCGACACCGAAGAGCCGTGCGGCGGAAGCACTTGCGGAACAGACGAGCCCAACGGCTATCGCCAAGGCAGCGAGCCGCAAGAGCGATCCAGAATTTGCCGATCTTGCAGCTCTCTCCGCACCATTGCCAATCCTGCGGCCTTCGAAGGCTGTCGATGTTGATCCCGTGCAGACCGCATCGCTCGTGCCGACACCGAGCCTTGCGCCCGTCATTGCGGCAAGACCGGTAGCGGCTTCGGCGCCTGCAAGCACGCCGGCCTTCAGCGCCCTTGCGGCACTTGCTGCACCAGACGGGATGAAATTGCTGCGAGCACCGGAAGGCTCGATCGCTTTGCTGCCGATCTCGGGACCAGATCTCGATGTCGAGGACGAATTCGATGGCGAAGACACGCTTCTGTCATGGGCGCTCGCTGCCCCTGCCGAGAATGTCGGCATGGCCGCGCCGGTCGTCATCGGCAGAACATTGACGGACCTGACGGCAAAACCGGAGAGCACAACGCCGTTGCCGCTTTCGATCGCAGAAGAATTCGATCACGACCGATTCTGGTCCGGCGGCTAACGGAGCTAGCGGAAGTCAGCCACAAGCACAACCGGATCCGCGCATAGATACACCTAGCAGCTGCATCCGCTTCGTGGAGCGGTCCTGCCGAATCGCCTAGCGTTCTCGCTGTAACACTCGGGAGGACGACATGCCGAATTGCAAGGACAGCAATGGGGATACTTGGGAAATCTATCAGAGTGGCAGCCAATGGCGCTGGCGCCGCACGGCATCAAATGGCCGCATAGTAGGCGCTTCGGCAGAGAGCTACGTCAACAGGAGTGACTGTGTCGACAATGCCCGACGCAATGGAATGAAGTGCAATCCCACCTGACGTGATCAATCCGTAAAATGATTACGGGCCTTCGCCACAAAGGTTCGAAGGCCCGTTCAGATTTGGCTGCAACTCATGGATGGCTTGAGTTAGAGAAGCCTCAGAACTCAGTCCATTCCGACTCTTTTACCGCAGCGGCTGATGCCGAACCACCACCGAATGCGGAGGCGAGTTTTCGCCCCAGGGAACGAGCAGGAGACAAGCGAGGCCGTTCATCCTGCTCGGCGACGCGCACCGGTGCGGATACACGTGAGGCCTGCCGATCGAAAGCAGGCCGCTCGGCGGAGCGGAAAGATTGCGGACTTTCGCTGCCGACCTGGAACTGGCCAAGCAACGTCATCAGCGCCTCGGCATCCTTTGCAAGACTATGGCTGGCAGCGGTCGATTGCTCAACCATTGCCGCATTCTGCTGCGTTCCCTGATCGATCGTATTGACGGCCGTGCTGATTTCCTGAAGGCCAAGCGACTGTTCGCGTGACGCTTCTGCGATCGCTTGAACATGCCGATTTATCTCATGGACCTCAGCCACGATTGCATCAAGTGCCTTCCCGGTCTCGCCGACCAGATTGACGCCCTGCTCGACATGGCCGCCGGAGGTATTGATCAGCGTCTTGATTTCCTTGGCGGCAGCGGCTGAACGCTGGGCCAGCTCGCGAACTTCCTGAGCCACTACGGCGAAGCCCTTGCCCGCATCACCCGCGCGTGCGGCCTCGACCCCGGCATTCAACGCCAGAAGGTTCGTCTGGAAGGCAATATCGTCTATCACACCGATGATGTTGCTGATTTCAGACGAGGAACGCTCGATCTGATGCATCGCATTCACTGTGTCTCGAACGATCTCGCCGGATTTCTCCGCCCCTGCACGCGTACGGGCAACAAGCTGGCTGGCTTCTTCGGCACGGCTCGCCGCGTCCTTGACGGTGGTGGTGATCTCCTCGAGCGCTGCGGCCGTCTCTTCGACAGAAGCAGCCTGCTGCTCCGTGCGACTGGACATATCGTCAGCCGAAGCAAGAAGCTCGTTGGCACTGGCGGTAATTGCCTTCGCATTGAAACCAACGGATTGCATCGCCTCGCGAACCCTGCTCAGCGAGTCGTTGAAATCCTCGCGAACGATGTCGAGATCAGCCACAAACGGCGTATCGATACTTGTCACCAGATCGCCAGCGGCCAGCCGCTTCAGCCCATTGCCGAGCGACTGAAGTGCGAACTGGACGTTGCGGGCCTCCGTGGCTTTCTCGATTTCCTGACGCGCTCTTTCGCTTTCGGCGTTGCTCCTGGTTGCTTCCGTCTGCTCTTCCAGACGAGCACGCTCAATCGCATTTTCCCGGAAAATCGCGACTGTGGCCGCCATCTCCCCAATCTCGTCACGCCGATCGCGACCGACGATCTCTCCGGATGTCTCTCCGCGTGCCAATTGCTGCATCTGCGCGCGCAAGCCATTCATCGGCTTGGTTATTCCTTGTTGGACAAAATACGCAGCGAGTACAAGAACGAGAACAATGCTGATGACCATAGCGGCCATGTTGGTCACGATTGTTTTGTGCACGAGTGCCGCCAGACGATCCGTGCCGGCGGTCTGCACCGCCTGCAAGGCGCTATTGCTGTCGTTGAACTGCTTGGAGATCCGCGTTGTCAGACCTTCAAGCGCCCCCATCCGAGCCACGGCAGCCGGATACTGCCCATCATCGCGCAGCTTCACGATATCAGCAAGAAGCTCCCGCACGCCGCTAATGTCGACCATAAGGTTGTCCATCGCCTGTTTGGTGCTCGGAACAAGTACCGAAAGCTCCTGCATGCGGCCGACGGCGATATCAAGAAGTGAATTGAATTCCTTCTGTGCCGTTTCGAATTGCGGTGCATCGGGCGAAAACAGCAAAAGGCGGCCCAGGCGAACGGCGGCGCCGTTGACGCCGGAGCTTGCTCTTGCCGACAACAGGGCAGCCTTCGCTTCGGTATTTAGAAATTCGTTATAGGCGAGACTGGCTTCATCGAACTTGTAAGTGAGGTAGGACACTCCGCAGAGAGAGATAAGCGCCAATACGCCGATGGACAGAAGGATCTTGGTTCTGATGCGTATATGCTTCAACATCGTAATAGTACCTATGAAATCGACAGGGTGGGAAATGCGCCATAACCGCAACTGAATGTGCAGCGGCGTCACAGAAATGACTGAGGATTGGGTGCGCGCATCATGCGACGGCTCAAGCAGGCTCACCTGCAGTGTCGACAGAAGATCCCAGATGAATTAATGCATCGAAAATAACCAAGTACAAATACTTGAAAAACAGTGACAAACGTCAAAAAACAAGTCGATTTATTGGTAATTCTTCATATTTAAAACAGGAAAAACCTGAATTTATGAATCTATACTCAAGTATAATTTCTGTAATCAGAAAACCTAATTATTGCAGATCGCCTGATTATCGGCTTCGGCAGCCGCCCACATCTTATTCATGCAGCCGACGCCCGTAGCCCACGCATTTCGTTTAAGACAAACGAAAATGGCGCCGCAGACCCTAAGGTATGCGGCGCCATCGTCATGTCATTCACGAGCCTTGAAGCTCGATATTTTAGAACCGGTAGTTTACGCCGGCCTTGATCGTGTGGTCGCCGATATCCTTCTCGGAAGTCGTGCCAGCACGGAAGCTGCGAACATCGTTGGTCTGGGTATAGTTGTATTCAACCCGACCCGAGAGATTGCCGGTGATCTTCTGCTCGACACCTGCGCCGACCAGCCAGCCAGGCTTCCAGCCATCCGGGCCTTCAGTCGCACCGTTGTCACGCAGGCTGGTCATTGCCACACCGGCGGTACCGTAAACCAGCGTATTGCCAAGCGGTGCACCGACCTTACCCTTGGCTGCGACGCGGTAACGTTCCTTCAGCGTACCGCCGCGCACACCAACTTCCGCATCACCGAGATGGGAGAGCTCGGCTTCACCACCAACCACGACACCATTGATTTCGGTGTTGTAACCGCCATGAATGCCGCCCGTGAATTCAGAGGAACTCGAGAACGGGTTCAGCTTGTCGGAAGCGGTACCGGCATTCAGACCAACGTAAGCGCCACTCCAGTCGGAGGACGGGCCAGAAGGCTCGTTGTAAGCGGGCGGCTCATAGGAGCTGGTCAGGTCAGCAGCAGATACCGACATTACAGAGCCGGAAACGAAAACGGCGGCAAGAGCCAGCGCGAAGGGCTTGTTGTTCATAATAGATTTACTCCATACACAGCCTGCGTCTGGTGGATGGGCAGGCGATACATCCAGCTCTTAAGCCTCGGGTCACTCATGCGGATTTGCCCTACCCCCGGCCGCATGTGCGATCCCGCACCGATTGCCTTCTAATTTCACGAATTTATAAACACTCCATTAACTGCTACCGGTGTCACCGCAGAAAGGCTTGCACCGGGCATTCACGACATCGCGAGGGGGGTTGAGAGCCGCATTTCGTCTGACAATTCATTGTCAGCTTAGACAAATTCCAGAAGCCAAATCAGCGAAAGATCTGGCCGGCGCAACGTTGGATACTATCTTGTTCGGAATCCTATCGAGTCCGCCAGACAGCAACCCTCGGGGTATTATGGAAACAGGAAAACGATCAGCCAGAGACCGTTTTGTCCTCCTCGACGGGTTGAGGGGCATTGCTGCGATATTCATCATCCAGCGTCATGCCGAGGATCTGCTAGGAGACGCCTTGCCCTCCAGCTATCTGGGGGTCGATCTGTTTTTCGCCTTGAGTGGCTTCGTGCTTGCCCATGCCTACGGCACTTCGCTTTCAGAAGGGCGTATTTCACCGCTACAATTCATGAAAGCCCGGCTGCTGAGACTTTATCCCCTTTATGCGATCGCGCTGGCGCTGGTTACGGCGTACTACATTTATATGTATCTTGCGGGCCTTCCGGTCATGGCAGACGAACATGTGATCCCGAACGAACTTCTGCTTGCTTTCGCAACCGGGCTTTTCTTCCTTCCCTCGCCTGTCACCATCTCGTTCAACGCGGCGCTTTTCCTGGTCCATCCGGCATGGTCGCTGTTCAACGAACTTGTTGCAAACATGGCCTATGCTCTGCGGGGGGCGCGGGCTACGCTGATCCAGATTGGCATCGTGCTCGCAATAAGCGCTATGCTTCTGGTGGTGGCCGCCCTGCAATTCGAGCGTCTGCATGCCGGTTTCCGCTGGCATGAAATGTATGCAGGTATGGCTCGCGTCTTCTTTTCATTCTCCATGGGGATGCTGATCTATCGCTACCGTCGCAAGATGCCCGTGATGCGACCGGTACAGGCACTCCTTTGCCTTGGGATACTGATGCTTGTACTCGCGTTCCCGACTCCACGGGACTGGCGATGGATCTTCGACCTGCTTGTCGTTTTCTTCGTCTGGCCGATACTACTCTACTGGGCTAGTGCGATCGTGCCCGGCCCGAGGACCTCATCCGTCGCGAATTTTCTCGGGGTCGCCTCCTATGCCGTCTATGTGCTGCATACTCCGTTGCTTGACTGGGCGCATGTTATCGCTCCCGGCATCGCCAACCCGGAAATGATGCCATTTCCCGGCATTGCTCTCGTCACCTTGATCGTCGCCATTTCATGGTGCGTGACGATTTGGCTCGACCAGCCATTGCAGAAACGCTTCAAGAGGCGAATTCTCCATCGGCCAGCGCTAGTTCAAAAATAAAAGAGGTTTCGACGGGAACTTTTTCCGTTCCCGGGAAATTGACAGGGATTCGCGCAAAAAAAGAGAGGAGAACTGCATCCATGCCGAACGACGCACGCCAATCCGTCGCCTCGCCGAAAGACCATGTTCTCACGGTCCAGGAGGCTCTTGAGCCGTTGTTTCTGGCCCTTGAGCAGGAGGCCGAGCTCAAGATGCTTTCCGCTGCACTCGATGCAGGATGGCCTCTCGACGAAGCTGTGGTCGCGATAGATGAGTTGAGGCGAAACGAACTCTTGCCAATCCTTCGACCTCACTGACCTGCGGCGCTACGCAGAAATTGAATTATTACAAAAACTCCTTCACCTTGCGGCCCTCGCTGCTCTACCCTGCCTCAGACAATTGGAATGCAGCGAGGGACGATGAGCATAAAGACAATTTGCATTTATGGCGCAGGCGCACTTGGAGGGGCGTTTGCGGCAAATATCGCGCATGCCCTTGAAGGGAAGGTGGACGTTTCCGTCATTGCCCGAGGGGCACAACTCGCAGCAATTCGAGAACAGGGCTTGAGTGTCATATATGACAACGAGGCTTTTCCTGCGATTTCAGTACGAGTTACGGCAACTGACGATCCTTCAAGCCTTCCACCGCAGGATCTCGTGATCACCGGCCTGAAGGGGCATCAACTTTCCGCAGCAGCCGACGGCATCGCATCTCTGCTTCACCCCCAAACGCGGGTGATGATGATCCTCAATGGCATACCATGGTGGTACTTCCATAAAGATGAGACAAGCGGATTTGCAGAATTGCAATTGCCGCAACTCGATCCGGACGGCAAATTGTGGACGCTGATCGGTCCCAAGCGCGTCATTGGTTGCGTGGCATACCAGGGCGCCGAAGTAATCCAGCCCGGCCGTACCAAGCTCAACGGCAAGGGCCATTTCTTCCTCGGAGAACCAAACGGCAAGCTCTCCGACGATTTGCAGGCCGTTGCAGACTTGCTCGGTCAGGCCGGTCTCGATATCCGACCTACTGCTCGCATCCGCGACGAGATCTGGTCCAAGCTTAGGGGCAATGCCGCGTTCAATCCGATCAGCGCGTTGACGCGGACACTGATGGTCGACCTGATGGCCAATCCAGAATTGGCGCAGATGGTTCGCAAGATCATGAACGAGGTGCAGGCGGTCGGTATCGCGCTCGGTTGCCAGTTCCAACGATCAGCAGACGAACAGTTTGCTAGCGCCAACGGCTTTGGCCCGGTCAAGACGTCCATGCTTCAAGACCTGATTGCCGGAAAGGCGCTGGAAATCATTCCGCTCAACGGGATGGTGGTCGAACTCGGAAAGCTTGCGAACGTCCCGACACCAATCTGCGACACAATATTGACACTCGCTCAACAGCTTGATGTCGAAAATCGGAGATAACTCAACGCAAAAGAAACCTCGCCGAGGGGACGCGGCGAGGTTCTAATTATATGTCTCATTTTTATTGTCGGGCGGCACAGGGGACGGGCACCACCGGCTTTATTCCTATGGCAACTGCATCGATCGCTCTCAGCTTTGCCATTCACCAATATAACCCACCAGCGAGGGTTAGGTTCCACCAATCCTTAACCCGACAGCCGCTAAAGTTGCGCAAACCTGGACGGGGTAGCAAAGAGACTTACATGACGGGACCAAATTTCCGTTTCACCCATTACGATCTCAAACCACAGCGCGCGGGCACCGCGATCGAGGTGACATTGAGTGCGGTAAACAATATTCGCCTCATGAATGCGGTGAACTATCAGCGATTTACAGAACGACTCGATTTCAAATATGCCGGTGGCATTGCGCGCAAATCGCCGGTTCGGCTGGTCATCCCAGAAAATGGGCACTGGCACTTGATCGTCGATACCGAAGGCCACCATGGATTGGCGGAATCTTCTGTCAAACTTATTCCCGCACCAGCGATGCAAAGCCCACAATAGCAGGTTTCGTGATCAAATTATACGGACGCGTGGGCGCATGATGCGTCAAGATGCGTAATCTCATCATCTTGATCGCCATGCGTTCTGTGAACACCATGCGGCCTGCTCTTCACCAGGTCGTGATGAGCATGCTGCATGGGAGGATACAGCTTTGGCGGAATTGCAACATATCGAGACCAGCATGGATGGAAACGTTATTCCCCTCTCAAACGAGGCGGCTAACCAGCTGAGCGGCTCGTGGCCTGACCGGAGTTATGAGATTGTCCGGCGGCTGGAACTACATGCCTATAAAGTCACGAAGCCGAAAGCACAGGCATTGATCTATCCCGGCGGCGGATATCTGAAGCTGATGCATGACAAGGAAGGCGTCGAGGTCGCGCTCTGGCTGAATTCGCTTTCTATCGACGCCTATGTCGTGACGCATCGCCTGCCTGGCTCCCAAGCTGAGGAAGGTCTGCATCCCAAGGATATTGCACTAACCGACTCGCTTTCCTGCCTCGATTATCTGCATAAAAACAGCCCGCATCTGCCGCTTTTCCATGTCGGCCTTTCGTCAGGAGGGCACCTCGCTGGCGTGATGGCCTGCCAAAATCATCCGCTTGCAGCAAAAGGTGCGATCATCGCCTATGCACCGGTAAACGCCAATCACCGGGATTACAAAGCGCCTGCGGGAAAACCAGACTATCCTCCGGTCGAGAAACAGGCTTTTTACGATGACTGGCCGATCGGGATAGCGGCGATACCGCACGGAATGCCAAATATACCGCTATTTCTTGCCTATGCGTTGCATGATCAATCCGTGCCGGTGGATCACGTGCTCAACCTGATCCGATCGGCCCGGCAGGCCAAGCGTGAGGTGGATGCCCATATCTTCGGGACAGCTCCTCACGGTTTTGCGCTCAGAGACAAATCCGGCACGCATGCGTCCTGGGCGAGCCTCGCGGAGCAATGGATAGAACGGCATCTCTAGGCCAAGACATCAGGGTTCGCCGCGTTCCCTGCGCAGTTTCGACCACCACTCCAGCCTTTTCCGGATCTCACGCTCGAAACCACGCTCCGGCGGGTCGTAAAACGTCTGGCGGCCCATTTTCTCGGGGAAATAGTTCTGGCCGGAAAAGGCATCCGGCTCATCGTGGTCATAGCGATAGCCGTCGCTATAGCCTTCCTGCTTCATCAGCTTGGTCGGTGCATTGAGGATGTGCTTGGGCGGTACAAGCGAGCCGTTCTCCTTGGCTGCCCGCATCGCTAACTTGAAGGCGGTATAGACAGCATTGGATTTCGGAGCGGTTGCGAGATAGACGCAGGCATTGGCGAGCGCCAGTTCGCCCTCCGGCGAACCGAGATAATCGTAGGCATCCTTGGCGGCATTGCAGACGACGAGCGCCTGCGGATCGGCAAGGCCGATGTCCTCGATCGCCATCCTGACCAGGCGTCGACCGAGATAGAGCGGATCCTCACCGGCATCGAACATACGGGCGAGATAATAGAGTGCAGCATCCGGATCGGAGCCGCGAACGGCTTTGTGCAGGGCCGAGATCAGATTGTAATGACCGTCCTGCCCCTTGTCATAGATCGGAGCGCGGCGCTGGACGATCTCGGTCAGGCCGGCCGTATCGAAGACTTCCCCTGCCCTTGCGGCGCGCCAGACTTCTTCCGCCAGCGTCAAGACTGCACGGCCGTCGCCATCCGCCATGCGGATGAGTGTCGCCCGTGCCTCGTCATCGAGCGGTAGCGGCTTTTTCTCCACATCTTCGGCACGCTTGAGAAGTTCCTCCAGGCTCTCCTCGTCATGCGCCCTGAATGTCAGGACGCGGGCACGTGACAGGAGAGCGGCATTCAGTTCGAAGCTCGGATTTTCGGTCGTCGCGCCGACAAGGATCACGGTGCCATCCTCAATGACCGGCAGGAAGCTATCCTGCTGGGCGCGGTTGAACCGATGGATCTCGTCGACGAAGAGGAGCGTCTGTCGCCCGTCCATCCGGCGCAGGCGCGCCATCTCGAAAACCTTTTTCAAGTCGGCGACACCCGAGAATATCGCCGAAATCTGCTCGAAGGCGAGGCCCGTCTCTCCGGACAGGAGCCGGGCAACGGTTGTCTTTCCCGTTCCCGGCGGTCCCCAGAAGATCATCGAGCCAAGCGTGCCGGATGCGATCATGCGGCGCAGCGTACCGTCCTCTCCCGTCAGATGTGACTGGCCGGTGACCTCGCTGAGCGAGGTCGGGCGCAACCTGTCGGCCAACGGTCTCCGGCTGGCGACATCATCTGGAATACTGGGAGAGAACAGGTCGTTGCTCATCGGAAGAATTGCCGGATGCGCTGGCCGCCACGTTCGATTTCGACGCGCCAGAAGCTCGGGTCTGCATCCAGCATGTCTTCGAGCGTCTTGGTGGTGTTGACCGTGCTGCCGTTGATGGAAACGATGATGTCGTTCGGCTGGAAACCAAGACGTGCAGAAGGCGATCCGCGGGTGACATCGGTCACGACGACGCCGGTCTTTTCGGTCGACAGGTGAAGCTCGGTTGCAAGCTTGGGCGATAGGTTCGCAACATGCAGGCCGGAAAACGGGTTGCGGCCCTCCATCAAGCGCTCGTCGCGCGGCGTGGTTTCCGGGGCGGTGTTCAACACCAGCGTCATCTCCCGCTGCCCGTCACTTGTCTGGACCGTGAGATCCGCCTTTTTGCCGAGACCGGCCGTGGTCAGGCGGTAACCGAGGGCATCGGGATGCTCGACTGCAACGCCATTGACGGCAGTGATCACTTCGCCGGGCTTGAGGCCCGCTTTGTCGGCCGGACCACCCTCGACAGTCCGCACGACCAAGGCGCCGCGAGCGGCTTTCAGACCAAGAGCTTCGGCGACATCGGAGGTGACGGCATCGAAGGTCGCACCGACATAGGGCCGCTCGAACGTCGTCTTGCCTTCTTCGGCCGCAACCAGAAAAGCTTTCACGAGATTGGCGGGTATGGCGAAACCGACGCCATTCGAGCCGCCGCCACGGGAAAAGATCGCCGTATTGATACCGATCAGCTCGCCATTCATGTTCATCAGCGCGCCGCCGGAATTGCCCGGATTGATGGATGCGTCCGTTTGGATGAAGAAGCCGAAATCACCGCTCGACACCTGATTACGGGCAAGCGCCGAAACGATACCACTGGTGACGGTCTGGCCGACACCGAAGGGATTGCCGATCGCCAGAACCAGATCACCGACCTCGGTGCGGTCGGAATCGGCGATGCCAAGCACCGGGAAATTCTCCTTACTCTTGATCCGCAGGACCGCGAGATCGACGCTCTCATCTTTCAGCACCAGCTCGCAAGGGAACTCGCGGCCATCGGCGAGCGCGATCTTGATGTCGTCGGCGCCCTGGATGACGTGATTGTTGGTGACCACGAGACCGTTATGCGAGAGGATCACGCCGGAGCCGAGAGAGGACTGCTTTTCCGATCTGTTCGGCATGCGCTGGCCGAAGAATTGATCGAAAAAGGGGTCGCCTGTCATCATGTTCGGGCGCTGCACGAGGCGTTCGGCATAGACATTGACCACGGCACCGGCCGTCTGCTTGACCAGCGGCGCGAAGGACAGTTGCATCTCCTGACGGCTCTGGGGGACCGCTTTGCTGTCCTGCGCATAGGCAGTTACGGGACAAACCACGGCTAGGACGAGAAGACCGACCGAGAGACGCTTGAGCAGGTTGGGCATGTGATTCCTCTTTGCGAATTTCCGGATCGAGTTTTAGCGCCGGAGGCTGGAAAATAAAGGTGACCTTGCCAGACAAAACGGGCATTCGTTCGTCTATAGGGTAGCGGCCTCAACCGAGATAAGAAGATGCTGAAAAAGGCAAAAGCATGGGCAAAGGCCCTCAAGCGCGATATCGTCGCCCTGTGGCTTGCCGCCCGTGACCCGCGCGTGCCGCTGAGCGCCAAACTGGTGGCAGGAGCAGTGGCGGCCTACGCGCTCTCCCCTATCGACCTTATCCCCGACTTCATTCCCGTTCTCGGTTATCTCGACGATCTCATTCTGGTGCCGGTCGGCATCCTGATCGCCATCCGGCTTGTGCCGCAGGAGCTGATGTCGGAGTTCCGTCTGGCGGCCGAACAACGGTCGGGCCGTCCCGTCAGTCGGTCGGGTCTCTTCTTCATCCTTGCCATATGGCTTGCCTGCATCATCTTCATGGTCTGGAGCCTGAAGGAGTTCTTCTGACCGGTCTCCGGCGCAAGATCAGGAGCATGGACGATGAAATCGAGACTGGCTGTTTTAGGCGTAATGAGCTTTCTCATCGCCCCCACCTTTCCCATTCCTGCATCTGCTGCGAGTTTCGACTGCGAACGGACCGATCTTGCCGCCGATGAAAAGGCGATCTGCGATACGCGCGTGCTCAACGACGCGGATGTGAAGATGGCCACGACTTTCGATATCCTCACTAGCCTGCTTGCCATGGGAACCCGAGACGCACTTCGTGACGAACAGAGCGCATGGCTAAAAAAGCGCCAGGCCTGCGGCGGCGATGTCGCTTGCCTGACGGCGGCCTATGAAGCGCGCATGAAGCAGCTCACGCAAGCCTTTGAAGGGCTCAGCCGACCGCTTTAATTCGGCGTGCAATGATCTGCCGCAATCCGATCGAGCGAAGCCATGCGGCTTTCCGCCGCATGCCCAAGCTTGACCGGTGCGGTGCCGCCGACAATCGACTAATCTTGCTGCGTCGTCTGGTCGCGGACGAGATTCCCAAGGAGCGGACGGGAGCGCGGGTGTCTCAAGGCGGCGGATGACCGGGTCCGGCCGCGTCCGGAAACACCCCTCCTGTCATCGACAATTAGCGTCGGCCAATTCGGCATTTCAGCATGATCATTCGTGAACGCCCCACGCTCGGGCAGCTTTTCTTCATCTACCGCGGATCCGTCATCCAGCGGATCTTTCCCCAGATGCTCGTCGTCGTCGCGATGTCGGCGATTATCGTCATCGCGCATCGCCTCGCACCACAATTCGTGCCTTCGGTCGCCGGCGCGCCGTTTACGCTGATCGGCATCGCGCTATCGATCTTCCTCTCGTTCCGCAACAGTGCCTGTTACGAGCGCTGGTGGGAAGCGCGCAAGAACTGGGGGGAGCTGCTGGCGGCGAGCCGCGATCTTGCACGGCAGACGGAGCTTTTCGAGGCCCGCAGCGCGGAGGCGGCTCAAGCACGACGCCTCATCCTGCTTCTGACCGTCGTACTTGCCGACGAACTGGTAAAATTCCTGCGCGGTGGCGACTGTCCGAACAACAGCGCAGTCCGCCTCCTGCCGAAGGAGATGTCCGACGCGATCAAGGCCTCTAGGCATCCGCCCGTCCATATCGTCGACCTTATCGGCCGCCAGCTGATCGAGCTACAGCGAAACGGTATGCTGAGCGATGTGGAATTCTCGCTGTTCGACCGGACAATGACGCGACTGAGTGGCTCGCTCGCCGCCTGCGAAAGATTGAGAACGACGCCGGTTCCGTTCGGCTATACGCTGCTCATCCATCGAACGGCGCACATGTTCTGCTTCATGGTGCCGTTCGGCTTCGCCGATGTGCTCGGTCCGGCGACGCCGCTAGCCGCAGGTCTCGTCGCCTATACGTTCTTCGGGCTCGATGCGCTCGGTGATGAGCTGGAAGAGCCGTTCGGGACATTGCCAAACGACCTGCCGATTGCCGCCATCTCAACCGTGATCGAAATCGACCTACGCAGCATGCTGGGAGATACAGACCTGCCGCCCATGCCCAAGCCGGTGGATCACATTCTGCTGTGATCGCCCACCCTTGCAGCAAAGACCGCTGCCCCAGCGGCCATCTTTCAAAGAACTTCGATGATCGTTTCACCACGAT
Source organism: Neorhizobium sp. LMR1-1-1.1 (assembly GCF_040675795.1). Lineage (NCBI taxonomy): Bacteria > Pseudomonadati > Pseudomonadota > Alphaproteobacteria > Hyphomicrobiales > Rhizobiaceae > Neorhizobium > Neorhizobium sp. LMR1-1-1.1. The sequence goes on from NZ_JBEGHE010000002.1 coordinate 17,856, forward strand.
CCAGGGCGTTCAAGATACCGGGAAACACCTGTTCAAACCAATTTAGCAGGTCCCGGCGTCTGGAATTGGGCAATCGCACCCATATGATTGCCGGACCGACTTTGGTCAGCGCTCGCCGCTGGGCGAAGTCCTCGTCCTTGGTGACGATGACGCAAGTATTGTCTAGCGCGAATTCCCAGATCTGCCGATCCGACGCCGACTGGAGGTCATGGTCGATGACATGTTCGGCCCGGTGGCCTCGCTCTGTCAGCCATCTGGCAAGCGCTGGTGGAAGTTGCGCATCGATCAGGAAACGCATCAGGCGACGCGCAGAACCGTGTGGTCGCTCTGGCGCGCGGCGTATTCCAATATGGCGGTAAGATCTTCTCTTTCCAGCATTGGATAATCCTCAAGTATCTCGTCGTGGCCGGCACCGGCAGCCATAAGCTCCAGAATATCCTTCACGCGAATGCGCAGCCCACGGATGGTCGGGCGGCCGGAGCAGACCTGCGGATCGAATGTGATGCGATGAAGCTCGGACATATCCTGTTTCCTTGCGTGATTGCTCCACCATAACACAAAGCCCCGCCGGGAAAACCGGGCGGGGCTTTGGAGAAATTTGCAGCAGTGAAAATCCTTACTCCGGCAGGATCCGGACTGCGCCCTTGTCGGCAGAGGCGGCAAACGCGGCGTAGGCCTTGAGCGCTGTCGTGACATTGCGCTTGCGGGGAGCAGCCGGCTTCCAGCCAAGCGCATCCTGCTCGTGACGGCGGGCGGAAAGCTCGGCGTCGGAGACCTTGAGGTTGATCGTCCGGTTCGGAATATCAATCTCGATCAGGTCGCCTTCCTGCACGAGGCCGATGGCGCCGCCCTGGGCGGCTTCAGGCGAAGCGTGGCCGATGGAGAGGCCCGAGGTACCACCTGAGAACCGGCCGTCGGTGATCAGCGCACAGGCCTTGCCGAGACCCTTCGACTTCAGATAGCTGGTCGGATAAAGCATCTCCTGCATGCCCGGACCGCCCTTGGGGCCTTCGTAGCGGATGACGACGACATCGCCGGCCTTGACCTCGTTGGAGAGGATGGCCTTGACGGAGGCGTCCTGGCTTTCGAACACGCGAGCCGGGCCGGAGAACTTCAGGATCGATTCATCGACGCCGGCGGTTTTGACGATGCAGCCATCGAGCGCGATATTGCCGTAAAGCACGGCCAGACCGCCGTCCTTGGAGAACGGCTTTTCGACCGAGCGGATAACGCCTTTTTCGGAGTCGGTGTCGAGTTCATCCCAGCGAGAGGACTGCGAGAACGCGACCTGGGTAGGCACGCCGCCGGGAGCGGCCTTGAAGAAGGTGCGGACGGTTTCGGAATTGGTGCGGGTGATATCCCAACGATCGATGGCGTCACCGAGCGTCGCTTCATGGACCGTGGAGCAATCGCGGTTGATCAGGCCGCCGCGGTCGAGTTCGCCCAGGATGCGCATGATGCCGCCGGCGCGGTGGACATCTTCCATGTGGACATCCTGCTTGGCCGGCGCGACCTTGGACAGGCACGGGACACGGCGCGACAGCGCATCGATATCTTCCATGCCGAAATCGACACCGCCTTCATACGCAGCAGCGAGAATGTGAAGAACCGTGTTGGTCGAACCGCCCATGGCGATATCGAGCGACATAGCGTTCTCGAAAGCCTGCTTGGTGGCGATGTTGCGCGGCAGAACGCTCGCGTCGTCCTGTTCGTAATAACGACGTGCAAGATCGACGATCAGGTGACCGGCTTCGACGAACAGGCGCTTGCGATCCGAATGGGTGGCGAGCGTCGAGCCGTTACCGGGCAGAGACAGGCCGAGCGCCTCGGTCAGGCAGTTCATCGAGTTTGCAGTAAACATCCCGGAGCAGGAGCCGCAGGTGGGACAGGCGGAGCGTTCGATGGTCTCGACTTCCTCGTCCGTATAGCTCTCGTCTGCCGCTGCGACCATGGCGTCGACGAGATCGAGCGCGACCTTCTTGCCATGCACGGTCGCCTTACCGGCCTCCATCGGACCACCGGAAACGAAAACGGCGGGGATATTGAGGCGCATGGCGGCATTCAGCATGCCGGGGGTGATCTTGTCGCAATTGGAGATGCAGACCATGGCATCGGCGCAATGCGCATTGACCATGTATTCGACCGAGTCGGCGATGATCTCGCGCGACGGCAGCGAATAGAGCATGCCGTCATGGCCCATGGCGATGCCGTCATCGACGGCGATCGTGTTGAATTCCTTGGCGACGCCGCCGGCAGCCTCGATTTCACGGGCAACCAGCTGGCCGAGATCCTTCAGGTGCACGTGGCCCGGCACGAACTGGGTGAACGAGTTAACGACAGCAATGATCGGCTTACCGAAATCGCCGTCCTTCATGCCGGTGGCGCGCCAAAGGCCGCGTGCGCCGGCCATGTTGCGGCCGTGGGTGGTGGTTCTGGAACGATAAACAGGCATGGATCTTTCCTCGCTCGATCAGGCCCCTAGTCTACCCGCTCCTCGGCAGAGACACAAAAGGCCGCATTTTTGAAAAATGTCCTAAACCAACTGCTGATCACTGTCACTGCCGGTTATCGATAAATCAGTACGGTACGGTACGGTTCTCATCCAAACCGATCTCCGCCCTATCGTAGATCCTCGCGACGCAAGTCGAAATGATCGAGAATAATATCGAGATTTCGGCGATGCGACTTGAAGAAAAGGTCGAACAGGTCACCCGCGACCGGCACGCTGCCGACGAAAGCATCCACACCAAGATTGCCCAGCATCTGGACGAGCTTTGCGGACGGCACGCCCATGCGGCGCGCCTCGTTGATGAGGTAGAGACCAACCAGCGCTCCACCCGCATCACCGATTACGGGAATGAGACCGAAGGCGGAATCTGCGCCGAAACGGATTCCGGTACCCGGAATGCGGATCGCCGTATCCATCAGGCGCGCAATACCGTTCAGCCGGCGCAGGCGCTTGAGCTTTTCGACGTGATCCAGATCGTCCTTGACGAACCGCCCGCTGGCGGCATCCCAGGTCTTCGTCGCCATCCGGCAATTCTCCATATTCGTTCAAAGCTACAAATGAGAATCGCGGATGTCGGTTCCAAGATGGCCGGACAGAGAATATGTGGTTTTTCTCACGCAAACGTGGTTCCGGCGAAAAATCCGGCATCTGTGAAACCGAGTGGTTTGGGATTACGTATAGTTCAAAGGAACGGCATCGCGCCCGAGGAGACATCCCATGCCCGCCTATCGTCCGCCGCATATCTCGCCATCGGAGATCACGCCGAAAGATATCTATCTCTCCCGCCGCGGCTTCATCGGCGCCGCAGCTGCCGCTGGGTTCGGTCTGGCAGCGAGTAGTGAAGCCTTAGCTGCGCCATTGAGCGCCGTGCCCGGTCCCTACAAGCTGAATGAGAAGCTGACACCAAAGGAGGCGGTGACGACCTATAACAATTTCTACGAATTCGGTGTCAACAAGGAAGATCCCTCGCAGAATTCCGGTGCCTTCAAGACGACGCCCTGGTCCGTCAAAGTCGAGGGTATGGTCGGCAAGCCGAAGGAATTCGGGCTTGATGAAATCCTTAAGATGAAGCTCGAGGACCGGACCTACCGGATGCGCTGCGTCGAGGGCTGGTCGATGGTAATCCCGTGGATCGGTTTTCCGCTTTCGGCCATCCTCGATCAGGTCGAGCCGCTTGGCAGCGCCAAATATGTCGCTTTCGAAACGGTGGTGCGGCCCGAGGAAATGCCGGGTCAGGGCGGCCTCTTCCAGCCCCTGCCCTGGCCCTATATCGAGGGCCTCAGAATGGACGAGGCGCGGCATCCGCTGACCATTCTTGCCGCCGGGCTTTATGGCGAAACGTTGCCGAACCAGAACGGCGCACCGATCCGGCTGGTCGTTCCATGGAAATACGGGTTCAAGAGCATCAAGTCGATCGTCAAGATCAAGCTGGTGGAAGAACAGCCGCAGACCACCTGGAAGAATTCAAACGCCCGCGAATACGGATTCTATTCCAACGTCAACCCGGCGGTGGATCATCCGCGCTGGAGCCAGGCGACGGAACAGCGGATCGGTGAAGGCGGGTTCTTCGGGACGAAGCGGGTCGATACGCTGCCGTTCAACGGCTATGCTAACGAGGTGGCAAGCCTTTACTCCGGCATGGACCTTAAGGCGAATTACTGAAAATGACCTCGATCTCTGCCGCCATCCCTGCGCTGCCGCGCAAATATCATGCGGCCAGCATCTGGGCGCTCTACGTGATCGGCCTCTGTCCGGCCGCCTGGTATTTCTATCAGGCGGCAACCGGCGGGCTCGGCTTCAATCCGGTCAAGACCTTTGAACACCTTCTCGGCATATGGGCCTTGCGCCTGATCATCGCGACGCTCGCGATCACACCCTTGCGCGATCTCTTCGGCATCAACTGGGTGAGTTATCGACGGGCGCTCGGACTGCTCGCCTTCTATTATGTGCTGATGCATTTTTCTGTTTATCTGCTTCTCGACCTGCAGCTCAATTTCGCGGCGGTCGGCGGTGATATCGCAAAGCGGCCCTATATCACCATCGGGTTCGCAGCGCTGCTATGCCTTATTCCCCTGGCGGTGACATCCAACAACTGGTCGATCCGCAAGATGGGGCAAGGCTGGATACGGCTGCACAAGCTGATCTATCTTATCGCCATTGGTGGTGCGATCCATTATGTGCTGGCGGTCAAATCGGTGACCTCGGGGCCATTCGCCCATATTGCGCTTATCGGCATACTCGTTGCCTACCGCCTCATCCGGCGGCCGCTCGTGAACTGGAAGCGTGGGCGACGTCAGTCGGCGCAGGTCGTCCGCTGACGTCACCACATGGAGACACGCTCACACGGAGCGCGTCAAACCGCCGTCAACCTTAAGGTTCTGGCCGGTAATGTAGCCCGCACCTTCGGAAGCCAAGAAAGCGACGGTCGCTGCGATTTCCTCGCTCGTGCCGTAGCGCTTCATCGGCACGCCATCACGACGCTCTTCGGTGGCCGGCAGGCTGTCGATCCAGCCAGGCAGGACATTGTTCATCCGCACGTTATCGGCGGCATAGGTATCGGCGAAAATCTTCGTGTAGGAGGCAAGTCCGGCGCGGAAAACGGCGGAGGTCGGGAACATCGACGACGGTTCGAAGGCCCAGGCCGTGGAGATGTTGACGATGCTGCCGGATTTCTGCGTCTGCATGATGGGTGCCACGAGGCGCACCGGGCGGATGACGTTCATCAGGTAGACGTCGAGGCCGGTGTGCCACTGCTCGTCGGTGATCTCGATGATCTGGGCGCGAGGGCCGTGGCCGGCGCTGTTGACTAGGACATCTATGCGGCCCCAGCTATCCATCACCGTATCGACGAGGCGCTTGAGATCGTCATTGGACTGGTTCGACCCGGTGATACCGATGCCACCGAGTTCCTGCGCCAGCGCCTCACCCTTGCCGGAAGACGACAGGATCGCGACCTTGAAACCGTCCGCTGCGAGTTTTCTTGCCGAGGCTGCGCCCATGCCGCTGCCGCCCGCCGTTACGATCGCTACCCTTGCTTCCGACATCTCTTCAAGCCTTTCGATGCTATTGGATGACAATGGGTAACGCTGCTGCGCGCAGAACGCCAGCGCGGGTTTTGCTTAATCAGGAGCGGCTTTTCGACTTTGCCTTGGCAGTATTCAGCGCCGCCGCGTTGCGGATCAGCGCCATGAAGGCTTGCTCATCGATCGTCTCGCCCTCCCGCAGGTCGATCGCCCTACGGGCATTGCCTTCAAGGCTGGCGTTGAAAAGGCCGGACGGGTCCTCGACGAACGCTCCCTTGGAGAAGGTCAGCTTGACGACCGCCTTATAGGTCTCGCCGGTGCAGATAATGCCGTCCTTTTCCCAGACCGGTACACCGCGCCATTTCCAAGTCTCGACGACATCTGGAACAGCCTTGTGGATGAGAGCACGGACATGAGCCAGCATCTCTCCGCGCCAGTCGTCGAGTTCCGAGATGCGCTGATCGATCAACAGGGAGGAATCCTGTGTACTGCCTTCAGCATCATTGTTCATGGCATCATCCTAAAGCTTTTCGCCGGGCAGCGCGCTTGCCTGCCTGACCCAGGTTGCGAGCTGTGCCTCGTTCCACTCGTCGGTTTCGTGGATATGGAAATAACGCGTCTCGGGCATTTTTGAATTCTCCGGCGGGACGGGATCCAGCGATACGCCGCGAAAGAAAGTCAGCTTCACATATTTGGTGAAACAATGAAGACCGAGGAACCAGCCCTGCCCTTCGATCCCATACAAAGGCGTGTTCCACTTTACTGCCTTGGCGACATTGGGAACACAGCGCTCGACAAGCACGTCGAGCTTCCGCCCGACCTCGCTTTTCCAGCCCGGCATCGCAGCAATATAGGCCTGAACCGGCTCGTTTCCGTAACCTTTCGGGATTTGCGGATTGCCGCCGGACAGGAGCTTGGGGGAGCCCTGCTGCGCCTTGCCCTTGCCTTTCATGATGTCACGCTCCTCCCCGATCATGATCGGAATGATCATAGAGCAACGAACGATGGCGTCCATGCTTGGGATATGAAGCCCTATCCCAGTTCCCGATACGTCATGCCTGTAAATGCACAAGGGCCGGCGCCAATGGCCCGGCCCTTCCTGGATTGATAGAACTCGCTTCCGGTTCAGAACTGCTTCTTGAACAGAAGCCTGTCCAGCGACAGGTAACCGCCGCCGAAGGCTGCGAAGAGAAAGGCGCCGCCCGTCCAGAAGAGCGAATCCTGCTCGGCCTTTTCCTGAACCTGATGCAGGAACTTGGCGCCTCCATCGGCAAGACGCGCCACACCAGTTGGCGTGAAGTACTCGCCCCCCGCCTTCAGGGCATCGATGCCTGCCTGCGTCAGAAGCGCGTCGCCATAGGGATGGGCGAAATGGTACCAGAGAGTTATCGCCAGCATCACGCCGCTTGCCAGCGCGGCGGGACGGGTGAAAAGTCCGACTGCGATCAGGATGCCACCGACCACCTGGATCAGTGCAAGAACCGGCGACCAGAGCCAGCCGGGATAAAAGCCGAGATTTTCGACGAATCCGACCTGTGCGAGCGGAGCCATCAGTTTCGGCCAGCCCTCCACAACCAGCATGCCACCGACGGCCAGGCGAAACATGCTCCAGGCCATAGGCTGGGCGACCTTCTCATAAAAGCCGCCAAGGGCGGGAATTATCAAATCTTTACGTTCGTTCTCAAATACGGGTGTGTATGCCATTGTCGTCCCTCACAACCCCACTGGTTGATATGTTTCGACACTAAGCCTGCCTTGCGCTTCATCATTGATTCCGGTCAAGAAAACGCAGCCGGTTTTCGATAGCCATTCCCAATCCGATGCCCGCGGCATAGGCGACAATGTTCCAGAGCGAGAATACCCGACCGAGCAGAAGCCTTCCTGCCAGGGTCAGGCGAAATTCGTCGAGAGCCGGGGTCTGGTAAAGTCGGGAGAACTCTACAGAAACGGCTATCGCCAGTGCGATTGCGGCCATAACGGCCACGCGGCGGGACACGATGGCAGCTGCGACCAGCAAAAAAACCATGCAACCCCAAAGAAGAGAACCGCCATATTTCACGACACTGAAAGGCAGGCCCAGGTCATAACCGAAACCGCGAAGTGCAAGTCCGGCGACAATAACAGCGCCGACGCACATTAGTCTTTGCAACCGAGCCCTCAGCATCCACCTTCCACCTGTCATGCCATCTCCAGAAATAAAAAAGCCGGGCGTTTCCACCCGGCTTTTCAAATTTGCGATCAAAGATCGAAAATTATGCGGCTTCAGCAGCTTCTGCTTCAGCGGCAACGCGAGCCTTGTCGGCTGCGCCCTTGGCAGTGACGTCGCGTTCAACGAACTCGATGACTGCGAGCGGAGCATTGTCGCCCTGACGGTAGCCAGCCTTCATGATACGCAGGTAACCGCCGTTGCGGGTTGCGTAACGAGAAGCGATGACGTCGAACAGCTTCTTGACAGCGTCCTGGTCCTGAACCTGCGAGATCGCCTGACGACGAGCGTGCAGATCGCCGCGCTTGCCGAGGGTGACGAGCTTTTCGACGATCGGGCGAATTTCCTTCGCCTTGGGAAGGGTGGTTACGATCTGCTCATGGGTGATGAGCGATGCTGCCATGTTGGTGAACATAGCCTTGCGGTGGCTTGCAGTGCGGTTAAGCTTGCGGCCGGCTTTTGCGTGACGCATATCTGGTCTCCTTCACTTGCAGGCATTCGCCTGCAGTATGATTTGTTAGTATTGGTCTTCGTAACGCTTAGCGAGATCTTCGATGTTTTCCGGCGGCCAAGCAGGAACTTCCATACCAAGATGGAGGCCCATGGATGCCAGAACTTCCTTGATCTCGTTCAGCGACTTACGACCAAAGTTCGGAGTGCGGAGCATTTCCGCCTCGGTCTTCTGGATGAGGTCGCCGATATAAACGATGTTGTCGTTCTTCAGGCAGTTGGCCGAACGAACGGACAGTTCCAGTTCGTCGACCTTCTTGAGGAGCGCCGGGTTGAACGCGAGTTCAGTGACGGACTCTTCTTCCTGTTCCTTCTGCGGCTCGTCGAAGTTGACGAAGACCGACAGCTGATCCTGAAGAATGCGGGCGGCGAAGGCTACGGCGTCTTCACCCGTGACCGAACCATCGGTTTCGATAGTCATGGTCAGCTTGTCGTAGTCGAGAACCTGGCCTTCGCGGGTGTTTTCCACCTTGTAGGACACTTTCTTGACCGGCGAGTAGAGGCTGTCGACCGGGATGAGACCGATCGGGGCATCCTCTGCACGGTTACGCTCGGCCGGGACATAACCCTTGCCGTTGTTGACCGTGAATTCCATGCGGATCTCAGCGCCGTCGTCCAGCGTGCAGATCACGTGGTCGGGGTTCAGGATCTCGATGTCGCCAACCGTCTGGATATCACCAGCGGTAACGGCACCAGGGCCCTGCTTGCGCACGACCATGCGCTTCGGGTCATCGCCGTCCATCTTGATGGCGATTTCCTTGATGTTGAGCACGATGTCCGTCACATCTTCCCGAACGCCCGGGATAGAGGAGAACTCATGCAGGACGCCGTCGATCTGGACAGCCGTAACGGCTGCACCGCGGAGCGACGACAGAAGCACGCGGCGAAGCGCGTTGCCGAGCGTCAGGCCGAAGCCGCGCTCAAGAGGTTCAGCAACAAGCGTTGCCTTGGTACGACCGGACGAGGTGAATTCCACCTTGTTCGGCTTAATCAGTTCCTGCCAGTTCTTCTGGATCATGACCTATACCTTCCGTTCGTTGCCACCATCCAATCGTGGCAACCGAGCACGAGGAACACCGGAAAATACCCTTCCGGCGATACGGTGAAAGCCGCCTCGACCCCTGCAGGAGACAAAGCGGCTATTACCGAGTTCAGATGGCACTCGCCTTAAAAAGCGAGCCCCAATACGTCCATTAGACGCGGCGCTTCTTGCGCGGGCGGCAGCCGTTGTGCGGGATCGGCGTAACGTCGCGGATAGAAGTGATCATGAAACCGGCAGCCTGGAGCGCGCGCAGAGCCGATTCACGGCCGGAACCCGGACCGCAGACTTCAACTTCGAGCGACTTCATGCCGTGTTCCTGAGCCTTCTTGGCGCAGTCTTCAGCGGCGATCTGAGCAGCAAACGGGGTCGACTTACGCGAACCCTTGAAGCCCTTTGCACCGGCAGACGACCAGGCAATAGCATTGCCCTGCGCGTCGGTGATGGTGATCATGGTGTTGTTGAAGGTAGAATTGACGTGGGCAACGCCCGACGTGATATTCTTGCGTTCGCGACGGCGAACGCGAGTGGCTTCCTTGGCCATTTTATCCCTTTCGTTGATCTCTGCACCGCCGTAGTTCCAGCGGCTCCACCTTGAGAGGCAGTAGGTTTTAGGCAGCAGACAATTGGGCTTTCGCCCAATGCCTATTGGCTAATGCCTCAGAATTACTTCTTCTTACCGGCGATTGCCTTAGCCGGACCCTTGCGGGTACGAGCGTTGGTGTGGGTGCGCTGACCGCGGACCGGAAGGCCACGACGGTGACGCAGGCCACGGTAGCAACCGAGGTCCATAAGACGCTTGATGTTCATCGCGGTTTCACGACGAAGATCACCTTCGACAGCGTAGTCGCGGTCGATGGTTTCGCGGATCTGAAGGATTTCAGAGTCCGTCAGCTGATGGACGCGCTTTTCAGCCGGAAGACCGACCTTGTCCATGATTTCCTGCGCAAATTTCGGGCCGATCCCGTGAATGTAGGTCAGCGCGATAACAACGCGCTTCGCAGTCGGGATGTTGACGCCAGCGATACGTGCCACGTCTATTCTCCTTCGTTCCGGTTGCCATCCGGCAAGCGGTACTTCTTCCATGATAGCAGCCTGATCAAGGCCACCAGTTCAACAACACCAAACGAGACAGGTCAAAACGACCAGCCCCGGATATCCTTGCGGAAATCCGCGCCAATCGCTCAAATCTGTCGCGAGTTGGCGCGGTGTTTAACGGAATCAGCGCTGAATTGCAACCGCCGAGCCCGAGATTCTTTAACAGACCTGTGACAGCTCAAAGAGCAGACAGTGTCTTTTCGATTTCGGCAGTCACGGCCTTCACGTCAGCCATGCCGTCGATTGTCTTCAACTGACCGGTCGATTCGTAATGAGCCGAGAGCGGAGCAGTCTTTTCACGATATTCGACCAGACGCTTCTTGAAAGCCTCCGGCATATCGTCGGCGCGAACCTTGCCGCCAGCGGCAATGGTTTCGGCCACGCGGTTTTCGATTCGGCCCATAAGAGCCCCCTCGTCCACCTTCAGTTCAATGACTGCGTCGAGAGGGCAGCCCTTGTCCTGCAGCATCTTTTCCAGCGCGATGGCCTGGGGCACGGTGCGCGGATAACCATCCAGGATGAAACCATTCGAACAGTCGTCGAGATCGATACGCTCAGCGACGATGGCGTTGACGATATCATCGGACACCAGCTGGCCGGCATCCATAACCGCCTTCGCCTTCAGACCGATCTCGGTTCCTGCTTCCTTGGCGGCACGAAGCATGTCACCCGTGGAAAGCTGCGGAATACCGTATTTCTCAGTCAGCAGCTTTGCCTGCGTACCCTTACCGGCGCCGGGTGGCCCCAAGAATATAAGTCTCATCGTCCCCTCTTTCCTCCGCGCAGTTTCGACTTCTTGATCAGACCCTCATACTGCTGCGCAATGAGATGTCCTTGGATCTGCGCAACCGTATCGAGGGTTACACTGACAACAATCAAAAGCGAAGTACCACCAAGGGCTAATGGCACGCCCGTACGGGCGATCAGAAACTCTGGCAGAATGCAGACGAAGACGAGGTAGATCGCACCGATAACTGTGATGCGGGTCAGTACATAGTCGATATATTCGGCAGTCCGTTCGCCCGGACGGATGCCCGGGATGAAACCACCGTGTTTCTTCAGGTTGTCGGCCGTGTCCTTCGGATTGAAGACGATGGCCGTGTAGAAGAAGGCAAAGAAGGCGATCAGCAGGCCGTAAAGCAGCATGAACAGCGGCTGGCCATGGCCGAGGGCAGCAATGGCGGCTGTTGCCCATGCAGGCAGGTCGGAATTGCCTGCGAAGCCGGCAGCCGTTGCGGGGAGAAGCAGCAGCGACGAGGCAAAGATCGCCGGAATAACACCGGACGTGTTGAGCTTGAGCGGCAGGTGCGAGGTGTCGCCCTGGAACATGCGGTTGCCGACCTGGCGCTTCGGATACTGGATCAGAAGACGACGCTGGGCGCGCTCTACGAAGACGATCAGGCCGATGACGAAGATCGCGACGAGGATGACGGCGAGAATCAGACCGGTCGACAGCGCGCCGGTGCGGCCGAGTTCCAGCGTGCCAGCGAGAGCGGACGGAAGACCTGCAGCGATACCTGCGAAGATGATCAGCGAAATGCCGTTACCGATGCCACGCGAGGTGATCTGTTCACCCAGCCACATCATGAACATGGTGCCGCCGAGAAGCGTGACAACGGTCGACAGGCGGAAGAACATACCGGGATCGTTGACGATGCCCTGCCCGCTCTCGAGACCGGCGGCAATGCCGTAGGCCTGGAGGGTGCCGAGAATCACCGTGCCGTAGCGGGTGTACTGGTTGATGATCTTGCGGCCGGCTTCGCCTTCCTTCTTGAGATTCTCAAGCGAAGGAACGACCGAGGTCATCAGCTGCACGATGATCGACGCGGAGATATACGGCATGATGCCGAGCGCGAAGATCGCCATGCGCTCGACAGCGCCACCGGCAAACATGTTGAAGAGGCCGAGGATACCGCCAGCCTGGCCGCGGAAGGCCTGCGCATAGGCTTCGGGGTTTAGGCCCGGAAGCGGGATATGCGTGCCGAGGCGGTAAACGAGGAGAGCAGCAAGGGTAAACCACAGCCGCTTCTTGAGATCCTCTGCCTTGGCGAAGGTTGAAAAATTGAGATTAGAGGCAAGTTGTTCCGCTGCAGACGCCATGCGTTTCTCCGCCCGATCACTTTCCCCGGGCGCAAAATGCCTGGTCAGGAAAGCAGTCGCAAATTCTGGTTCAAAAAACCGGGCGCGGAGATTGCGGGAGCAATCGGGTGCCTCACCCTGTTTTCATGTGATCGGCGCCCATCGGGGCCGCCAAATCGTGAGGCTCACATATGGACATAAAATCGCCCGGTGTGAAGCTCACACCGGGCGATTTTAAACGTTTTACTCTGCGGCAGTTTCCGCAACGACGAGCAGCTTGATAGAGCCGCCAGCCTTTTCGATCTTTTCGACGGCAGCCTTGGAGGCACCGGCAACTTCGATCGTCAGCTTTGCCTTCAGTTCGCCATCGGAAAGAACGCGAACGCCGTCCTTCTCGCGACGGATAACGCCGGCAGCCTTGAGAGCTGCCGCATCAACCGTTGCCTTGGCGTCGAGTTTGCCAGCATCGATCGCGGTCTGGATACGGCCAACCGAAACGGTGACGTATTCAGAAGCGAAGATGTTGTTGAAGCCGCGCTTCGGCAGGCGACGGTAGATCGGCATCTGACCGCCTTCGAAGCCGTTGATGGCAACGCCAGAACGAGCCTTCTGACCCTTGACGCCGCGACCACCGGTCTTGCCCTTGCCGGAACCGATACCACGACCTACGCGGATACGGTCCTTGGACGAACCTTCGTTGTCCTTGATCTCATTCAGTTTCATGATCAAACCCTCACTTCTCGTCGACGACGCGGACGAGATGCTGGACGGCCCGGATCATGCCACGGACGGAAGGCGTATCTTCCAGCGTGCTTACCCGGTGCATCTTGTTGAGGCCCAGACCAACCAGCGTTGCGCGCTGGATAGCCGGACGGCGAATAGGCGATCCGATCTGTTCGACCGTAACCGTCTTTGCTTCAGTCTTCTTCGTAGCCTTAGCCATGGGTCAGACTCCTCTTATTCTTCAGCAGCATTGCCGGAGGCGGCACGGCGAGCCTGAAGCGTAGCATATTTCATGCCGCGCTGAGCTGCGATGTCCTTCGGATGCACCTGGGCCTTGAGGGCGTCGAACGTTGCACGAATCATGTTGTACGGGTTCGACGAACCGGTCGACTTCGCAACAACATCGTGAACGCCCAGCGTTTCGAAAACAGCACGCATCGGGCCACCAGCGATGATACCGGTACCAGCCTTGGCGGAGCGCAGCAGAACCTTGCCGGCGCCGTGGCGGCCATTGACGTCGTGATGCAGCGTACGGCCGTCACGCAGCGGTACGAAGATCAGATCGCGCTTTGCGGATTCAGTTGCCTTGCGGATAGCTTCCGGCACTTCACGAGCCTTGCCATGACCGAAGCCAACGCGACCCTTCTGGTCGCCAACGACGACGAGAGCAGCAAAACCGAAACGACGGCCGCCCTTGACGACCTTAGCGACGCGGTTGATCGCGACCAGCTTGTCGACGAATTCGCTATCGCGCTCTTCACGGGCCTGACGATCGTCGCGGCCCTTTCTTTCCTGTGCCATTGTCCTTGTCCTTTTTCTTTTGCGGGTAGAACGGCAGGTTAAAGATAACCCGGAAAATCCGGGTGGTGCGGAGAAACCGCATTTCGCCCGGCCTCCCCTATTCAAAGGAAGACCGGGCGAAAATTTCTTAGAAGCTCAGACCGCCTTCGCGGGCAGCTTCAGCAAGTGCCTTGATACGGCCGTGGTAGATGAAGGCGCCGCGATCGAACACGACTTCCTTCACGCCAGCCTTGGAGGCGCGCTCTGCAACCAGCTTGCCGACGGCAGCAGCTGCTGCAACGTCCGCGCCGGTCTTCAGCGACTTGCGCAGGTCGGCGTCGAGCGTGGAGGCGGCTGCAAGCGTGCGGCCGGCCACATCGTCGATGACCTGTACGTAGATGTTCTTGGACGAGCGGTGAACCGACAGACGCGGACGGCCATTTGCGACCTTCTTGATCTGACGGCGAACACGGCTCGCACGCTTGGTGAGTGCTTCTTTCCGAGTAGCCATTGTTCCGCGTCCTTACTTCTTCTTGCCTTCCTTGCGGACGATCCGTTCCTCGGCGTACTTGACGCCTTTGCCCTTGTAGGGCTCGGGACCACGGTATTCGCGGATTTCCGCGGCAACCTGACCGACCTGCTGCTTGTTGATGCCGGAGACGATGATTTCCGTCGGCTTCGGCACGGCAATGGTGATGCCCTCAGGGGCTTCGTAGACTACGTCGTGGGAGAAACCGAGAGCCAGCTGCAGGTTCTTGCCCTGCATGGCTGCGCGGTAACCAACGCCGTTGATTTCGAGCTTGCGCTCGTAACCGTCCTTAACGCCCTTGAAGATGTTCTCGACCATCGTGCGGGACATGCCCCACTTCGAACGAGCATCCTTGGAATCGTTGACCGGGGTCACCGAAACGGCGTTATCATTCAGCTCAACCTTGACTTCGTCATTAGCGACGAAGTGAAGTTCGCCCTTCGGGCCCTTCGCGGTGATCTTCTGGCCTTCGACCGAAGCCGTAACGCCTGCAGGAACCGGAACGGGCTTTTTACCGATACGAGACATTTTGTTATCCTGTCTGTCCGTTATGGAGATCCTTGCCCAGTCTTAGAAGACCGAGCAAAGAACCTCGCCGCCTACGTTCTGTTCGCGAGCCTGGTGATCGGCCATCACGCCCTTCGGGGTCGAAAGGATGGTGATGCCGAGGCCGTTCGCGACCTGCGGAATGGACTTAACCGAGACATAAACTCGGCGGCCCGGCTTCGAAACGCGGCCGATCTCACGGATCACGGACGCACCTTCGTAGTACTTCAGTTCGATTTCAATCTCGGACTTGCCGTTGCCGAAATCGGTCTGGGTGTAGCCGCGAATGTAGCCTTCAGCCTGCAGGACATCCAGGACACGAGCGCGCAGGCGCGAAGCCGGCGTCGTGACGGAGTTCTTGCGGCGGGAAGCGCCGTTGCGGATACGGGTGAGCATATCGCCCAAGGGATCAGTCATGGTCATCGAACGATCTCCTTACCAGCTCGACTTAACAATACCCGGCACCTTGCCGAGGTTGCCGAGCTCACGAAGCGCGATACGCGACATCTTGAGCTTGCGATAGAAAGCGCGCGGGCGACCGGTGACTTCACAACGGTTGCGGATACGCGTCTTCGAGCCATCGCGCGGCAGGGAAGCGAGCTTGATAGTTGCCTTGAACCGCTCTTCGATCGGAAGCTCCTGGTTCATGATGGTTGCCTTCAATGCTGCGCGCTTGGCAGCATGGTCGGCGACCGTCTTGCGGCGGCGCTTGTTCTTTTCAACTGCGCTGGTCTTCGCCATATCGTAGTTCCTTTTTAACGCTCGTCGTTACGGTTACGCACGGAACGGGAAGTTGAACTCTTTCAGAAGAGCCCGTGCTTCGTCGTCGTTCGTAGCCGTCGTGCAAACGATGATGTCCATGCCCCACATCTGATCAACCTTGTCGTAGTTGATTTCCGGGAACACAATGTGCTCCTTGAGGCCCATGGCGAAGTTGCCACGACCATCAAAGGACTTCGGGTTCAGGCCGCGGAAGTCGCGAACGCGCGGAAGCGCGATGTTGACCAGGCGATCCATGAATTCATACATGCGGGCGCCACGAAGGGTAACCTTCGCGCCGATCGGCATCTGTTCGCGAACCTTGAAGCCTGCAATCGAGTTGCGGGCGCGCGTGATAACCGGCTTCTGGCCAGCGATCGCAGCAAGGTCGGCTGCAGCAACAGTAGGCTTCTTGGAGTCGGCAGTTGCCTCGCCCACGCCCATGTTGATGACAATCTTTTCCATCTTCGGGATCATCATCTCGTTAGCGAACGAGAATTGCTCCTGAAGTGCTGCGCGGATGCGGGTGGTGTATTCGACCTTGAGCCGCGGCTCGTAATTTGCCTCAGCCATCGATGACATCTCCCGTACGCTTGGCTACACGCACCTTCTTACCGTCGACGACAGAGAAGCCAACGCGGGTCGGCTTGCCGTCTTTCGCCACGATCGCGACGTTCGACAGATGGATGGATGCTTCCTTGTTGACGATGCCAGCTTCCTGCGTCTGGGTCTGACGCTGGTGGCGCTTCACCATGTTGATACCGCGGACGACCGCACGGTCTTCCTTCGGCAGAACCTGGAGAACTTCACCGGTACGGCCCTTGTCCTTGCCGGCGAGGATGACGACGTTGTCGCCCTTCTTGATCTTCTGCATGGGTCCCGCTCCTTACAGTACTTCTGGAGCCAGCGAGATGATCTTCATGTGGTTCTTGGCGCGAAGTTCGCGCGGAACCGGTCCGAAGATACGGGTGCCGATCGGCTCTTTCTTGTTGTCGATGAGAACCGCTGCGTTGTTATCGAAGCGGATGACGCTGCCGTCGGCGCGACGGATGTCTTTAGCGGTACGCACAACAACCGCCTTCATCACGTCGCCCTTCTTCACGCGGCCGCGCGGAATAGCTTCCTTGATCGAAACGACGATAATGTCGCCGACCGAAGCGTACTTGCGCTTGGAGCCGCCCAGCACCTTGATGCACATGACACGACGTGCGCCGGAATTATCCGCCACGTCGAGGTTTGTTTGCATCTGAATCATGTCAGGTCGCCTTTTTCTAATGACCGGAACACCACACACCGAAGCGCGTGATGCCGGCTATGAACAGATTTTCAGTGTGCGCGGGATGGGTCTTGCCAAGGTGGTTTCCCTGAAAGGGACCTTCCGTGCGCTCAAAGCAAAAGAACGCCCGTTTCCGAGCGTTCTACGCCAGTGGCGTGCTTCATACAGGATTCTCCGCCAGACGCAAGTGCCTGACGGAAATTCCTGGTCTTCTTAAGCCTGGGCGGCAATTACCGTCCAGCGCTTGTCCTTGGAGATCGGTGCGCATTCCTCGATGGAAACGACATCACCAACCTTGTACTGGTTGTTTTCGTCATGGGCCTTGTACTTCTTGGACCGGCGAACGGTCTTCTGAAGCAGAGGGTGAGCGAAGCGGCGCTCGACGCGGACAACAACGGTCTTTTCGTTCTTGTCGGAAACGACAACGCCCTGCAGAATGCGTTTTGGCATATTATTCTTCCTTAGGCCTTGGCTTCTGCCGCCTTCTGGCGGGCAATGGTTTTCACGCGAGCGATGTCCTTGCGAACTTCAGTGATGCGCGAGGACTTCTCGAGCTGGCCGGTGGCCTTCTGGAAGCGCAGGTTGAACTGCTCCTTCTTGAGCTCGGCGAGCTTGTCCTTGAGCTGGTCGGCGCTGAGGCCGCGTACGTCTTCGGCTTTCATCGTGCCTTCTCCTTACTCTGCGATGCGCTGAACGAAGCGCGTCGTGACCGAGAGCTTGGCAGAACCGAGGCGAAGTGCCTCGCGCGCGATTTCTTCCGAAACGCCGTCGATCTCGAACATGATACGACCAGGCTTGACCTTGCAAGCCCAGTATTCAACCGAACCCTTACCCTTACCCATACGAACTTCGGTGGGCTTTGCAGTAACCGGGACGTCAGGGAAGACGCGGATCCATACTCGACCCGCGCGCTTCATGTAACGCGTAATCGCGCGGCGAGCCGCTTCGATTTCGCGGGCGTTCACACGGTTCGGTTCCTGAGCCTTCAGGCCGAATTCGCCGAATGCCAGATCAAAACCGCCCTTGGCCACACCCTTGATGCGACCCTTGAACTGTTTGCGGTACTTGGTACGCTTTGGCTGCAACATTTTATTACTTCTCCGAGCTTATCTTTCGCCAGCGATAATCAAGCGTTTTCGCGTTCGCGGCGACGATCGCCACGATCACGGTCGCGGCTTGCCGGACCCTGCGCATCGCCTTCCAGCGCGCGACGTTCGGAAGCCATCGGATCGTGCTCAAGGATTTCGCCCTTGAAGATCCAGACCTTGATGCCGCAAATACCGAATGCGGTTTCGGCTTCAGCCGTACCGTAGTCGATGTCTGCACGCAGCGTGTGAAGCGGAACGCGGCCTTCGCGGTACCATTCGGTACGAGCGATTTCCGCGCCACCCAGACGGCCGGCGCAGGTGATCTTGATGCCTTCGGCGCCAAGACGCATTGCGGACTGAACAGCGCGCTTCATCGCACGGCGGAAAGCCACGCGGCGTTCGAGCTGCTGAGCGATCGACTGTGCAACCAGCGTCGCATCAACTTCCGGCTTGCGAACTTCAACGATGTTGAGGTGCGTTTCGGAGGAAGTCATTTCGGAAAGCTTCTTGCGGAGCTTTTCGATGTCTGCACCCTTCTTGCCGATGATCAGACCCGGGCGAGCCGAGTGGATCGTGACGCGGCACTTCTTGTGCGGACGCTCGATGACGACCTTGGCGATACCGGCCTGCTTCAGTTCCTGCATGAGGTATGCACGGATCTTCAGGTCTTCGTGGAGCAGCTGGCCGTATTCCGAGTTATCGGCGAACCAACGGCTGTCCCAGGTGCGGTTAATGCCGAGGCGGAAACCGATCGGATTAATTTTCTGGCCCATTATGCGGCCTCCCCTTTTTCCTCGACTTCGCGAACGACGATCGTCAGATGCGCGAACGGCTTTTCAATGCGCGATGCGCGGCCGCGACCACGAGCGTGGAAACGCTTCATGGTGATCGACTTGCCGACGTAAGCTTCCGCTACGATCAGGCTGTCGACGTCGAGGTCATGGTTGTTTTCAGCGTTGGCGATAGCAGACTCGAGAGTCTTCTTCACCGTGCCGGAGATGCGCTTGCGCGAGAACTCGAGTTCTGCGAGAGCGCGCTCTACCTTCTTGCCGCGGATCATGGCGGCAACCAGGTTCAGCTTCTGCGGGCTGACGCGAAGCGTACGGGCAACTGCCTGTGCTTCGTTGTCCTTCAGCCGGCGTTCGGTCTTTGCCTTGGCCATGATTACTTCCTCTTCGCTTTCTTGTCCGCGCCGTGACCGTAATAGGTCCGGGTGGGAGCGAATTCACCGAACTTGTGACCGACCATGTCTTCGTTGACATTAACCGGGATGTGCTTCGAGCCATTGTAGACGCCGAAGGTGAGACCGACGAACTGCGGCAGGATGGTGGAGCGACGGCTCCACATCTTGATCACTTCGTTGCGGCCGCCTTCACGTACCTTCTCAGCCTTGGCGAGAAGATAGCCGTCAACAAACGGACCTTTCCATACTGAACGAGCCATTGAACGACTTCCTCTCTTACTTCTTCACGTGGCGCGAGCGCATGATGAACTTGTCCGTGGACTTGTTCGAACGTGTGCGCTTGCCCTTGGTGGGCTTGCCCCAAGGCGAGACCGGATGACGGCCGCCCGAGGTACGACCTTCACCACCGCCGTGCGGGTGGTCGACCGGGTTCATGACAACGCCGCGGTTATGCGGACGCTTGCCACGCCATACGGTGCGACCGGCCTTGCCGTCATTGATGTTGCCGTGATCCGGGTTGGATACGGCGCCAATCGAGGCGAGGCAGGAACCCGGGACGAGACGCTGCTCACCAGAGTTCAGACGAAGGATCGCCATGCCGCTATCACGACCGACGAGCTGTACGTAGGTGCCAGCCGAACGAGCGATCTGGCCACCCTTGCCCGGCTTCATCTCGACGTTATGAACGATCGAGCCAACCGGAATGTACTGCAGCGGCATGGTGTTGCCAGGCTTGACGTCGACAGCCTTGTCGGAAGCGATGACCTTGTCGCCGGCAGCAAGGCGCTGCGGAGCGATGATGTAGGCCTGTTCGCCGTCCGTGTAGGTGACGAGCGCGATGAATGCAGAGCGGTTCGGGTCGTATTCCAGACGCTCGACCGTGCCCTCAACGTCGAACTTGCGACGCTTGAAGTCGACCAGGCGGTAGGTACGCTTGTGACCACCGCCGATGAAGCGGGCGGTGATGCGGCCGTTGTTGTTACGGCCGCCGCTCTTGGAGAGACCCTCGGTGAGCGCCTTGACCGGCTTGCCCTTCCACAGGCCCGAACGGTCGACGATGACCAGCTGACGCTGGCTCGGGGTCGTCGGATTGTAGCTTTTCAATGCCATTGTTTCTTACCTCAAAGACCGGTGGAGACGTCGATCGTCTGACCTTCGGCCAGGGTGACGATAGCCTTCTTGACGTCCTTCTGCTTACCGATGAAGCCGCGGAAGCGCTTCGTCTTGCCCAAACGGACCAGCGTATTGACGGCAGTGACCTTCACACCGAAGAGAGCTTCTACGGCAGCCTTGATTTCGGGCTTCGAAGCAGTCTTGGCAACGTTGAAGACAACCTGGTTCTGTTCAGACAGAAGGGTCGACTTTTCGGTGATCGAGGGAGATACGATCACATCATAGTGGCGAATGTCGGTCACTTGAAACGCTCCTCGAGGGCTTCAACCGCAGCCTTGGAAAGCACGAGCTTGCCGCGACGCAGGATGTCGTAAACATTGATGCCCTGAACCGGCAGAACATCGATGTTCGGGATGTTCTGGGCTGCGAGCTTGAAATTGCTGTCCAGCTCGGCGCCACCGATAACCAGAGCATTGGTCAGGCCGAGCGACGCGAACGTGCCGACGAGAGCCTTGGTCTTTGCTTCGGTCGCAACCAGATCGTCGATAACAATCAGATCTTCGGACTTCAGCTTGGCGGAAAGAGCATGACGCAGGGCCAGAGCGCGAACCTTCTTCGGCAGATCGAAGGCGTGGCTACGGGAAACCGGGCCATGAGCCTTACCACCACCGCGGAACTGCGGAGCGCGAGCCGAATGGTGACGAGCGCGGCCCGTACCCTTCTGCTTGTACATCTTGGAACCGGTGCGCGAAACTTCGCCACGGGTCAGTGTCTGATGCGTGCCCTGCTGCTTCTTGGCGAGCTGGTAACGAACCATACGAGCGAGGATGTCCTCGCGGGGGTCGAGGCCGAAGATCGCGTCCGACAGGGAAACCTTGCCAGCGTCTTTGCCTTCGAGGGTCTTGACGTTGAATTCCATAATAATGGCTCCCTTACTTCGCAGCCGACTTGACGGCGTCGCGAACAACGATCCAGGCGCCCTTGGAGCCGGGGACGGCACCCTTGACGAGGATCAGGCCGCGGCCTTCATCGGTGGACACGACTTCGAGGTTCTGGGTGGTGACGCGCGTCTGGCCCATGTGACCAGCCATGCGCTTGCCCTTCCAGACCTTGCCCGGATCCTGGTTGTTACCAGTCGAACCGTGCGAACGGTGCGAAACGGAAACACCGTGGGTCGCACGCAGACCGCCGAAGTTATGGCGCTTCATGGCGCCGGCGAAGCCCTTACCGATCGAGGTACCGGTCACGTCGACCAGCTGGCCAGCCGTAAAATGGTCAGCCTTCAGCTCGGTGCCAACTTCAATCAAGTTGTCTTCAGATACGCGAAACTCGACGAGCTTCGACTTCGGCTCAACATTTGCGATGGCAAAGTTGCCGCGCATTGCCTTGGAGGTGTTCTTCACCTTGGCAGCGCCTGCACCGAGCTGAAGAGCGACATAGCCGTTCTTCTCTTCAGTGCGATGAGCAACGACCTGGCAGTTGTCGAGACGCAATACGGTTACCGGGATATGCTCACCGGCGTCATTGTAGACGCGGGTCATCCCAATCTTCTGTGCAATTACACCTGAACGCATCGGTTCAATCCTTCCAACTCAGCTCTGATTTCTCAGAGCTTGATCTCAACATCGACGCCGGCGGCGAGGTCGAGCTTCATCAGCGCGTCCACCGTCTGCGGTGTCGGGTCAACGATATCGAGAAGGCGCTTATGAGTGCGCATCTCGAACTGCTCGCGGCTCTTCTTGTCGATGTGGGGGGACCGGTTAACCGTAAACTTCTCGATGCGGGTCGGAAGCGGAACGGGGCCCCGGACACTTGCTCCGGTGCGCTTCGCCGTCGACACGATCTCGCGCGTGGAAGCGTCGAGAATACGATGATCGAATGCCTTAAGGCGAATGCGGATATTTTGGCCGTTCATTCGACGTTATCCTTGTTTTCTGTTCTCCCGATACCAAACGTGATGGCACGGGTTGTTCGTTTACCTAAGGCGGATCACCGGTTTCAAAGATCGAAGAGAACACCGCTTCCAGCAGGTGCCCACTTCCAGTCTTCAGGCCCGAAGGCCCACCTTAAATTCTTGTGCAACTTCCTGAATCGCCAAAGCGAAGCAGGCGCAAATCGCGCTTGCGCGCCATTTGCAATGTTTTTGTGTCATAAGCAAGTCGCAATAGGCCACTTGCTTAAAAAAAATTGAAGCGGGCGGCATCCGAAGATACCGCCCTGCCCTTTATCGATTACTCGATGATCGAAGCGACGATGCCGGCGCCGACGGTACGGCCGCCTTCGCGGATAGCGAAGCGCAGCTTTTCTTCCATCGCGATCGGAACGATCAGTTCAACAGCAACCGTGACGTTGTCGCCAGGCATAACCATTTCCGTGCCTTCCGGCAGAGAAACGATACCCGTCACGTCCGTCGTGCGGAAGTAGAACTGCGGACGGTAGTTGGTGAAGAACGGCGTATGACGGCCGCCTTCTTCCTTCGTCAGGATGTAGGCTTCAGCCATGAACTTCTTGTGCGGCTTGACAGAGCCCGGCTTGCACAGAATCTGGCCACGCTCAACGCCGTTACGGTCAACGCCGCGAACGAGAGCACCGATGTTGTCGCCAGCCTGGCCCTGATCGAGCAGCTTGCGGAACATTTCAACGCCGGTAACCGTCGTCTTCGAGGTGGCGCGGATGCCGACGATTTCGACTTCTTCACCAACCTTGACGATGCCGCGCTCAACGCGACCGGTCACAACCGTACCACGACCCGAGATCGAGAACACGTCTTCGATCGGCATCAGGAACGGCTGGTCGATCGGACGCTCAGGCGTCGGGATGTAGGCGTCAACCGCTGCCATCAGTTCGCGAACGGCGTCTTCGCCGATCTTCTTGTTCGAATCTTCAAGAGCAGCAAGAGCAGAACCCTTGATGACCGGAACGTCGTCACCCGGGAAGTCGTAGGACGACAGCAGTTCACGAACTTCGAGCTCGACGAGCTCGAGCAGTTCTTCGTCGTCAACCTGGTCGACCTTGTTGAGGAACACCACCAGGGCCGGAACGCCAACCTGACGAGCAAGCAGGATGTGCTCGCGGGTCTGCGGCATCGGGCCGTCGGCTGCCGAGCAAACCAGGATCGCGCCGTCCATCTGTGCGGCACCGGTGATCATGTTCTTGACGTAGTCGGCGTGGCCGGGGCAGTCAACGTGAGCGTAGTGACGGTTCGGGGTCTCATACTCAACGTGTGCCGTCGAAATGGTGATACCACGGGCCTTCTCTTCCGGTGCTGCGTCGATCTGGTCATACGCCTTGAATTCACCGAAAAACTTCGTGATCGCAGCCGTCAAAGACGTCTTGCCGTGGTCAACGTGACCGATCGTGCCGATGTTGACGTGAGGCTTATTGCGCTCAAACTTGCTCTTTGCCATTGCAGGCTCTCCATCTTGTACAAGCCCTTGAGGGCTAAATTCTTGTTGTCGCCCCGGTTCGAGACCGGGGCGTATTCAGTGTGGGTATTCCGATTACTTCTGACCGGAATACTTCGCCTGGATTTCGGTTGCGACGTTCGACGGAACCGGTGCGTAGTGATCGAAGGTCATCGAGTACTGCGCGCGGCCCTGGGACATGGAGCGCAGGTTGTCGACGTACTTGAACATGTTCGCCAGCGGAACGTGAGCGTTGATAACGATCGCGATGCCGCGCTGTTCCTGGCCCTGGATCTGGCCACGACGCGAGTTCAGATCGCCGATAACGTCACCGACGTAATCTTCAGGCGTTACGACTTCGACCTTCATCATCGGCTCGAGCAGCTGAGCGCCGGCCTTCTTGGCTGCTTCACGGAAGCAGGCACGCGATGCGATTTCGAAGGCGAGGACCGAGGAGTCGACGTCGTGGAAGGCACCATCGATGAGGGTAGCCTTGACGCCGAGCATCGGGAAGCCAGCGAGCGGACCGGAAGAGAGAACGCTTTCGATACCCTTCTGAACACCCGGGATGTATTCCTTCGGAACAGCACCACCGACGATCTTGGATTCGAACTTGAACTCTTCGCCTTCCGGATTCGGTTCGAAGATGATCTTGACGCGCGCGAACTGACCGGTACCACCGGACTGCTTCTTGTGCGTGTAGTCTTCTTCGTGCTGACGCGTGATGGTTTCGCGGTATGCAACCTGCGGAGCACCGACGTTGGCTTCAACCTTGAACTCGCGACGCATACGGTCGACGAGAATGTCGAGGTGAAGTTCGCCCATGCCGGCGATGATCGTCTGGCCGGATTCCTGGTCGGTCTTGACGCGGAACGACGGGTCTTCAGCAGCCAGGCGGTTGAGCGCGAGGCCCATCTTTTCCTGGTCGCCCTTGGACTTCGGCTCGATCGCGATCTGGATGACCGGTTCCGGGAATTCCATGCGCTCGAGGATAACCGGCTTCAGCGGATCGCAGAGCGTATCGCCAGTAGTGGTTTCCTTGAGGCCGGCCAGAGCAACGATGTCGCCTGCAAAGGCTTCTTCGATGTCTTCACGGGAGTTCGAGTGCATCTGCAGCATACGGCCGACGCGCTCGCGCTTGTCCTTGACCGTGTTGATCACCGACGAACCCTTTTCGAGCTTGCCGGAATAGATGCGTGCGAAGGTCAGCGAACCGACGAAGGGGTCGTTCATGATCTTGAACGCGAGCATCGAGAGAGGCTCGGCATCGTCAGCATGACGTTCGATTTCTTCTTCGGTCTTGAAGTCGATGCCCTTGATGGCCGGAATATCGACCGGCGACGGCAGATAGTCGACGACTGCGTCGAGAAGCGGCTGAACGCCCTTGTTCTTGAACGCGGTACCGCAGAACATCGGGTGGAACTTGACGTCGATCGTGCCGCGGCGAACCAGGGCGCGAATCTTGTCGTTGTCCGGCAGATCGCCGTTCAGGTATGCTTCCATCGCTTCTTCGTCGATCTCGACAACGGTCTCGATCAGCTTTTCGCGATATTCGGCAGCCTTTTCCTTCAGGTCTTCCGGGATCTCGACAACGTCCCAGGCAGCGCCCAGGGACTCATCGCGCCATACGAGCGCGTTCATCTCGATCAGGTCGACAACGCCCTTGAATTCGGTTTCTGCACCGATCGGGAGCTGCATGACAACTGCGGTGGCGCCAAGACGCGTCTTGATCATTTCAACCGAGCGGTAGAAGTCCGCGCCGGTCTTGTCCATCTTGTTGCAGAAGATCATGCGCGGAACGTTGTACTTCTCAGCCTGACGCCAGACGGTTTCCGTCTGCGGCTCTACGCCGGCGTTGGCATCGAGAAGGGCAACAGCACCGTCGAGAACGCGCAGCGAACGTTCGACTTCGATGGTGAAGTCGACGTGGCCGGGGGTGTCGATGATGTTGAAGCGGCGCATCTTGCCGTCACGGCCCTTCCAGAAGGTCGTGGTGGCAGCGGACGTGATCGTGATGCCACGCTCCTGCTCCTGCTCCATCCAGTCCATGGTGGCTGCGCCGTCATGAACTTCGCCGATCTTGTGCGACTTACCGGTGTAGTAAAGGATACGCTCGGTGGTCGTGGTCTTGCCGGCGTCGATATGCGCCATGATACCGAAGTTGCGGTAGTCTTCGATTTTATATTCGCGAGCCATAATGACTGCCTTTCGAAATTCGATCGGTTAAGATTACCAGCGATAGTGCGAGAATGCGCGGTTCGCGTCTGCCATCTTGTGCGTGTCTTCACGCTTCTTGACGGCCGAGCCACGGTTGTTTGCGGCATCCATGAGTTCGCCGGACAGACGATCGATCATGGTGGTTTCGTTGCGCTTGCGGGCTGCAGTGATCAGCCAGCGAATTGCGAGGGCCTGGCGGCGTTCCGGACGCACGTCAACCGGAACCTGGTAAGTAGCACCACCAACACGACGCGAGCGAACTTCAACATGCGGCGCGACATTGTCGAGCGCCGAATGGAAGATTGCAAGCGGGTCAGACTTGGCCTTGCCCTGCACAGCGTCAAATGCGCCGTAAACAATGCTTTCAGCCACGGACTTCTTGCCGTGGAGCATGATGGCATTCATGAACTTGGTGACGATCAGATCGCCGAACTTCGGGTCCGGGTTGATCTCACGCTTTTCTGCACGATGGCGTCTGGACATACTAATCTCGTCTCTAAACGTTACGGGCGCTTTATCACGCGGAGAACCTCGCGCAGCGCCGGATTGATAAAGTCAAAGCCCGAAGGATTACTTCGGACGCTTTGCACCGTACTTCGAACGACGCTGCTTACGGTTCTTGACACCCTGGGTATCGAGAACGCCGCGGATGATGTGGTAACGAACGCCCGGCAAGTCCTTTACGCGGCCGCCACGGATCATGACGACAGAGTGCTCCTGCAGGTTGTGACCTTCACCCGGAATGTAGCCGATGACTTCGAAGCCATTGGTGAGGCGAATCTTGGCGACCTTACGCAGAGCCGAGTTCGGCTTCTTCGGGGTCGTGGTGTAGACGCGCGTGCAAACGCCGCGCTTCTGCGGGTTTTCCTGCAGAGCAGGAACCTTATTGCGCTTTACGTTGGCCTGACGCGGCTTACGGATCAGCTGGTTTACGGTAGGCATATAACCATCCCTTGCAAAATCTTCTTCAAAGCCCCTTTCGGGACCATCGAGATGCCGTTTCCGGCGGCAACACGCACTTTCCTCATACACAAACGTGGCCCGATCCCGTTTTCGGATGGACCACGGAAGACAGAGGACGCATTATTCATGCGTCGTGCGTGCAGCATTCATATAGTCTACGTGCGTTTTAGGAGCCTGTTTGAGACGAGTTCCGGAATAGATTAATCCCGGACGCACGAGTCTCACATAGCTTCCGATGCCGGGCGTTTACTGTCTTAACCCTTCTGCGTCAAGGGTCGGCCCCAAAATAATGGTTCAGGCGCCGGTTTTGCGGGGTTTTCATCAGCGCGGCAGCAGTCGGCATATCGATATTGGAACCGAGTCGCGATTGTGTTTGGGAATCGCAGTCGAGACGTCTATTGAAACCGGGAACTTTTCAGACGGGACTAGCTTCCCTTATGAAGGCCCATTCAGGAGAATATCATGATTTCACCCGCAGACAACGACAATACCGACGACCCGATGATCTTCATCATCATTGGCAAAGCCTATGAGACGAAGGGGGGCGAAGGTATCGAACTCCACATCATGCTGCGTGCGCCCGATGACGATACCGCTGTGAGAGACGCGTTGAATGCCCTTTCTGAGGAAGGTTTTCTGGAAGCAGATCTTGATCAGATCGGCGTGCTTCAGGATGAACCGCCGGAAGAACCACATGCTTCGGCCTATCAAGGCGCCCTAGAGGGCGAAGTCGCGATCATCCGTTTCGACTAAGGGAACTATCACCCCACAGCAAGAATCGGGCTTATGTCCGACCTCCTGGGATAAAGGCCGCCCCTGTTTCGGCACGGCCTTTGCCCCATGCGGGAAAATTTCTCGTCTCCCCGGCCTACTTGACCGGTATTATCTGACTGGCCGGCTTAGGCGTTGTTGCCGTTTCTGCAGGTAGGACCGGGTAGGTTACATCTGGCGCCCTGCCCGTCAGGCTTTCCAGAAACGCGACGATCAGATCGACGTCGTTGCCTTCCAGCTTTTCACCTAACTGCGCCGTACCCATGATTGCCACAGCCTGCTTTAGACCCCAGACCTTGCCGGAATGGAAATAAGGCGCGGTGAGCGCAATGTTACGAAGTGGCGCGGCGCGGAAGACGTAACTGTCGTCAGCCGTATTTGTCACCGCAAAGCGACCTTTGTCATTTTCGGGAAGAACATCGGCGCCTGGCTTCTCGATCAGACCAAACGGATAATAGCCCTCCCCGCCCACATTGATGCCCGCATGGCAGGATGCGCAGCCCTTGTCCATGAAAAGCTGCAGGCCCTGCCTTGCCTCTGCGGTCAATGCATCATCGTCACCATTGAGGAATGAATCGAACGGTGCCGGTGTTATCAGCGTAGCCTCGAAGGCTTCGATCGCCATGGCGAAATTATCGAATGTCACCGGATCCGCATCGCCGGGGAATGCCGCCTTGAACCACTCTACATATCGCGGCATGGATTTCAGGGTTGCGACCACCTTGCCGGGCGTATTGGCCATTTCGACACCCGCCTGAACCGGGCCTTTTGCCTGAGCCTTGAGATCTTCCGCCCGTCCGTCCCAGAACTGGGCGATATTAAAGACCGCGTTGAAGACCGTCGGAGAGTTACGCGGTCCCTTCTGCCAACCGTGACCGATCGAAGTTTCGAGATTGTCGTCGCCGCCGGTCGCCAGATTATGGCAGGAATTGCAGGAAAAGACGCCGGATGCAGACATGCGCGGGTCAAAGAAGAGCGCCTTGCCGAGCGCGATCTTTTCCGCCGTGATCTTGTTGCCCTTCACCGCCGGAACAGTCGAAGGCAATGGCTTGAACAGTTCCTGCGCCTGTTGCCTCAGTTCCGCAGGATTGAGATCGGCAGCATAAGCGGTCGTTGCCAGAAGCAGACAGGCAGCGACGGACGTCATTAGCTTTTTCATTCGAGCCTCCATCATCATCGAATGCGAGAAGCTTAGAACGGCTCCAAATTGATGCCTTGTCTTCGATCAACACTTTAGAATTAGTCAAAATAAAAACGCCCGGATTACTCCGGGCGTTTTTGAATGCGTCGCGAAAACGGAAGAAAATCCCCCTCGTCTGCCTTATTCGGCAGGCGTTTTCTCCGGGTTCAGGTTCTGCAGCATCGGCGTTGCCGAGTCTGCACCAGTGCCCTTCTTGCGCTCGTCTAGGATCAAGTCGTCGCGCGTGGTTGCGATACGACGGATCTGGGTCATGGTACCACCTGTACCAGCCGGGATCAGGCGGCCGACGATGACGTTTTCCTTCAGGCCCTGCAGCGTGTCGATCTTGCCGGCGATTGCAGCTTCCGTGAGAACCTTGGTGGTTTCCTGGAAGGATGCAGCCGAGATGAAGGACGGCGTCTGCAGCGATGCCTTGGTGATGCCGAGCAGAACCGGCTCGCCATAGGCAGGCTTCTTGCCTTCTTCGATCAGCGCGTCGTTGGCATCTTCAAGCTCGATGCGGTCGACGTTATCACCGACGATGTACTGGCTGTCGCCGGCATCGGTGATTTCGACCTTCTGAAGCATCTGACGAACGATGACTTCGATGTGCTTGTCGTTGATGACAACGCCCTGCAGGCGGTAGACTTCCTGGATTTCGTTCACGAGGTAGGAAGCGAGTGCTTCCACGCCCTTGATCGCCAGAATGTCGTGCGGCGCAGGATTGCCGTCGAGGATGTAGTCACCCTTTTCGATATAGTCGCCATCCTGAAGATGGAAGGGCTTGCCCTTCGGGATCAGGTATTCGACCGGTTCGACACCATCTTCCGCCGGTTCGATCATGACGCGACGCTTGTTCTTGTAGTCGCGGCCGAGGCGGATCGTACCATCGATTTCAGCGATGATAGCGTGGTCCTTCGGACGGCGTGCTTCGAACAGTTCTGCGACGCGCGGCAGACCACCGGTGATGTCCTTGGTCTTGGCGCTTTCCATCGGGATACGTGCAAGCACGTCGCCCTGGGCGATCTTCTGGCCCGGTTCGACGGAGAGGATTGCTTCAACCGACAGGTTGAAACGGGCCTCACCACCACGCGACAGCTTCATGATCGCACCGGAAGCGTCCTTGATGACGATTGCCGGCTTCAGATCCGCACCGCGCGGCGTCGAACGCCAGTCGATAACCTGACGCTTGGTGATGCCGGTGGATTCGTCGGTCGATTCCAGAACCGAGATACCGTCGACGACATCTTCGAACTGAACCGTACCGGCGACTTCCGTCATCATAGGGCGTGTATACGGATCCCACTCTGCCAGACGCTGACCGCGACGAACCTTGTCGCCGTCATCGACATGGATCTTAGAACCGTACGCGACGCGCTGCGAGGAACGCTCGACACCACGTTCGTCGAGAATGGTGATGGCCATGTTACGGCCCATCGCGACGAGAACGTTTTCCGAGTTCCGCAGCATGTTGCGGTTCTTGATCAGGATCGTACCTTCATACGATGCTTCCAGGAACGACTGGTCGACCACGTTTGCCGTACCACCAAGGTGGAACGTACGCATGGTCAGCTGCGTGCCCGGCTCGCCGATGGACTGAGCAGCGATAACGCCGACTGCTTCGCCCATATTGACCGGCGTACCGCGAGCAAGGTCACGCCCGTAGCAGACCGAGCAGACGCCCGTCTGAACTTCGCAGGTCAGTGCGGAGCGAATGCGGATCGACTGGATGCCAGCCTTCTCGATTTCGATGACATCCGGCTCAAGGATCATCTTGCCGGCATCGACGATACGATCGCCCGTTACCGGGTGGTCGATGTTGTCGAGTGCCGTACGTCCGAGAACGCGAGCGCCGATCGAAGCAACAACCTGACCAGCATCGACGATGGCGGTCATGGTGAGGCCGTTTTCAGTGCCGCAATCCACGAGGTTGACGATGCAGTCCTGGGCCACGTCGACGAGACGACGAGTCAGGTAACCGGAGTTTGCCGTCTTCAAGGCGGTGTCTGCCAGACCCTTACGGGCACCGTGGGTCGAGTTGAAGTACTCGTTAACGGTCAGGCCTTCCTTGAAGTTCGAGATGATCGGGGTCTCGATGATTTCACCCGACGGCTTCGCCATCAGGCCGCGCATGCCGCCCAGCTGGCGCATCTGGTTCGGAGAACCACGGGCACCCGAGTGGGACATCATGTAGATCGCGTTCATCGGCTTCTGGCGACCGGTCTCGGCGTCGAATTCGACAGCCTTAATGCGGGCCATCATGTCTTCGGCGACCTTTTCGGTTGCCTTGCCCCAGGCGTCGACGACCTTGTTGTACTTTTCGCCCTGAGTGATCAGGCCGTCATTGTACTGCTGCTCGTATTCCTTAACGAGAGCCTCGGTATCACCGACGATCTTCTCCTTGGAATCCGGGATGATCATGTCGTCCTTGCCGAACGAAATGCCGGCGCGGCAAGCATGGGTAAAGCCGAGCTGCATGATCCGGTCGCAGAATATGACCGTGTCCTTCTGACCGCAATGACGGTAGACCGTGTCGATCATCTTGGAGATGTTCTTCTTGGTCATTTCCTGGTTGCAGGTCTCGAACGGCACGTTGACGTTCTTCGGCAGAAGCTCGCCAATGATCAGACGGCCAGGCGTCGTGTCATAGATCTTGGAAACCAACTTGCCGTCGGCATCCATGGTCTTGAAACGACCCTTGATCTTCGAATGCAGCGTGACGACCTTGTTTTCCAGCGCATGGTGCAGTTCGCCCATGTCGGAGAAGGCCATGCCTTCGCCCGGCTCGCGCTCGTTCATGATCGACAGGTAATACAGGCCGAGAACCATGTCCTGCGACGGAACGATGATCGGTGCACCGTTTGCCGGATGCAGGATGTTGTTCGTCGACATCATCAGGACGCGGGCTTCGAGCTGAGCTTCGAGCGACAGCGGCACGTGAACAGCCATCTGGTCACCGTCGAAGTCGGCGTTGAAGGCCGTGCAGACGAGCGGATGCAGCTGAATTGCCTTGCCTTCGACTAGGGTCGGTTCGAAGGCCTGGATGCCCAGGCGGTGCAGCGTCGGTGCGCGGTTCAAGAGAACCGGATGCTCGCGGATAACCTCGTCGAGGATATCCCAGACTTCCGGCTTTTCCTTTTCAACCAGCTTCTTGGCCTGCTTGACGGTGGACGAGAAGCCCTTGGCGTCAAGACGGGCGTAGATGAACGGCTTGAACAGTTCGAGCGCCATCTTCTTCGGCAGGCCGCACTGGTGCAGCTTCAGTTCCGGACCAGTCACGATGACCGAACGACCGGAATAGTCGACGCGCTTGCCGAGAAGGTTCTGACGGAAGCGGCCCTGCTTGCCCTTGAGCATGTCGGACAGCGACTTCAGCGGACGCTTGTTGGCGCCGGTGATGACGCGGCCACGGCGGCCGTTGTCGAACAGCGCGTCTACAGATTCCTGCAGCATGCGCTTTTCGTTACGGATGATGATGCCCGGAGCTCGCAGTTCGATCAGGCGCTTCAGACGGTTGTTACGGTTGATGACGCGGCGGTACAGATCGTTGAGGTCGGACGTCGCGAAACGGCCGCCATCAAGCGGAACCAGCGGACGCAGGTCCGGCGGGATGACCGGAACGACCTTCATGATCATCCATTCCGGGCGGTTGCCGGATTCGATGAAGTTCTCGACGATCTTCAGGCGCTTCATGAACTTCTTCTGCTTCAGTTCAGAAGTCGTCTCAGCAAGTTCCGCACGCAGGTCGCCGGCGATCTTTTCGAGGTTCATCGAAGCGAGCATCTCGTAGATGGCTTCCGCGCCGATCATCGCCGTGAACTGGTCTTCACCATATTCGTCGATGGCGAGCATATACTCTTCTTCGGAGAGAAGCTGGTTCTCCTTGAGAGCGGTCAGGCCCGGCTCGGTGACGATGTAGTTCTCGAAATAGAGAACGCGTTCGACATCCTTCAGCGTCATGTCGAGCAGGGTCGAGATGCGCGAAGGAAGCGACTTCAGGAACCAGATATGGGCGACCGGAGCGGCGAGCTCGATATGGCCCATGCGCTCACGGCGAACGCGCGACAGCGTAACTTCGACGCCGCACTTTTCGCAGATGATGCCCTTGTACTTCATGCGCTTGTACTTGCCGCACAGGCATTCGTAGTCCTTGATGGGACCGAAGATACGCGCGCAGAAAAGACCGTCACGTTCCGGCTTGAACGTACGGTAGTTGATGGTCTCCGGCTTTTTGATTTCGCCATAGGACCAGGAGAGAATCTTCTCGGGCGACGCGATCGAAATACGGATCGAGTCAAAGTGTTGCGCAGGCATCTGCGGATTGAAAAGGTTCATGACCTCTTGGTTCATGCCTATCTCCTTTGGGGCAAAGAGCCCTCGGCTTGCGACGGTACCATCCTGTTTCCCGCGATGGATGGTCTGTCACGTCAGTACGGTGCTAGCCGCAAAATGCGGCAAAACTTTCCCCGACACCCGGCGGGAACCGGTGCAGGGAGCGGCGCGCGCAGACAGCGCGCGCCTCCTTGACGATTATTCGGCTGCGTCCGGCAGCTGACCTTCGGCTGGCAACTCGACTTTCGAGTTTTCCAGCTCGACCGACAGACCGAGCGAGCGCATTTCCTTGACGAGAACGTTGAAGCTCTCCGGAATGCCCGCCTCGAACGTGTCGTCGCCACGGACGATCGCCTCGTAGACCTTGGTACGGCCGGCCACGTCGTCCGACTTCACGGTCAGCATTTCCTGCAGGGTGTAGGCTGCGCCATAGGCTTCCAGAGCCCAGACTTCCATTTCCCCGAAGCGCTGGCCGCCGAACTGCGCCTTACCACCGAGCGGCTGCTGGGTGACGAGCGAGTACGGACCGATCGAACGCGCGTGGATCTTGTCGTCCACGAGGTGGTTCAGCTTGATCATGTACATGTAGCCGACGGTGACCTTACGGTCGAAGGGCTCGCCGGTACGACCATCGTACAGAACCGACTGACCGCTTTCGTGCAGGCCTGCCTTCTTCAGCATCGCAGCAACGTCCGGCTCATGCGCACCGTCGAAGACCGGTGTTGCGATGGAGACGCCCTTGCGGGACTGTTCGGCAAGCTTGACGAGCGCGTCGTCGTCGAAGTGTGCCACTTCGTCCTTCGCCTCACTGGAGTACACGTCCGTCAGGACAGTCTTCAGGTTGCTGATGTCCATGGTCTTGCGATACTCGTCGAGCATCTCGCCGATCTTCTTACCCATGCCGGCGCAAGCCCAGGCAAGGTGGGTTTCGAGGATCTGACCGACGTTCATACGCGACGGAACACCGAGCGGGTTCAAGCAGATGTCGACGTGCGTTCCGTCTTCAAGGAACGGCATGTCTTCGACAGGCACGATACGCGAGACAACGCCCTTGTTACCGTGACGGCCGGCCATCTTGTCGCCCGGCTGGATCTTGCGCTTCACAGCGACGAAGACCTTGACCATCTTCATGACGCCCGGAGGCATTTCGTCGCCCCGCTGGACCTTTTCGACCTTGTCCATGAAGCGATGCTCAAGCAGCGACTTGGACTCATCGTACTGGCCGCGCAGAGCTTCGATCTCGCCCTGAACCTTCTCGTCTTCGACTGCGAACATCCACCACTGCGAGCGGGGATATTCGGAAACGACTGCGTTGGAAAGTTCGACGCCCTTCTTGAAGCCCTTCGGGCCGGCAACGGACATCTGGCCACGCAGCATGTCGACCAGACGGCTGTAGACGTTACGGTCGAGGATCGCCTGTTCGTCGTCGCGGTCCTTGGCGAGGCGTTCGATTTCCTCACGCTCGATCGCCATCGCACGTTCGTCCTTCTCGACGCCGTGACGATTGAAGACGCGAACTTCGACGATCGTGCCGAACGTGCCCGGAGGCATGCGCATGGACGTGTCGCGGACGTCGGAAGCCTTTTCACCGAAGATGGCGCGCAGAAGCTTTTCTTCCGGCGTCATCGGGCTTTCGCCCTTCGGCGTGATCTTGCCGACGAGGATGTCGCCAGGAGCAACTTCCGCACCGATGTAGACGATACCGGCTTCGTCGAGATTCTTCAGCGCTTCTTCCGAAACGTTCGGAATGTCACGCGTGATTTCTTCCGGACCAAGCTTCGTGTCGCGGGCAGCAACTTCGAATTCTTCGATGTGGATGGAGGTGAACACGTCGTCAGCGACGATGCGTTCCGACATCAGGATCGAGTCTTCGTAGTTGTAGCCGTTCCAAGGCATGAACGCGACGAGCGCGTTGCGGCCGAGTGCCAAGTCACCGAGATCCGTGGACGGACCGTCAGCGATGATGTCACCGCGGTTCAGAACGTCGCCGACGGCGACCAGCGGACGCTGGTTGACGCAGGTGTTCTGGTTGGAGCGCTGGAACTTCTGCAGGCGGTAAATGTCAACACCGGACTTGCCGGCATCGAGATCTTCCGTGGCGCGGATAACGATACGCGTCGCATCGACCTGGTCGACCACGCCGCCACGACGGGCAGCGATCGCCGCACCGGAGTCACGGGCAACGACCGGTTCCATGCCGGTGCCGACGAACGGAGCTTCGGCGCGAACCAGCGGAACGGCCTGACGCTGCATGTTCGAGCCCATGAGAGCGCGGTTGGCGTCGTCGTTTTCGAGGAACGGGATCAGAGCGGCGGCAACCGAAACCAGCTGCTTCGGCGAAACGTCCATCAGGTTGATGGTGTCGCGCGGAGACAGCATGACTTCGCCAGCATGACGGCAAACCACGAACTCTTCAACGAAAGCGCCTTCAGCCGTCAGCTCGGAATTGGCCTGAGCCACGTAATACTTGGCCTCTTCCATGGCGGAGAGGTAGATCACGTCCTTGGTGACGACGCCGTCAACGATCTTGCGGTACGGCGATTCGATGAAGCCGTACTTGTTGACGCGGGCGAAGGTTGCCAGCGAGTTGATCAGACCGATGTTCGGGCCTTCCGGCGTTTCGATCGGGCAAATACGGCCGTAGTGGGTCGGATGAACGTCGCGGACTTCGAAGCCTGCGCGCTCGCGGGTCAGACCACCCGGTCCAAGAGCCGAAAGACGGCGCTTGTGGGTGATTTCCGAAAGCGGGTTCACCTGGTCCATGAACTGCGACAGCTGCGAGGAGCCGAAGAATTCGCGAACGGCAGCAGCAGCCGGCTTGGCGTTGATCAGGTCCTGCGGCATGACGGTGTCGATCTCGATCGACGACATGCGTTCCTTGATCGCGCGCTCCATACGGAGCAGGCCGAGACGGTACTGGTTTTCCATCAGCTCGCCGACCGAACGAACACGGCGGTTGCCGAGGTTGTCGATGTCGTCGATTTCGCCCTTGCCGTCACGCAGCTCGACCAGCATCTTGACCACGGCCAGGATGTCGTCCTTGCGCAGAACGCGAACGGTATCTTCGACCTGCAGGTCGAGACGCATGTTCATCTTGACGCGACCAACGGCCGAGAGGTCGTAGCGCTCTGCGTCGAAGAACAGCGAGTTGAACATGGCTTCCGCGGATTCCATGGTCGGCGGCTCACCCGGACGCATGACGCGGTAGATGTCGAACAGAGCGTCCTGACGGTTCTCGTTCTTGTCAGCCGCAAGCGTGTTGCGGATGTAGGCGCCGATATTGATGTGATCGATGCCGAGAACCGGGATCTCGTCGAAGCCAGCTTCGAGGATGATCGGCAGAGTCTTCTCGTCGATTTCGTCGCCGGCTTCGAGATAGATCTCACCGGTCGAGTAGTTGACGATGTCTTCAGCGAGGTAGTTGCCGTAAAGGTCTTCGTCGGTGGCCTTCAAGGCCTTGAGGCCCTTTTCGGTCAGCTGACGGAGCAGACGCGGGGTCAGCTTCTTGCCGGCTTCAACGACGACTTCGCCAGTATCGGCGTCGACCATTTCCGACAGAGCCTTGGCGCCCTTGAGCGTCTCGGCCTGGAACGGAATGCGCCAGCCGTCGCCGGAACGCTCATAGTTCGACTTCGTGTAGAAGGTCGACAGGATTTCTTCGCCGTCCATGCCGAGTGCCATCAGCAGCGAAGATACCGGGATCTTGCGGCGACGGTCGATACGGGCAAAAACGATGTCCTTGGCGTCGAATTCGATATCGAGCCAGGAACCGCGATACGGGATGACGCGAGCCGCGAAGAGCAGCTTGCCGGAAGAATGGCTCTTGCCCTTGTCGTGGTCGAAGAAGACGCCCGGCGAACGGTGCATCTGGGACACGATAACGCGTTCGGTGCCGTTGACGATGAACGTACCGTTATCCGTCATGAGCGGCATGTCGCCCATGTAGACAGACTGTTCCTTGATGTCCTTGATGGACTTCGCGCCCGTATCCTCGTCAATATCGAATACGATGAGGCGCAGCGTCACCTTAAGGGGAGCTGCGTAGGTCAGGTCGCGCTGACGGCATTCCTCGACGTCGAACTTCGGCGGGTCGAATTCGTAGGAAACGAACTCGAGCATCGAAGCGCCGGAGAAATCCGTGATCGGGAAGACGGACTTAAAGACCGCATTCAGGCCTTCGTCCGGACGGCCGCCCTTGGGCTCTTCTACCATCAGGAATTGGTCATAGGATGCCTTCTGAACCTCGATGAGGTTCGGCATTTCCGTGACTTCGGGGATCTTACCAAAAAACTTGCGTACGCGCCTGCGACCATTAAACGAAAGGGTCTGCTGAGCCATCGTCGCTCCTTCAAAATTGCATCCGGGCCTGCAACGGACGGCTATCGGAGGCCAACCGATATACCATCGAACATGGTTTCTCAATCTCGTCCCGCTTGCCGAAACCCTAAGCCGGATTGCCTAGCACTTCGGTGGGGACCATCCTCTTGAGAACCCATTACCCAGGACCCGTTTTCATACGGATCCTGGGTAATAAGTTCGAAAAGAAACGGACGGGAGAGAGATAGGCTCTCCCCCGCCACATTCCAGTATTACTTGACGTCGACCTTAGCGCCGGCTTCTTCAAGCTTCTTCTTGAGGTCAGCGGCTTCAGCCTTGGAAACAGCTTCCTTGACAGCCTTCGGAGCGCCTTCGACCAGGTCCTTGGCTTCCTTGAGGCCGAGACCGGTGATGGCGCGGACTTCCTTGATGACGTTGATCTTGTTGGCGCCAGCGTCAACCAGGATAACGTCGAACTCGGTCTTTTCTTCTTCAGCAGCAGCCGGTGCGCCAGCGCCGCCAGCAGCAGCAACTGCTACCGGAGCAGCAGCGGAAACGCCCCACTTTTCTTCGAGAAGCTTGGAAAGCTCAGCAGCTTCCAGGACGGTCAGGGCCGAGAGGTCTTCAACGATCTTTGCGAGATCAGCCATTTTGTAGTTCCTTCTGTTCGGTTCGAACTGGTTTTAAATAAACAGCGAAGTTCCGCCTTACGCGGCTTCGTCCTTCTTGGCATAGGCTGCAAACACGCGAGCAAGCTGACTTGCCGGTGCCTGTACGACGCCTGCGATGCGGGTTGCCGGGGTCTGAATCATACCCACCAGCTTTGCACGCAGTTCGTCGAGCGAAGGCAGGGTCGCAAGCGACTTGACTGCATCCGCATTCAGCGAGGTCGCGCCCATGGCACCACCGAGAACAACGATTTTGTCGTTGGTCTTGGCGAAATCCATGACGACCTTCGGAGCCGTAATCGGATCATCGCTGTAAGCGATGAGCGTCTGACCCTTGAACAGGTCAGACATCGATTCGGATTCCGTGCCCTGAAGAGCGATCTTGGCCAGACGGTTCTTCGCGACTTTGACGGTGCCGCCAGCAGCGCGCATCTTCGAACGAAAATCGTTCATCTGTGCGACTGTGACACCAGCATAGTGGGCCACGACAACCGAACCAGAAGCCTTGAAGACTTCGTTCAGCTCCGTGACAAATTCGCGCTTTTCCGCTCTTTCCACTGTCTGTCTCCAGTTGGTAGGACCGCAATCCTGCAAGTCCCACCGGGTTGCCTTTGCCTCAGACGATCTCCGGAGAGACCGTAAGCGGCGGTTGAGGATCCTGTCCCCCCGCACTGAAACCAAAGGCTTCAGGCACAAGGCACACTAGGCTCGAACCGAATATCAAAGCGCTATACGCACTTCCAAATTCTGGGTTCTTACCCGTCTCATGCAGGTCATTCGATTAAGGCATCATCAACAAGGATTTCAGCCACCCGCAATCTCGGACAGGAATTCCGGATTTCTCCGGAAATCCCCTCCCCCTCAGGATTGGCCCTTCAGGGTTGGGAATTCATGCGACCGAAGCCTAGAGAAAACTCTGAGCTTCGGAATTTCAGTCATTAAGCAGCAGTAACCGACGACGGGTCGATCTTGACGCCTGGACCCATGGTCGAGGAGATCGCTACGCGCTTGACGTAGTTACCCTTCGCGCCAGCCGGCTTTGCCTTGATGACGGCGTCAGCGAAGGCCTTGATGTTTTCTTCGAGCGCCTTGGCGTCGAAGGAAGCCTTGCCGATGCCAGCGTGAACGATACCGGCCTTTTCGACGCGGAATTCAACAGCGCCACCCTTGGAAGCCTTGACGGCACCCGTGACGTCCATCGTAACCGTACCAACCTTCGGGTTCGGCATCATGCCACGCGGGCCGAGAACCTTACCGAGGCGACCGACGAGCGGCATCATGTCCGGGGTTGCAATGCAACGATCGAAGTCGATCTTGCCGCCCTGGACGATTTCCAGCAGGTCTTCTGCGCCAACGATGTCTGCGCCTGCAGCCTTGGCTTCGTCAGCCTTGGCGCCACGTGCGAAGACGGCAACCCGAACGTCGCGGCCGGTGCCGTTCGGCAGGTTGACAACGCCACGAACCATCTGGTCGGCATGGCGCGGGTCAACGCCGAGGTTCATTGCGATTTCAACGGTCTCGTCGAACTTGGCGGTTGCGCGTTCCTTGACCATCGAAATGGCGTCGGAAAGGGCTACGAGCTTGGTCGGATCAACGCCTTCGCGGATCTTCTGAATACGCTTTGCAAGCTTTGCCATATTAAGCCACCACTTCCAGACCCATGGCGCGGGCAGAACCCTCGATCATGGCCATTGCGCCTTCGATATCGGCAGCGTTGAGATCCTTCATCTTGGCTTCGGCGATCGACTTGATCTGAGCCTTGGTGAGAGTACCGGCCTTGCCGCCCTTACCAGGCGTCTTGGAACCGGAGGTGATCTTCGCTTCCTTCTTCAGCCAGTAAGAAACCGGCGGCTGCTTCATGACGAAGGTAAAGGACTTGTCCTGGTAATAGGTGATGACGACCGGGATCGGCATACCCTTTTCCATTTCCTGCGTGGCGGCATTGAACGCCTTGCAGAATTCCATGATGTTGATGCCACGCTGACCAAGCGCCGGGCCGATTGGCGGGGACGGGTTTGCCGATCCTGCCTTGACCTGAAGCTTGAGCTGGCCTGCTACTTTCTTAGCCATATCTCTCTGCCTTTCACTAACGGGGCGGTTTCCCGACCCAACTTGCCGGATTTCTCCGGCGGCTGCGGTTGCGTGGTTCGGATCATTGGAGCCCGGCTAAGACTCCTCACCTTCCACGCGGTTTGCGGCGTACACCGCACGAGGCCCGACATGCGGGCCCCAACTTGAAATCAGACCTTCTCGACCTGAGCGTATTCCAGCTCGACCGGGGTTGCGCGACCGAAGATCGATACTTCGACCTTGAGGCGCGCACGCTCCTCGTCGACATCCTGAACGACACCGTTGAACGATGCGAAAGGACCATCCGAAACACGAACCTGCTCGCCAATCTCGAACGAGATCGAGGACTTCGGACGCTCTACGCCTTCCTGGACCTGACCGAGGATACGCTCGGCTTCGAAATCCGGGATCGGAACCGGCTTATTGTCGGAACCGAGGAAGCCCGTAACCTTGGGCGTATTCTTGATCAGGTGATAGGCCTCATCCGTCAGGTTTGCGCGAACAAGGACGTAACCCGGGAAGAACTTGCGCTCGCTGTCGACCTTGCGGCCGCGACGCACTTCCGTCACCTTTTCAGTCGGAACGAGAATCCTTTCGAACAGATGCTCAAGCCCCTTCTGGCGAGCCTTGTTCTCGATGTCGTCTGCGACCTTCTTCTCGAAGTTCGAATATGCGTGGACGATATACCAGCGTGCCGCCATCTTCACTCTCCAGTTTTAAACGCTGACGTTCAGGATCAGGCGCAAAAGCCAGCCCATCAACTGATCCGCCGCGAAGAAAAACAGGGCAGCAAAGACAACCATAACCAGAACCATAGCCGTAGAGATCGCAGTCTCGCGGCGGGACGGCCAAGTGATTTTCAGACCTTCGGAACGAACCTGCTTAAAGAACGTGACCGGATTGGTTTTGGATGCCATCGATTTTCCACGCAATTACGGCACGTAAAGCCGAACTCGCTCAGCCCCACGCGCCGCGTGTCTGTTTTTCCCTACATAAACACCGCCTCCCCTTTGCACAAGAGGAAAAACAATGTTCGATTAAATTTCGCCGATCCACTCGGCACAGCTCCGGCGGATCAATCACCCAGCCTAACGAGCTTTATTGAGTGGCAGGGGCAGCCGGGCTTGAACCGACGACCTGCGGTTTTGGAGACCGCCGCTCTACCAACTGAGCTATACCCCTTCGCCCTATCCGACTGCAAAAATCACATTCGATTCCGCGTCGTCTTTAAGCTAGGCGCTCCCTTTACGGTGCGTTGCCCCACTTGGCAAGTATGTTTTTTCGTTTCCGACATGTTCAATATGCATCGCCGCGCCGATCGCCCGCATCTACAGCACGAACCGTCGCGAAAGCGGGCTCGGCGCCGCCGAGAATATCGCTGCCGGCAATATCCATCGCCCCCGGCAAAACAGCAGTCACCCCCTTGCGCTCATTGGTAAGCGGCAGGCGCTTCCACGCCAAACGAGGCGGCTGCGCGACATAGGCATCCGGCTCATTCACGAGTTGCCCTATCACTCGATCGACGATTGTCGAAATACCGAGCTTGCGACCTTCGGAATGATAGAAATTACCCTTTATCTGGATCGCACCGGCCAGCGCCTTGATGAAGCAAGCCAGAAGGCTTCGGTCGATTCGCTCGGGATTCCGCCAGAATACATCCAGTCCACCCTGATGCGTCAGTCCGGGTATATCGAAGACAGCAGCACCCAAGACGATGGTAGGGACGTCTGCCCGCAGACTGTGAAGACCTGTCGTGGAATTGACCACGATGGAACCGTGGCACTCGCGCAGGATTTCCGCAAGATTGCCTTTTTCGATAAAGGCGACACGATTTTCGATCCGATATTTCGCGGCAAGTTCAGCAACGACCTTGCGCCAGTTCTCAAGATCATTATCGAGCGGATGCTGCTTGATGATCAACCGGCCGTTTTCAGGCGCATGACGCGCAAACGACTGCATGACCTGATCCAGCATCTGCGAAATATGCCTATAGGGCGAATTCGCCCTGATCTGGTAATCGCTCTGGAGTTGGAGCGCGAGCAGATAGTTGCGCTTCAGCTTGTCGTCGAAATACCCCTCCGGCAAATCGTGCCTCTCACGGAACATGCGCGGCAGCCAGGATAGGTAGTCGAACAACGGGTCGTAATATTTGTCGGAGCGATAAAAGGGAAACATCATCCGGCCGAAATAGGCGACCAGATTATAGATTACCTCGTTGGTCGCCTCCTGCCCGAATGTATGCGGATAGCGGTTCTTCAAATCCGGATCGGCCACCTTAGCGGCGATCTGGCGAATACGGTCCGGATCGTTCGGAAAATGAGAGAAACGCCCCATACCGTCACGCTCAAGCGTGATCCAGTCAGGTCGGAGATAACCGAATTCCACGGCGTGACAGCGCACACCAAGGCGCCGCGCGACACGCGCGGCAAGCCGGTGATATGGCAACCGATCCGCATAATAAAGAATGTCGGTGATGCCTTCCCGCTTCAGAAGCGCTGCAAGATAGCGCGGCCATGCCTTCAAAGTTCCGCGGTAGTTGATCGCTCCGCGCTTGAACCAGTAGACCTGATCACCGAAGGAGAAGTTCACTCTCCTCGTCTCCACGCCCCTGGCTTCGAACCCTTGGGAGAGCTCGCGCCAGAAAACCGACGGAGGACCTTGCAGAAAGAGAACTTTGGTCATACGCGATCAATGCCTTCTAAACTTCGAGGTACCGAGAAATCGGCCACACAAAGCAGTGAGATTCAGCTATTCGTCGTTAGGTTGCTGGAATTCTCACCAAACCCATACCGCCGTCAATGCAAATACGGTTTCAGCCTGTTAATTTCACGTAAGCACTGTGACATGAAGAACCGCACCTTTCTTTTCCTTCAAGGCCCCGCGTCGCCGTTTTTCCGACTTGTCGCGGACAGGCTGGAAGCTAATGGCGCGCGCGTTTTGCGCATCAATTTCTGCCTTGGCGATATGGTTTTCTGGTGGCCGAAAAGAGGCGCCTTCTTTCGCGGAGAAAAGAGCGAGTGGCCCGATTACCTTGAGGCATTCACACATCACCACTCAGTGACAGACATCGTCATGCTCGGTGACGGCCGTGATTATCACGCGGCTGCCGCTGAAATCGGCCAGGCTCTGGGCGTCAGGATACATATTGTCGAGCATGGCTATCTGCGGCCGGACTGGTTGACGGTCGAGCCGGACGGCATGTCGGCTCATTCGCGTTTTCCGCAGGAACCGGAGGCGATCAGGGTTCTGGCCGACGGCGTGCCGCCCGTGGCGCGCGGCGGCCTGTTCCGATCAAGCTTCCTGACCTACGCGCTTTACGATCTCGCCTATCATGTTCCCAATGTGCTGGTCGGCCCTATCCTCCACCGCCACTACAGAACCCATGGCGCGGCCCACCCCGTCATCGAATATAGCGGCTGGATCTGGAAGGGACTATTCGCCAGCAAAAGACGAAGACAGGCTGAACAGGCTATCGCAGCATCTACCCGGCTAGCGACTGGTACGGACGCCCGTTTCTTTCTGTTTCCGCTGCAATTGCCCGGTGACTACCAGATAATCAAGCATTCACCGGGCAGTGACTTATCTGCAATCGTCGAGGCCGTGATTGCGTCTTTCGCCAGATATGCTCCCGAAGAAACCCGGCTCCTGTTCAAGGTCCACCCGATCGACAATGGTCTTTCACGCTGGCCCCAACGGATTGGCGACGCCGCCTCGCGACTGAATGTAGGTGACCGGGTCTTCGTGGCCGATGGGGGGAATACCGACAGCCTGATCGAGCGATCGGCGGGCGTCGTCACCGTCAACTCCACAGTGGGGCTCACGGCACTCGCTTTTAACCGTCCGGTTATCGCACTCGGCGCTGCGATCTACGATGTCGACGGTCTCACATCTCAAGCAGCCCT
Organism: Neorhizobium sp. LMR1-1-1.1; assembly: GCF_040675795.1. Classification (NCBI taxonomy): domain Bacteria; kingdom Pseudomonadati; phylum Pseudomonadota; class Alphaproteobacteria; order Hyphomicrobiales; family Rhizobiaceae; genus Neorhizobium; species Neorhizobium sp. LMR1-1-1.1. The sequence continues at coordinate 62,141 of NZ_JBEGHE010000002.1, forward strand.
TGCCGATTTCTGGAGGCGACCACCCCTGCCCGATCCGGATCTGTTCGACGCCTTCATGCGCGCGCTATCCGCCACCACGCAGGTTCGCGGCGGCTTTATCGGGCGCGATGCGCTCAACACGGGAGCGGACAATGTCGCTTCGCGGCTGCTTGAGCCCGACGAGAGGCTGCCGGAGAGCCTGCGCAAACAGAGAGACCGGGGCGTTTTCCGTTACGAGCGAGAGCTTTTTCCGGAGCAGCCCCGCTAGCTTTTCAATACCTTTTATCCGCGCCCGGCGTGCACATATCGCGTTTCGGGATGAACGCTTTTCAACGTCTACAATACCGAACGAAAAAAAGGCCTCGCTGTTTCCAGCGAGGCCTTTCTCAATTCAGATGATTATCGATTACTCGATGATCGAAGCGACGATGCCTGCGCCGACGGTACGGCCGCCTTCGCGGATAGCGAAGCGCAGCTTTTCTTCCATCGCGATCGGAACGATCAGTTCAACAGCAACCGTGACGTTGTCGCCAGGCATAACCATTTCCGTGCCTTCCGGCAGAGAAACGATACCGGTCACGTCCGTCGTGCGGAAGTAGAACTGCGGACGGTAGTTGGTGAAGAACGGCGTATGACGGCCGCCTTCTTCCTTCGTCAGGATGTAGGCTTCAGCCATGAACTTCTTGTGCGGCTTGACAGAGCCCGGCTTGCACAGAATCTGGCCACGCTCAACGCCGTTACGGTCAACGCCGCGAACCAGTGCGCCGATGTTGTCGCCGGCCTGGCCCTGATCGAGCAGCTTGCGGAACATTTCAACGCCGGTAACCGTCGTCTTCGAGGTGGCGCGGATGCCGACGATTTCGACTTCTTCACCAACCTTGACGATGCCGCGCTCAACGCGACCGGTCACGACCGTACCACGACCCGAGATCGAGAACACGTCTTCGATCGGCATCAGGAACGGCTGGTCGATCGGACGCTCAGGCGTCGGGATGTAGGCGTCGACAGCTGCCATCAGTTCGCGAACGGCGTCTTCGCCGATCTTCTTGTTCGAATCTTCAAGAGCAGCAAGAGCAGAACCCTTGATGACCGGAACGTCGTCACCCGGGAAGTCGTAGGACGACAGCAGTTCACGAACTTCGAGCTCGACGAGCTCGAGCAGTTCTTCGTCGTCAACCTGGTCGACCTTGTTGAGGAACACCACCAGGGCCGGAACGCCAACCTGACGAGCAAGCAGGATGTGCTCGCGGGTCTGCGGCATCGGGCCGTCGGCTGCCGAGCAAACCAGGATCGCGCCGTCCATCTGTGCGGCACCGGTGATCATGTTCTTGACGTAGTCGGCGTGGCCGGGGCAGTCAACGTGAGCGTAGTGACGGTTCGGGGTCTCATATTCAACGTGTGCCGTCGAAATGGTGATACCACGGGCCTTCTCTTCCGGTGCTGCGTCGATCTGGTCATACGCCTTGAATTCACCGAAAAACTTCGTGATCGCAGCCGTCAAAGACGTCTTGCCGTGGTCAACGTGACCGATCGTGCCGATGTTGACGTGAGGCTTATTGCGCTCAAACTTGCTCTTTGCCATTGAATGCTTCCTGTGAACATAGAGGTGGACCCGGAACCGGGTTTGGTGCAGCCGTTTAAGGCTTTCCACTAGAATGCGCAAGACATAATTACGGCGCGCCGGAGTACAAGGGCGCGGGCGCAGAATCGCTGCCGAAATGCCGAGAAATCAAAGCAAAATGCCCGATTTACGGATACTCATGCAAAAATGTCTTCAAGCGTGAAATGGAGCGGGTAGCGGGAATCGAACCCGCGTATTCAGCTTGGAAGGCTGCTGCTCTACCATTGAGCTATACCCGCGGTATGTTTGGTTCCGATCCGGTGACAGAATGGTGGAGGGAGTTGGATTTGAACCAACGTAGGCTGAGCCAACGGATTTACAGTCCGTCCCCTTTAACCACTCGGGCATCCCTCCAGTATTCCGTCTGGATCATGAGACCAAGTTCGTCAGACCCGGTAGCGTGTCGCCCCGTCGTCTGTGGCGGCTATATGACCGCCTCGTTTCCGTCTGTCAACACGACCTTATTGAAAAAATGACGAAAAAATTACGTTGTCCACCGAGCCCCCTGTGGAAAGGCTTTGCCGGACAGATGCGCGCCTATATAAAGCGGCATGAGCACAAAAGACCCCAAAGACAAATCCCCCCGCGACACCCATTACGCGACGCTGCGCCGTGCAGTGCGCGACCAGAAGCGCGAGAGCGGCGAAATTCCGACGCCGCAGCAACAGAGACGCCCGAAGTCCAACAAGGACTGGAAACCACCGCAGCTGCAGCAGGATCAGGTCTTCCTTTATGGCCTGCATACGGTGCGGGCAGCGCTCCACAATCCCGAGCGCAAGCTGATCAAGCTTACCGTCACCCAGAACGCCTTCGTCCGTCTGGATATCGGTGATTCTACCGCCCAGCCCTTCCCTGTGGAGTTCGTATCGCCTCAGGATATCGACAAGGTGCTCGGCCCCGAGGCGATCCACCAGGGCGTGATGCTGGAGACACGGCCGCTGCCGGTTCGCCGGCTCGATGCGCTTAAAGAGAGCCCTCTCCTTCTCGTGCTCGACCAGGTGACCGATCCGCACAATGTCGGCGCGATCATGCGCTCTGCCGTGGCATTCGGTGCCGGCGCAGTCATCACCACCCAGAGACATAGCCCGACGGAATCCGGTGTGCTTGCCAAATCCGCATCAGGCGCGCTCGAACTGATCCCCTACATCCAGATCACCAATCTCGCCGACGCACTGAACGAGCTGCACAAGCTCGGTTTTTCGACGATCGGCCTTGATTCGGAAGGACCGGCACCGCTGGAAGAAACGCTTTCCGGCGACAAGGTCGCCCTGGTGCTCGGATCCGAAGGCAAGGGCATTCGGCAGAAGACGCGGGAAACGGTTTCTGCACTTGCTCGCCTGGACATGCCCGGCGCGATCAAGTCGCTCAATGTCTCCAACGCTGCGGCAATCGCGCTTTATGCAACGCGTCTGCATCTGACGAAGGCATAGCCGCCTGCACTGAAACATTAGGCAGCGCTGATAAATCCATCCTCGCGCAAGCCTTCCGTGATCACTTCCTAATATTAAGTTGAGGAGATGCGCATGGAAACAGGAGCATGGAAAAGTCCCGTCGTGATCGAGATGTATGGCCGGCCGGGAACGGTGATCGTCACCGGCACGCTCGATGCGGCGCTGATGCTGATCGGTGCCTGGCCGACGAAACGGACGGAAACTCATATCGCGGCGGTGTTATGCTGCCGCGATGTGTTGGTGGGCAAGGCTGATGCGGTGCTTGCCCGCGTCAACTTCATCGAAGCCGCGCTCGAGGCGGGTTATCGGATCGAACCGGAAACTTTTTTGGGCGACCGGTGGGATTTCACTCCGCGGCCGGAGGAAAAAACAAGGCCCGCATTAGGGTTGGCCGAGCTGATACGAAAGCGCGCAACGGCCACCGTCGACAGGCATGCCACCGCCATACAGAACGAAACCCATCAGCCTGAACTCGTTGCGGTCGCCGCAAGCCAGCCGTCAGTTTTGGCGCGTGAGAGCCAACGTCCCCGTCTCAGGGATCTCTTGGCGCGGCTTTTCCAACTGCTCGGCCTGATCGGACTGGAAATCGGCCGATCGATCTTCATGCCTCTCGGGTTCGGCATGGCACGTCGCGCGAATCGGCAGCCGCAGTAAACCCGCCAGTCATTTTCGGCAGCCCTGATAGAACAGTGACGCGGTCAGCGACCGCAGGCAAATAGCCTGCTCAAGACTCCCCTCGCCCGCAAAATCGTGGCATGGGATGTGATCATGACGATCAGCCAACCCAAATCCTCATCGTGGAAATCGATAGCCGCCGTCTTTGAAAAGGCCGCGCTTGAAGCCGGCCGGCCGATTCTTGCCATTCACCGGGCCGGAGCGCATGCGCGCTACAAGGCCGACGCCTCACCGGTAACCGAAGCCGACGAGCAGGCAGAGGCCGTCATCCTGTCGGAACTCCATAAAAGCTGCGCCGGCATCCCGATCGTTGCGGAAGAACAGGCTGCAGCGGGCCGCATCCCGGATATTGCCGGCAAGGCCTTCATTCTTGTCGATCCGCTCGACGGAACGAAGGAATTCCTCAACGGGCATCCCGATTTCACCGTCAACATCGCCCTGATCGAGAATGGCGCCCCTGTCATCGGCTTCGTCTATGCGCCGGCGCTCGGCATCGCCTATGTGGGCCGCCCGGATGGTGCGGAAAAAATTTGGGTCGACGAAGAGTTTCGCATCTCCCGGCGGGAGCCGATGCAAGCCCGCAAGACGCCAGTTCCGACCATAGCCGTGGCAAGCCGCTCCCATCGCTGCGCCCAGACCGACGATTTCCTCAATCGCTGTGGCGCAAAGGAGATCAGAACCGTCGGATCATCGCTGAAATTCTGCCTGATCGCCGAAGGGGCCGCCGATATCTATCCCCGCTTCGGCCGAACCATGGAATGGGACACGGCAGCAGGCGATGCAGTCTTGAGGGCTGCGGGCGGCGTTACTGTCGATCTTGCGGGGCAGCCGCTGGTTTACGGCAAGACGGGGCGCGACGGATACGCAGATTTCGCCAACCCGGATTTCGTGGCGCGATGTGGCGGCGGCACTTAGGGTTCACAGCCAACGTATGGGCTGTGCGATCTATCAGCATTTGAGGAGAAAAGTGGTGCCCCCGACAAGGTTCGAACTCGTGACCCCCTGATTACAAATCAGGTGCTCTACCAACTGAGCTACAAGGGCATCCACTGGGTGCGGGAATTACCATATTTTATTCTGCTGTAAAGCAAAAACGTCGCAGCAGAAGAGATTTGCCCTGTATCTTCAAGCGGGAAGGACGGTTGGCGGGGGCCGGAGCGCTTGTCGGGCTACCGTCTTTTCCTGTACCAATGCTGCGCCCGAGGCTCTAGATCCCCGGGTGATCGACAAATTTAGCCAACGCCATTGAGGGCGGTCCCAAGGGGCTTCGTTCAGGGCAACGTTTCAAAGGTCCGCCTTTTCATGCCCATTCATTGCGAGAAGTTGTCCTTTATCGCGTCTCCGGCAGCAGAGGCGCAAGCGGCGCTCAAGGAGCTTGTCGGGCTTTACGGCAATCGGCCGGTTGGCGAGGCAGATGTCATCGTGGCGCTCGGCGGCGACGGCTTCATGCTACAGACCCTGCATGAAACGATCACATCGGGGCCGCGCGTCTATGGCATGAACCGCGGGTCGGTCGGCTTTCTGATGAACGACTACAGGGTGGAAAATCTTCCGGAGCGGATTTTTGTTGCGGTCGAGAACGAGTTTCATCCGCTGAAGATGACGACTACGGATACGGAGGGCGCGATCTCCACGGCGCTTGCCATCAACGAAGTCTATCTATTTCGCCAGTCCTATCAGGCAGCCAAGCTCAAGGTCGAGGTCGATAGCCGCGTCAGGCTCGACGAACTGATCTGCGACGGGGTGATGGTCGCCACACCTGCGGGGTCGACGGCCTATAATCTATCCGCCCACGGGCCGATCCTGCCGCTCGAGGCGCCGCTTCTGGCGATGACGCCGGTTTCGCCCTATCGGCCGCGGCGCTGGCGCGGCGCACTTCTGCCCAATCATGTCTGCGTCGACATCAGCATTCTCGAGCCGGAGAAGCGGCCCGTCAACGCGGTTGCCGACAACGCCGAGGTCAAGTCGGTGCTGCATGTGCGCATCGCCCAGTCCACTGAGCTGACCGCACGCATTCTCTCCGATCCGGACCACTCCTGGTCCGACCGCATTCTGGCGGAGCAGTTCAGCAACTGAAACGGCATGATTCGTCTCGGCGTTCGCCGACGAGGCCACCCGCCCCAGGAAAAACAAAAAAGCCGGACTTTCGCCCGGCTTTTTTCGTTTATGTGAAAGCGGATCAATCGACGTCGGCGACATCGACATCCGGCTTGCCGCTGATACGGTGCGCGAGGGCCGCTTCCATGAATTCGTTCAGGTCGCCATCTAGCACATCGTCCGGCGCCGTCGAGGAAACGCCGGTGCGCAAATCCTTGACCAACTGGTAGGGCTGCAGAACGTAGGAACGGATCTGGTGACCCCAGCCGATATCGCTCTTGGACGCGGCTTCGGCATTGGCTGCCTCTTCACGCTTCATCAATTCGGCTTCATACATGCGGGCGCGCAGCATTTCCCAGGCCTTGGCGCGGTTCTTGTGCTGCGAGCGTTCCTGCTGGCAGGCGACCACGATACCGGTCGGGATATGGGTGATACGCACGGCCGAGTCAGTCGTGTTGACGTGCTGGCCGCCAGCACCCGACGAACGATAGGTATCGATTCGGCAATCGCTTTCGTTGATCTCGATGTTGATCGAGTCATCGACGACCGGATAGACCCAGATCGACGAGAAGGACGTGTGCCGCCGCGCATTCGAATCGTAGGGAGAAATACGGACAAGTCGATGCACGCCCGATTCCGTCTTCATCCAGCCGAAAGCGTTGTGGCCCTTGACGAGGATCGTCGCGGACTTGATGCCGGCTTCTTCACCGTCATGCACTTCGAGAAGCTCGACCTTATAGCCAGAGCGTTCGGCCCAGCGCGTATACATGCGAAGCAGCATGTTCGCCCAGTCCTGGCTCTCGGTGCCGCCAGCGCCGGAATGCACTTCGACATAGGTGTCGTTGGCATCCGCCTCGCCGGAAAGCATGGCTTCCACCTGACGGCGTGCAGCTTCGGTCTTCAACGCCTTCAAGGCAGCTTCGGCATCCTTGACGATGTCGTCGTCGCCTTCCTCTTCACCAAGCTCGATGAGCTCGATGTTGTCGGCAAGCTGCTGCTCCATCGCCCTGACGCCACCAATGCTCTCATCGAGCTGCTGGCGTTCGCGCATCAGCTTCTGGGCTTCCTGCGCATCGTTCCAGAGGGTCGGATCCTCTGCCTTGTTGTTCAACCAGTCCAGTCTTCTTACAGCCTGATCCCAGTCAAAGATGCCTCCTCAGCAGGCTTATGGCCTGCTTGATTTCGTCGACAACATTCAGCATTTCCGCGCGCATGGCGTATTCTTCTCTCTCTGTGATCTCTGAGGGATTAAGATGCGGTGGGACATAGTTGCGCCGGGGCCGGATGTAAAGGCCGCCCCGGCCGCCGAGCGCTCAGACCGGGTCAGTAGAGACCCGAGGCACCGGAGGTGATGGCTTGCTGGGCCTGGGGCGACGAATCCAGAATTTGCTCCTGGGTCATGTATTCGCCTTCGCCGATGACCTGGAAGACATCGGCCGGGCCGGTGCCAGGCTTGAAGGCTTCGACAATCGTATCGGGCTCGCCGTCAAAGGCCATCATGCCGGTCTTGCGGTTGACCGCGATGAACTTCATGCCATCCGGCACCTGGAATTTTTCGGCTGGCATGAGCTTTGCCGCCTGCTCCAGGAACGTTCCGAAGATCGGCGCGGCCAGGCCACCGCCGGTCGCACGGGCTCCAAGCGGAGCCGGCGTATCGAAACCGATATAAAGACCTGCGACTATGTTCGGCGTGAAGCCGACGAACCAAGTGTCCTTCGCATCGTTGGTAGTACCGGTCTTGCCGGCGACCGAACGATCCTTGACCGGGATCTTGCCGGCGGCGCTGCCGCGCTGGACGACGCCTTCCATCATCGAGGTGATCTGGTAGGCGGTCATCGGGTCGAGGACCTGCTCGCGATTGTCGACCAGAACAGGCTCTTCCTGATTTGCCCATCCGCCGGCGTTGCAGGCTTCGCAACCACGTTCCTCATGACGGAAGATCGTCTTGCCGTAACGGTCCTGAATGCGGTCGATGACGGTCGGCTTGATCTGCTTGCCGCCATTGGCGATGACAGCATAGGCCGAGACCATGCGCATGACGGTCGTCTCACCCGAACCGAGCGCCATCGGCAGATAGGGCTGCATCTTGTCGTATATGCCGAAGCGTTCGGCATATTCGGCCACGAGATCCATGCCCATGTCCTGCGCGAGGCGCACGGTCATCTGGTTACGGGATTTTTCGATACCGGTGCGTAGCGTTGCCGGGCCGGTGCCATCCTCTTCGCCATAGTTGGACGGACGCCAGACCTGGTTGCCGGAAACGATTTCAATCGGCGCGTCGAGGACGACGGATGCCGGAGTATAACCGTTATCGAGTGCGGCCGCGTAGACGAACGGCTTGAAGGAGGAACCGGGCTGACGCATGGCCTGCGTGGCGCGGTTGAATTCCGACTGCGAATAGGAGAAGCCGCCGACCATGGCCAGAACGCGGCCCGTATTCGGATCCATGGCAACAAAACCACCCTGAACCTTGGGAGGCTGGCGCAGGCGATAGGCGTTGCCGCCAGCTTTCAGCGGTTCGACATAGATGACGTCGCCGGCCTTCAGCACGCCATCGGGGCCTTTTGCCGTCTTGCGCTCGTTGGCGGCGTCACGATAGGCCCATTTCATGTCGTCGGCGGCGATCGTACCGGTCTTGCGCTCCGGATCGGTCTTGCTGCCGTTTTGGGATTCCAGGCCGATTTCCACGTCATGCGCTGAAGCGCTGAGCACGACGGCGATCGTCCAGTCGGGCACATCGCGCAGTTCCGGAACCTTGTTTTCTGAAAGAAGCTTGCCAAGCGACAGGGCCCAATCCGGAGAGGTTTCAATCGAGGCGAGCGCACCGTGGAAGCCTCGGCGTTCATCGTAATCCACGAGAGCGTTCTGCATCACGCGGCTGGCTATGACCTGGAGATCGGGATCGAGCGAGGTGCGCACAGAAAGCCCGCCTTCGTAAAGCGCCTTGTCGCCATAGCGCTCGATGAGCTGGCGGCGGACGGCTTCGGAGAAATACTCCGATGCCATAACGCTGCCGGAACCGCGGCGCGGCTTGACGCCGAGCGGCTGGGTCTTGGCTTCGTCGGCATCCACCTGGGTGATGTAGCCGTTCTCGGCCATGCGATCGATAACCCAGTTGCGGCGCTCGAGTGCTGCCTGTTCGTGGCGGAACGGATGATAGTTGTTCGGCCCCTTGGGCAGGGCTGCGAGATAGGCGGCTTCCGCCGTCGTCAGCTCGGTCACAGATTTGTCGAAATAGGTGAGCGCTGCGCCGGCGATGCCATAGGCGTTCAGGCCGAAGAAGATCTCGTTGAGATAAAGCTCGAGGATCTTGTCCTTGGAATAGGCCTGCTCGATGCGGAAGGACAGGATCGCTTCCTTGATCTTGCGGTCCATCGTCTGGTCGGCGGAAAGCAGGAAGTTCTTTGCCACCTGCTGGGTGATCGTCGAGGCGCCTTCGGGGCGACGGCCCGAGCCGATGTTCTGCAGGTTGTTCAACACCGCACGGGCAAGACCGAAGGGATCGACACCCGGATGGTTGTAGAAATTCTTGTCTTCAGCGGAAAGGAACGCCGCCTTGACGCGGTCGGGTATGGCCTGGATCGGCAGGAACAGACGGCGTTCGCGCGCATATTCCGACATCAGCGCGCCGTTGCCGGCATGAATGCGCGTCGCGACCGGCGGCTCGTAGGAGGCCAGCACTTCGTAGTCGGGCAAATCCTTGGTCATGCCAGTCAAATAGATGGCAGCAGCCGCGGCAACGCCCAAAAAGAGCACGCAGGCCATTCCAAAGAAATATCCAATCAGTCTGATCATATCTGAGCTACCGTTCAGCTTTCTCTCGGCGCGGAAAGCACCATCGCACGCCAACAGGCCTTTTGCACGACGTTTGCGTCAGTGCAAGGGAGACCGGATCAACTCCGCGAAACCGGAGACCGTACGAAATCTATTACCGCGACCTGCTCTTCGAATGTGAGGAAAGTAGGGCTTTTCACAGGTAATTCCGTATCTTCGCGATACTTGAGGGTATTCGCCGGACCGATGTGGCATCGCAGCCACGTCGATTTCACCGCCGCTCACCCGCCATTGGCGACGGAACGGCGGCGGTAGCGATCGACAGCATCGGCAACAAGTCTCGCCACCCTGGCTCTCCAGGCTTCATCGAGCAGAAGCTTCTCGTCCTCAGGGTTTGAGAGGAAGCCCATTTCCAGAAGGACCGACGGAATGTCCGGCGCGCGCAGGACCTGGAAATTGGCCTGCCGGTGCGGATTGTTGATCAGACCGACCTGACCTTCGAATGATTTCACAACGTTATCGGCGAGCGCGACCGAGAATGCCTGGGTTTCGCGACGCGTCAGGTCGAGCAGGATATCGGCAACTTCCGGCGGGCCGCTCTCGATACTGAAACCGGCCAACTGGTCGGAAAGGTTTTCCCGGACAGCCAGATTTTCAGCCATGCGGTCCGATGCCTTGTCGGAAAGCGTGTAGACGGTTGCGCCGCGAATGTCCTTCTGCGCCAAGGTGTCGGCATGGAGAGATATGAAGAGATCGGCGTGTTTCTGCCGGGCAATCGTGACGCGCTGCGACAGCGACAGGAAGGTGTCGTCCTCACGGGTCAGGAAAGCCTTGACGCCCTCAACCTTGTTCAGACGCTCGGCAAGCAAACGGGCAAAATCCAGCGTCACCGTCTTTTCCGGCGTTTTCGTCGTCGCGCCGCTAGCACCGGCATCGATCCCGCCATGCCCGGCGTCGACCGCAACGGTAAAGACCCCATCCTCGATGACCGGCCCGACATCCTGTGGCGGGACGGCAGCAGAGGTATTCCAGTCCTGCGACTTGAGAATTTCGGCAAACTGTTCCTTGCTGGTCATCTCGGCATCGAGCACCAGCCGAAAGCCCCTCTCCTCATTCTTCTGCACCTCGGCCATGACAAGCTTCACCGGCCGATTGACGGTAAACACCATGCGGGCGCTGTCGCTGCCCATCGTGCCGTAACGAATATCCTTGAACAGACCGCGTGGAGCAAGATCTGCGGCGGGAAAGCCGAAGGCGGAAGCGGAGAGATCGACGATTATCCGCTCAGGGCTATCGACATAGTGAATGACGAATTCAGGTTTCTGTTCGAAATCGATGACGACGCGGGTACGGGCATCATCGCCGGCGACCCTTGCTGAAAATGCAAGTATAGGTTGCTGAGATGCATAAGAAGCGGTCGAGACTGGGAACAGAGCCAGAATTGCCAGAAGACCGATTCGGCTGGCGATTCGCAGTTTTTTCGCCGCAACAGGCATCAGGATCGCCTTGCCGATCATCAACACTTCATTCAATTTCAAGCCGTATCCCGCCTCTTTATCCTCCATGCAGCGCCCGTCCGCACATGAAAGGCCTGCATTTCAGGCATTTCTGTTACAAAGCCTCAGAATCGACATTGCAACACCACTTTCGATAAGGCCGCTAAATCCATCCACAATATGGCGGATACGGCTTTTCCCTTGCTATTGTGACAGATAAACCATACAAAGCCAGTGAGGTTAGAGGGTTGACGGGATAGTCTGCCGATGGGCTTGCCAGCCTTAAAGGACTGGCGCCAAGTACCGGTAAACATCCGCCGTCGCAACTCTTGATCTTGCGTAACCGATCACTCCGGCTACGGCCGGAAAAATGCCGGGTGGCACGCCACCCACCGCTCGCACGGAGCACCCCATCGGACCCGCAAGGGTTCAATTATCGTCATTCTCGCTTGGTCCTTAATGTTGCGGCAATTTTTTCAAGTCTCGGAAAGAAGGAAGAAGCCCACGGCTTCGCTGCCTCTCCGCTTGCCGTCTCGCCTTGACCCCGCGGGATCACCCTTATCCGGCGTCGTGACCGTTGTGCATAACGAGCCTGTCCTCGCGGCAGGCTTTCGTGCATTTGTACGGCGGCGCCGAGGAGCAGAATTTCAATGGCAGACAAAATGCTTATCGACGCGTCTCACGAAGAGGAGACGCGCGTAGTCGTCGTACGCGGCAACCGCATCGAAGAATTCGATTTCGAATCGCAGCACAAGAAGCAGATCCGGGGCAATATTTACCTCGCCAAGGTAACGCGCGTCGAACCCTCGCTTCAGGCGGCCTTCGTCGATTACGGCGGTAACCGTCACGGCTTCCTGGCCTTTGCGGAAATCCACCCTGACTACTACCAGATCCCGCTCGCGGACCGTCAGGCCCTGATGCAGCAGGAAGCGGAAGACCAGCGCAAGATCGCCGAGGCAGACGCCGCCGATCCGGTGGTGGACCTAGCCAACGAGGAACAGCCAGATGTCGGCATTCCGGCGGCTGAAGCCCCTGTGGCTGCTGAAGCCGTAGAGGCCAAGGAAGCTCCGGTCGCCGAGGCTGCCGCTGAAGCCGAACCTGAAAAGAAGGCCAAGCCGAAGCGCACCCGTTCGCGCAAGAAGGCGGTGGAAGCCGCTCCGGAAGAAGCTGCGGCCACCGCAGAAGCTGCTGAAAGCGCACCTTCCGACGAAGCCGACGATTCGACGCCAGAAAGCATGGCGGCGATGATCGATACCGATTCGATTTCCGAAGATGTCGATGCCCGCCGTGGTCGTGACAGCGACGATGATGACGACGATGACGACAACCACGAAAAGGAAGTGATCGAATCCGTCGGCGCCGAAGACGCCATGGAAGAGGTTCCGGATCGCGTCGTGCGCAAGCCGCGCAAGCAGTACCGTATCCAGGAAGTCATCAAGCGCCGCCAGATCCTGCTCGTGCAGGTCGCCAAGGAAGAGCGCGGCAACAAGGGTGCGGCTCTCACCACCTATCTGTCGCTTGCCGGCCGTTATTCGGTTCTGATGCCGAACACTGCGCGTGGTGGCGGTATTTCCCGCAAGATCACCCAGCCGCAGGACCGCAAGCGCCTGAAGGAAATAGCCAAGGAGCTCGACGTGCCGCAGGGCATGGGCGTCATCCTGCGTACTGCCGGCGCCAACCGCACCCGCGTCGAGGTCAAGCGCGACTTCGAATACCTGATGCGCCTGTGGGAAAACGTCCGCACGCTGACGCTGCAGTCGACCGCGCCTTGCCTCGTTTATGAAGAAGGCTCGCTGATCAAGCGCTCTATCCGCGATCTCTACAACAAGGATATCAGCGAAATCGTCGTTTCCGGCGAAGAAGGCTATCGTGAAGCGAAAGACTTCATGAAGATGCTGATGCCGAGCCATGCCAAGGTGGTTCAGCCTTATCGCGACCTGCATCCGATCTTTGCCCGCTCCGGCATCGAGGCGCAGCTTGACCGCATGCTGCAACCTCAGGTGACGCTCAAGTCCGGTGGATACCTGATCATCAACCAGACGGAAGCGCTGGTGGCTGTCGACGTCAATTCCGGCCGTTCGACCCGCGAGCACTCGATCGAAGACACGGCACTGCAGACGAACCTCGAGGCCGCCGAAGAAGTTGCCCGCCAGCTTCGCCTGCGTGACCTTGCCGGCCTGATCGTCATCGACTTCATCGACATGGAAGAAAAGCGCAACAACCGCGCCGTCGAGAAGAAGCTGAAGGATTGCCTGAAGAACGACCGCGCCCGCATCCAGGTCGGCCGAATCTCACATTTCGGTCTTCTGGAAATGTCGCGTCAGCGTATCCGCGCTTCGGTTCTTGAATCGACAACGCAGATCTGCTCGCATTGCGGCGGAACCGGCCATGTCCGTTCGCAGTCTTCCGTTGCCCTGCACGTGCTGCGCGGCATCGAAGAATATCTGCTGAAGAACACCACGCACGACATCACCGTGCGCACCACTCCGGACATCGCGCTCTTCCTGCTGAACCACAAGCGCGGCACCGTGGTGGATTACGAAAACCGCTTCGGGGTCTCGATCTTCATCGAATCCGATGTCAGCATCGGCTCGACCCATTTTGCGATCGATCGCGGCGAAGCCGTCGAGAACCCGATCAAGATTGAAAGCCTGATGCAGTTTGCCGCCATCCCTGTCGAGGAAGACGATGATGTCGTCATCGACATGGAGGAGGACGAGGAAGAAAACGATATCGAGCCAGCCAAGGCTGTCAGCAAGCCGGAACGCGCCGAGGGCGACGACCAGAACGGCCGCAAGCGCAAGCGTCGTCGTCGTCGTCGTAACCGTAACGGCGAACGGAATGGCGATGCCCAGACACAGGGCAGCAATATCGACGAAATCTCCGAGGACGCCGAGGATGGTGACGACGAGAGCGAAGACGATGCAGCCGAAGTCTCCGCAACCTCCGAGGTTTCCGCAGATTCGGAGACGGACGAAAACGGCCGTCGCAAGCGCCGTCGCCGCGGCAAGCGTGGTGGTCGCCGTAACCGCAATGGCGAGGACGGTGTAGAAGCCGGCGCGGAAGATGATTCGGACAACGAAGGCGAAGAAACCTATGTGGCCGAAGTGGTCGAGGCTACAATTGAAGCCGTAGAACCTGCTCCGGCAGAAGCGATTGCGGAAGCTGCACCGGCTGAAGTTGCAGCAGAGGCAGAAGCTCCGGCAAAGCCGAAGCGTGCACGCCGTAGCAAGAAGGCCATCGAAGCCGAAGCTGCTGCGGCAGTTGCAGCCACGGAGGCGGCAGAGGTTGTTGCCGAAAGGGTGGAAGCCGCTCCGACAGCCGAGATCAAGGTCGAAGAGCCTGCAACCGAGACCGCACCGGTCGAAGCAACGCCGGCAGCCGATGAAGACGCCAAGCCTGCCCGCGCGAACCGTGCCTCTAATATCTCGTCCTCTAGCGAGGCTGTGGTGAAAAGCTCTGAAGGCAATTCAACGCCGGAAGGTGACGCTGACCAAGCCAAGCCGAAAAAGGCCGGCTGGTGGCAACGCCGCGGATTCTTCTGATCCGCAACTGACTTGATGTAAAAAAATGGCCGCTTATGCGGCCATTTTTGTTTTTGGCTTTCCGGTCTCAACCGTTGGGGAATCGGTTTAGGAAACAGCCGCAAGCTCCTGTATGTGGTTGCCTATCGGAATCTCCGTGGTCCAGTTGCCTTACGGAGATTTGAAGCCTTGATCGTGCCGCGATGCACATTTCCTATTTCCCGGATGCGCCGGCTGGCTTAGCCTTGCGGCACAATTACGCCGGCGTCTCGAGATTCGTGGCGCAAAGCTTCAAGAGGAATTTCATGACGCGCCTGTTCAAAACCTTCGCCGCAGGAGTGGCGATTGCCGCTTCTCTCGCTGCAGTACCGGCCGTTGCGCTCGACGACAGCCAGAAGAAGGAAATGGGTGCGTTCATCCGAGAATATCTGATCCAGAACCCCGAGGTCATGATCGAGGTCCAGAACGCATTGGAAGCGAAGCAGCAGGCGCAGCGGACGGATCAGTCGACTAAGGCGGTTGCCGCCAACAAGGACGAAATCTTCTCGTCTCCCAATGACATCGTGCTTGGAAACCCCAAGGGGGATGTGACGGTGGTCGAGTTCTTCGATTACAATTGCGGCTATTGCAAACGGGCCATGAGCGACATGGACGACATTCTTGCGAAGGACAAGAATATCCGTTTCGTGCTGAAGGAATTTCCGATCCTTGGCCCGGATTCCTTGGCGGCGCACAAGGTGGCCGATGCGGTGCGCATTCTCGCACCTGAAAAGTATCCGGAATTTCACCGCGAACTTCTCGTCGGCCAGGAGCATGCCTCCGAAGCAACGGCGATTTCCGTTGCGACCGAACTCGGCGTCGATGAGGCCAAGATTCGCAAGACGATGACCGACAAGCCAAATGACGACATCGTTCGGCAGGCCTATCAGCTGGCAAACGCGATCGGAATCACCGGCACGCCGACCTATGTCGTGGGCGATGAAGCGGTGTTCGGCGCCGTCGGCCTGCAGCAGATCGAGGAAAAGGTCGGCAATGTCCGCTCTTGCGGCAAGGCAAGCTGCTGAGACCGGCCTGCTTTCCGACTATCTTTGACGAATTGCGAATCGATTAGTGGACCAGCGGCGTTTCGGCGCGGCAGGGGCTTTCCCTTGCCGGCCTACCGGTCTATAGGTGGCCGCTGAATTCGGATGGAACATAAGATCGGTATGAGCAAGACGATTTTCGTCCTCAACGGCCCAAACCTCAATATGCTTGGCAAAAGAGAGCCGGGCATCTACGGCGGGCAAACGCTGGATGACGTTAAGCAGCAATGCATTGCAGCGGGCAAAGAGCTTGGTTTCGATGTCGATTTTCGGCAGAGCAACCATGAGGGAACGCTGATCGACTGGGTTCACGAAGCCGGCGACAAGGCCGTCGGCGTCGCCATCAATGCCGGTGCCTATACGCACACATCGATCGCGCTTCACGACGCGATCAAGGCGGTGTCGGTACCGGTCATCGAGCTGCACATCTCGAATGTTCATGCACGGGAAGAGTTTCGCCATCACTCGATGATCGCGCCGGCTGCCAAGGGCGTCATCTGCGGCTTCGGCACGGCGAGCTACATTCTGGCGCTCCATGCCTTGAAATACACAATCGCCTGACAAGATAGAACAGAACAATAGGGTTTGCCATGTCTGAGAAGAAGAACGGGATCGACAAGGGACTGATCCGCGACCTCGCTGACATCCTCAACGATACCGATCTCACCGAGATCGAAGTCGAGCAGGACGATCTGCGCATCCGCGTTTCGCGCGCTTCGGCAATGCAGTACGTACAGGCGCCGATCGCGGCAGCCGCCCCGGTTGCAGCCGCAGCACCCGTTGCCGCCGCTCCGGTAGCAGCACCTGTCGCAGCGGCCGACAACAAGAACGCGGTTACCGCACCGATGGTCGGCACGGCTTACCTGTCGCCTGCTCCGGGCGCAAAGGCATTCATCGAAGTCGGCGCGACCGTCAAGGAAGGCCAGACGCTGCTCATCATCGAAGCGATGAAGACCATGAACCAGATCCCCGCGCCGCGCTCAGGCAAGGTCACTGAAATTCTGGTCAACGACGCGCAGCCCGTGGAATACGGTCAGCCGCTCGTCATCGTCGAGTAAGGCGCTTTTTATGATTTCCAAGATCCTCATAGCCAATCGCGGTGAGATCGCGCTGCGTGTCCTGAGAGCCGCCAAGGAACTCGGCATCGCAACCGTCGCCGTGCATTCCACGGCCGATGCGGACGCCATGCATGTCCGCCTCGCCGACGAGAGCGTGTGCATCGGCCCTCCGCCGTCACGCGAGAGCTATCTCAACATCCACCAGATCGTTGCAGCCTGCGAGATCACTGGCGCTGACGCCGTGCATCCGGGCTACGGCTTCCTGTCGGAGAATGCCAAGTTCGCGGAAATCCTCGAAGCGCATGGCATCACCTTCATCGGCCCGACCGCCGAACATATCCGCCTGATGGGTGACAAGATCACCGCCAAGCAGACGGCCGTAGAACTCGGCATCCCGGTCGTTCCGGGCTCCGAAGGCGAAGTCACGCCTGAAAACGTCATGGACATCGCCAGGGAGATCGGCTTCCCGGTCCTGATCAAGGCGACCGCCGGTGGCGGCGGACGCGGCATGAAGGTCGCCAAGACCGAAGCCGACTTGCAGGAAGCGTTCGACACCGCCCGCACCGAAGCGCTCAATGCTTTCGGCAATGGCGCAGTCTACATGGAAAAGTACCTCGGCATGCCGCGGCACATCGAAATCCAGGTGGTCGGTGACGGCGAAGGCAATGCGATCCATCTCGGTGAGCGCGACTGCTCGCTGCAACGTCGTCACCAGAAGGTCTGGGAAGAAGCCAATTCCCCTGCCCTGACGGTCGAGCAGCGGATGAACATCGGCCAGATCTGCGCCGACGCAATGAAGAAAATGAAGTATCGCGGTGCCGGTACGATCGAATTCCTCTACGAAAACGGCGAGTTCTATTTCATTGAAATGAACACCCGCCTGCAGGTGGAACATCCGATCACCGAAGCGATCACCAATATCGATCTCGTTCACGAGCAGATCAGGGTCGCTTCCGGCGAGGGACTTTCCGTTTCCCAGGAAGAAATCCAGTTCCAGGGCCACGCGATTGAATGCCGTATCAATGCCGAGGATGCGCGCACCTTCGTGCCGTCGCCCGGCACGATCACGCATTTCCATGTACCTGGCGGTCTCGGTGTTCGCGTCGATTCAGGCGCATATGCCGGCTACAAGATCCCGCCTTACTACGACAGCCTGATCGGCAAGCTAATCGTGCATGGCCGTACCCGTGAGGAATGCATGAGGCGTCTGCGCCGCGTGCTCGACGAGTTTGTCGTCGACGGCATCAAGACGACGCTGCCCCTCTTCCGGGATCTGGTCGACAACCCTGATATCCAGAAGGGTAACTACGACATTCACTGGCTGGAAAACTATCTGGCTGGCGGCGACCAACACTAGGTATATGATGTGCCCGGAGCAGAAAGTTCCGGGCACATTCTTTAGGGAGCGAAATGGCAGGGCGGCGCGGCAGATATTACCCGGCAATTACACCGGACGTTCTGTTGCGAGCGTATTCCATAGGCCTTTTCCCGATGGCGGAGTCCGCCGATGACCCGGAGATCTTCTGGGTCGAGCCCGAGATGCGTGGCATCATCCCGCTCTACGATTTCCACATCTCGAAAAGCCTCGCTAAAACCGTCCGCAAGCAGCCATTCGAAATTCGGTTCGACACGGCCTTCGACGAGGTCATCGGCATGTGTGCGGAATCAGCCGCCGACCGCCCGAGCACCTGGATCAATGCGACCATCCGCCAACTCTATGGCGAGCTTCACCGCATGGGCCACGCACACAGCGTCGAAGCCTGGCAGGAGGGCGCTCTGGTCGGCGGGCTCTATGGCGTGTCTCTGGGAGCCGCCTTCTTCGGCGAAAGCATGTTTTCGAGGAAAACGGATGCCTCGAAGATCTGCCTCGTACATCTGGTCGAAAGGTTGAACCGGAACGGTTTCAGATTGCTCGACACGCAGTTTACCACCGATCACCTGAAGACATTCGGCGCGATCGATATTCCGAAAGACGAATATCTTGTTCTGTTGCGCGACGCCGTCGACCGGCCGCACCTGCCCTTCTGAGGGAAAGTTCTAATCGATCAATTTGTGGCTTTTGCCGGCGCAGGAATATCGGACTGCGGCTTGCAGCCGGTCAGCCAGACGTCATAGATCGGGTGCTCGACGGCGTTGAGGCCCGGGCTGTCGGCAAACATCCAGCCGGAAAAGATACGGCGGATCTTGCGGTCGAGGGTGATCTCGTCGACTTCGATAAAGCCGTCGATCTTCTGTGCCTCGGTGTCGTCGCGTGAGTAACAGACCTTAGGCGTCACCTGCAGTGCACCGTATTGCACCGTCTCGTTGACATAGACGTCGAAGGTGGTGATGCGGCCGGTGATCTTGTCGATGCCGGCAAAGACGGCAACCGGATTGGAAATCCGGGCAGCAACGGCCTGTTCCGTGGCAAGCAGCGGTGCCACCGCGATCAGCGCACCGAGAATGAGTTTGCGTGGAAAAGGCATAGTCCGTGTCATTTTCATCCCGTCTCGGCCGCGTTGACGGTCGATGACTAGATTGCGATTATGGCCAAATGACCGTCAAGGTCGGGCCGATCTCCAGCAGTCTCAGTTGCCGGGCGTCCAGGCGTCGTAGTCGCCGGTGACGCGCGGGCGTTCGCCCGTGGAAGCCAGAGAGCCCTTGGGGTGATAGGCGAGCGGCGTGCCGGTCATGTTCGGCTTATGCGGCTTCTGCCATTCGCGGGCCGCGTAATTTTCCTGCGACGGCGGAACGTCGGTGCGATAATGCATCCAGCCGTGCCAGCCGGGAGCAATGGCGGAAGCGTCCGCGTAGCCTTTGTAGATGACCCAGCGCTTGGGCTTGCCCCAAGAGGTCATCGGGCCTTCGTAATAGACGTTGCCCATTTCGTCTTCGCCAACCTTCTTGCCGTGCCGCCAGGTGAAGAAACGCGTCCCCATCGTCTGACCGTTCCACCAGGTGAATATCTGCAGCAGAAGTTCTTTCATGGGGTATTCCGTCGCTTTGACAATCGTCGAATTGGACTTGTGGACGCCGAAAGATGGCTATCCTGCTTATGACGCCTGCCGCCGGTCCTGTCCAGCGATTCTAGGCTTCAAGACTACTTGAGCTTCATCTTGAAACCGGTATGGGTCCTGGCAAAGCCCTGCCGCTCGTAGAAACGATGCGCATCGGTGCGAACTGCATTGGAGGTTAATTGCGCCAGCTGACAATCGTGGCGCCTTGCCTCTTGCACAGCATAATCGATCATCCGACCGCCAATACCGCGGCTGCGCATATCCGAGCGCGTCTGCACCGCCTCGATGATCATCGACAGGGATCCTCGCGAGGTGAGCGTGCGGGTGTAGAGCAACTGAAACGTGCCGACGACCTCGCCATCCAACTCCGCCACGAACAGCTGTTCGTTGGCGGAAGCATCGATCATGTGGAAGGCGCGAAGATAATCCTCATACGCTTCGGGATCGGTCGTGTCGCCGTGACCACCCTTTTGGTCATCAGCAAACATGGCAACGATCGCGCTCAGATCCTCCTCATGTGCGCGTCGGATGATCACGTCGATCATAGCTCTTCCCCCTCGTCCGCATTCAATGCTGCTGCAGGCGTTTTTCCATGATGATGGCGGGCAGGCCCGAATTCGGCGCTCCCCACTCCTCCATGCGGTCGACCTCGGAAAAACCGAGGCGCTCGTAAAAGGACATGGCGCGGACATTCGGAAGGGCAACCTCGACGCGCATGATTTCCGCGTCCGGGAAGCAGGTTTCCATCTCGGCGAACAGATCGCGGCCGATACCCTCGTTCTGGCAGGAAGGGCGAACGTAGAGTTGGTGCAGCATCACGGTCTTGGCCATCTTGGGGTAGATGGCCGCATAAGCGATGCCGCCGAGCTTGCGGCCGTCGTCGGCCACCAGAAACTCGCCGTCGCGTTTGCCGATGCGCGAGCGGATCGCATTCGCTGAATGCCAACCGCTCACCATCTTGGCCACCTGATCAGCCCCGTAAAACGGATCATAAGCATCATGAAACGTTTCGCCTAAAAGGACGCGGATCCTCTCCACGTCCTCTTCGCCGGCGGTGCGTACGAAGAACAAGACCTATTCCTCGATGCCAAGCTTGGCCTTGACCAGCGCCTGGACGGCTTGCGGGTTGGCCTTGCCACCGGTCGACTTCATTACCTGGCCGACGAACCAGCCGGCGAGCGTCGGCTTGGCCTTGACCTTCTCGACCTGATCCGGATTTGCGGCGATGATTTCGTCGACGGCTTTTTCGATGGCGCCGGTATCCGTGACCTGCTTCATACCGCGAGATTCGACGATTTCGGCCGGATCGCCGCCTTCGTTCAAGACGATCTCGAAGAGGTCCTTGGCGATCTTGCCGGAAATGGTTTCGGCCTTGATGAGGTCGATGATGCCGCCGAGCTGGGCAGGCGAAACCGGAGTCTCTTCAATGTCTTTGCCGAGTTTGTTCAAGGCACCCAGCAAGTCGTTGATAACCCAGTTTGCGGCAGTCTTGCCGTCACGGCCTTCGGCAACGGCTTCGAAATAATCGGCGATCGCCTTTTCCGAAACAAGAACCGAGGCGTCATAGATCGACAGGCCGAGTTCCGAAACAAAACGGGCCTTCTTATCGTCCGGCAGTTCGGTCAGATCAGCGCGCAGGGCGTCGATGAAGGCGTCGTCGAATTCGAGCGGCAGCAGGTCCGGATCGGGGAAATAACGGTAGTCATGCGCATCTTCCTTGGAGCGCATCGAGCGGGTTTCGCCCTTGCCCGGATCGAAGAGACGGGTTTCCTGGTCGATGGAACCGCCATCTTCTAGAATGCCGATCTGGCGGCGTGCCTCGTATTCGATCGCCTGGCCGATAAAGCGGATCGAGTTGACGTTCTTGATCTCGCAGCGCGTGCCGAATTCAGCACCCGGGCGGCGGACGGAGACGTTGACGTCGGCACGCATCGAGCCTTCGTCCATGTTGCCGTCGCAGGTGCCGAGATAGCGCACGATCGAACGCAGCTTGGTCATGTAGGCCTTGGCTTCGTCCGAGGAGCGCATGTCGGGCTTCGAGACGATTTCCATCAGGGCGACGCCCGAACGGTTGAGGTCGACATAGGACATGGTCGGATGCTGGTCATGCATCGACTTGCCGGCATCCTGTTCCAGGTGCAGGCGCTCGATACCGATCTCGATATCCTCGAACTGGCCCTGACGGTCTGGACCGAGCGAGATGATGATCTTGCCTTCGCCGACGATCGGGTCCTTGAACTGTGAAATCTGGTAGCCCTGCGGCAAATCCGGATAGAAATAGTTCTTGCGATCGAAGATCGAGCGCTTGTTGATCTGCGCCTTCAGGCCAAGACCGGTGCGCACTGCCTGCTTGATGCATTCCTCGTTGATGACCGGCAGCATGCCCGGCATGGCGGCATCGACGAGCGACACGTTACCATTGGCCGGCTTGCCGAATTCGGTCGAGGCGCCGGAGAAGAGTTTTGAATTGGAGAGGACCTGAGCGTGAACCTCCATGCCGATGATCACTTCCCAGTCGCCGGTGGCGCCGGGGATGAAGCGTTTGGGATCAGGGGTACGGACGTCGACAATGGTCATCTTGGGCTCGTCTCATGCGTGAATTCTTTGAATTCGTGAGGTAGAACAAATGCCGTGGTGGCGCAAGACTTGAGGGGCTTCGCCGCGCCGTTCATCCGCGGCATGCGGGCAGAAGGAAGAAATTCATGGGGATCAACCCGATCCTGCCTCTAGCGGCGCTGGCTGTTGCCTACAACGCGCTCGTATTCGGAATCTACTGGTGGGACAAGCGGGCGGCGCGTAATGGCAGCCGGCGCGTCAGGGAATCGACGTTGCTGCTGATTGCGTTTACCGCCGGCGGCCCGGGCGCGCTCGCGGCACAGCGACTGCTGCGCCACAAGACCCGCAAGCCGCCTTTCAACTTCGCCTTGCCCTTGTTCTTCGTCCTGCAAATGGCATGGCTTGTTGTGGCGATAACAGTACCAGAGTCAGTAATCACACTGCTGGAAAAGCTTGGCCTCGGCTAGAATTCCTGACCGTAGCTCGCCGTCGGCGGCACTTCGACAAGCATCTTGGACAGCCCGACGGACTGGACGTCGCGATCGATCTTAGGAGAATAGGCAACTGACAGCCAATGGATGGCATAACCGTGCTTTTCGAAAAAGCCGATCGCCTCATTGTTCTGCGCATGTGTCTCGATACGCGCTTTGTTGAATCCCTGGCGGAGGATTTCGGCCTCGACCTCCTCGAGCAGCGCCCTGCCCAGACCTTGTCCCTGATATTGGGGATCGATCCAGAAATCGGAGATCAGTTCGTCCAGATGCTCGCGCGCGGCCCATCCGGCAACAGTTGAGAACTCCTCCACCACCGTGATTGTGAGCCAGGAGGAGCGGGTGAAATTGACGAAGGCTTCGCGTGCGCTCACTCGCATATCGGCCATCTCGCCGATCGCTTCCATCGCCTTTTCCCAAGCGCGAAAACCGATTTCGGCCAAGACATCGACATCATCTTCCCGTGCGTTGCGTGTCGTGGCCATTCTTTCCCCTGTCACCTGCCCCTTTCCCTGGGCGAGAGAACATGATGCGCGAAATCCGGCCCGCGAGATGGTCCCACGCCGCCGCTTCATCGACAAAACCACTTTCAATTGCAGCACCTTGCTTGGCAATTGACAAAACGCACGACAACACAACTTTAAAAGCATTGTGTCCAAGAATTATGCGGCCTACCTCCTTCATCGTAGGGCCGCGGCCTTACGCCGCACCGTTTAAGGGCTCTCGCCCCTCTCAAATTCAATTTTCGACCGCAATTCCTGAACCCAATAAAGGAGCACATCGAAATGATGTCTCGTATCGGAGGGGTTATTACCGCTCTGCTTGGCCTGGCTATTCTCTGGTATGGAGCAAAGCTGGCGCTGGCGGGAGGTTCCCCGTTTTATGCTATCATGGCCCTTGGCCTCATCGTCTCGGGCGCATTGCTGATTGCCCGACGCCAGGCCGGTCTTTGGGTCTATGCGCTGACGCTGGCCATCACCTTCATCTGGACGCTTTACGAAGTCGGTTTCGACAAGTGGCAGTGGATTCCCCGCGGCGCGCTTGTCATCTTCCTAGGTCTGCTGCTCAGCCTCTCCTTCGTCACAAACAGCCTGAGTGACCGCCCGCAGAAACCTTGGGCACCGAGCCTCAAGAACGGCGTTCTTGCATTGCGCGCCGTCGTGGCCGTGATTGCCGTTCTCGGCGTCATCGCCTGGTTCTACGATCCGCTGTCGATCACCGGAAAGCTGGAAACGACGGCTTCGGCAGATGCTGCGACCGATCCGAGCGGTATTGCCTATCCCGCGGAAGACTGGACCGCCTATGGCGGCACCAATCTCGGCCAGCGCTACTCGGCCTTGAAGGACGTCAACATCGAAAACGTCAAAGGCCTGAAGGTCGCCTGGGAACACCATACCGGAGACCTGCGCAAGGAAGATCAGGATTCCAAGGAATACACGTTCGAAGCGACGCCGATCAAAGTGAATGGCGCGCTTTATTTCTGCACGCCGCATAACATCATCCAGTCGCTCCAGCCGGAAAGCGGCAAGGTCCTGTGGTCCTTCGACCCGATGATGAAGCGCGATCCGTTCTATCAGCACCAGACCTGCCGTGGCGTTTCGTGGAACGATTCGACAGCCTATGCCGCTCCTGCGGACAGCACGCCGGAACAGCAGGCAGCGACCACAGCCGCCGTTGCCGAATGCCCGCGCCGTATTCTTGCCTCCACGGTCGATGCCCGCCTGTTTGCGCTCAACGCCGATAACGGCGCGCTGTGCAAGACCTTCGGCACCGACGGTTATGTCGACCTGATGGAAGGCATGGTCGATACCAATCGTGCCACCTACCAGCAGACATCCGCTCCGCTTGTGACCAAGGATCTGATCATCCTCGGCAGCGCGATCGCCGACAACTACTACGAAAACAATCCGTCGGGCGTTATCCGCGCCTTCGACGTTCGCACCGGCAAGGTCGTCTGGAAGTTCGACGCAAGCAAGCCGAAAGACACGGCTCCGCTTGCTGCCGGCGAGCATTACGAGCCGAATTCGGTCGTCGCGTGGACGCAGTTCGCAGCGGACGAAACTCTCGGTCTCGCCTATATCCCGTTCGGTAACGCCTCGCCTGACCAGGTCGGCATTTCGCGCACGCCCGAGCAGGAGGCATTCGTCGATGCGCTCGCCGCCCTCGACCTGAAGACCGGCCAGCTGAAGTGGAAATTCCAGACTTCGCATCACGATCTGTGGGACCGCGACAACCCTTCCCAGCCGGTTCTCCTGAACCTGCCGAAGGACGGCGTCGATACACCGGCGATCATCATCCCGACCAAGATCGGCAATCTATGGGTTCTCGACCGTACCAACGGCAAGCCGATCCTGCCAATCAGCGACGTGCCGGTAAGCACCAATACCGACATTGCCGGCGAGAAGCTTTCGCCGACGCAACCGATGTCCTCGCTCAACTTCACACCGGCTCCGCTGCGCGAAGCCGACATGTGGGGCGCGACACCATTCGACCAGATGGCATGCCGCACGACCTACAACCAGTATCGTTATGACGGCAATCCGTGGACGCCGCCGACAACGACCGGTTCGCTCGTATGGCCGGGCAATATCGGCGTGTTCAACTGGGGTTCGGTTGCAACCGATCCGGTCAACAAGTGGCTGATCGGCACACCGCAATATCTCGCCTATCTCTACAAGCTTTATCCGCGTCAGGCAGGCGACCTTAACAAGCGCGTATTCGGCGGGGACAATTCGGGCGGCGAGTCCAAACCGGGCAACGAAAACCTCGGCGGCCCCTATGCCGTATCGATCCAGCACTTCCGTTCGGCGCTGAACGCTCCATGCAATGCCCCGGCCTGGGGTGTGCGCGTCGGCGTCGACCTGAAGACCGGCAAGACCGCCTGGAAATACCGCAACGGCACGGTGGCCGGACAGCAGTTCGCCGGCGTGAAGTTCCCGATCCCGTTCGAAATGGGCATGCTCGCCCATGGTGGAACGCTGACGACCGCCGGCGGCGTTGCCTTTACGGCCGCAGCCCTCGACGACTCGATCCGTGGTTACGACATGCAGACAGGCGAAGTGCTGTGGAAAATGGCACTTCCGGCCGGTGGCCAGGCAACGCCGATGACCTATCGTGGCAAAGACGGCAAGCAGTATATCGTGGTTGCCGCCGGTGGCCACGGCTCGCTCGGCACCACGCCCGGCGATTCGGTCATCGCCTATACGCTCGACTGAGCGGATAACGCCCATTCGAAACAGGAAACGCGTCGGGCAACCGGCGCGTTTTTTTTGCGTCTGACTTCAAGAACCGCGACGGTTGCAAAACTTGACCGCCGCCCGCAAGGCGTTTAACCCGAAAGAGCATTGATGGAGTTTTGATGTTCTCGTCCCAAGAGACCCGTTGAGGGGCCGGTAGCCGTCAGGCGACTGGCCCAGACAAAAACGTAAGCCCCGACCCCCAATCCGGGTGTCGGAACCGTTTTTGTGCGCTCCAATGCGAGCGCCTCTCCGGACATCGAAACAATGGACATTTCCCGCGCCGAACAGCGCATCCTCCACCTGCTTGCCCAGGGCGGCCGGATCGAGATCACCCGCGACGACAATCGCAAAATCGAAAAACTGCAACTCTTCACCCGCGAAGGCTGGATCTTTTCGGGCCTTGATCTCCTCACCTTTCGAAAGTTGAAGCAGAAGAAGGCGATCCGATCGCAAGGTGGCAGGCCCTACCGGATTACCGAGCGGGGACTGGTGCTGGTGAGAGCCGAGCTGAATAACCGGTAAATGGACCGGAGCCGCGCGTCATCAAAGGCGCGTGGCTAATCCTGCTTGCCTCAGGCGGCTGAAAGCGCGGCCTTCATCGCGGTCCACTCCTCGCTGATCGCCCCTATACGTCGCCGACCCGCCCGACGATACCAGTAATCGGCATTCCAGTCGTCGCCTTCGATGCGATGGCAGAGCGCGTGTCCCCAGTCGAATGCCTGTTCGCCTTCATGTTGCTGGCAGAGATTGTGAACGTCTTCCCATTCCGGCCCCACCTTAAAGCCGGCTGCGGCAAGGCGGTCGAATGCTGCGATCAGAGACATCAGTTCGGGGTTCATCTTACTCTCCTCGGCCAGGTCAGATTAATGACTGTTCCAGATGAACCTTTTCCAGGTCGATGCCCATGCTTTTCGAATATTCGATGCCGCGCCACGTGATGGCAAAGCCGCAGCGCTGATAAAGCCGGATCGCACCGGCATTGCGGCCATGGGTATGGATGGTGGCCGTCCTATGCCCTTCCGCCTTGATGCGAGCGATTGCATCCCAAACCAGCGCCTTGCCGATGCCCCTGCCCTGATGGTCGGGCAGAATCCAGAGATCGGAGATATAATTGGGCGCGCCATCGCGCGCACACCAGCCAACGACCTTGCCGTCCAGTTCGGCAATCCAGACGTCTACCTTGGTTTCCCCGGCAAAAATCTCGTAGGCCCTGCGGGTCCGCTCCAGGACGTCGGCCGAAAGCTCGACATCCTTGAAGGCATCGCTGGATTGCCAGGCCACAAAACCGACTTCGCCGACCACAATGTGATCGGCGACAGTCATTTCTCGAATTTTAAGCCCGCTTACCACCACTTGGCCGGCGTGAACTTGCCGGCGGCCTGTTCTATGACATGGGCGGTGCGGAAGAGTGTCTCTTCCTCGAACGGCTTGCCGATAAGCTGCAGGCCGAGCGGCAGGCCCTTCTTGTCGAGGCCGGCCGGGACGGCGATACCCGGAAGGCCGGCCATATTGACCGTCACCGTGAAGATGTCGTTCAGGTACATGGCGACCGGATCGGCTGCGAGGTTTTCGTCGGCGATACCGAAGGCGGACGACGGGGTGGCCGGCGTCAGGATCGCATCTACACCTGCGTGGAAGACGGTCTCGAAGTCGCGCTTGATCAGCGTGCGGACCTTCTGCGCCTGCAGGTAATAGGCATCGTAATAACCGGCCGACAGAACATAGGTGCCGATCATGATACGACGCTTTACCTCTGTGCCGAAGCCGGCCGCGCGGGTCTTTTCGTACATGTCGGCAATGTCCTTGCCGTCGACGCGCAGGCCGTAACGAACACCGTCATAACGGGCAAGGTTGGACGAGGCTTCGGCAGGCGCGACGATGTAATAGGCCGGCAGGGCGTATTTCGTATGCGGCAGGGTGATATCGACGATCTCGGCACCGGCATCCTTGAGGAAGGCGATACCCTGCTGCCAGAGCGCCTCGATCTCTTCCGGCATGTTGTCGACGCGGTATTCCTTCGGAATGCCGATCTTCATGCCCTTGACCGACTGGCCGAGTGCGGCCTCGTAATCCGGGATCGGAAGATCAACCGAGGTCGTGTCCTTCTTGTCGACGGATGCCATCGACTTCAGCATGATCGCGGCATCGCGCACATCGCGTGCAATCGGGCCGGCCTGGTCGAGCGAGGATGCGAAGGCAACCGTGCCCCAGCGCGAGCAGCGGCCATAGGTCGGCTTGATGCCGACGGTGCCGGTGAAGGCGGCGGGCTGGCGGATCGAGCCGCCTGTGTCGGTTGCGGTGGCGCCGGCGCACAGATGGGCAGCAACGGCTGCAGCCGAACCACCGGACGAGCCGCCCGGAACGAGCTGCTGGTTGGAGCCTTCCGCCTTCCACGGGTTGATGACCGGACCGTAGAAGGAGGTCTCGTTCGAAGAGCCCATGGCGAATTCGTCCATGTTCAACTTGCCGAGCATGACGGCGCCATCGTCCCAGAGGTTCTGCGTGACGGTCGATTCGTATTTCGGCTTGAAGCCGTCGAGAATGTGCGAAGCGGCCTGGGTGTGGACGCCTTCGGTGGCGAACAGGTCCTTGATGCCGAGCGGAATGCCTTCCAGCGTACCGACCTTACCGGAAGCGCGGCGTTCGTCGGAAGCCTTTGCCATCTCCATCGCCTTTTCCGGCGTGGTGGTGATGTAGGCATTGAACGTGCTGTTGAAGGCGTCGATCGCGTCGACATAGGCCTTGGTCAGCTCGACCGAGGTGATTTCCTTGGAGCCAAGCTTTTCGCGGGCTTCGGCAATGGTGAGGCTGGTGAGTTCGGTCATGGGCTCTTCAAAATGTTCGAATGCGTGGAGAGGGTCGGAAGCGCTTTGAAAAGCGGCTTATTCAACGACCTTCGGCACCAGGAAGAAATTGCGGTCGGTCACGGGCGCATTGGCAACGATGTCGTCGGCCTTGTCGCCATCGGTCACGGCGTCAACGCGCTTGCGCATATCCATCGGGGTGACAGACGTCATCGGCTCGACGCCGGTCACATCGACCTCGCCCAATTGCTCGACGAAATTGATGATACCATTCAGCTCGCCGACCATGCGATTGGCGTCGTCTTCAGTGACGGCAATGCGAGCAAGGCGCGCAACGCGCTTTACGGTGGCGAGATCGACGGACATGGCTCAACTCCGGGCAATAAAAATCTACTTCGCTATAATGGCCATGTATTGTGATCGCAACAACAAGCGCAACCGGAATAGCAACAATGCGCAACGATTTGGCCGCAGGCGGCGCGCCGCAGTGGCGACGCGCCAAACTTGCTCAAGGAATTAATAGCTCAGCACAGTGCCCGGCGCTGGCGTTTCAACGCGGGTGCGGCTGCCTTCCATGCCCTTGACGAACTTTTCCGGCGTCTGGTCGATGATCGGGAAAGTGCCGTAGTGGCAGGGAATGGCGTGCTTGAAATCGAAGAAGCGCTGGCAGGCCAAAGCCGCCACCGCGCCGCCCATGGTGAAACGGTCGCCGATCGGCACGATGCCGAGATCCGGCTGGTGCAGCTCGTTGATCAGGCCCATGTCGGTGAAGATGTCGGTATCGCCCATGTGGAGAACCGAAAGCTCATCGTCGAAATGCAGCATCAAGCCGTTGGCGGAGCCGAGTGAATGGGCAACGCCCATTTCATCGACCTGGCCGGAGGAATGCAGTGCCTGGGTGAAAGTGGCGGTGAAGCCGTCGAATGCGACCGTGCCGCCGGTATTGCCCATCTCGATCTTTTCGACGCCTTTGGTGCCGAGCCAGGAACCGAGATCGGCGTTGGCTAAAACGACCGCGCCCTTTTCCTTGGCAATCGCAACCGTGTCGCCGACATGGTCCGCGTGGCCGTGCGTCAGTAGGATATGGGTCACACCTTCAGACACATCCTTGATGTCGAGACCGGCATCGGCAAAAGGCTGGTTATAGCTGAGAAATGGGTCGATCAGGATTTTGGCCTTGGCTGTCTCGATACGGAAAGCGGCATGGCCGAGCCAGGTGATCTTCATGGGTAATCGTCCTCCAATACAGGGGAATCAGGGGGAACAAACCAAATCGAAATTTGATAAAAAGGAAAGGTCGGAACGGACGTTCCGGCGCGACGAAAGGAGGTGAGACGATTGAAATCCGGGTTACGGTGATCGTCAGTTTGTTCGGTTGGCGCCTGACAATGACGATAAGCCGTTAACAGCACGGGGGTCGAGCGAAAGCCCGGCTCCCACCGGAATGAAGGTCGTCTCACCTCCTGCCCCAAAGATAGCATGTCACTCGCCGATTTCAAACTTCGCGATGGTTGATTCGAGCGGGAATGGTGATCATGAGCGCCACCGATACCTGATCGTGCTATAGCCATGTCCTGACGACAACGGTTGCCAGCCAGTAGACCGTGGGCTAAGCGACCTCCAGCCGCTCCCAGCTCCTGCGAGCAATACTGGCAGCGGACGACATTTCATCACCAAAGGAAACGACATGGCGGGCAATGACGACGAATACATCTATGACGAAGCAAGCGGCGAATGGCTGCCTGCATCTGAAGCGGCCGCAAAAGCAGCTGCGGCTTCAGCGGTTCATGACAGCGCCGGCAATGTGCTTGCCGATGGCGACGCCGTCACGCTGATCAAGGACCTCAAGGTCAAGGGCGCAGGTCAGACGCTGAAGCAGGGCACGGTGATCCGCTCCATCCGCCTGACGGATAACCCGGAAGAGATCGACTGCCGGCACGATACGATCAAGGGACTGGTGCTGCGTACCGAATTCGTGCGCAAGAAAAGCTGAGTGCAGGATTTTTAGACATGGCAACATTGACGATCGAAGAACTGGCCGAAGCGCTTCAGCCGAACCAGGCAATTGCCGGGCTGGACCTCGGCACCAAGACGATCGGGCTTGCCATGTCGGATCTCGGCCGGCGGTTTTCATCCCCCCGGCCGGTGATCAAGCGGGTGAAATTCACTCAGGACGCCCAGGTGCTGCTGGCATTTGCTGAAAAGGAGAAGGTTGCTGCCTTCATCATCGGCCTGCCGATGAACATGGATGGCTCGGCTGGCCCTCGCGTTCAGGCGACCCGCGCCTTTGTCCGCTCCATGTCGGACAAGACCGCCCTACCCTTCGTCTACTGGGACGAACGGCTCTCGACCGTCGCGGCTGAAAGGGCATTGCTGGAAATGGACGTTTCGCGCGCCAAGCGGGCCGAACGGATCGATTCGGCTGCGGCAAGCTTCATTCTTCAGGGGGCGCTCGACAGGCTCTCGTCTCTGCGTACGGCAATGACGTCTTCCTTCGAAGACTGACGCTTGCGCCACCATGCAGCGATCGCCTTGCGCTTTCTGAAGGCGATGATCGCAAAGACGATCAGGCTATCGAACGCAATCGCCCTTGCAACGAGTGGCGGGATCGTTTCGGGCGGAATGCCGAGAATGTTTCCATAGACCTCGAAAACGAGATCGTGGGTGTGCCGCGTCAGCATGAAAAAGCCGAAGCTCATGTCATAATAGGACAAGCCATACCAGCTCGACAGCAGTGCGACCGGGCCTGCCCAGAGTATCAAGAACCACTTCATGCGGCCTTACCTTCAAGCTCTGCCAAACCCAAATCCGCCGAGACAACCCATCTCGACAGCGCCATAACACTCAGCACCAACGCAGGGACCGCGATGTTAAGCGCCAATGCGGCGAAAGCCCCCGTCAGGACGATCAGCAAAAGGCGCTCTCTGAGGAATGTTACCACAGCTGGCATTTGTCTTACGAAACTCGGTTAACAATACATTAACCAGCCTAAAGACACAGCAGTTCAGTGCAACGGAAACCCATGGTTATGGTTAATTTCCGAGGTGTGACTGTGGACAATGATGGTTGGGATCAGCCGTATATGGCGCGAACGAGGCGGCGAACCGCGGCAGCCACCTTTTCCCAGTCCTTTTCCGTCTTCAGCGCAACACCGGCAAACTGGCCGCTGACGGAAGCGGAAATGACCAGATGCTGGATGGACGCAAACAGCAGCGCATTGGTCGTGGCGGTATCGACGCCTTTCGGCGGCTTCAGGCTTCCCTGCATCCGCTCCAGCCATTTGCCGAGCGCCTTCATGCGCGACTCGGAAAGTCGGCGAACCTGCGGCGTATCTTGAGAGACTTCCCAGGCGACGATCCTGCAGACGAGCGGGTCGTCCCTCAGCGCTTCCATGAAATACATCGAAAGCTTTTCCATCAGGTCGCCATAGGTGAGGACGAACATGCCGCCGGTATCCTGCGGGATCTTGTCGCTCACCCAGCTGCCGAGTTCCTCGCCGATTGCATCGAGCAGACCATCGAGACCGCCGTAATAACGGTAGATCAGTTGCTTGTCGCAGCCGGCACGGCGCGCCACCGCATTGATCCCGAAACCCTGGAAACCGTGTTCGGACAGGAGACCACGCGCCGCCAGAAAAATCGCACGCTCGGTATTGGCCCGATTGCGCGGCCGTAATGGCTGGTTCTGTTGCGTGGTCATCTCGGGGATCTGCAGCATCTTCGGCCTATTCTTCAAGAAACTCCAGCATAGGCGATAATCCCCCGGCCGCCGGGCAGCAAGCGTGTTGCGACATGATGCACAGAATTGCGGCCATTGCCTTGCCACTGATTACATGCAGAGTGACGCACGGGAGGAATAACACATAAACTGATAAGCGCGCCCGCGGCTCATGCTGACCATATTCGAAAGCATTTTACCCGTCTTCCTGCTCGTCCTTCTCGGCATCGGCCTCAAACGGACGACCGTCATCAACGGTAATTTCTGGGAGGGGATGGAGCAGTGCAGCTATTATGTGCTGTTTCCCGCCCTTCTCTTTCAGACCATGGCAAAGGCCGATTTCTCGGATGCAAGCAGCATCCATGTCAGCCTGATCGCTATCCTTGCCTTCACGACGATGTCCATCGTCGTGCTCGCCTCATGGCCGGTTCTCAAACGCGGCCAGATGACACCCTCCACCTTCACCTCGCTTTATCAGACATCGACGCGCTGGAACGGCTTCATGGCGCTTGCAATCGCCGCCAAGACCTATGATGCGCATGGGCTTGTCGTCGTCGGCATGGTGATGGCGGCGGTGATCGTACCGGTCAATGCAGGAAGCATCGCCGTACTTGCCGTATTCTCCGGGCAGAAACGCGACTATCGCGCCATCGCGATCAAAATCATCAGCAACCCGATGATCATCGCCACCATTCTCGGCATCGGCATCAACCTGATCGGCTTGCCGCTCTATCGGCCGGTGATGGCAACGGTCGAGATGTTGTCTCAGGCCTCGCTCAGCCTTGGCCTGATCACGGTTGGAGCAGGCCTCAAGGTTGCAGATGCGCTGAAGCCGAGCATCGGCGTGCTGTCGGCCGTGGTCATGAAACTGGTCGTATTTCCGGCTCTCGCCATTGCAGTCGGCCTTGCC
The DNA here is from genome assembly GCF_040675795.1 of Neorhizobium sp. LMR1-1-1.1. Lineage (NCBI taxonomy): Bacteria > Pseudomonadati > Pseudomonadota > Alphaproteobacteria > Hyphomicrobiales > Rhizobiaceae > Neorhizobium > Neorhizobium sp. LMR1-1-1.1. The sequence continues at coordinate 95,611 of NZ_JBEGHE010000002.1, forward strand.
GTCGGACTTACCGGCACCAATCTGGCGCTGCTGGCGCTGAGCGCCGCAGTCCCGACCGCGATGAATGGCTATGTGCTTGCCAAGCAGATGGGCGGCGACGCAGATTTTTACGCTGCAGCCGCAACCGTGCAGACGGCGCTCGCCTTCTTTTCCATTCCGGTCGCGATGTTCGTAGCGAACTACGCTGCCGGCGGATAAAGAAGGTCGACGATATAGCTTGCGTCGAAACGGGCATCGAGCATGCCGTAGGTCGAGCGCCAGCCACCGGCCAAGCGGGTTTCGAGATAAGCATCGGCAATCTTGCCGGCGCCGAGACGCGCCAGTTCGGCGGCACCGGCGGCCAGGGCCAGTTGTTCGACCAGCAGGCGCGCCGCGCCCTCATCCCGTTCGCAAAGCGCCATGGCGGCACGCAGAACCTCGATCGTCTTGCGGCCGGATGCGCCAAGATCCCGCTCGAAACCGGAAAGTACCAGCTCGAACAGGTCGCGACCACGTGAGAGGACACGCAGGACATCAAGCGCCATGACGTTGCCGGAGCCTTCCCAGATCGCGTTGACCGGCGCTTCCCGGTAGTGACGCGCGATCGGGCGTTCCTCCACGTAACCGTTGCCACCAAGGCATTCCATTGCCTCGTAGATCAGCGACGGAGCAATCTTGCAGTTGAAATATTTGACGACCGGGGTCATGACGCGGGCAAAGGCCGCGTCCGCCGGATTGCCGGCGGCGCGATCGAAGGCTTCGGCAAGACGGAAACCAAGTGCGGTTGCGGCTGCCACATCCAGCGCCATATCGGCAAGCACGCGCGTCATCAAAGGCTGATCGACGAGCTTGCGGCCGAATACATTGCGGCCGCGCGTAAAATGAACGGCCTCGGCAAGCGATGCGCGCATGATGCCGGCAGAAGCGACCGCGCAATCAAGCCGCGTCAGCGTGACCATATCGAGGATGGTGCGAATACCCGCACCCGGTTCACCGAGCAGAAAACCGAATGCATCGGAGAACTCGACTTCAGCCGACGCGTTGGAGCGATTACCGATCTTGTCCTTCAGCCGCTGGAACTGCAGACCGTTGGCCGAACCGTCTTCGAGAAGACGCGGAACGAGGAAGCAGCTGATATCATCCTTGGTCTTTGCCAGCATGACGAAACCGTCACTCATAGGTGCCGACATGAACCATTTGTGGCCATTCAGGCGATAGATGCCCTCACCTACCCGCTCGGCAATGGAGCGGTTGGCGCGCACGTCGGTGCCGCCCTGCTTTTCCGTCATGCCCATACCGAGCGTGATCGCGCTTTTCTGCATGGCCGGACGATTGGTTGAATCATACTTGCGCGACAGGATTTTGGGAGCCCATTCCTTTTGCACCCGTGGCGACGCCATCAGGGCTGCAACGGAAGCGCTGGTCATGGTCAACGGGCAGAGGTGGCCGCTTTCAAGCTGCGCCGTCAGATAGAAGCGCGTGGCGCGCGCCTTGTGCTCGCTGCCCTTCGCTTCCGGGATGTTCTCCCATATGGAAGAATGAAGGCCCGTTTGCATCGAACGGCGCATCAGCGCATGCCATGCGGGATGGAATTCGGCCACATCGAGACGCTCGCCGCGCGGACCGTGGGTCTTCAGCTTTGGCGGATTTTCATTCGCCATACGCGCCAGCTCCTGCGCTTCGGGCGACGTCACGTAACGGCCAAGCTGATCGTATTCCTCGCGGATGACGCGATTGAGCCCACCCGTCAGATCGACCAGAAGCGGATCGGAGCGATAGGCATTGATGCCGGACCAGGGCGCAGGCTGGTTCAATTCGGCGAATTTTTCTTCGGCGCGGGTTAACTCGTTCATGCTCCGCTTCTAGCGGAAGTTAACGGGAGTGGGAACGGGCGCACGACCCTAAATTGGGCTTCTCAACAAATGGCCGTTTCCGCCTGCCAAAACACAAGCAGAATGAAGAAAGTGGGATGGTATATTGCACCATGCCGCTTGCAGCTTGCCCCCCCAAACCTTATAGACCGCCGAACGCAAGCGGAGACACGCCCAATGGTCTTCTTCCCTCATCGCCACCTCCTCGGCATCAAGGGTCTCAAAGAACAGGACATCACCTATCTTCTCGACAAGGCTGACGAGGCCGTGAAGATTTCCCGGCAGCGGGAGAAAAAGACGTCCACCTTACGCGGCCTTACCCAGATCAACCTTTTCTTCGAAGCCTCGACGCGCACACAGTCGTCCTTCGAACTTGCCGGAAAACGGCTTGGCGCCGACGTGATGAACATGTCGGTCGGCAACTCGTCGGTCAAAAAGGGCGAAACGCTGATTGATACGGCGATGACGCTGAACGCCATGCGCCCCGACGTGCTGGTGCTTCGCCATTCTTCCGCCGGTGCGGCAGCGCTTCTTGCCCAGAAGGTCGCCTGCTCGGTGGTCAATGCCGGCGATGGCCAGCATGAACATCCGACACAGGCGCTGCTCGACGCACTGACGATCCGCCGCGCCAAGGGTACGCTGACCGGTATCACGGTGGCGATCTGCGGCGACGTCCTGCACTCGCGGGTCGCCCGCTCGAACATCATCCTTCTCAACGCCATGGGTGCCCGCGTCCGTGTCGTTGCTCCTTCCACGCTTCTTCCTTCGGGCATTCGTGACATGAGCGTGGAAGTCTTCCACTCCATGGCAGAAGGCCTGAAGAACGCCGATGTGGTGATGATGCTGCGCCTGCAGCGCGAGCGCATGGCTGGTTCCTTCGTGCCGTCGGTTCGCGAATATTTCCATTTCTACGGGCTTGATGCGGAAAAACTGAAGGCGGCCAAGGAAGACGCGCTCGTCATGCATCCCGGCCCGATGAACCGCGGCGTTGAAATCGCCTCGGAAGTGGCGGACGGCCCGCAGAGCGTGATCGAGCAGCAGGTTGAAATGGGGGTCGCCGTGCGCATGGCCGTGATGGAAACGCTCCTCACCTCCAACCAGGGAGAACGCGCATGAAATCAACCGTTCTCAAAAATGTCCGCATCCTCGATCCGTCGCGCAATCTTGACGAAACCGGCACGATCATCATCGGCGAAGACGGACATATCCTTGCTTGCGGCAAAGACGCCCTGAACCAGGGTGTACCGCACGGTTCCAGCGTCCGTGAATGCCAGGGTCTCGTTGCCACTCCCGGCCTTGTCGACGCCCGCGTCTATGTAGGCGAACCCGGTGCAGAGCATACTGAAACGATCGAATCGGCCAGTCGCGCGGCAGCGGCCGGTGGCGTCACCTCCTTCATCATGATGCCCGAGACCGATCCGGTGATCGACGACATCGCGCTCGTCGAATTCGTCCACAAGACGGCCCGCGACAAGGCGCTCGTCAATGTTCATGCCGCAGCCGCCCTGACCCGTGGCCTTGAAGGCAAGGAAATGACGGAATTCGGTCTGCTGCAGGAAGCCGGCGCCGTCGCCTTCACCAATGGCCGGCATGCGCTTTCCGACTCGCTGCTGCTTCGCCGCGCAATGACCTACGCACGGGAGTTCGATGCGGTCATCTCGCTTGAACTGCGTGACAAATATCTCGGCAACGGGGTAATGAACGAAGGGCTGTTCGCCAGCTGGCTCGGCCTGTCCGGTGTTCCCAAAGAAGCGGAAATCATTCCGTTGGAACGTGATCTGAGGATTGCGGCTCTCACCAAAGCCAAATACCACGCAGCCAAGATTTCGGTGCCTGAATCGGTAGAGGCGATGAAGGTTGCTCGCGGCCGCGGTGCAAACGTGACCTGCGGCATCTCGATCAACCATTTGTCACTCAACGAAAATGACATCGGCGAATACCGCACCTTCTTCAAGCTGTCTCCGCCTCTCAGAACCGAGGACGATCGCGTCTCCATGGCCGATGCCCTGGCTGCAGGCGATATCGACATCATCGTCTCGTCGCACGATCCGCAGGACGTCGATACCAAGCGCTTGCCGTTTGCCGACGCCGCCGATGGCGCGATCGGGCTTGAGACGATGCTGTCCGCAGCGCTCCGCCTGCATCATGACGGGCGCGTGCCACTGATGCGGCTGATCGACGCCATGTCGACCCGCCCTGCACATATCTTCGGCCTCGACGCCGGCACGCTGAAAGTGGGTGCCAAGGCCGACATCACGCTGATCGATCTCGATGATCCCTGGATCGTCTCCAAGGATGCAATCCTCTCGCGCTCGAAGAACACGCCGTTCGACGAAGCGCGCTTCTCCGGCCGCGCGGTCGCCACCTATGTGGCGGGCAAATGCGTGCATGCAATCGATGGGGGCCGAGCGTGAGCGAACTCTTCAACTGGCAGATCACACTGCCGATCGCAGCCGGCGCCCTGATCCTGGGCTATCTGCTCGGCTCGATCCCGTTCGGCCTGCTGCTCACCCGTGCTGCAGGGCTCGGCGACATCCGCTCGATTGGGTCGGGGAACATCGGCGCGACCAATGTGCTCCGAACCGGCAACAAAAAACTCGCCGCAGCGACGCTTCTGCTCGATGCGCTGAAAGCGACTGTCGCGGCCATCATCGGCTGGCATTTCTTCGGCTCCGAAGCCGGGCTGCTTGCAGGCTTCGCTGCCTTCATCGGACACCTTTACCCGGTTTGGCTCGGTTTCAAGGGCGGCAAGGGTGTGGCGACCTATATCGGCACCCTGCTCGGCGTCGCACCATGGATGGTGCTCGTCTTTGCCGCCGTGTGGCTGACGATCGCCAAGCTCAGCAAATATTCGTCGCTCTCCGCTCTGGTGGCGACGCTTATTGTTCCTGTTGTGCTGTGGTTCATACAGGAACCCAAGATTGCAGCCGTGATGGCGGTCATGACAGTAATCTCGTGGGTCAAGCACAAGACCAATATCGAGCGACTGATCGCCGGCACCGAAAGCAAGATCGGCTCGAAGGGATAGCCCTTTCAACCTGACCTCCGTTCATCCGCGGACAATAGAGATTATGACAAACGGGACTGAGCAACATTGTTCAGCCCCGTTTTTTTTTCGGCTCAACGTTACTAGCCGATATCCACGGCATAGGTGTGCACATCTCCATGCATGTTGGAGCGAAATACCAACTGTTTCCCGTCGGGCGTGAAGGAGAGATTTGGCTCCAGCCGGTAGTTATGGTTTTGCATATCGACGAGACGCACCGCACGCAGCACTCCGGGATCGATGAGTTCTCCGGCATTGGCCGCGGATATACCCGCCACATCCGGAACCGACTCAGGGACGAATAGCGAAATCCATTTGCCGTCTTTGGCGTGAGCGACCATTTCTTCATCCCCCCCGTCGCCGGCGAAACAAGTGCCGTCGGGTGACACGTTGAAATGAACCGACCAGAAGTCCCGCTCCAGGGCGTACCAATGCCGCCTTCCGCTCTCAAGCTCGTAGCCCGCCAGCCAAAAGACTTCACCGCGCGGCGTCTGGAGATCGTACCAGATGGTTTGACCGTCATGGCCAAAGAATTCGTGCCCGGCGATCTCCATGTTCATGCTGCGTGTATGCACACGAAGCGGGGCGCAGGGATCATTGCCCAGGCGCATTGTCCAGATGCGGTCCACCTTGTGCCACGGTCCCTCGTGGCAGAACATGATCTGCTGCGGGTCGGTGGGGGAAAACTGCAGGTGGTTCAACCAGTCGGCGGCATGATAGACATCGCGGCGCAGACGGGTCTTTAGATCGACGACGAAGATGGTCATCGGAAGACGTCTCTCCAGTCGCCTATTGATATGCACCTCCTTCTGTTCCGCGAATGTCAGCCGCCGGCCCGTGACGGGGTGGTACATGTCGCTATCGACCATCCACTCTCCTTGTGGATTGGCATTGCCTCCGGCCGCATCAGACGAACCGGAGGTAAACTCGTCGTTGAACGACTTGCCCTCATGGGTCTCGCTTCCAAGCAGCAGGGTTTCATCGGCGTTGACCGCGAAGATCGCCTCGGATGGCGACAGCCGATAGTGGCCTTGCCGTTGTTGGCCCTCAAGATCGACAGTGCACACTTCACGATCAGGACCACTGCAATCAATGTACCAAAGCCGCGAAGTTTGCCTGCCGACCATCAGCACTTCGGCGCCTGGGTCTGCCAGGATGAGGCTGTTGCGCCGACTACCCAGTTCGATCACGCCAATTCCGTCAGGTCGGCTGACGACCATGCGTTGTCCATCATGGCTATAGGCATGCTGATGGAAATACAGGGAGGACGTGCCCGCTTGCGCAGACAGCCGGATAATCTTCTTTCCCGTCACCTCGTCACACCATGCGACAGGAATGCCGTCCTTCGCTGTCGGAAAGTCGTCTGGTTCAACCATCATCATTTGTCCATTCCTTTCAGTGCGGGGATCAGCGTGCTGCGGCAGCCGCCACATGGTGTTCCGTCGCCGCAGCCGGTTCCTGCCAGCATTGCTCATAGGGAAGACCAGTCAGCAATTCGACGGTCGCGCGGGTCTGCGGATCAACCGCACTGCGGTCACCGCCATTTTTGAGGCGTGCGATTTCCTGCAACACGATCAGGTGGTTCTCGCGGTTGAGCTTGAAGCGCTTGGAAACGATGATACCCCATAGCCCGAAGCAGAATGGCACGCAGGTATAGATGGCAATGATGCTGGTAACGGTGGATTCCGGCTGGACGTCCACGCCCTGCTGAAAGCCGGTGGCCGACAAAACCAGACCGAGGGTGAACATGATCGATGCCTGAATGACAGTATCAACAAAGTTGAACACGCCGGAGAACAGAGCTTCACGCCGTTCGCGGGTGACCATTTCGTCGACATCGGGAATGAATGACATCAGGTAGAAAGACGCGTTGGCAATGCCGGTCTTGCCGAAATTCAGGACGATCGTCAGACCGATCAGCCAGATCTCCGCGTGGGGTGGGCGTACCAGTGCCAGCCAGGCGAAAGCGGCAAAGACAAGCAGCGTTACCCATGCGCCGAGGCGGAACGAGGTCGCACCGTCAGTCTTGATCGTGTACCAGAGGAAAAAGGACAGAAACAGCAGGCCTAAAAGGTAAGCGACGCTGTTGGCACCGGCAACGACGGTCGGGCTCATCAACATGACGAAAATGATGAAATAGGTGTTGACGTATCCGGAGATGGTACGCTCCGAGATCTGCGCAACGAACATGGCCAGCAACTGACGAAATGCACGGACCCGTAGCGTGGAACCCAGATCGCGGAACATCAACTTCATGTCCTGCCAGGCGCTTCGGCCCGGGGTGAAATGCAGTTCCTCCGCCGGCCGTTCGAAGCTCCACTTGTATTGCAGGAATAATGCCACGCAGGCCAGAACGTCACAAATAATCATGGTCCAGGTAAAGGCAGCCAGATCCTTGCCGAAATAGAGGAACATGATGCCGGGCAGCGCCGAAAGCGCCGTGGTGGCGATCGCACCAACGGCCTGCTTCATACCCTCGATCTTGGCGCGCACGGTCGAATCCGTGGTCATCTCGGTTGTCAAAGTGGGGATGATGATCTGCGGAACACGCAGCACGCAATTATAGAGAATGTAGATGAAATAGTAGTAAGCCACCCCCATGCCGGGGAGCCACACCAACGGAAAGAGGATGGTGTGGACCGGAATGATGGCGAGAAGCCAGAAGCGGCGACGACCGAATTTCTTGCCAAGGCGGGTCTGGCCGAATTTGTCCGACAGTTCACCGAAAAACAGAGAGAAAAAGGCCCCGGCCAGTTTGCTGATCGCAAACAGGGTCCCCACCGCCATTATCGACAAGCCGGCATATGTTGTATAGTAGTACATCAACCACGCAGATAAAACATTCTGCGTGGTGGCAATAAAAATATTAACGGAAGACACACCAAAGTAATTCTTCCAGGTTATTTTCCTTGCTGCATTCATTTTCGTGGGTCTTTTCTGTTTTCAGAGAAAAAAGGAAGCCCATCGCATTGTGTCTCTCACCACAATACGGTCGGGAATTCGTTATTCGATGAAGGCAATGGCGCAGCAGATCACGCCGCCGCCATTCGGCAGCGGAGAGCGAAAGCTGGTCGTCTGGATCAGAACAAACCGTATGCGCGAGCAGCCGGTTTTGTTCGGGCGTGAAGACGGAATGGCGCGCTACCGTCAAAAATGACGGGCAGCCGATAGCGCTTTCATCGTCCGAATTGCCGCGCGTAGTCTTGCGCGAAATCGCTTGCGACAGCGGCACGAAATACGGCGCGTCTCAAACGCCTTTCGCGGCCTGCCGTAACTGTGATATAAAGACTGTCCTCCCTATCCTCCTGATAGTTTCCGCTCCCTGTCGTTCTGTTTTAATTTTTGGACCCGGCCAGTACCTTAAATTTTCCGCCATCAAATCTGGCTGCTTGGCTTTCCTGTAAAGAAAGCGACAAAAGCGGATCAAAGCCGACCGTCCGACGACATGAAAGCCGATTGCGCCTGCGGAAAAGCCCGCGTCACTTCAGGCGGCGCTCGCCGCTACTGCGTCACTCGCTGCCACCGGGCCCGGCACGTGCTCACAGCGCATGGTACCGTTTTCCGCCCTTGCCTTTCCGGTTGCGTCGTGGTTCATACGTGTCGTCAAGATTGCACCCATTCGACAATCATGACCGTAATTTTCTGGGTGAAGCACAACACCAATATCGAGCGGTTGATCGCCGGCACCGAAAGCAAGATCGGCTCAAACGGGCAATCTGCCCGAAGAGGCGATTCATGCCTGATGGCAGCGCACGGAGATCGGGAATTGCGCTGACCGAGAAGCAGAGGATCGCCTGGCTGAGGCTGATCCGCTCAGACAATGTCGGCCCGGCCACTTTCCGGCAATTGATCAACCATTGCGGCTCTGCAGAAAATGCACTCGCCATGCTGCCGGAACTTTCTCGGCGAGGCGGCGCCACGCGCTCGTTACGTATTTCCAGCATCGAGGATGCCGAGCGGGAGCTTGAAGTCGCCAGCAGACATGGGGCTTGCTTTGTCGGCATCGGAGAGCCGGATTATCCGCCCGCGCTCAGGCATATAGATGGCGCTCCACCGCTCGTCGCCATCAAGGGCGACCTGACAAGCGCCACACGTCCGTCTGTCGGCATCGTCGGCTCGCGCAACGCTTCGGTCGTCGGCGCCAAGTTTGCGGCGATGATCGCCAGGCGCTGCGGCCAGAACGGTTATGTCATCACTTCGGGGCTGGCGCGCGGGATAGATACCGCCGCACACCGGGCCAGCGTCGAGACCGGCACGATCGCAGTGCTTGCGGGCGGGCTTGACCGCCCCTATCCGCCCGAAAATCTCGGGCTTCTCGATGAGATCACCAAAGGTGGAGGTCTCGCGATCAGCGAAATGCCGTTCGGCTGGGAGCCGAGAGCACGGGATTTTCCTCGCCGTAACCGGCTGATCGCCGGCATTTCGCTTGGCGTCGTCGTGGTCGAGGCGGCGGAAAAATCCGGATCGCTGATTACCGCCCGGATGGCAGGTGATTTTGGCCGGATCGTGTTTGCCGTGCCCGGCTCCCCGCTCGATCCGCGCTGCCACGGAACCAACGCCCTGCTGAAGCAGGGTGCGATTGTGACCACCGGACCGGAAGATGTGCTGGAAGCTCTCGCCCCGTTATCGCAACTCGATCTTTTCGAGCCGCCTATGATCGAGGAGCCGGATACGCAGACAGGCGCCATCGTGCCGCCGGATGACGATGACCGGTATGCGATCATCTCAGCCCTCGGCCCCACACCTGCTGAAATAGATGACATCATCCGCCACACGGGCCTTCCCGCGTCGTCCGTCTATCTCGTACTGCTAGAACTCGATCTGGCCGGACGGCTATACCGCCATCCCGGAGGATCCGTTTCCATCGCGCTTCCCGGCTGAGCGCGGCCGGCGGCCGGACTTGATATCACCGGCTTCGACATAGGCCATCTCGATGAGATAGCAGAGCATGTCTGCGCCTTCGGCGAAAGCGACCTGCCGCAGCTCGCCAAGCATCTGGCATATATATGCAACGTTATCGACAGAATGCCCCTCGCGGAGCCCACCCATGTGAATCGACATGCCCCACCCCACCAGAAGTTTCAGTGAATTTTTATTCACTACAAGAAACTTTATGGACTTTATTTGAAATATTCATGATTGCAAGTCCGATTAAAGCATCCACCGATTGCATCCTTCGAAATGTGCTAATTTCACTTAAGCCCTTGACCGCGGGACAAACGCCCTCCATGTCGGGAAGCAAATCTCCGCCTGGACCGAATGCGGTGCCGGGCCCTGCTCTATTACAGAGAACCGAAAATGAATGTTGTCGTTGTAGAATCTCCCGCCAAAGCCAAGACGATCAATAAGTATCTGGGCTCGGGTTATAAGGTTCTCGCATCCTTTGGCCACGTCCGCGATCTTCCCGCGAAAGACGGCTCCGTGCTTCCCGATCAGGATTTCGAAATGTCCTGGGAGGTCGACAGCGCGTCGCAGAAACGCATGAAGGACATCGCCGATGCCGTAAAAGGCTCCGACGGCCTGTTTCTCGCGACCGACCCGGATCGCGAAGGTGAAGCCATTTCCTGGCACGTTCTCGATCTCCTGAAGAAGAAGAAGGTGCTCGGCGACAAGCCGGTAAAGCGCGTCGTCTTCAACGCCATCACCAAAAAGGCCGTGCTCGACGCGATGGCCGCTCCGCGCGATATCGACGTGCCGCTGGTCGACGCCTATCTGGCCCGCCGTGCACTCGACTATCTCGTCGGCTTCAACCTGTCGCCGGTCCTGTGGCGCAAGCTGCCGGGCGCACGGTCCGCCGGTCGTGTGCAATCCGTGGCGCTGCGCCTTGTCTGCGATCGCGAAAACGAGATCGAGCGTTTCGTTTCGGAAGAATACTGGAACCTCTCGGCTCTCCTGAAGACACCACGCGGCGATGAGTTCGAGGCCAAGCTTGTGTCTGCCGATGGCAAGCGCCTGGCACCGCGCGCAGTCAAGACGGGCGATGATGCCAACCGGCTGAAGGCCCTGCTCGAAGGCGCAAGCTTTGTGGTCGACAGCGTCGAGGCGAAGCCTGTCAAGCGCAATCCCGGCCCGCCTTTCACCACTTCGAGCCTGCAGCAGGCAGCTTCGTCGAATATCGGCTTCAACGCATCGCGTACCATGCAGGTGGCGCAGAAGCTTTATGAAGGCATCGATATCGGCGGCGAGACGGTCGGTCTCATTACCTATATGCGTACCGACGGCGTGCAGATGGCGCCCGAAGCGATCGATGCAGCCCGCGCGGCCATCGTCGATCAGTTCGGCAACCGCTATCTGCCGGAAAAGCCGCGTTTTTATTCCACCAAGGCAAAGAACGCCCAGGAAGCGCACGAAGCGATCCGCCCGACCGACTTCAATCGCACACCGGATCAGGTGAGGAAATTCCTCGATGCCGACCAGGCGCGGCTTTACGAACTGATCTGGAAGCGCGGTATCGCCAGCCAGATGGCGTCCGCCGAGATGGAACGCACGACGGTCGAAATCCTCGCCTCCAATGGCGCGGACAAAGCCGGCCTTCGCGCCGTCGGCTCGGTCGTCCGTTTCGACGGCTTCTTGAGCGCCTACATGGATCGTCGCGACGAAGACGAAAAGTCGGAGGATGACGACGAGGATGGTCGCCTGCCGGAGATCAATGCGCGCGAAAATCTCGCCAAGCAGAAAATCAATTCCAGCCAGCACTTCACCGAGCCGCCGCCGCGTTATTCGGAAGCTTCGCTGATCAAGAAGATGGAAGAGCTCGGCATCGGCCGCCCGTCCACCTATGCCGCGACGCTTAAGACGCTGTCCGACCGCGAATATGTGGTGACCGAAAAGCGCAAGCTGATCCCGCATTCCAAGGGTCGTCTCGTCACAGCCTTCCTCGAGAACTTCTTCACCAAGTATGTGGAATACGATTTCACTGCCGATCTGGAAGAGAAGCTCGACAGGATCTCCGCCGGCGAGCTCGACTGGAAACAGGTCCTGCGCGATTTCTGGCAGGATTTCTTCGCCCAGATCGAAGACACCAAGGAACTGCGTGTCACCAACGTGCTCGATGCGCTGAACGAGGCACTGGCTCCGCTCGTCTTCCCGAAGCGCGAGGACGGCTCCGACCCGCGTATCTGCCAAGTCTGCGGCACCGGCAACCTGTCGCTCAAGCTCGGAAAATACGGCGCTTTCGTCGGCTGCTCAAACTATCCCGAATGCAATTTCACTCGTCAGCTTTCGTCTGACGGCAATGAAGCTGAAGCATCCGGCCTCAACGAACCCAAGGCGCTCGGGGCAGATCCGCATACCGGCGAAGAACTGACACTGCGCTCGGGCCGTTTCGGGCCTTACATCCAGCGCGGCGAAGGCAAAGAAGCCAAGCGCTCCTCGCTGCCGAAGGGCTGGAGGCCGGAAGACATCGACCATGAAAAGGCGCTGGCGCTGATCAACCTGCCGCGCGACGTGGGTCAGAACCCGGAAACCGGGAAGATGATCTCGGCGGGCCTCGGCCGCTACGGGCCGTTCCTGCTGCATGATGGCACCTATGCCAACCTGGAAAGCATCGAGGACGTATTTTCGATCGGCCTGAACCGCGCTGTCACCGTGCTGGCCGAAAAGGCAGCCAAGGGTCCGGGCGGGCGCGGCCGCGGCACGCCGGCAGCGCTCAAGGAACTCGGAGACCATCCGGATGGCGGCGCAGTCACTGTTCGTGACGGGAAATACGGCCCTTACGTCAACTGGGGCAAGGTCAACGCGACACTGCCCAAGGGCATGGACCCGCAGTCGGTGACGATGGAACAGGCCATGGCGCTGATCATCGAAAAGGGTGGCAAGGCCTCTTCCGGAAAGGCCAAGGCAAAGCCGAAGAAGGCTGCTGCCAAGGCTGACGGCGAGACCAAGAAGGCGGCACCGAAGAAGGCGGCGGCCAAGAAGGCGCCGGCGAAGAAGACTGCCGCGAAAACAAAGAAGACGGATACGTGAGCGAAGAGCAGGACGACGACATCAGATCGCACCGGCAGCGGAAGCGGGCGGAGAGAGCCGAACGCGGCATGACCTCTGGTTCGGGGGCGACCGGTTCCAAGGGAAAACCTGCGATCATTCAGGGCGCCATCCCGCCGCGCGAAGTCCTGCTCGAATTCATCTCCGACAATCCGGACAAGGCCTCCAAGCGCGAGATTGCCAAGGCTTTCGGGCTGAAGGGAGAAACGCGCGTCGAGTTGAAGGACCTGCTTCGCCAGCTGGAAGACGAGGGTCTGGTCAACAAGAGCCGCAAATCCCTGTCGCGTCCCGGCGCCCTGCCCCCGGTCACGGTTCTCGACATCACCACCCGCGACAAGGATGGAGAATTGATCGGCCGTCCGGCGGAATGGCCGGAAGACCAGGGTGCGGCACCGGCCGTGCTGATCCGTCAGTCGTCGGAACAACGCGGCAAGGGTAAGGCCCCTGCCGCCGGCCTCAACGACCGAATTCTCGCAAAGATCTTCCCGAACAAGGATCGCACCGGTCCCGCCTATACGGCACGCGTCATCAAGGTGATCGACAAACGTCGCGGCGCCACCCTCGGCGTCGTGCACAAACTTGCCGATGGCGAGATCCGCCTCCTGCCGACAGACCGGCGCGGCGAGGAAATGGTGATCGAGCCCGATGGTCTGGGCGATGCCAAGCATGGCGATCTGGTCGAGAGCGAAACCGTACGTTCCGGTCGTTTCGGCCTGCCGCGCGCCCGTGTGCTCTCGGTCGTCGGATCCGTCGCGTCGGAAAAGGCGATCTCGATGATCGCCATCTATTCGCATGGTATCCCCCACATATTCCCAAAGCAGGTCATGGATGAGGCGGAAGAGGCCAAACCGGCCTCGATGTCGAAGCATGAAGACTGGCGCGACGTGCCGCTCGTCACGATCGACCCGGCCGATGCCAAGGACCATGACGACGCCGTCTATGCAGAGCCGGACACATCTGACGACAATCCGGGTGGCGTGATCGTCACCGTTGCGATCGCCGATGTCTCCTGGTATGTGCGCACTGGCTCGCCGCTCGACCGCGAAGCACTGAAGCGCGGCAACTCGGTCTACTTCCCCGATCGCGTCGTGCCGATGCTACCGGAGCGGATTTCCAACGATCTCTGCTCGCTGCGTGAGGGCGAGGACCGGCCAGCCATAGCCGTTCGCATGGTGTTCTCCAAGGAAGGCCGCAAGGCGGGCCACACCTTCCATCGCGTCATGATGAAGAGCGTAGCAAAGCTCTCCTACCAGCAGGCACAGGCGGCCATCGACGGCAAGCCGGACGACAAGACCGGGCCGCTGCTCGAGCCAATCCTGAAGCCGCTCTGGGCCGCCTACAAGATCATGAAGATCGGTCGCGACCGCCGCCAGCCGCTCGAACTCGACATGCCGGAGCGCAAGATCCTGCTGAAGTCCGACGGTACAGTCGACCGGGTTTTCGTGCCTGATCGCCTGGATGCGCACAAGCTCATCGAAGAGATGATGATCCAGGCGAATGTCTGTGCCGCCGAAACGCTGGAAAAGAAGCGCCAGGCGCTGATCTACCGCGCCCATGACGGCCCGTCGCTCGCCAAGCAGGAGACGCTGCGCGAGTTTCTGAATACGCTTGGCATCTCCATGGCCAAGGGCGGCAACATGCGCTCAAACTCGTTCAATGGCATCCTTTCGCAAGCGCAAGGCACGCCTCATCAGGTGATGGTCAACGAGATGGTGCTGCGCTCCCAGAGCCAAGCGGTCTATAGCCCGGACAATATCGGGCATTTCGGCCTCAACCTGATGAAATACGCGCATTTCACTTCACCGATCCGCCGTTACGCGGACCTTATCGTGCACCGCGCACTTGTCGGTTCGCTGGGGCTTGGCGAAGGCGGAATTACGCCAGCGGAAGAAGCGCAGCTCGACGATATCGCCGCCGAAATCTCGACATTCGAGCGCCGGGCGATGGCCGCCGAGCGCGACACGATCAACCGCCTCGTTGCCCATCACCTGGCGACACGGATCGGCGAGGAATTCGAAGGCCGCATTTCCGGCGTCACCAAGGCGGGCCTGTTCGTCTCGCTGCCCACCTATGGCGCAGACGGTTTCGTGCCTGTCTCGACAATCGGCAACGACTATTACATCTATGACGAGGCGCATCAGGCGCTAACGGGCGAGCGCTCGGGGCTCGGCTACCAGCTGGGCGATACGGTGGACGTGCGCCTGAAGGATGCCATTCCGCTTGCCGGCGCGCTGCAGTTCGAGATGCTGAGCGAAGGCAAGAAGCTTCCGACAGCAATGAGATCCTTCCACAAGGCGGGTCGGCGCAACAGGCCGGGCGGCGGACCCAAAAAACCGGGCACACGCCCTCCCCGCGGACGCAGGAGATAACAATATGGACGAGCGCGCCGGATCGACCATCCAATATGGCGGCAAAGGCGCGCCCGAACGTCCGCTAGGCCGCTCGATCAAACGCGGCCTTCTCTGCCGCTGCCCGAATTGCGGCGACGGCCGACTGTTCCGCGCCTTCCTCAAGCCGGTCGATCACTGCGCCGTCTGCGGCGAGGATTATACGCCGCAACGCGCCGACGACTTGCCGGCCTATCTCGTGATCGTCGTTGTCGGCCATGTGCTAATGACGGGCTACCTGCTGACCGACATGATCTGGCGCGTCTCCCCCTTCGTTCACATGGCGATCTGGATACCGCTTGCCGTGCTGACCGCAATCGCGACGGTTCAGCCTATCAAGGGCGGGGTCATTGGCCTGCAATGGGCCTACCGGATGCATGGGTTCAGCAAGGAGCCGGAGCACGGCGATCCTTCCGCATGAAGCCGACAGGCGCAGATGTCGCGGAGCCGGATGATCGTTTCGAGGGACCTAATCGCGTCCGCACGCAGGATGCGGCGTGCCTTATCCTTGTTGATCGCTCCGGCGCTCAACCAAAGATCCTGATGGGCCGTCGGGCGTCCAAGCACGTGTTCATGCCGGACGTATACGTGTTTCCCGGCGGGCGGCGCGACCGCGGCGACCATGCGCTACCCTTCAACAATGATCTCCACCCGCTAGTGATGGAGAGGCTGCAGGCCTACACATCCAGCCGCATGGGACCGGCACGCGCCAGGGCGCTCGCGCTTGCAGCGCTTCGCGAGTTGCAGGAGGAAACCGGCATACGGCCGGTCAATGCCGAAGGCCCCGATCTCGACATGTTACGTTATGTCGCGCGGGCGATAACCCCGCCGGGAGCCGTTCGCCGCTATGACACCCGCTTCTTTCTTGGGTTTTGCGAAGAGACTGTCTTCGACATGTCGCATTTCGGCGATACGGACGAACTTGAAGACTTGCAATGGCTTGACATTGCAGCGGTTTCCAGTCTGAAACTCGCGCGGATCACTCAGACGGTACTGGAGGACGTCAAGGACCTGTTGAAACTCGATCCTTCCGTCCCTTTTGGAAATCCCGTCCCCTTCTATTCGATGCGTCGCGGGCGCTTCGTCCAGACACTACTGTAAGGAAGAATGAATGCCGCAGCCTGCGACCGACGAAAACGGGCATGTCGAGAAAATCCACTGGCCGTCCCTCGTTGCTGCCATTGCGGCCATCAGCGCGGTCGGCATTGCGATCGGGCTCGGACTCCCACTTCTTTCGATAATTCTTGAAAAACGCGGCATCCCCTCGACGCTGATCGGCCTCAACGCGGCCATGGCCGGCGTCGCCTCGATGCTTGCGGCTCCGGTCACGACAAAGCTCGCGCATGACTATGGTGTGGCGCGTACGATGATGTTTGCCGTTGTCGTCGCTTCGATAAGCGGGCTCGGCTTCTATTATGCGCAATCCTTCTGGATGTGGTTCCCGCTGCGTTTCGCCTTCCACGGCGCGACGACCACGCTATTCATCCTGTCGGAGTTCTGGATCAACGAGGCGGCACCGCCGCGTCGCCGCGGTCTTGTGCTCGGCATCTATGCCACCGTGCTCGCAGTCGGCTTTGCAGTCGGCCCCCTGCTCTTCTCCGCGCTTGGCAGCGACGGCATCCTTCCCTTCCTGGTGGGCGCCATCATCATCCTGCTCGCGCTGATCCCGATCTTTATTGCACGGCACGAGAGCCCGGTCCTCGACACCAAGCCGGATCGCCATTTCTTCCACTACATCTTCCTCGTGCCGACGGCGACTGCCGCCGTGTTCGCCTTCGGCGCGGTTTCGGCCGGCGGGCTTTCGCTGTTCCCTATCTATGCACTACGCGAACAATTGCAGGAATCTCAGGCAGCCGTGCTTCTGACCGTGATGGGCATCGGAAACATGGCATTCCAGATCCCGCTCGGTCTCTATTCCGACAAACTGAAAGACCGCCGCCCGCTGCTCGCCGCAATGGCTGTTCTCGGTGTACTGGGCTCGCTCGCCCTGCCCATGCTCATCCACAACTGGCTACTCATGGCTGTCGTGCTGTTTTTCTGGGGCGGTTGCGTCTCCGGTCTCTATACGGTGGGCTTGGCGCATCTGGGTGCGCGACTCAGCGGAGCGGATCTTGCAGCGGCCAATGCAGCCTTCATTTTCTGTTATGCGGTCGGCACCGTGGTCGGTCCGCAGGGCATCGGGGCCGCCATGGATGTCGTCGGAAACGACGGTTATGCCTGGGCACTGGCCGCATTCTTCGGCTTTTACGTGCTGATTGCCCTGTGTCGTACGCTTTTCCAACCAAAACGGAGTTGACTTTTCGCGCGCGATTTGTAATTTCGCGCCAGATTTAGCTGGGGCGCACGCTGCGTCGACGGCTTCCTATTTTCTAGAGGCAGAACAACCATGGCGAAAGCTACGACCATCAAGATCAAGCTGCTGTCGACGGCTGACACCGGTTTCTTCTACGTCACCACGAAGAACAGCCGTACGTTCACGGACAAGATGACCAAGACCAAGTACGACCCGGTTGCCAAGAAGCACGTTGAATTCAAGGAAACCAAGATCAAGTAAGACTTGATCTGTAGGGTTTGAACAAGGCGCCGACCGCAAGGTCAGGCGCCTTTTCTTTTACCTGCTGATCTGCCGAATAGCGCGACTTAAGCCGAAACGAAAAAACGCCGCATCCCATCAGGAAGCGGCGTTTTGAATTTGGGGGTCGACCAGCCTGCAATAACGGCACGAGGAACCGCATTGGCATGCCTGCCGGTCGACCGACCCCACGACCCAGGAGATGCGGCGGACCTGAGCATCATGGGGTATGGCAGTGCCGCATATGGCACATATTTGTCGTTAGGTTCAAAATTGCGCAAAGGAAAAAGAAAATCAATAGATTCTTAACTGGGAGGAAAAAATGGATTCGCTGTTGGTTAAAATTTGCGCCTCACGGCGCCCAACAACTTAACGCTCGTCAATAGCAGTGAAGTAAAACCAACCTGAAAGTGGGTTGTTTTCTTGGCGGGTACAACCGCCACGGAATTAATTCCGCAGGAAAATGACATTCTGGCCCAACCGCCTACCGAATTACAAACAACTAAACTCGGATATGCTTTTCACCAAATTTCATCCGGGGATTTCAACCCATTGGAAACAGTGAAACTGCGTGCGGCATTTTGCACCGGCTCACTAGGCTCAAGAATTTCCAGATCGCCACAAAACTGTGATTTATTCCGTCTGTAAATCGCCACCACGGCACGGAACCATTGAACGAGATCAACCGCTTACGAAACGACTGTCATTTCTGTCGCCGATTCGTGATCAAGCCGCATTTGCAACGACGCGGTTTCGTCCGTCAGCTTTGGCCTTATAAAGCGCCTGATCGGCCTGCTTCAGCAATTGCTCCGGCGTGTCGGCATCTCCGGTGCTGCAGGAGAGGCCGAAAGATGCCGTCAGCTCGATTGCAGTTCCGGCATTTTTAAGTATGAACGGTGTCTTCTCGATGATGGCTCGCAGACGCTCTGCGACAGCAGCCGATGCTGTCGCATCCGTGTCCGGCATGACAACGACAAATTCTTCACCGCCGTACCGGCAGGCAAGATCTGCTCCTCGAACTGTCGAGCGAATCCGGGAGGCGAACTCGCGCAGCACGTCGTCACCAGCGTCGTGGCCGTATGTGTCGTTCACTGATTTGAACCGGTCGATATCCATGAGGCAGATCGACAGAGGGCGCGAACGAGCCGCGGCTCGGTTGAAGAGTATCTTCAGATGATTGTCGAGATATCGACGATTATTCAAACCCGTCAGGGCATCCGTGACGGCGAGCTCGATCGTGTGCTTGACGCTCATCCGCAGGCGATCGTTGTAACGCTTCCGCTTGATTTGGGTGAGCGTACGCGCCAGCAATTCATTCGGGTCGATCGGACGAACGATGTAGTCGTTGACGCCGAGATCGAGCGCGCGAACGATCATGTCCTCGGCACCGGCTTCGGCCACCAGCAGAATCGGCAGGAAGCGCGTCCGTTCCAGTGAACGTAGCTGAGAGCATAGGCGCAGGGGATCGTAGTCGTCGAAATTGGCATTGACGATGACAAGATCTAAACTGTTTTCCGCGGCTTCGAAGATCGCGGCCTGCGGATCAGACATCGCGACGACGTTGCAAACCGGCTTCAGCGCCTTGGTGATGCGCTCCTGCGAGCTTGCGCGACCGTCGACAAGCAAAATCTGGCCGATATCGTCGCGACCGTCTGCGCCCCTGAGTATATCCTCGATAACGAGGCTATGGGCAGTGTCGGCCCGAATTCGCAACTCGTCGCTCAGAGCCTTCAGGCGCACGAGGCTGCGAACGCGGGAGATCAGCTGCACGTCATTGACCGGCTTGG
Source organism: Neorhizobium sp. LMR1-1-1.1 (assembly GCF_040675795.1). Classification (NCBI taxonomy): domain Bacteria; kingdom Pseudomonadati; phylum Pseudomonadota; class Alphaproteobacteria; order Hyphomicrobiales; family Rhizobiaceae; genus Neorhizobium; species Neorhizobium sp. LMR1-1-1.1. The sequence goes on from NZ_JBEGHE010000002.1 coordinate 115,236, forward strand.
TGAGGAAATCGTCGGCACCGACCTTCAGCCCGCGTACACGGTCGGAAGGCTGGTCGAGGGCCGTCACCATCACGACGGGAATATGAGCCGTCTTGGGATTGGCCTTTAGACGCTCGCATACCTCGAAACCATCGATGCCGGGCATCATGATGTCGAGCAGTATCAAATCCAATGGGGTGCTTTCGCAGATCGCCAGTGCCTTGTAGCCGTCATCGGCCGTCAGCACGTCGAAATATTCGGCCAGCAGACGCGCTTCGAGAAGCTTCACATTGGCCGAAATGTCATCGACCACCAGTATCCGCGCTGTCATGCCCGTGCTCCCCGCATCATGCGTCGCCGAGGTAAGTCTTGATTGTTTCTATGAATTTCGGCACCGAGATCGGCTTGGAAACATAGGCTTCGCAACCACCCTGGCGAATGCGTTCCTCGTCCCCCTTCATGGCGAAGGCAGTTACGGCGATGACCGGGATGACATGAAGTTCGTCGTCTTCCTTTAGCCACTTGGTGACTTCCAGACCGGAAACTTCGGGCAGCTGGATATCCATCAGGATAAGATCGGGACGATGCTTGCGGGCGAGATCGAGCGCTTCCATGCCGTTTCGGGTCTGGATTGTTTCATAGCCCGACGCCTCGATCAGATCGCGGAAGAGCTTCATGTTCAGCTCGTTGTCTTCGACAATCATGACCCGTTTGGGCATTGCGATCCATTCCTCAAATCGCGCCTTCAAAAGCGTATGTTCGGTATATAAGCTCCAAAATGGTTGATTCCACTGAGCTCAGTTTCGCCAAGACTAGGGCCATTTGGTTGAGAAGAGGTAACTCCCGAACAATGCCGCCGAAAACGACCGAACAGGACGCCAGACGCGTCAACGCCGAAGAGACGGCTGCCGCGGTGCTTGGCTGGATGGCCGGCGAACCGGACATGATGCAGCGTTTTCTTGCGCTGTCCGGCGTGTCACCTGATCAGATACGGTCAGCCATATCAGATCCCGGCTTCCTAGCCGGCATGATCGACTTCGTGATGGGCCATGAACCGACATTGTTGGCATTCTGCGAAGCCACAGGGACCAAGCCAGAGACTGTCATTGCCGCGCATCATCATTATTCCGGTCCCTACATAGGTCCCGGAGACTTCTGAGATGAGCGAAATCCTCGACCTGTCCCATATCAGCCTGAAAGACAGGCCGCTGATCGTCTGCGACGTGGATGACGTGGTGCTGCAATTCTTTGCCCCGTTTGAACACTACCTGAAAAAGGATGGGCTGGAACTGCTGCCGCGTTCATTCAGGCTCACCGGCAATATCGTTACTGTCGGCACGGATGTCGCGGTCGAGGACATGGCGGTCAAACAGTTGATCGGTTCGTTCTTCGAGCAACAGGAAGAGTGGCAGACACCTTTCGATCTCGCGCTCGATACGCTGAATGCGCTTGGCGCCGATGCCGACGTGATGTTCCTCACCGCGATGCCGCCCCGCTACAGCGAATCAAGACGACGCCTGCTCGACCGGCTCGGCTTCGACTTTCCGCTTGTCGCAACGGAAGAACCGAAGGGACCGGTAATGCGACGCATCCATGGCGAACGCGCCCTGCCCTCAGTCTTCATCGACGACATGGCGCACAATCTTCATTCGGTGCGCGACCATGTCGACAACTGCCTTGTCCTGCACATGATGCCGGATTCCCCGCTGCATCTTCTGGCACCGAAGCCGGATGACGGCATTACAAGGGCGCTTGATTGGGCGCAGGCCGGAGATCTCATTCGCGCGCATATAGGCCGTTAATTCGTAACCGAGCAAAGCGGGCGTCCACCGGCAACAAACCATTGCAGACTTGCCTCATCCTCTTGAGTGCCAATCGATTGCGGCTTATCGTGCCGATGTTCAATCTTTGTTCCTGACATGACCTCTTCGGCCGACATAATTTTGGGTTTCTGTCGCGACTGCCTTGCCGAGCAGAAGGCGGAGACGCGCCGTTGCCGCAAATGCGGATCGCCCCGGCTTGTCTATCATCGTGAGCTTTACGATCTGACGCTGGCGCATATCGACTGCGACGCTTTTTATGCGACGATCGAAAAACGCGACAATCCGGAGCTTGCAGACAAGCCGGTGATTATCGGCGGCGGCAAGCGCGGTGTCGTATCGACCGCCTGCTACATCGCCCGCATCAGCGGCGTCAGATCAGCAATGCCGATGTTCAAGGCGCTGGAACTCTGCCCCAACGCCGTCGTCATACGCCCCGATATGGAAAAATATGTAAGCGTTGGCCGTCAGGTGCGGCAGATGATGATGGAGCTTACGCCCCTCGTTCAACCGCTTTCGATCGATGAGGCGTTTCTCGAACTTGCGGGAACCGAACGGCTGCATCGCGATCCGCCGGCACGTATCCTTGCCAAATTCGCAAAGCGAGTTGAAAGCCAACTCGGAATTTCGATTTCCATCGGGCTTTCCTATTGCAAGTTCCTTGCCAAGGTCGCTTCCGACCTGCAGAAACCGCGTGGTTTTTCCATCATCGGCGAGGCAGAAGCGAAGGATTTCCTAGCTCCTCGTCCCGTCACCACCATCTGGGGGGTCGGCAAGGCATTCAGCGCCACGCTGGAGGCCGATGGCATCCGCACGATCAGCCAGCTGCAGCAGATGGAGGAAGGCGACCTGATGCGCCGCTACGGCTCGATGGGCCAGCGTCTCTACAGGCTTTCCCGCGGAATGGACGAGCGCGAAGTGCATTTGAATGATGCGGCAAAGAGCGTTTCGGCCGAAACGACATTCTTCGAAGACATTTCCCGGCATGATGACCTCGTGCCTGTCCTGCGACGCCTTTCGGAAAAAGTGTCCGCACGCTTGAAGAAGCACGAGATCGCCGGTCATACGGTTGTGCTCAAGATGAAAACGACTGACTTCAAGAGCCGGACGCGCAACAGGCGGCTGGAAGACCCGACACAGCTTGCCGACCGCATCTTCCGCACCGGCCTTTCGCTGATGGAGAAGGAAACGGACGGCACGAAATTCCGCCTGCTCGGGATCGGGGTAACCGATCTTTGCGATCCGGCACTGGCAGACCCACCAGATCTCGTCGATCAACAGGCAGGGCGGCGGGCGGCGGCTGAAGCGGCAATGGACAAGCTGCGTGACAAGTTCGGCAAGGCGGCTGTCGAGACTGGTTACACGTTTGGCGACAAGCGTCGTTGAGCCACAAGAAGCGTGTCGGGAACTCATTTCGAAATCGCAGGAACGTGATGAATTGACACGATCCTGCCACTTTTCAGAAAATTTTCATTAAGTTTAACACGCTAAATTGCCGTCCATTGTAATGCGTAAGAGGTCTTCATGTTGCGTGGCGTTTTGTTCAGCCTCGGACTCCTGTCCGGGACCATCCTTTCTCAGTCTGCTTTTGCCGACACCGCAACGCTCCAGATCATCGTATCGAAAGACCAGCAGTCGATGACGGTCTATGACGGCGAAAAGGTCGTAACGACCACGAAGGTCTCTACCGGAAAAGCCGGACACACGACGCCGAGCGGAATCTTCTCGATTCTGGAGAAGCGCAAATACCATGAATCGAATATCTATTCGAACGCTCCCATGCCCTTCATGCAGCGCCTCACTTGGTCCGGTATCGCACTTCACGAAGGCAACGTGCCGAACTATCCGGCATCGCATGGCTGCGTTCGCATTCCGACCGGGACCGCCAAGGCGATCTACGACATGACGGAACGCGGCGTGCATGTGGTGATCGCCGATGCACCGGTGAAGCCGGTGAAAATCGAAAACGCCAACCTCTTCATGCCGTTGAAGCGTCTACCATCGGAACCGCTGTTTCCGAATGCCGATCTGCGACCGACCGCGATGAAAAAGGCCGCCGACGGATCCTACGATGTGGCAATGGCCGACACCGATCCTATGTCGACCGGTTCCTTGCAGGCAGTCGTTCCGGAAGATCCAGCGCCGCTGCGCATACTCATTCATCGTCGTGGCGCACGCGAAACCATGCTTGATATACAAACCCATCTAACGGATCTCGGCTTCGACGCTGGTGTTGCCGACGGGATTGCAGGGCCGATGACCCGTGATGCGATCGCCGCCTATAAGCGGTGGAAGGGTCTTCCGGCCAGCGGCACGATGATCAGCAAGGATTTTCTTGCTGCGCTCTATCATTCGGCCGGAGAAAAAGAGCCGCCGGCAGGTCAGATCCTCGTGCGCCGCAATTTCGAACCGCTGTTCGAGGCGCCTGTTGGCATCAAGCACCCGGAACAGGCTCTCGGCACTTATTTCTTCACAGCCGATCATCTTGAGCGGAATGCAGAGACCGCCGAGTGGCATGCGATCACGTTGAAGAACGAGATGAGCGCCGACGAAATGAAAGAGTTCGGCATCGACAAGCCGGCAGATTCAAGCATTCCCAACGCTGCGGCGATGGCACTCGATCGGGTAGACATTCCCAAGGACGTGCGTGAACGGATCGGCGAACTGATGGCAAACGGCACATCGCTGACCATTACGGACCAGGGTCTTGGTCCGGAAACCGGCAAAGGCACCGACTTCGTAACACTTACGCGCTCCCAGGCCAATATCGCTCAGGCAGGTCTCAACCAGAGCGAACCGAAACCCGCGCGCCGTTCGAAAAGAGAATCATATATCGGCGGTATCGGGCTGTATTGATTGCCAAAATCCGGACCAGCTTGTTTGCCTCGGTCTGAAACATGGTATCGCTTTGAAGCATGGAAGGCGACACCAAAGCTTTCAGCCGAGGCAGGCTAGACGAAAGTCGCAAGTCAAACCGTGCACTACGCCACATTGCGACCACGTTCACTTTCTACCTGAGCGGCATGGAAGTACCCCCGAAACCCGTGTCCCCCATGGGTGACGCTTCCATCAGTGTTGGACGGTTATGTGTTGTTTTTCTTCCATGACCGTCCTCCGGGTGGATGAACGGCATCAAACTATCCATCACAGAATATCGTAAAGCCTGACAATCCAGCTTACCTGATAGGCGATTGCGGCAACGACCAGAACCAGCTGGCCTCGTCTGGACCTGATGAACATCGCAATGATCGATATCGCGACAAACGCCGCCTGGCGAATGGGATATTCCATGCCAAGCGAGTGGAAATAGTCTTCACCCTTGGCCATGGTATCGCCGATATCAAGCAGGGCCGCAAAGGCAAGAAGCCCGAAAAACCAGCGTTTTCTTTGTTCGAAATAATCCTCGAAGCCCCTGTAGTCGGTCATCTGGTCGGGAAACAGCAAGGCTGTCAAAGCGGCGAAAATCATCGTGTAGAAGATCAGGAACCCGTAGAGCGGAAATGTCCAGACGGGGACGAACATCAGGTGAAACTCGTACCACCAGAAATGCACGATGGTGATGAGCAGAAAGACGACCCAGCCGAGATGAACCGGATAGACCTTGATCGTTCCCGGGTGCTGGACGAAACGCGTCAGGCCATTGACGAGACGCGCAAGGCTCAGCGCCAGAACCATGCCGATGATGGTGCGCACATGTCCGAAATATTCAGCATGGGTCGGCGGGAGTTCCATGCGATCGCCCTCTGTTTCAGCCGTCCGGCATGATCGTAGCATTCCCTGCGCCGGGCAAGCGGCGAGACGCGATCAGACATCCCTCGACATGAGAGCCCACGGGCACTCACCGGACGGATCGCCGCAGAGCAATCTTGGAAAGGGCATATCTGCTAATTGATTGCTGATCGCCGATCGATATAACCGGCAAAAAACATTTGCCTATTGTTCAGGAAACAGCGCTCCAGAGTACAAGAACGCGATCCTGACTGCCGTGATGGATTGATGAACGGTGTAGCTTTTTTCCTGGGCGTGAATTTCGTCGTTGCGGTTTGCTTCAGCGCGGTCTTCGCCGTTGTTGCCACCCGAAGCCGCTCGCGCCGGGCTGCGCTCTGGCTGGCGGCAGGGTTCGGCGTCGCATCACTGTCTGCGGTCTGCGAGCTTCTGGTCGCTTATACGGACACCCCAAAGATATGGGCAATTGGTGCATTCGCGACGGTTCTGATCGGCATGATGCTGCTGCGGATCGGAATTGGACATCTCTATGGGCGCAGGCTCGACAAGCGTATCGCTGCGGCTTTCGTCAGCGCAAGCATCATCTTGTGTTATGTGATCTATGACATGCCCCGCGGAACGCTGATACAGGCTGTCTCCTATCAGAGCCCGTTCGCAATCGTGCTTCTCGACAGCGCCTTTGTCATCCTCGCCTCCCGCGGGCGGCAGATGATCGATCGCTTTCTCGGAATGCTCACGCTGTTCACCGGCCTGCATTTCTTTGCCAAGGCCGGTCTGGCAGTTCTGGTCGGCGCAGGCTCTGCCGCCAAAGACTACATTCACACCAACTACGCGCTGATCTCACAGAGTGCCACGGCCATCTTGGTGGTGGCCGTGGGACTGACGCTGCTTGCGGCTCTGGTGCTTGAGATCATGGCGGATCAGCGCAGTGAGTCGGAGAAGGACACCCTGTCAGCGATCGCCAACAGGCGCGGGTTCAACCGGCAGGTTCAATCCATCCTAAGTGCAGCATCGCATGGCAAACATGCCGTCATTCTCTGCGACCTCGACCATTTCAAGCGCATCAACGACACCTATGGGCATCATGTGGGAGACATGGTGATCCAGAGCTTTGGGCAATTGATGAACGACAGCGCGCCCAAGAGGGCAGCACTCGGCCGCATCGGCGGCGAGGAGTTCGCGATATTCTTGCCCGACACCGATATCAGCGCCGCGGCGCTGTTTGCTCAGGCGCTGCGGGCCGCAACAATGACATTGCCCGATCTGCCCGATGGCCTGATCGTCACCGCGAGTTTCGGCGTATCTCCCGTGACCTCGGCTGCCAGACTGGCCGAGGCCTACCGGCAGGCGGACCAGGCGCTTTATGCGGCGAAGAATGCCGGGCGTAATCAGGTCAAGCTCACGGGCCTCGACGAGGCCGAGGCAAGTGAACTGCATGGAGAAAGCCGTCTCTAGGATCGGTTTCCACGAACGCTCAGCTCTTTCCGGTCAGCCAAAGTAACCGAGCCTGCTACTGGACGAGTTCGACATCCAGCACACCGGGCGCGGCCTTGAGTGCAGCTGCCATTTCCGGCGAGAGCCGATATCTCTGCGTAAGCTCCACCTCGATCTCGCGGCGGCCGTCTTCCTTGATGACAATGAAATAAACCAGGCCTTCGCCACGCATGTTCAGATGGTTGGCGACGGTCTTCAGCGGTCCTGCATCTCGAACAAAGACACGCAGTGCCTTCTGCATACGGATCGACTGTTCTTCCAGCGACTGAGCCGTCTGGATGCGCAGGCCGATGCCTTCCGGCCGCTCGTCAGCCTGGACGGTGATGACCAGCGACCTGCCGGGTTCGAGCAGGTCTCGGTATTGCGCCAATGCCTCGGAAAACAGCACCGCTTCGAACTGGCCGGATGAGTCCGAAAAAGTGATGATGCCCATCTTGTTGCCGGTCTTGGTCTTGCGCTCCTGCCGACCTGTCACCGTACCGGCCAGACGCCCGGCGGTCGCTCCCTGGCGGACAGAGGCAGCAAAATCGGCAAAGGTCTGCACCCTGAGTTTCGACAGGACATCCTTGTAGGTATCGAGCGGGTGGGCCGACAGATAGAAGCCGAGAACCTGATATTCGCGCATCAGCATTTCCGACGGCATCCACGGATTGAATGTCGGCAGGATCAGTTTTTCGGGGCCGCTGCTGGAGCCGGAGCCGAAGAAATCGGACTGGCCTGAGACCTTCTCTTCCTGCGCGCGCTGCGCATAACCGATGATCCGGTCGAGACCAGCGATCAACTGGGCTCGGTCATGGCCGAAGCAATCGAAAGCACCAGCGGAAATCAGGCTTTCCAGAACGCGGCGGTTGATCTGCTTGGGGTCGATCCGCATGCAGAAATCCTCGATGCCGGCGAAAGGCTTATCGCCGCGGACTTCCGTGATGTGCTCGACAGCCGATTCACCGACGCCCTTGATGGCGGCGAGTGCATAATAAATCTTCGCCTCGCCCGTCTCGAAATGGCGGAACGAGGTCTGAACCGACGGCGGGAAAACCTTGATACCGAGACGGCCGGCATCCTCGCGAAAATCGTTGAGCTTTTCGGAGTTGGCCATATCGTAGGTCATGGTCGCGGCGAGGAACTCGACCGGATAATGCGCCTTCATATAGGCCGTTTGGTAGGAGACGATAGCGTAGGCTGCGGCGTGAGACTTGTTGAAGCCGTAGTTGGCGAACTTGGCGAGCAGTTCGAAAATGTTCTTCGCCTGCGGCTTCGATACGCCGTTCTTGACGGCGCCATCGACAAAGCGCTCGCTCTGCTTGTCCATCTCCTCCTTGATCTTCTTACCCATGGCGCGGCGCAGAAGATCGGCCTCGCCGAGCGAATAACCCGACAGGACCTGGGCGATCTGCATGACCTGCTCTTGGTAGACGATAACGCCCTGGGTCTCCTTCAAGAGGTAGTCGATCGACGGATGGACCGACTCGATCTCTTCCTCGCCATGCTTGCGGGCGTTATAGGTCGGGATGTTCTCCATCGGACCCGGACGATAAAGCGCCACGAGCGCGATGATGTCCTCGATACAGTCGGGCTTCATGCCGATCAGCGCCTTGCGCATACCGGCACTTTCCACCTGGAACACGCCGACCGTTTCGCCGCGCGACAGCATTTCATAGGTCAGCTTGTCGTCGAGCGGGATCTTTGCCAGATCGACACGGATGTCGCGCTTGCGGCAGAAGTCCACCGCTGTTTTCAGCACGGTGAGCGTCTTAAGGCCTAGGAAGTCGAACTTGACGAGGCCGGCCTGCTCGACCCATTTCATGTTGAACTGGGTGACCGGCATGTCCGAGCGCGGGTCTCGATACATCGGCACCAGTTTCGACAGCGGGCGATCGCCGATGACGATACCGGCGGCGTGGGTCGAGGCGTGACGGTACAGGCCTTCGATCTTCTGGGCGATATCGAGAAGACGGCCGACGACCGGCTCTTTATCCACCTCTTCCTGGAATTTCGGCTCTTCCTCTATCGCCTTTGACAGCGGAGTCGGGTTGGCAGGGTTGTTCGGCACCAGCTTGCAGATGCGGTCGACCTGGCCATAGGGCATTTCCAGCACGCGGCCGACGTCGCGCAATGCCGCGCGCGCCTGCAGCGAACCGAAGGTGATGATCTGCGCCACCTGCTCTCGGCCATATTTCTGCTGCACGTAGCGGATCACCTCTTCGCGGCGATCCTGGCAGAAGTCGATGTCGAAATCGGGCATCGAGACGCGTTCCGGATTGAGGAAGCGTTCGAACAGAAGCGAGAAGCGCAGCGGGTCGACATCGGTGATGGTCAGTGCATAGGCTACCAGCGATCCTGCACCGGAACCACGGCCCGGACCGACCGGGATATTGTGCTGCTTCGCCCATTTGATGAAGTCGGCAACGATAAGGAAGTATCCCGGAAACTTCATCCGTTCGATGATCGACAGTTCGAAATCGAGACGTTCGCGATAATCCTTCTCGGTGAAACCGGCACTCAGCCCAAGTTCTTCGAGCCGATGATCGAGCCCCTCGACCGCCTGGCGACGAAGCTCGGCCGCTTCCTTGCGTTCGTCCTCCTCCGGATGATCACTGACGCCGGTGAAACGCGGCAGGATGGGATTGCGTGTCTTCAGGATGAAGGAGCAGCGGCGGGCGATCTCGACGGTGTTTTCCAGCGCTTCGGGCAGGTCGGCGAAAAGCTTCGCCATTTCGGCGCGGCTTTTCAGGTAATGATCCGGTGTGAGGCGAAAGCGGCTGTCGTCGGAAACGATCGCGCCATGGGCAACCGCCATCAGCGCATCATGGGCATCGTAATCAGCCTTGGAGGGAAAGAAGGCCTCGTTGGTCGCGACCAACGGGATATCGTGCTCATAGGCGAGATCGACCATGCGATGCTCATGGCGGCGATCATAATTGCCGTGTCGCTGCAGTTCGAGATAGAGCCTGTCGCCAAACAGGGTTTTAAGGCGCAACAGTCTTTCGACAGCCAGGCCCGCATGCCCTTCCTTGACCGCCCGATCCACCGGGCCGGAAGCGGCGCCGGTCAATGCGATCAGACCTGCAGTGCCAAGCTCATCCAGCCAGGAGGCGCAAATATGGGTTTCGCTTACCCCTTCGCCGCCGAGATAGGCCCGGCTGACGAGATCGACCAGCCGTTCATAGCCTTCGGCATTGGCGGCGAGGAGGACGATGGCGGGCAGCTTGGCGAGCTGGTTGCCGCGACGATCCTCTTCCTGGTCCTGCATGTCGATCGACAGCTGGCATCCAATGATCGGCTGCAGACCGTCGCCCGTCGCCTTCTGGGCGAATTCAAGCGCAACAAAAAGATTGTTGGTATCGGTGATGGCGATCGCGGGTTGATTGTCCGCGACGGCCTTGCCGAGGACCTTCTTGAGCGGAAGCGCACCTTCGAGCAGCGAGTAGGCCGAATGCAGGCGCAGATGGACGAATTGCGGGGTCTCCCCGAGGATTTCGTCTGCCGATCCTGTCTTTGCCTGTTCCGCCATGTCTATCGCCATACCTGTGATTCAATCGCTCTATTTTCAGGCGCGCGACGACTCAAGTCCAGTTTTGAATTCACCGCTCAACGGTTTTCGGCAGCGCATTCCAGAGGCGGCGGCGCCCGGCGCGGGCGCCGAAGCAAGGTTACATCGCAATCATCAACATCGACAGCGTGGCGACGAAGGTTGCGATGGACGCGAAAGCGGCAATATCACGAAGAAGGTCAGTCATCGTTGTCTCCCGTGTTCGTTATGTTTTTAATTTGTTCTCTTTTTGTACGGGAGTCAATAACGGAACAAAAAGGAAACGAATTTTGCGCCATATCCCCGCCCCGATAGTAAACACTTTCCTAAAGCGGACAGACTTGAAGACGGATTTCGCCCTCGGTGCCTAGGCTTCTTGTTTCGGCCGGGACAGGTCGTCTGCCTCGAATTGAATTTTTTTCTATGTGACGCTCGGCGTGTCCCGTTCGGTGTGTTTTTCGGCGCAACTCCGGTCCGTCAGCGGCGGTTGGGCGTCCGGCAGGGATGTGTGCGACACACGCACGCCTTATTCAGGGGCAGGCCATTTCTGCGCAGCCCGTGTGATCTGCATGCATAAGGGCGGGTCACCCGGTCACTGGTTCCGCCTCGCCTGTTATGCGGACCGGTGTAGCCGAAGCGGCACGGGGCATTGTAGGCACGGGCTTTGAGTGCAGGGATGGAAGATTGGTAAGTGGTTGGGATTGTTGGAGCGGGAGGGAGAAACGTCCCCGGGCGTGAATAGCCCCTCTCTCGCAATTTATGAAACCTAGTCTTTGGCTAGGATTTCGACATTGCTTTCTCTCCCGCAAGGGGAGGGAAACAATCGCGGCGCTAAGAAAATCAGCGCTTAGCCGAAAGGCTAAGTGCTAGACTTCTTAAGGAGAGGGGCAAGGTCTCCGAGCCGTTACTACCTCACAGTTGATAGCAGGAGCCAAGCAATCCTCAGAACTCCACCACCTTACCGGCTTCCAGCGTAACCCGGCGGTCCATGCGGGCGGCGAGTTCGTGGTTGTGGGTGGCGATTAGGGCGGCAAGGCCAGACTGGCGGACCAGGGCCTCCAGCGCGTCGAAGACGTAGGATGCGGTCTTCGGATCGAGATTGCCGGTCGGTTCGTCGGCCAGAAGCACGCGTGGCGCATTGGCAACCGCGCGGGCGATCGCGACACGCTGCTGCTCGCCGCCGGAGAGTTCCGCCGGACGGTGTTCGGCGCGATGGCCGATGCGCATGTAATCGAGAAGCTGGGCTGCCCTCTCCTTCGCCTCGGCCTTGGACAGGCCGCCGATCAGCTGCGGCATCATGATATTCTCGATCGCCGAGAATTCCGGCAGGAGATGGTGGAACTGGTAGACGAAGCCGATTTCCGAGCGACGGATGGCGGTGCGCTGGTCGTCCGGCAAATCGTTGCACGAGCGGCCGCCGACAAAGACTTCGCCACTATCTGGATGTTCGAGCAGGCCTGCCAAGTGCAGGAGAGTCGACTTGCCTGTACCCGAAGGCGCTACGAGTGCGACGATCTCGCCCGTTCTCAGCTCGAAATCGGCGCCTTTCAGAATAGAAAGCGTCGTTTCTCCCTGGCCATAATGACGTTCGACATTTGCAAGCTTCAATACGGATTTACGCGGTGCCATGAGGTGATGGGATCCTATTCGTAGCGAAGCGCCTGGACAGGATCGAGCCTGGAGGCTCGCCATGCCGGGAAAATGGTGGCGATGAAGGATAGGACCAGCGCCATGGTGACGACGGAAACGGTCTCGCTGACACTCATTTCAGCGGGCAATTCGCTCAAGAAATAGAGTTCCGGGTTGAAGAGAACGGTGCCGGAAAGCCAGGAAAAGAACTGCCGGATACTTTCGATATTGAGACAGACGACAACCCCGAGGACGACGCCCGCAAGCGTGCCAACAAGACCGATCGCTGCCCCCGTCATGAAGAAGATGCGCATGATCGCGCCGGAACTTGCCCCCATGGTGCGCAGGATGGCGATGTCGGAGCCTTTGTCCTTTACCAGCATGATCAGGCCGGAAATGATGTTCAAGGCAGCGACAAGCACGATCAGCGTCAGGATCATGAACATGACGTTGCGTTCGACCTGCAGCGCCGAGAAGAAGGTCTGGTTGCGCTGGCGCCAGTCGGTGATGAAGATCTGACGGCCGGCGGCCTCCTCTATCTTCGGGCGCAGCTCATCCACGGCTTCCGGGTCGTTGATGAACAGCTCGATCGACTGAACGATGCCTTCGGCATTGAAATAGAGCTGCGATTCTTCGAGCGGCATGTAGATGATCGTCGCATCATATTCCGACATGCCGATCTCGAAGATGCCCGAGATCGTGTAGGACTTGACGCGTGGATTGACGCCCATCGGGGTTACATCGCCTTCAGGCGAGATCAGCGTGATCTGGTCGCCGGCATTCAGCCCGAGTTGTGCCGCAAGCCGGGACCCGACCAGAACGCCCTGCCCCGAGGCAAACCCGACGATATCGCCCTGCTTGATATTGCCGGCGACCTCGGTGAGCTTTTCCAGATCCTCGGCGCGGACACCACGGACCAGCGCGCCGGAACCTGCGCCACCGCGACCGGAGGCAAGCGTCTGGCCTTCAACCAGCGGCAGGGCCATCTTTACGCCCGGCACGGCTGAAAATTTCTTTGTCAGTTCGGCGTAATCATTCAGCGGCGTGTCGACCGGCTGGACGATCATGTGGCCGTTGATGCCGAGGATGCGGGAAATCAGCTCGGTGCGGAAACCGTTCATCACCGCCATGACGATGATGAGGGTGGCAACCCCCAGCATGATGCCGATGAAGGAAAACCCGGCGATGACCGAGATATAGGCTTCCTTGCGGCGCGAGCGCAGGTAACGCCAGGCAACCATGCGCTCGAAGCCTGAAAAGGCGCCGGCACTCGGAGCCTTTTCGACTTTCTGCTTTTCTTGACCCGCCGCGACGCTTGCCATTCACGTTTCCTCGTCTTGATCGGCGCCGGATCAGGCCATTCCGGCCTGTCCAGCACCCAATTCTGTCATCCGGCCGGAAATCCGAACGGCAGTATTATCAGCCGGTTGCCCGGTTCAGTGCAGCCTCGAGCGTCATCACTTCGCGGGCACCGGTCTTGCGGTCCTTCACCTCGACCTCGCCTGCGGCTGCAGAGCGCGGGCCGACGATGATCTGGACCGGCACGCCGATGAGATCGGCAGTGGCGAACTTGGTGCCGGCGCGATCGTCGCTGTCGTCATAAAGCACGTCCTTGCCGGCATTGCCGAGCGAGGCGTAGAGCTTTTCCGAGATAGTGTCGCAGGCGGCATCGCCCGGCTTCATGTTGATCACCACGACATCGAAGGGCGCGACCGATTCGGGCCAGATGATGCCGTTCTCGTCATGCGATGCTTCGATGATGGCGGGAACAAGGCGGGTCGGGCCGATACCGTAGGAACCCATGTGGACAGGATGTTCCTTGCCGTCCGGTCCCTGAACCTTGGCGCCCATCGGTTCGGAATATTTGGTGCCGAAATAGAAGATGTGGCCGACCTCGATGCCACGGGCGGACAGGCGGTCGCTTTCCGGTATCGCGTTGAAAGCTGCCTCGTCGTGCATTTCCGAGGTTGCGGCATAGACCGAGGTCCACTTGTCGAAGATCGACTGCAGGCCGGCGACATCGTCGAAATCGGTATTTTCCGCCGGGGTTTCGAAATCGGTGAAGGCCTTGTGGCTGAAGACTTCCGATTCACCGGTATCGGCCAGGATGATGAACTCGTGGCTGTGGTTGCCGCCGATCGGGCCGGTATCGGCACGCATCGGGATCGCGCGCATTCCGAGCCGCGCAAATGTGCGCAGGTAAGCGACGAACATCTTGTTATAGGAATGGATCGCGTCTTCGCGGGTCAGGTCGAAGGAATAGGCATCCTTCATCAGGAATTCGCGCGAGCGCATAGTGCCGAAACGCGGACGGATCTCGTCGCGGAACTTCAGCTGGATATGATAGAGGTTGAGCGGCAGGTTCTTGTAGGATTTCACATAGGACCGGAAGATGTCGGTGACCATTTCCTCGTTGGTCGGGCCGTAGAGCATCGGGCGCTCCTGGCGGTCCTTGATGCGCAGCATTTCCTTGCCGTAAGCCTCGTAACGACCGCTTTCCTGCCAAAGCTCAGCGGACTGCAGCGTCGGCATCGACAACTCGATGGCACCAGCGCGGTTCTGCTCTTCGCGGATGATGGCGTTGACCTTGTCCAGCACCTTCTTGCCGAGCGGCAGCCAGGAATAGATGCCCTGGCTCTGCTGGCGGACCATGCCCGCGCGCAGCATCAGACGGTGGGAGACGATTTCCGCTTCCTTGGGATTTTCCTTCAGGATGGGCATAAAATAGCGGGACAGGCGCATGGTGATTTCCGACTTTTGACTGGCCTCCCGCATCTCGCAGGAATCGGCCGATTTGAAGACCATTTGCGTGGCTTATTACCGGTTCCCAGACGCCAAGGAAACCCGGCTCCTATCGAAAAGCCGGTGGATGACCGAAGCGAAAATCGGCAAGGACTTGCGGAAGATGTGATTTTCGTGAAGGCAGGGGTGCGACAAATGCGCCAAAGGCAATTTTTTCCACACCTGTCACAAAAATACAAAAAAAGAGGATGACAAAGCCCAACCTATGAGCTAGTTTCAGCCCATAAAACAGGCATGAAGTTCAAATTCATGCCAATCGCGGTAAAGTCTTGGGAGGATCAGATCTTAGGCGCGCTAGACGCTGCCCCGGAAACGGTTAGGATCACGCGAAACTGAAAAACAAGGCTTCAACGCCTTGTTTTTTTTTGCCTTTAGACAGGCAACAATGCCTCCAGAGAGCCTTTCGGATTACAGTTTGCCGATGATATCGACGCGATCGCATGTGCCGGTTGCCGGTATCACATCCAGCTTTTGGCCAATTTCATGGCGGTGACGCCCGCGATCGATCTCCTTTTCTGTCCTGCATGTGACGATCTGGCCGTTTGCCTCACGGGTAAATTCAAGAAGACCGATGACCGCGATGTATGGCCCGGAGCGCCCGCCATCTCGTTCTTCCTCCCTTATTTCAAGGATCGTCGCGACCGAATGGGGAAATGTGTGGCGGCGATAGGCCTGAATGCCAAAAAGCATCACAAAGGCTAGAGCCGCGACTGTATAGACAATAGCCAGAACGATCCGTCGCTCACTGTTATCCCGGAATTCCCCCGCCCGCATCGGCATCGATCCCTATTTCGTACTGCATTATTTGAAGCTCGGCATGATGTTCGGGATGCTGCCGATACCGAAGCCGAAATAAACCGATGCAAAATGATAGGCGAGATAGATCGCTGCCGAGATGACGGTGGTGAGCAGAATGACGCGCCCGCCACGAAATTTCGCAGGCGCACTCTCGACAGTTCCGAGCGTCACCTCGCCCTCGTCACGTTGGCTACGGTAGCCGAGCGGCAGAACCATGAAGAGGACAGTCCACCATAGGATGAAATAGATCGCGACGATTGTCAGGATTGGCATGCGGACGCTCCATCCTGGCGTTTGATCATCGGAACAGGCGGTTGAAGCCGCTGATAAAATGATTCCGATCTTTCGGCAGAGTCATTGATTTTATTCGCCATTGCACGCCGCATCAGACTTCCTCCAGCTCGATCAGCGTGCCGTTGAAATCCTTTGGGTGGAGGAAGAGAACCGGCTTTCCGTGGGCGCCGATCTTCGACTTTCCATCGCCGAGAATACGCGCGCCGGCGGCACTCAGCTTTTCGGCGGCAGAGAGGATATCAGGCGTTTCGTAGCAGATGTGGTGGATGCCGCCTGAGGGATTGCGTTCGAGGAATGCGGCAATCGGGGATGCATCGTCGAGCGGTTCGAGCAGCTCGATCTTGGTATTTGGAAGCTCGACAAAAATGACGGTGACGCCGTGTTTGGGCAGCGATTGCGGTTCGGAGACTTTTGCGCCGAGCGTGTCTCGATAAATCGCGGCAGCCTCTTCGAGGATCGGGACGGCGATGGCGATGTGGTTTACTCGGCCGAGCATGTGTTCCTCCTCTTTCGGGCGCCTGCTTTCGGCAGGCAGCCGCTCCTCATTCGCCTGCCGGCACCTTCTCCCCTTAGACAATTTAGAGCACGACGCCCGGCTTGACGTCGGGGCGGTGCGGGGCTGAGTGGCGGGACCTGCACTCTGGCCGTCATGCCCGCAAACGTCTCAATCGCCCGATGGCAGGTTGAATATCTGACGGCTGACGATTTTCAGGCTTCGATCTGGCTGTATCCGGTAGCGTTCAACAACGCGGTTACCGAAACTATTGTAAAACTCATGATCGAAGCTGCTGCCGACGGGCGCTTTGGTGAGACGGCTTCTAGGTTGACCGCCGTATGTGATGCTACCCGAGATTGGCGCAATGTCGGATCCGTAGTCGCGCGCGACCAATTCGGGATCGGCAGTAGCACTGCACGCGGTCAGCGTTGCAACGGCCAAGGAAATTAACGTTTTTCTCATCGTGCTCATCTCCTCCTTGGAGGCTGACGGGGCAAAGAACGTCTGCCGAGTTCCACTATGACTGACGCCCATGACCGAGTGAAGCGCTAAAGCATATCGCGATCCTGCGGATCCGCTCGCGGAGTTTTAGGTCTTTGTTTTATAGCATGTCTGTTGCGCAAAACTGCTGCACATTTTTGCGCAACAGGCTCGATTTAAGCGCACCAGGAAGGTGCCATCGCTAGCGACGTGACATACCTCTCCGGGGGAGATGCGGAGTGCAGCTCGCTACACTCCGCATAAGCACCCCCCCTACTGAACCCTTGTTACGAACACCGTGACCACAGGCTTCTTGCCCCAGGCGATATTGGCGGCCGAGCGGACGGCGCGGCGAACGGATTCGCGTACGGTGTCGAGATCCTTGCGGCGGGCGCGCGGGATGCTTTCAACGGCGCCGAGTACGGCGTCATAAAGACCGTCGTCCATGTCCTCGCCCTCGTCGTCGAATTCCGGCAGGCCGAAGGAGACGAGATCGGGGTCGGCGAGGAATTCATAGCGCTGGTCGAGCAGGATATTGACCGAGACATGGCCGACAAAGGAGAGCTTGCGACGATCGCTGATGCCCATTTCGTCCAGATCGCCGATCAGCTTGCCATCCTTGTAGATGCGGCCGAAGGGAGCGTCGTCGATGACTTCCGCCGGACCGGGCGCAAGGCGCAGGATGTTGCCGTTACGGACGCGCGGGATCTCGCCAATGCCGGCGGATGCACCAAGTTCAGCCTGTGCCGTCAGGTGGGCCGCCTCGCCGTGAACGGGAACGAGGATCTGAGGCCTTGTCCACTCGTACATTTTCAGAAGTTCGTTGCGGCGCGGGTGGCCGGAAACGTGCACGAGCGCATCGGCATCGGTGACGATCTTGATGCCCTGTTCGATCAGCGCGTTCTTGATCTCGATGATCGGCTTTTCATTGCCCGGAATTGTGCGAGACGAGAAGACGACCGTATCGCCCTTGGTGAGTGCCACATGGCGCATCTCATCGCGGGAAATCTTCGCCAGCGCCGCGCGGGACTCGCCCTGGCTGCCGGTCAGGATGACGACGACCTTGTCGCGCGGGATGTAGCCGTATTCGTCTTCGGCGAGGAAGGGTTTAAGGCCTTCCATGATGCCGATGTCCTGCGCAACATTGACGACGCGTTTCAGCGACGAACCGAGCAGCAGAACTTCACGGCCGGCTGCGTTTGCGGCTTCGGCGATCGAGCGGATACGGCCGACATTAGACGAGAAGGTGGTGACGGCCACCCTGCCCTCGGCTTCCTCGATGACCTTCTGCAGGCCGGCAGAGACTTCTTCTTCAGATGGCGAAACGCCTTCGCGCAGGGCATTGGTACTGTCGCACATCAGCGCCAGCACGCCCTCGTCGCCGATGGCGCGGAAACGCGCCTCGTCTGTGAGCGGACCGAGTGTCGGCTTGGCATCGATCTTCCAGTCGCCGGTGTGGACGACATTGCCGAGCGGAGTGCGGATGACCAGCGACATCGGCTCGGGGATGGAGTGGTTGACGCCGACGGCCTCGATCTCGAATGGTCCGACATTGATACGGTCGCCGGCCTTGAAGATGGTGATCGGGATCTCGGCACGGTCGCCTTCATACTTGCGCTTGGCTTCCAGCATGCCGGCGGTAAAGGGCGAGGCATAGACCGGTACGTTGAGGCCCGGCCACAGATCGTTCAGCGCGCCGTAATGGTCCTCATGCGCATGGGTGATGATCATGCCCTTGAGATTGTTGCGCTGCGAGGCAAGGAAACGGATGTCGGGAAGAACGAGATCGACGCCCGGAAGATCGGGACCCGGGAAGGTCACGCCCGCATCGACCATGATCCACTGACGCTTCTGAGGCGGTCCATAGCCATAGAGAGCGAGGTTCATGCCGATCTCGCCCACGCCGCCCAGCGGCAGAAACACCAGTTCGTCTTGATTAGCCATTCTTCTTCTTATTCCGTTTTCATAAAGAATACATCACCTGCCGCGATCGGCAGGTCTTGTCCACCCCCCATGTCGAGTAACAGCAGGCCGCCGTCGTCGATTCCGGCAAATCTGCCCTCCAGCGACCTGTCGGGAAGATTGACGGTAATACGCTCGCCGACGCCGCAGGCGACCTCCCGCCAGCGGCGCACGATTTCGGCGGTGCCCCTTCCCTCATCCCACAAATCGAGCGCCAAAGCCATGGACTGATAAAGATGGGCGAAAAGTTCATCCGGCGAAATCGCCGCACCGTGATCGGAAAGACGGGTGACGCCATAAGGCGCGCTGTCAGGCATATGGCGGATATTGATACCAATGCCAATGACCAGAGCCCGCTTTCCGCCGGCAAGCGGCTCGCCCTCAAGCAGGATACCGCAGGTCTTTTTGCGATTGATCAGGATGTCATTCGGCCATTTGACCTGCAGGGCGGCGTCGCCGGGCGGTAGGATCGCCTTGACCGCGTCATGGACGGCGACCGCCACCGCAAGCGGCAACGAGGCCACGCGCTCCATGGGGGCAGGATCGATCAGCAGCAGCGAGGCGTAGAGATTGCCCGGCTCGGAGGTCCAGGCGCGGCCGCGTCGGCCACGCCCTTCGATCTGACGGGCAGACGTCACCCACAACAAACCGGGATCGCCCGCGCGAGCGCGGGCGAGACATTCGCTATTGGTGGATCCTATGTCGTCGAAGGCGACATGACGGAAAGCTTCGAGCGAGAAGCGGCTCTTCTCTCCCGCCATTCTCAGAAGAACGACCGTGCAGCCGCATCCGCCGCGGAGCCGATCGGGCCGCCATAGAGGATGTAGGTGGTGATCAGCAGGCCGGAAATGCCGAAGATGAAGCGTAGTTCTCCGGGTGTGCGCTCGAATTCGCCCTTCGGATCATCGAACCACATCAGCTTGACGATGCGCAGGTAGTAGTAGGCTGCGACGACAGACATCAGGAAGCCGATGACGGCAAGCGTGAAGAGACCTGCTTCGACGGCCGCCAGGAATACGTAATATTTGGCGAAGAAGCCTGCGAGCGGCGGAATGCCTGCCATGGAGAACATCTGCGCGGTCAGTACCACCGCCATGAACGGCTTTCTGGCAAAGAGGCCAGCAAGCTCGTCGATCTCCTCGACATAGGTGCCATCCGGGCGGCGCATCGACATGATGCAGGCAAAGGTGCCGAAGGACATCATCATGTAGATGAGCATGTAGAGGGCGACACCGGAAACGCCGCTTTCGCTGCCTGCCGACAGGCCGACAAGCGCGAAGCCCATGTGGCCAATGGAGGAATAGGCCATCAGGCGCTTGATGTTCTTCTGGCCGACGGCGGCAAAGGAGCCGAGCGCCATGGAGGCAATCGCCACGAAGACGATGATCTGGCGCCAGTCGCCGATGAGCGGCAGGAAGGTCTCCGAGGTCAGACGGATGAGGATCGCCATGGCAGCGATCTTCGGGCCGGCTGCGAAGAAGGCGGTAACCGGGGTCGGTGCACCTTCATAAACGTCCGGCGTCCACATGTGGAAAGGAACCGCGGAAATCTTGAAGCAGGCGCCGGCGAGGATGAAGACCATGCCGAAAATCAGGCCGAGGCCACGGGTTTCCGAAGAAAGGACGGACGCGATTTCCTGGAATCCGGTGTTGCCGGTGAAGCCGTAGACCAGCGACATGCCGTAGAGCAGCATCCCGGAAGACAGCGCACCGAGGACGAAATATTTCAGGCCAGCTTCGGTCGAGCGCAGGCTGTCGCGGTTGAAGGCGGCAACGACATAAAGCGCCAGCGACATCAGCTCGAGGCCGAGATAGAAGGCGATCAGGTCATTGGCCGAGATCAAGAGCAGCATGCCGAGCGTCGAGAGAACCAGCAGGACCGGATATTCGATCTTGTCGAGCTGCATGGCCTTGCCCTGAACGGCTGACATGGCGAGCGCGAAAATCGAGCCGGCGATTGCCGCGACCTTCATGAAGCGGGCGAACGGATCGACGATGAAGGCACCGCCGAAGGCTTCGCCATTGCCGGAAGACACCGTGATCAGCAGTCCGACGACGGCGAGAAGCGCGATTGCCAGCCCGGAAATCAGCTGGTTCGCCTTTTCGCCGATGAAAACACCCATCATGAGCAGCACGAGCGCGCCGACCGCCAGAATGATTTCGGGCAGAGCAAACTGCAGACTTTGAGAGAAGAGTTCAGGAGTCATAGTCTTATCTGTCCCGTCATCAATTCGCAGCCTGAGCGGCGGTCGCCACGGCCTGGATGGCCGCATGGTAATTGGTTACGATTCTGTCGACTGTCGCTGCGGAGGCATCGAAGACCGGCGCAGGATAGATGCCGAAGAAGATGGTCACAACGATCAGCGGCCAGACGATGCAGTGCTCGCGGAAAGAAATGTCCACAAGGCCCTGCATCAGCGGCGATTTTGCCTGACCGAAGATCATGCGGCGGTAGAGCCACAGCATGTAGGCGGCGGAAAGAACGACGCCGGTGGTGGCGAAGAAGGCCGTCCAGACACTGACACGGAAGACACCGACCGTCGCCAGGAATTCGCCGACGAAGGCGGAAGTGCCCGGCAGGCCGACATTGGCCATGGTGAAGATCAGGAAGGCCAGCGCGTATTTCGGCATGCGATGCACGAGGCCGCCGTAATCGCCGATGTTACGCGTATGGGTGCGCTCGTAGACGATACCGACGCAGAGGAAGAGCGCGCCGGAGATGACGCCGTGCGACAGCATCTGGAAGATCGCGCCGTGGAGACCCTGCTGGTTGACCGCGAAGATGGCCATCGTCACGTAACCCATGTGGGCGACGGAGGAATAGGCGATCATCTTCTTGATGTCGGACTGCATCAGAGCCACGAGCGAGGCGTAGATGATGGCGATGACCGACAGGGTGAGGATCATCGGCGTGAAATAGTCGGACGCCAAGGGGAACATCGGCAGCGAGAAGCGCAGGAAGCCGTAGCCACCGAACTTCAGGAGCAGAGCCGCAAGGTCGACCGAGCCGGCCGTCGGGGCTTCTACGTGCGCATCCGGCAACCAGGTGTGGAACGGCCACATCGGCACCTTGACGGCGAACGACAGGAAAAAGGCGAGGAACAGCCAGAACTGCATTTCCGGCGAGAACTTGTAGGCAAGCAGGACCGGAATGGAGGTGGTGCCGACTTCCGCATACATGACAAGGATGCCGACCAGCATGAAGACCGAGCCAGCCAGCGTATAAAGGAAGAACTTCATCGACGCGTAGATGCGACGCGGTCCGCCCCAGACGCCGATGATCAGGAACATCGGAATCAAGCTCGCTTCGAAGAAGACGTAGAAGAGCACGAGGTCCATCGACACGAAGACGCCGACGATCAGCACTTCCAGAACCAGGAAGGCGATCATGTATTCACGCGCATGCAGCGTGATCGCCTTCCAGCTGGTCAACACGCCGAACGGCATGAGGAAGGTCGCCAGCACGACGAACATGACGGACAAGCCATCGACGCCGATATGGTAACTGATGCCCTTGCCGAGCCAGTAATACTGCTCGACCATCTGGTAATCGGCGCTAGAGCCGTCAAAGCCGTACCAGACGACCAGCGACAGGAGGAATGTGATGATCGTCGTGATCAACGAGATGATCATGACGTTCTGGCGACCGTCGTCGGTGTCGTCGCGGGTGAACACCAGCAACAGCACGCCCACCAT
This sequence comes from Neorhizobium sp. LMR1-1-1.1, assembly GCF_040675795.1. Lineage (NCBI taxonomy): Bacteria > Pseudomonadati > Pseudomonadota > Alphaproteobacteria > Hyphomicrobiales > Rhizobiaceae > Neorhizobium > Neorhizobium sp. LMR1-1-1.1. The sequence goes on from NZ_JBEGHE010000002.1 coordinate 137,940, forward strand.
CGGGAGGAAGGTGACCGTGGAAAGAATAGGCCAATCGGTCATCAGACAGAACTCCCGAGCATCATCCAGGTAATCAGGGCAGCGACGCCAAGCAGCATCGTGAAGGCATAGTGATAGAGGTAACCGGTCTGCAGGCGCACGACGCGGTTGGCGGTGTCAACCACCCGAGCAGCAACGCCGTTGGGTCCGAAGTGGTCGATCGTACCGACATCGACCTTCTGCCAGAAGAAGCGGCCGAGAGCCTTGGCGGAACGGACGAACAGGAAGTCGTAGAGTTCGTCGAAATACCACTTGTTGAGCAGGAACTGGTAAAGGCCCGGCTGTGCGGCCGCGAGCCTCTTCGGCGTTTCCGGCGACTTGATGTAAAAATACCAGGCGGTGACGAAGCCGATCAGCATGGCGATGAAGGGCGACAGGACGACGAGGAACGGCACGTGATGGAATTCGTGCAGCAGTTCGTTGTGTTCGGAGGTGAAGAGCGCGCCCTTCCAGAAGCCCTCGTAGGCCTCACCGTAGAACATTCCCTGGAAGATCACGCCGGCGAGCACCGCGCCAATGGCCAGTACATAGAGCGGGATCAGCATGACGTTAGGGCTTTCATGCACGTGATGCATGACCTCGTGGCTGGCGCGCTCCTTGCCGAAGAAGGTGAGGAACGCCAGACGCCAAGAGTAGAAGCTGGTGAACAGCGCTGCGATGACGAGCAACGTGAAGGCAAAGCCCGAGACCGCCGAATGCGAGGCATAGGATGCCTCGATGATGACGTCCTTGGAGAAGAAGCCGGCAAAACCGATCGGCGTGAAGGGGATACCGACGCCGGTCAGCGCCAGGGTGCCGATCGTCATCATCCAGAAGGTGACCGGGATGTGCTTTCTCAGGCCACCCATCTTGCGCATGTCCTGCTCGCCATCGACGGCATGGATGACCGAGCCGGCACAAAGGAACAACAGAGCCTTGAAGAAGGCGTGGGTGAAGAGGTGGAAGATCGCTGCGCCATAAGCGCCGATGCCGAGTGCGACGAACATATAGCCGAGCTGCGAGCAGGTCGAATAGGCTATGACGCGCTTGATATCGTTCTGCACGAGACCGACGGTCGCTGCGAAGAAAGCCGTGATCGCGCCGATGATCGTGACAACGGTCAGTGCATCCGGCGACTGTTCGAACAAAGGCGACATGCGGGCAACGAGGAAGACGCCGGCGGTGACCATGGTTGCGGCATGGATGAGGGCCGAAACCGGGGTCGGGCCTTCCATCGCGTCCGGCAGCCAGGTGTGCAGCAGGAACTGCGCCGACTTGCCCATCGCGCCCATGAAGAGCAGCAGGCAGGCGGCAGTCAGCGCGCCTTCGCGGGTCAGCGTCAGGCCGAAGACGTCGAAGATGACGCGAGCTGCTTCCGGAGACCCTTCGGCCGGCAGATAGGTGCCGGCATTGGCGAAGATGGTCTCGAAGTTGATCGAGCCGAACATGACAAAGACGGCGGCAATGCCCAGCATGAAGCCGAAGTCACCGACGCGGTTGACGATGAAGGCCTTCATGGCAGCCGCATTGGCCGACGGGCGATCGTACCAGAAGCCGATCAGGAGATAGGATGCGAGACCGACGCCTTCCCAGCCGAAGAACATCTGCAGCAGGTTATCCGACGTGATGAGCATCAGCATCGTGAAGGTGAAGAGCGACAGATAGGCGAAGAAGCGCGGACGATGCGGATCGGTGTGCATGTAACCGACGGAATAGACATGCACGAGGAAGGACACCGTGTTGACGACGACGAACATGACCGAAGTCAGCGTGTCAATGCGAAGCGCCCAGAAGACGTCGATATTGCCGGACTGGATCCAGCGCAGCACCTCGACGCTCATGGTTTCCTGGGAACCGAGCGCCACCTGGAAGAAGACGATCCAGGAGAGAACCACAACCACGGCCATCAGGCCGCAGGTGACGAATTCCGAGGCCTTGGCGCCGATCTGGCGACCGAACAGGCCCGCGATCAGGAAGCCGACCAGAGGAAGGAAGACGATAAGCTTGTAGATCATGACCCGATCAGCCCTTCATCACATTGACGTCGTCGACGGCGATCGAGCCGCGGTTGCGGTAGAAGACGACAAGAATTGCAAGACCGATGGCGGCCTCCGCAGCCGCAACAGTCAGAATGAACAAAGCAAAGACCTGGCCGACGATGTCGTTCAGGAACGACGAGAAGGCGACCATATTGAGATTGACCGCGAGCAGGATGAGCTCGATCGACATCAAGATGATGATGACGTTCTTGCGGTTCAGGAAGATGCCGAAAACGCCAAGCGTGAAGAGGATGGCGCTGACCGTGAGATAGTGGGAAAGACCGATTTCCATTTTACTGTTCCTTTTTCCCGCTTCCTCAGAGCCCTTGGCCCGGCTTGACCTTGACCACCTCGACGGCGGTCTCCGGCGTGCGGGCGACCTGGCGCGAAACATCCTGACGCTTGATGTTCTGGCGGTGGCGCAGGGTCAGCACGATCGCGCCGATCATCGCCACCAGCAGAACCATGCCGGCAATCTGGAAGAAATAGACATAGTGGGTGTAGAGCACGTCCCCGAGAGCGGCAGTATTCGTGCGCTCTGCCGGGTTCGGGATAGGCATTGTGATCGACTGCGCGGCTTCCGGCGACAGCACGCTCGAGCCGATAACGAGGATCAGCTCGGCCGCGACCACCAGACCGACCAGCATGCCGATCGGGGCATATTGCAGGACGCCGGATTTCAGCTCGGCGAAATCGATGTCGAGCATCATCACGACGAAGAGGAAGAGAACCGCCACCGCGCCGATATAGACAACCAGCAGGATCATCGCGAGGAATTCAGCGCCGGTCAAAAGGAAGAGACCGGCCGCATTGAAGAAGACCACGATGAGAAAGAGAACCGAGTGGACCGGGTTCCTGGACGAAATGACCATGAACGCCGACGCGACGGCGATGAACGCGAACAGATAGAAGAATAGTGCCTGCAGACCCATCGTGGTGCCTTCTCGTCCCTCGTCGAGATCGGGCTTTCCGCCCTACCCGCCCGACCGGTGCCGTTTAAGCGCCGGTATGAATTTGAATGAGCCGGAAGCATCAAGCCATCCGGCGAATGCGCCTTACCGGTAAGGCGCATCCATTGCGATATTGCGGGCGATCTCCCGTTCCCAGCGATCGCCATTTTCCAGAAGCCGTGTCTTATCGAAATAAAGCTCTTCGCGGGTTTCCGTCGAGAACTCGAAATTCGGGCCTTCGACGATCGCGTCGACCGGGCATGCTTCCTGGCAGAAGCCGCAATAGATGCACTTCACCATGTCGATATCGTAACGCACCGTGCGGCGGGTGCCGTCATTGCGGCGCGGACCGGCTTCGATGGTGATCGCCTGAGCGGGACAGATCGCCTCGCACAGCTTGCAGGCGATGCAGCGCTCCTCCCCGTTCGGATAACGGCGCAGCGCATGCTCGCCACGGAAGCGCGGTGAAACCGGCCCCTTTTCGAACGGGTAGTTAATCGTGGCCTTCTGCTTGAAGAAATACTTCATCGACAGGAAGAAGGCGCCGACGAACTCCTTCAGGAACAGTGAGTTGATAGCCTGTGCAATAGCCATCTTATTCTCCAATGATGCCGAGGAACGGACCGGTCATAATCAAGCCCATCCCGTCAGTTTCAGCACGAATGCAACGATGATCAACATGATGAGCGACAGCGGAAGGAAGACTTTCCAGCCGAGGCGCATGAGCTGGTCATAGCGGTAGCGCGGTACGAATGCCTTCACCATGGCGATCATGAAGAAGACCATTGTGCCCTTGAGCACGAACCAGATGACACCCGGTACCCAGTTGAGGATGGCGATATCGACCGGAGGCAGCCAGCCGCCAAGGAAGAGAATGGTCGTCAGCGAGCAGACCATCAGGATGGCGGCATATTCCGACAGCATCAGCATCATGTACGGAGCCGAGCCGTATTCGACCATGTAGCCGGCGACCAGTTCGGATTCCGCTTCCGGAAGATCGAAGGGCGGACGGTTGGTTTCGGCAAGACCCGAGATGAAGAAGATCACGAACATCGGGAAGAGCGACAGCCAGTGCCAGTCGAGGAAGGAGTTCGGCAGACCGAGCTTGGTGCCGAGGCCGTCCTGCTGCGACATGACGATATCCGTCAGGTTCAGCGAGCCGACGCAGAGAAGGACGGCAACGATGACGAAACCGATCGAGACTTCGTAGGACACCATCTGGGCCGCGGAACGGAGCGCACCGAGGAACGGGTATTTGGAGTTGGATGCCCAACCCGCCATGATGATCCCGTAGACCTCCAGCGAGGAGATCGCGAAGATGTAGAGAATGCCGACATTGATATCGGCGATAGCCCAGCCTTCATTCAGCGGAATCACTGCCCAAGTGGCGAGCGCCAGCGTCACGGAAACGAGCGGCGCCAGAAGGAAGACTGCCTTGTTGGCACCAGCCGGAATGATCGGCTCCTTGAAGACGAACTTCAAAAGGTCGGCGAAGGACTGGAACAGGCCGAACGGACCAACGATGTTGGGGCCGCGGCGCAGCTGTACGGCGGCCCAGATCTTGCGGTCGGCCAGAAGGATATAGGCAATGAAGACCAGAAGGCAGACCAGCAGCAGAAGCGACTGCCCCAGCATGATGAGCGCCGGCCAAACGTAGGTCCAGAAGAACGAATCCATATTCATATCACTCCGCCGCAGCCTGGAAGTTGTTGCGGGCCAATGCCGAGCACTCAGCCATGACGGCAGAGGAACGGGCAATCGGGTTGGTCAGGTAAAAATCCTTGATCGGCGAAGAGAAGCCGCCCTTGGTCATTTCGCCGGCCTTTTGGCCGAGCGCTGCCACATCGTTGACCGAGCCTGCAGCGATCTCATCGATCTGCGCAAAATGCGGGTGGTCCTGATAAAGCTTGGCGCGTAGAGCCTGGAGACTGTCGAAGGGCAGTTTCTTGCCGAGCACATCGGAGAGCGCACGCAGGATCGCCCATTCCTCGCGGGCTTCGCCCGGCGCGAAGCCGGCGCGGTTGCCGATCTGGACGCGGCCTTCGGTGTTGACCCAGGTACCGGACTTTTCGGTATAGGCCGCACCCGGCAGGATGATATCCGCATTCATCGCGCCGTTATCGCCGTGGCTGCCGATATAGATCGTCGTCTTGGCGTATTTGGCCGAGAAGTTCATCTCGTCGGCGCCGAGTAGGAAGAGAACGTCCATCGAGCGCAGCATGGTTGCAGCATCGGCGCCCTTCGCACCCGGAACGAAACCGAGGTCGAGACCGCCGACGCGGGAGGCTGCGGTGTGGAGGACGGCGAAACCGTTCCACTCTTCCGTCAGGGCACCGACCGAGCCTGCGAGCTGCGCTGCAGCCTGAAGAACAGCCAGACCATCCGGACGGGTGAGAGCCCCCTGCCCTACGATAATCATCGGGTTCTTTGCGCCACGCAGCTTTTCGGCAAAGCTGTTTACACCCGAGGCCAGATCGGAAAGCGTTTCCGGGCCAGCGCCGAGATAATCGTAAGGATAACGCAGTTCATTGACTTCGCCGATCACGCCGATCGGGAAGTTGCCGCGGCGGAAGCGCTTGCGGATGCGAGCGTTCAAGACGGCAGCTTCGAGACGCGGGTTGGCGCCGATGATGAGCAGAGCGCCGGCCTGTTCGATGCCTTCGATCGTCGGGTTGAAGAGGTAGCTTGCGCGGCCAAGCGACGGATCGAGCGCCGTCCCGTCCTGGCGACAGTCGAGGTTTTCCGATCCGAGCGAAGACAGAATCTGCTTCAAAGCATACATTTCCTCGACGGAAGCGAGGTCACCGGCAATCGCACCGATCTTGTCGCCCGAGGTTGCGGAAACGGCAGCCTGGACGGCCGCGAAGGCTTCACCCCAGCTTGCGGGCTGCAGACGGCCATCCTTGCGGACGTAAGGTCGGTCGAGACGCTGGGTCTTCAGACCATCCCAGATGAAGCGTGTCTTGTCGGAGATCCACTCCTCGTTCACCTGCTCGTTGACGCGCGGCATGATGCGCATGACTTCGCGGCCGCGGGTATCGACGCGAATGGCTGAGCCGACGGCATCCATGACATCGATCGATTCGGTCTTGCCGAGTTCCCACGGACGGGCGGTGAAGGCGAAAGGCTTGGAGGTCAGCGCGCCGACCGGGCAAAGGTCAACGACGTTGCCCTGAAGCTCGGAGGTCATGGCCTGTTCGAGATAGGTGGTGATTTCGGCATCTTCGCCGCGGCCGATCAGGCCGAGTTCGGAAATGCCACCGACTTCAGTGGTGAAGCGGACGCAGCGCGTGCAGTGGATGCAGCGGTTCATTACGGTCTTGACCAGCGGGCCGATATACTTGTCTTCGACAGCGCGCTTGTTTTCACCATAACGAGACGAGTCGATGCCGAAGGCCATCGCCTGGTCCTGCAGGTCGCATTCGCCGCCCTGGTCGCAGATCGGGCAATCCAGCGGATGGTTGATCAGCAGGAATTCCATCACGCCTTCGCGGGCCTTCTTGACCATCGGCGTATTGGTGAAGATTTCCGGCAGTTCGCCGTTCGGGCCGCCGCGGATATCGCGCACACCCATGGCGCAGGAGGCCGTCGGCTTTGGCGGACCACCCTTCACCTCGATCAGACACATGCGGCAGTTGCCCGCCACCGACAGACGCTCATGGAAACAAAAACGCGGAATCTCGGCTCCCGCTTCCTCGCATGCCTGAAGCAGCGTGAAATGGTCAGGAACTTCGATTTCGTTGCCGTCAACCTTCAGCTTTGCCATCGTATCACTTACGTCCTGTGTTCAACCCGAGCCGTTCAGAACCCGGAAATAGTTCATTTCAACAACCGAAATTCCGCCTCTCGCGGGCTTATTCGGCCGCCTCCATGACGGCGCCTTCAGACGTCGCATTGTATGTATACTGATCGATCCGAGCTTCGATCTCGGCGCGGAAATTGCGGATCAGGCCCTGGATCGGCCATGCGGCCGCGTCACCGAGCGCGCAGATCGTGTGTCCTTCGACCTGTTTGGAAACCTGGAACAGCATGTCGATTTCGCGCTTCTGGGCGTTGCCGCGCACCATGCGTTCCATCAGGCGCATCATCCAGCCGGTGCCTTCGCGGCACGGCGTGCACTGGCCGCAGCTTTCATGCTTGAAGAAGGCCGCGATGCGCCAGATCGCCTTGATGACATCCGTCGACTTGTCCATGACGATCATGCCGCCGGTGCCGAAGGAAGACTTGACCTCGCGCATGCCGTCAAAGTCCATGATCGCGTCGGCCATGTCTTCGCCACGCACGATCGGGCAGGATGCGCCGCCAGGAATGACAGCCAGCAGATTGTCCCAGCCGCCGCGGATGCCGCCGCAGTGATGTTCGATGATCTCGCGGAAGGAGAGCCCCATTGCCTCTTCGAAGGTGCAGGGCTTGTTGACGTGGCCCGAAACCATGAACAGCTTGGTGCCGACATTGTTGGCACGGCCGATCGAGGAGAACCAGGATGCGCCGCGACGCAGGATGGTCGGGGCGACCGAGATCGATTCGACATTGTTAACCGTGGTCGGGCAGCCATAGAGACCCATGTTCGCCGGGAATGGCGGCTTCATGCGCGGCTGGCCCTTCTTGCCTTCGAGGCTTTCGAGCAATGCCGTTTCTTCGCCGCAGATATAGGCACCGGCGCCGTGATGGACGACGATGTCGTAATCCCAGCCATGGACCGTGTTCTTGCCGAGCAGGCCTGCCTCGTAACATTCGTCGATCGCTGCCTGCAGGGCTTCACGCTCGCGCATGTATTCGCCGCGAACATAGATGAAGGCCGTATGGGCGCCCATGGCGAAACCGGCAATCACGCAGCCTTCGATCAGGGTGTGCGGATCGTTGCGGAGAATTTCGCGGTCCTTGCACGTGCCGGGCTCAGATTCGTCGGCGTTGACGACAAGATAATGCGGACGGCCGTCAGATTCCTTCGGCATGAAGGACCATTTGAGGCCGGTCGGGAAGCCAGCACCACCACGACCACGAAGGCCGGATGCCTTCATCTCATTGATGATCCAGTCCCTGCCCTTTTCGATGATGATCTTGGTGCCATCCCAGTGGCCGCGGCTCATCGCGCCCTTCAAGGACTTGTCCTTGAGGCCGTAGATATTGGTGAAGATGCGATCCTGATCGTTAAGCATATCTCACCCCTTACCGTGGCTTCTTGCCGAAGACTTTAATGTATTCGGCTTCGCCACCCTTGGCGAGCGCCTTGGCCTGGTTGAGCCAGTCGTCACGTTCAATACGGCCCTTGAAATTCAGGTAGCCGTCCACCCATTCGCGCTCGGCCTTCTTCCACGATGCGACTTGCGCGAAGGTGAATATGCCGAGTTCGTGAAGGGTTGCTTCGATCTTCGGACCGACGCCGGAAATCAGCTTCAGGTCATCAATCTCAGCCGGCTTTTCGATGCCCTTAGGGCGGTTCTTGTCTTCCAGCGACGGCTTTTCGGACTTTGCGCCGGGAGCAGCCTTAACGGCTTCAGCCTTTGGGACCTCTGTAGCCGACTTATCTACCGTTGCCTTGGCATTTGCTTCAGCGGCCTTCGGCGCCGTGACCGGCGTTTTCAGCTTGGGATCAGTTTCGGGTGCCGTATCCTTCGGCTTTGCAGCCTCTGCCGGAGGAACCGGGGCTGCGTCGACAGCCGGCTCCGGCTGCGGCTCGAGATTGGTGCGGACCGGCTTGATCTCGTCGTTCAGCGTGACCGCCCCGCCTTCAGGCGCGGAGAGATGGCGGTCGATCTGCGGGCCGGGCTTGATTTCGTCACCCTTGCCTGCTTCGAACGCATCGATGATTTCTTCGAGACGCGCGGGCGTGAGGTCTTCGTAGGCATCCTTGAAGATGATGACCATCGGTGCGTTGACGCAGGCGCCCTGACACTCGACTTCTTCCCAGGACAGCGTGCCGTCGGCATTCGGCTGCAGCGGATCGTGATGGATCTTGTGCTGACAGACCTTGATCAGCTCTTCGGCGCCGCGCAGCATGCAGGGCGTTGTGCCGCAGACCTGGATATGGGCGCGGGTGCCGATCGGCTTCAGCTGGAACTGGGTGTAGAAAGTCGCCACTTCCATGACGCGGATATAGGGCATGTCGAGACGGGCCGCGACATGCTCGATCGTGGCGCGGGTGACCCAGCCTTCCTGCTCCTGCGCTCGCATCAGAAGCGGGATGACGGCCGACTGCTGCCGGCCTTCCGGGTATTTCCTGATCGTTGCCTCGGCCCAGGCCGCGTTCTCTTCGTTGAAGGCGAAGTTAGCGGGCTGGAACTGTTCTTCGGCTAGTCGACGAACGGACATTCTTTCTCACGCCTTATCAGTTTATTGACACACGCCGCGAGACCACCGCAAAAGCGGCTTCGCAGGCATTGGCAGGGATGATCGCAACGACGTCAGTCATCAGCGGTCTACCTCGCCGAACACGATATCGAACGAGCCCAGCACCGCCGAGACGTCCGCAAGCTGGTGCCCGCGACAGGCGAAATCCATCGCCTGCAGATGGGCATAACCCGGGGCACGGATCTTGCAGCGGTAGGGCTTGTTGGTGCCATCGGCCACGAGAAACACGCCGAATTCACCCTTGGGCGCTTCGACGGCGGCATACACTTCGCCGGCGGGCACGTGGTAGCCTTCGGTATAAAGCTTGAAATGGTGGATGAGCGCTTCCATCGAGCGCTTCATCTCACCGCGCTTGGGCGGAACGACTTTGCCATCGGTGGCCGAGAACGGGCCTGTCTTGGCATCGCCGAGCAGGCGGTTGACGCACTGCTTCATGATCTTGCAGCTCTCGCGCATCTCGATCATGCGGATGAGGTAGCGATCGTAACAGTCGCCGTTCTTACCGATCGGGATGTCGAATTCGAGGTCGGAATAACATTCGTAGGGCTGCGCACGGCGCAGGTCCCAGGCAGCGCCCGAGCCACGGACCATGACGCCGGAGAAACCACGCGCCCAAGCGTCGTTGATATCGATGACGCCGATATCGACGTTACGCTGCTTGAAGATGCGGTTGCCGGTCAGAAGGTCGTCGATATCGTCCAGCTTGGACGGGAACTGGTCGCACCACGCGCCGATATCCTCGACCAGCTCATGCGGCAGATCCTGATGGACGCCGCCGGGACGGAAATAGGCTGCGTGCATGCGCGCGCCACAGGCACGCTCGTAAAACACCATCAGCTTTTCGCGCTCTTCGAAACCCCAGAGCGGCGGGGTGAGCGCGCCGACGTCCATGGCCTGGGTGGTGACGTTCAAGAGATGCGACAGGATACGGCCGATCTCGGAATAAAGGACGCGGATGAGCTGGCCGCGGATCGGAATTTCCAGACCGAGCATCTTTTCGACGGCCAGAGCAAAGGCATGCTCCTGATTCATCGGCGCGACGTAATCGAGGCGGTCGAAATAGGGAACGGCCTGGAGATAAGTCTTCGTCTCGATGAGCTTTTCGGTGCCGCGGTGCAGAAGACCGATATGCGGGTCCACGCGCTCCACAATTTCGCCGTCGAGTTCCAGCACAAGACGCAGAACGCCGTGCGCGGCAGGATGCTGCGGCCCGAAATTGATGTTGAAGTTACGAACGTTGTGCTCGGTCATCTGCGGCTCCATGCCAGTACTCAAGCGTACCGGGCGGGAAAAACTTGGCGTCAAACCGGCGCTTATGCGCCAGTTTCAGATTTCGGCGTCAGGTATTAGCCTTCTCGTCCCCGGGAAGGACGTATTCCGGTCCCTCCCACGGACTCAGGAAGTCGAAGCTGCGAAACTCCTGGCGGAGTTCAACCGGTTCGTAGACGACGCGCTTGAGGCTGTCGTCATAGCGAACCTCGACGAAACCTGTGGTCGGGAAATCCTTGCGCAGCGGATGACCTTCAAAGCCGTAATCGGTGAGGATGCGGCGAAGATCCGGATGGCCTGTAAACAGGATACCGTACATGTCCCAGGCTTCGCGCTCGGCCCAGTCGGCACCCGGATAAACGGAAGTGACAGACGGAACGGGCTCTTCCTCAGCCGTTGCAAGCTTCACGCGGATGCGCTGGTTCTGCTTCGGCGACATCAAGTGATAGACGACATCGAAGCGCTTGACGCGCGCCGGATAGTCTACACCACAGGCATCGATGAAATTGACGAAGGCACAGCGGGGATCGTCGCGCAGGAAAGTCAGAAGATCGACGACATTTGCACCGGTTGTGAGGAGCGTCAGTTCGCCATAGGCAATCAATGCGTCCTCGACCAGCGTGGGGCGCGCTTCGCGGATATAGTTGGAAAGTTCGCTCAAGGCTTCAGTCATGATATCCTCCTTGAAGCCTCAGCGTTCGATCGTGCCGGTGCGGCGGATCTTTTTCTGCAGCAAAAGCACGCCGTAAAGCAGCGCCTCTGCCGTGGGGGGACAGCCTGGCACATAGATGTCGACCGGCACAACGCGGTCACATCCGCGCACCACCGAATAGGAATAGTGATAATAACCGCCGCCATTGGCGCAGGAGCCCATCGAGATGACGTAACGCGGTTCCGGCATCTGATCATAGACCTTGCGGAGCGCCGGCGCCATCTTGTTGGTCAGCGTGCCGGCGACGATCATCACATCGGACTGGCGCGGAGAGGCGCGCGGTGCAAAACCGAAGCGCTCTACGTCATAACGCGGCATGGAAAGCTGCATCATCTCGACGGCGCAACAGGCAAGACCGAAGGTCATCCACATCAGCGAACCGGTACGGGCCCAATTGATCAGCTCGTCCGTCGACGTGACGAGAAACCCCTTGTCGGCGAGCTCATTGTTGATCTCGCCGAAAAATGCGTCATCGCTGCCGATCGGCTTACCGGTATTGGGATCAATGATGCCTTTCGGCTGAGGTGCAACGAGGGTGCTGCCGCTATCGACTACTCCCATTCCAGAGCTCCTTTTTTCCATTCGTAGATAAAGCCGACTGTCAAAACAGCAAGGAAGACCATCATCGACCAGAAGCCGAACCAGCCAATTTCCCCGAAGGACACAGCCCAGGGGAAGAGGAACGCCACTTCAAGGTCGAAGATGATGAAGAGAATCGACACGAGATAGAATCGAATATCGAACTTCATGCGCGCGTCATCGAATGCGTTGAAGCCGCATTCATATGCCGACAGCTTCTCGGAATCGGGAGCCTTATAGGCGACGGCAAACGGCGCGATCAAAAGCGCCAGGCCGATAACCATGGAGATTCCGATAAAGATCGCGATCGGGATGTAAGAAGCGAGAAGTTCACTCATGATATCCAACCCCTGCCTGCAAGAAGCGCCGAACGACGCATTTTTAGGCAATGCGCGGGCAAGCGAACGTGCATTGCAACAAGCCGTGACTATCGCAGCCGCGTTTCCCACGCAAGTGCTTTAACAAGCCACCCCACACGCATAGAGGTGCGAAAGACGACAAAATGTCGCGGAGGGTGACGGAAAGCCTGAAACGATTGAAAAACGACAAAGCCATAGAGCCGGGAGCATCGCAAAAAGTTATTAACAGGAGCAAAAATATCAACGTTTGCAGTGAACTTGCGTTTTGCCAAGTCTACGCACGAAAAATCACCCCTGCGACAATTGTCCGCACGGCACGAGCCCCACAAAAACAGTCGCAGCGGTTGCAGGCAACTCCGAAAACACAGGCAAAACCCTCCGCACCGGAAAGCCATCTCGCGCATTACGGGAAATCCGCGCCACCCCGGACAGCATAACCGAAACCGACACAAAACTGCCCACACGAAAAAGGTCGATCACGCAATTGCGAACGGGCAACCACCCTCCCCCGAAGATAAAGAGAGGAAACAGCAGCCGAGCGATCAGCAGGGCCGCGAAATGCAGGATGGAAGGAACAGGGCGACGTAAGTCTAAAAGCGACCGTCATGCGGTGTTTGAAACCGCATAGGTGAATAGAAATATGGAGGATAGAGAGAATGGCGCGAGTGACGGGGCTCGAACCCGCGACCTCCGGCGTGACAGGCCGGCACTCTAACCGACTGAGCTACACCCGCGCATTTGCCTTTTACGGCGGATCAACCGGGGTCAACCGATTAATCAATGAGAGAAGAATGGCGCGAGTGACGGGGCTCGAACCCGCGACCTCCGGCGTGACAGGCCGGCACTCTAACCGACTGAGCTACACCCGCACTTTCTTCAAGAAATCCACCTCCTGGAAGGGAAACCTCTTGGCCGGGCGACCTCAATCGCTCGGTTGGCGGCTGTCTAAGAGGTTCGGGATCGGGTGTCAAGCAGGTTTCAAGACAAAAGGATGACGCCTTCAATGTTTTATCCACAGCCGCTCTTTTTTGCGCATATCCGACGAAAAATTCAAAAAAACATCACGAAGGCTCTTGCGGTTTTTTTCCGATCCGCATAGATCACGGCCACCGACGCGGCGGACACGATCCGGTCTCGCGAAGGGCGATTAGCTCAGTTGGTAGAGCGCCTCGTTTACACCGAGGATGTCGGGAGTTCGAGTCTCTCATCGCCCACCATTTCCCCTAATAAAATCAATGACTTACAGGCGCCTAGCTCTATAGCTGGATTTCACCACCACAAAAACCGCCACACTTTCGTCCTCTTGATATTCGCGGGCGTCTTAAGCGCCGACGGCTGATTTCCTCTTCGTTTTCTGATTTTCTCTCTCTGAAGTTTTTTGGGGAGGACATCTATGAGCGATCAGCCCAACATTTTTCAGATGTATGTCGCAAATAGGAATCGTACTGGCTTCTGGATCCGTCGCACGACTTGGGGCGACACCGTCGCGCAGGTGACCTCGATCGGGCCTTTGGTCGGCCCTGCTCCGTACTTCGGCAATCCCAAGGTCTTTGCCAACATCTATTCGCTCGGCGGCGTACCAAAGGAAAAAGGTGCCAAGATCCCTGTACCAGGCACTTATAAGACATGGCGGCAAATCGAGCCGCCAAAATGGGCATCTAAAGGTTAGGCCGCCTCGGCTACCAGAATCATCTCTTCATCTATCTTGCGTGCTCGCTCGAGCATGTCGGATAGCGTGACCGTTTGATCATCCATCTTCCATAGCCTCGGCGATATCCGTGCGAGCTGATGCCCAGCATTTCTCAACATGGAAACCAGCTGATCCTGTTCGAGAGCATGCTGCTTTAAACCTAGCCGCTTGGCATCCAAAGCTACCGCATATGCAGCTCCCCGATATGACTGCCTGATCTCTGAGAAATCCATGCGGTCTTCATGAGCCACTTTGTCTGGCTTAGGCGTTATGACGCGCAGCTTGGGCACATCAGATGGCACAGTGAACCGAAGGCTGTCGTCTTCCAGGATCAGATCGATATCAGTCAGCGGGTAGTCGACCGACGGCAAACCAACGCGACGTGAGTCGATATAGAGAATGTGCATCGGCTCGAACCGAACTGCCTCAGGCTCCCGCAATTCATATTTGTCGCACCAGTTCCTGGTCTTCGCTTTCTTGAAGACGACCTGATCGCCATCACGGGTAACGCGATACTGGTCGCCTACCCCTGCCCCGATAGCCGTCATAGCAGCCGCAGGCACCTGAAGCTTGCAATGGCCGACCGAGTTCATCCGCCCGTGCTCGAAATACTCTTCGCGTCTAACACAAATCCTCGCCCTATAATTTTCCAAAAATTTCCATTTCCTTGATTGTACTCATAAAGAAATGATTGCCGTCTGCGGAAAACCTTACAAGCACTAAATTACAATCAATTTCATCATTCGCGCTGCACATTACGCAGCCATCCGCACACATTCTATGACAAGCAGACGATTTTCTTCCTTAAGTGCGAAACCTTGGGGCTCACGGCGATTCTGTAGTGTGCTAGCTACGGATCCAAGGAGACATCAACATGAGCAACCCAGCAACTGTACACGGAATGAACATGAGCGCCGCTGTCGCGGTAACGGGACTGGTCATCGGCAACGCATTGCGGAAAGCCCACGTCGAAGCTCGCGAACGCCGTCAGGAACGCGCTGAGCAGACGGCTCAGCTTCAAGCGCTGGCTACGGTAACGGATGAAGCTCAGTCTCTCGGCGACATTGCACTCCAGCTCGTCGGAGAGATCAAAGCCCTGCGTGCTCAGAATGCTAGTCTGACTGCGGCTTTGGCACAGCGTCAAGCTTACATCGAGCGCATGCGTACTCATTAATTGAAGGAATTAAAATGAAGAAATTTTTGGTAGCCGCGGCTCTGTTAGCTGCTTGCGGACCCGTGTCCGCGGAGGAAAATCCATATACTGGCGCTTGGACGTCTACAGGATGCGGTAAAGGCATCCAGTGCAGGATTGAGATCGAGCAGAAGTCCAAGACGGCTTACGGTCTTCGTTTCGTCGTCGCCGACGGTCGGGATGCCCGAAAAGTGCGATGCGAGGTGTCGGCCGATATGGAGCGTGGACCGCTCGAATTTACGAAGAGCCATCATTATGACGATGGCCTCATGGGCAGATTTCCCGACGACACTGTGTGGCTAGTCATCAATGGTGGCGGCGATATCTCACTGACGACGCTCCAGAAATGCAAAGGCGTCGAGATTTATGGTGACTACGGTTTCATTGGGGATTAGCGGGGTCATCAAAGACCCAATGCGGCGCTGGTCCGGTTGAAAATCCCCATTTTCTGCCCGTCTTTTCCGACAACCGATCGAGCAATTTTTGCAATCGCTCGACCATAAGGTTGTCTAAAAAGGCAACAAGCGGATCCCACTCAAGTGCACCGCCGACATGAAATCCCATTTTGTAGTTCATCGAAACACTGAATTGGTCTTCAGTAAATCCGATAACCATCCCAGATTTGAGAGAATCATGGCCCGCATTATGGGCGTACCGCTTATGCCTGAGCACAATGATCTGATCGTGCACCTTCCGTAATTTTGAAGGTAGCGACTTTCTAGACACTCCGCTTCCCATGCCGCCGTCGATAAGACGGAAATAAGTCGTGACGAACGCAAGCGTAAGCATGTCGTTTTCCATGGCCCATTCTGCGGTCGCCTCGAACTCCGTCGAAGCCAACCGTTTCTGGATGTAGCGAAGACTGGCCATCGACGGAAATGCCTGAATTAGACGATTCAGATTCCTCAGATCGTCGTCCACTACAGAGAGGAGCGCTACCCCCTCCTCCCTCATCCTGTCGAAATGCTGCTGCCACTCGTCCGGTAGGTATTGTAGAGCCTCATAGGGAACGAAGACATGGTCTTCTGGCTCTGTAGGAATGACGAGAGCAATCTCGTCTTTTTCTAAGTCGTCTGACATCGCGCCCTCTACTTATCGCTAGGCATTGTTAGCCTAAGATCACTTCAAGTGGCTATCTGGAATGGCGAGAATTCATCCGTCTTAAAATCCCTAACGCGCTTGGCCAGCTCGGTTTCCAGAACAACATCACTGTATGGCGGCTCATTATATGTAGAGACGCCCTTCGGCTTATGTGGCAGCTCCAAACCAACGATCCCGCACTTCTTACCTACCAAAGCTTTCTCACACGCGTCTGGGCCAGCCTTTGCAAGCTTGTCGAGATCTTCATCAGATAGCCCAAAAAGCCAGTCGGTCTGCTCAGGCGTCAGAGCACGGATATCAACGGCAGCCCGCGAGACCAGATCCTTCGCACTCGCGTATTCATGAAGCACAGACCGAGGTGTATGAGCGACCATGTATTCGATTTCAGGTTTTGTGTAAGTTGGTTCCCGCGCCAGTGCTTGCAGGACGTCTTCTGCTTTCGTCGCCAACCGCGGCACCTTGGCCGCCAGGTTCGAGTCGCTGCCAAAGATGGCGGCAATGATGGCGTCGATCAGCTTTGCGATAGCTGTCAGCAGCGCTAGAGCGGCTTTCTCGATGACAGCTGGGATGTCTTTGAATTTCATCGGGTGGGTCTCCTCTATATATATGGAGGAGACTGCCGTCGGCGTCAGCAAGTGACAAAGAGCCGGATCGGCGCGACCATCAACTTACTCAGCTCAGTGCATGCAGCGCGAAGATCATCGATACTGAATGAGTGTTTTGTGCCGTCGGGGTCACCGCATACGATGACGGCGCTGCCTGCTGTCCACGGGTCGGCGGACAGCGAATAGATGCTGTGAGCGAGAAGATTTCTAACGCGAGCTACCGCTTCAATATGTTCGAGCAGCTCCTCGGCCCGCTCGGGATATGTCGCCTTTATATGTGTGCGCCAGTGCACAATAATAGGACCCTTCAAGATCTTTTCCTGAAGCCCTGCCGCGGCTAGGTGCCGTCTCATCGTGTTTTCTAAGAAAGACCAACACACGAGCACCTGACCGATCTCGAATTTGAGATCATTCAATGTCGGATGAAGGGGCTCGACGTCGCTCATACTGACTTTCTAGACGACATTCAGATGTCCGAAAAGTCACCGGCGGAAACCAAATCCGCCGATAGAACTGCTGAAATCCCTGCTAGATAGGGCTTTCAGACAAACTACTTGTATGGTGCTCATTTCTTTTTTTAGCATTCCATAAGTGAATGCTGGCGGCAAAGCTCAAAGGAAACAACGCCTTACACACAACTTTTTAGACTTTGATTCCAAATCTGTTGACGCGGTCAGGAAATCTCAGGCGTTCAGAGGCCAATTATTTTTTGATGAGCGGCGTCCCGAAGACCATTATGGCCGAGATAACCGCCGACGCGCCGGCGATCCAAGCACGTTGAGATTTCAAAGCGGACTTTAGGTCGGCGACATCATCTTGAAGATCTGCGACGTCTTTGCTGAGAGCGCTCTGGGACTTCATGAAGTTGTCGAGCTTTTCTTTCATTCGAGCCATCGATCTGATGACTTGTAAAAGCTCTTTTGAGGGGAAATCTGCCGTCATAGAAAATGGTCTCGGAAATACGGATATTGAGACCATGAGAACGGTAGGGACTGCAAGTTTCTATAGGCGAATCAGTCTTTTGTGGTGTTTGATGAGGCGTCAATTTCTTGCGCGAGTTGTAGACGTGGTCGACATTACCGAAAGCCTTACTAAAGCTCTTCATAGCTGTGGATCCGCACCTTTCCTTTTTGTCGGTTCGGGGTTTTCAAGGAGATATATAGGTCTGGAGACTTGGTCCGATCTGTTAGCCAGGTTTTGCACGAACATAAGCGACTACGGGTTGTACCTATCGAACGCTAATGGCGATTTGCCGAGAACCGCATCTTTGATAGCCAAAGACTTCAATCAGATGTGGTGGAACCATCCCGACTTTGAAGCCAGTAAACAAGAGCACGGGAAAGATGTCACTGATCAGGCAGCCTCACTGAAGTTCGAGATAGCGGGGTACCTCCGAGGCCTTTCGCTTGAGTATAAGGAATCAGGTTTCGCCGACGAGATTAAGGCGCTCTCCCAGATGAACGTAGACGGTATCATCACCACAAACTGGGATCTTTTGCTCGAGGATCTCTTCCCCGACTACAAGGTTTTCATTGGGCAGGAAGAGCTGATCTTCTCCAATCCGCAGTCGATCGCGGAAGTCTACAAAATCCATGGCTGCTCGTCGCGTCCTTCATCTTTGGTCCTCACCGAAGAGGACTATCAAGATTTTCAAAAAAAGAACCCATATCTAGCCGCCAAGCTGATAACGATCTTCGTAGAGCATCCCGTGATCTTCCTCGGATACTCAATTAATGATCCCCATATCCAAGCTATCATAGGGTCGATCGCTGAATGCGTAGGCGGCGACAAGCTTAAGCAGTTCGAGGAGAACCTGATTTTCGTGGAGCGGCCAGATGAAGGCCAAGACGATGCGTTCGAGGGTGCAACGATCACGATTGGCGCAAGCAAGGTTCGTGTCACTCTGGTACGTACGAATGACTTTACGAAAATCTACAGTGCTGTGGAAGCGACCAAACGCAAGATCCCCGCCCGCGTCCTACGCTACTGCAAAGAGCAGATGTACGAGCTCGTCAAATCGACAAATCCCGAGGTGAAGCTCGCTGTTCGTGACTTGGATGAAATCGGCGAGACCGATGATATTGAGTTCGTGGTAGGGGTTGGTGTCGCTAGGGAGTTCACGGAACGAGAGGAAAAGGTAGTAGAGCGCCGAAAGGAGGTTTTGACGGCCAGAGGTTACACGGGCATAAGCGTCGATGATGTGTTCAGTGACATCCTCCTCGAGAAAAGTTCCTATGATGCAGAAAACATCCTGAACTCGACCTATCCGCTCTTCAAGAAATTGCCTAATGCCTACATCCCCTCATTCCGCTATCTGCGAGAGGTGGGGGTTGTGGACAAGCAATCATTTGCGGAATGCTCTTACGACGACGCGAAGCGAGTTGCAGCCAGGACGGTCGAGCGGGGTTTCATAACGCATTCGTATCGTAGTCAATTTGATCGGGATTTTCGCGGACTGGGTACTCAAGAGATTATAGATCGAACAACGCCTGAAAAGGCATCTGTTATTCTGCCATTTCAGTCACGGGCCGAGACAGACCTCGTCGTACTCGGCCAATTCCTCAGAGATAATGTAGAGAAGCTAAAGGAGGGGTCTTATAGATCGTACTTCCGAAAGCTGGCCTGCATGTATGACTACCTCCAGTACGGTTTCGATGCACACGGGATCCAGCCATGATCACTGCAGGCTACTATATCGGGCAGCTTCTAGACGATCTTGCTTCTATCGGTGGTCAGGTCGCAAATCGAAATAAGGTAGGCATGACCGATCTCACGAAGCTGCTGGAGAATTTCTATCGGGAAATCATCAACGATATCCACGACTATAGCCTGAGGAATGCAAACGAAGAGCGGAGCAACGCGCCTGGCTTAGATCTCATTGATGACGTCCGCGGGATCGGGATCCAAGTCACATCTCAGGGCGGATCTGGAAAAATCAACGACACGCTGGAGGTGCTCACAGATGAGCAGATCGGCCTGTACCCTCGTATCATCATCATGGTCGCTGGGACGAAGCAGAAGAGCTACACGGGCCTAAAGCAGGAATTCGTCAACCGTACAAACTTCAAGATCGAGAATATCTGGGATTACACCGACCTGTGTTGGTTTCCACGCGGAACTGAGCCGGTTTTTCCACCGAGAAGTGAGCCACCTCTGAGTATGGTTTTCTGATCAGGCTTTGGTCAAGGGATTGGCCTTTTCTCCTCTCTTCTGAGCTGCTGCGGC
>NZ_JBEGHE010000003.1:0-255 GCF_040675795.1 Neorhizobium sp. LMR1-1-1.1
AGATCCCATTATGGGTTCCACAGCTGATAAAGTTTCCGGCAAGGCGAATGAAATGACCGGCAAGGCAAAGCAGGCCGTTGGCGGCGCCACCGACAACAACAAGCTCCAGGCAAAGGGTGCCGCCCAGGAAGCAAAGGGTGATGCACAGCAGGCCAAGGGTGAAGCCAAGGACGCGGTGGAAAAGGTCGTCGACAAGACCTGATCGTTCCTGCCACAGAATGAGTGATGGCCCGCAAACGCGGGCCATTTTTTATG
>NZ_JBEGHE010000004.1:0-255 GCF_040675795.1 Neorhizobium sp. LMR1-1-1.1
CGCTTGCCAGATCACGAGACCCGATACCTTTAAGAACATATCCACAAGCTCCTGACTGCATCGCGGCACGCACGTCGTCCCCGTCTTCTGATGCAGTCAATATTATCACTTTGGTAGCGGGAGCGTTGGCGAGGATAGTTTGGACTGCGGAGAGCCCATTTCCCGGCATCGATATATCGAGCAGAACAGCCTCAGGACAGAGCGTCGCGGCTAATGACACGGCATCGCTCGCCGAGCCCCCTTCTCCGACGATTT
>NZ_JBEGHE010000005.1:0-255 GCF_040675795.1 Neorhizobium sp. LMR1-1-1.1
ATGACGCGTTTTCTGCATTGAAGCCTTGGCCAGCATCTTGCACGATGACTGTAATCTCGCTGCCAAGCAGTTTCACTTCGACCCGTTGCCCCTTGCCATCGGCATGCCGCCAGCCGTTATTGAGTCCCTCCTGGAGGAATCTATAGACGCAGATTTTCACCGCCACTGGTATCTCGTCATTCAACGGCTCGATCGCACTATCTACCGATGCCCCTGTACGTGATTGGTAGTGCTCGACTGCTCGGCGGGCCGCTT
>NZ_JBEGHE010000006.1:0-255 GCF_040675795.1 Neorhizobium sp. LMR1-1-1.1
CTTTCGTAAAACTCTGTGACGGCAACAACCTGGCCCGACCAGGGCTGTAGGATCGGATTGTAAATCTCAAGCAGAGGCTCACCAACTGCTCGTTCTGCATCGCTTTCAGGATCATCGACCTCGTCGAATTTCGCCACGAGTTCGCCATTAAAGGCCCGATTTCGATTTTCGCCACGAGGTACGACACGGCCCATAAGATTCTTGTCGTTCGAATATAATATCATGCCGTCCTTGCGCCATAGGCGAAACGAGACC
>NZ_JBEGHE010000007.1:0-255 GCF_040675795.1 Neorhizobium sp. LMR1-1-1.1
GGTAAGATGGTGTCTGCAAACTATCGTTGGGCTGCGGGTCAAGATCTTCCGTCCTGCCCAGGATCTGCAGGAGCGAGTCGTGCTCGGGCTTGCCGACGCTCACCTCAAGAAACCGATCTATGGTGCTTCTGGTTTCATGTCCGCCAGACGATGCGTTCGCTGTGTGAAGAACGATCGCCTGACCTGTCGATGGATCGGTCTCGAGCGACCAGCTGTCTCCATTGGCGCTGAGCGAGAATGTTTTGCCGTCAGTCA
>NZ_JBEGHE010000008.1:0-255 GCF_040675795.1 Neorhizobium sp. LMR1-1-1.1
AGAACGTGCTGCCGTCCTTGCGGTAGTTCAGAATGTCGACAGCCACATCCCGCCCTGCCGCGATGCTGTCGCGGATCTTGGCGACGGTCTCCCGGTCCGTCTCAGGCCCCTGCAGAAAGCGACAGTTGCGGCCGATGATCTCCTCGTCGCTGTAACCGGTCAGCTTTCTGAATGCCTCGTTGCAAAAGATGATGGGATTATCGGCTTGGCTGGGATCCGTGACGATCATCGGCATGCGCGTGGCCTTGAACGCCG
>NZ_JBEGHE010000009.1:0-255 GCF_040675795.1 Neorhizobium sp. LMR1-1-1.1
AGAACGTGCTGCCGTCCTTGCGGTAGTTCAGAATGTCGACAGCCACATCCCGCCCTGCCGCGATGCTGTCGCGGATCTTGGCGACGGTCTCCCGGTCCGTCTCAGGCCCCTGCAGAAAGCGACAGTTCCGGCCGATGATCTCCTCGTCGCTGTAACCGGTCAGCTTTCTGAATGCCTCGTTGCAAAAGATGATGGGATTATCGGCTTGGCTGGGATCCGTGACGATCATCGGCATGCGCGTGGCCTTGAACGCCG
>NZ_JBEGHE010000010.1:0-255 GCF_040675795.1 Neorhizobium sp. LMR1-1-1.1
CGCCGTTTCCACCGCCGTTTCCACCGCCGTTTCCACCGCCGTTTCCACCGCCACCCCTCGCAAATGCCGGGTTAGCGGTTGCAATAGTCTCCAGCGCGATGAGGCTGGCTGGTCGCGCAGCGGTATGTAAAAACGCCATTCCCGCTATGAGCGATCTGCGTGAAATCATCGGATATTCCATCTCAGACTACTTCCCGCTCGCTTGTTGATGATCTTGGGCGTGGTTCTTTTCCAGTTTTTACAACGAAAGTTTTT
>NZ_JBEGHE010000011.1:0-255 GCF_040675795.1 Neorhizobium sp. LMR1-1-1.1
CGCCGTTTCCACCGCCGTTTCCACCGCCGTTTCCACCGCCGTTTCCACCGCCACCCCTCGCAAATGCCGGGTTAGCGGTTGCAATAGTCTCCAGCGCGATGAGGCTGGCTGGTCGCGCAGCGGTATGCAAAAACGCCATTCCCGCTATGAGCGATCTGCGTGAAATCATCGGATATTCCATCTCAGACTACTTCCCGCTCGCTTGTTGATGATCTTGGGCGTGGTTCTTTTCCAGTTTTTACAACGAAAGTTTTT
>NZ_JBEGHE010000012.1:0-251 GCF_040675795.1 Neorhizobium sp. LMR1-1-1.1
TTGTCGGAATGGAGGCATGCGCCTCGTCGCATCACTGGGCACGCGAGCTTCGCGCTCTTGGCCATGACGCCCGGATGATCCCTGCGTCGTACGTGAAGCCCTATGTCGCGCGTCAAAAGAACGACGCGCAATACGCCGCGGCCATCTGCGAAGCAGTGACGCGACCGGCAGTTCGCACAGCTCCGATCAAGTCGCTGACGCAACAGGCGTTGCGTGTCCTGCATCGCACACACGAACTTCTTTCGCGACAG
>NZ_JBEGHE010000013.1:0-136547 GCF_040675795.1 Neorhizobium sp. LMR1-1-1.1
AGAACGCTTCTTCAATCGCATCAAACAGATGCGGGGCCTAGCAACCCGATATGACCGACGTGCCGACAACTATCTCGCCGCTCTCAAACTTGCAGCGACGAGGATATGGATCGCATCAGCTAATGAGTCCGCGTCCTAGATGGAGCGCGTCACAGACGGCTCGATAAAACCGCCGGCTCCTTTCGAGATCTGACACCCGAAGATGCACATGATCAATCACGCGGCCTAGATGATACATCATCGTCCCCTGAAGCTAATGGATTAGGCGTTCATCGCGCTCATAAATCCACTATGAAAAGCCTGGATCATGCCAAAGTTCCTTCGGGGCGGTCAGGATGGCTGTCTGCGGCCGCCGTCAAAGATCGGTGCGGTGTCGAAGCCTTGCGTTCTACCATTGTTTCAAGAACCATCATTAAAGTATTGGCCGATCTTCCGCCTTGGAGTGGCCGCCGCGGCATAGGCGTTCAGCAATTGATAACCTTCTTTATTACGCCCCTCGTTAAATACTAGGTGTGGTGCCTGCCGATGTCAGGGCGGTTAAACTTGGACATTTCTTCCTTACCCCACGGAACTACCCCAGTTTGGATTAGTTACTGATCGCCCACCTGTTCGGGCTATGGAGACGAGGGCTCGCCATCTACCCTGGACGAGCCTTTGCCTTCCGAAATTAGCCCAATGTTTGGGCTGCCGAAACCGCAGGCCCAAGGCTTACCCCTCTGCGGGAGAGGTCAGCGCTCCGACCCGCCGTCGTCGCTGGCCTCGTTGTAGGACGTGGATGTAAGGGAGAATGGGGCGCCCCCGCTCAGTGCAACTACGCCCCCGCGCTCCATCACCGGGAGCATCCAGAACGACCGTGACAGCGATCTGAAACTAGATACGCAGCTGGGCGGCAAAGCCATGGCGGACAACCAGGAATAATGATGATGTCCGGACGGTGTTGCTTTGAACAAACGGATAGCTAGCACGTAGCGACTGTGCGAATGATGATTTTTATGGAGACTCCCATGCGCATTCCTGCACTCCTTGCTATCTTGGCAACTGCGACTCCTGTTGTAGCAAAAGATCCAGCCATAGAAGTGACGCAGACCGACGGGGTTGTGCATTCCTTCCGGGGTTTGTCCCTGAAGGGTGACAGAGTGACTTACGCAGTTAAAGCGTCAGATACTGGCTCGATACGGTTTGAGTTTGGCGGGAACAATGAAAATTGCGGAGCTGAAATCCAGACCACTTCACAGCTAGGGTACCTTCCTAAATTGGATCGCTTTCCAAGTGAGAGAGCTTTCAAGACGATCCATGGGGAGACCTTCACTCTTTCCTTCTTCCAAAACCGCATTGCCCGGATGAACGGAGTCGAGTGTGCATTTTCTTTCTCTGTTGAATGAGAAATCACTCGCTCTGATCGAGACCCTCCGGGCGGTGGGCTACTTCACATCGGAGCCCCAAGCTTATGGCCGATGTATCATCTGCGACATACCTGGTCGTGCCGGCCGCGCCAGACGCCATCCGCACGAATACGGAGGGAATTTCCCGGATCGTCGCATTGTAGCGATGCGGATCGCGACGCACCCAGAAGCCGTCGGGGATCAATGTAGATGTGGCGCTCTGATGAACCTGCGCTGTGCCATCGTCGCCAGTGGTTCTTGCGATCGCGCCGGTAGGAGCGGGTGCCGTCTATCGTGGTTGCGCTTCACGGTCTCGATTGTTGATGTCCCAAAGGGAGCGGGTTGCCGTGGTGCGGTATACGGTGTTTCGCCACCAGGATGTTCGGATCATTGTTGGTCCCGGCGCATATCTCGCCTGAGTGCTGGTAGGTAGAGGTCGCGAAGGCCTAGCGCCTAAGCCTTCCCATCTGGCCGTCTTGCAGGCTTGCCACGGCGGAGTGTTGCTACGGTACTTGTGTGGGCCTTCTCGCCGGTCTGCCGATCAGCGGCTTGATGGCAACGAGCGGCTTAATCGTCCTGAGCTTCGTCAACGACGATCTCGTTCTCGATAGTGAGCGGTGATGCTTGGCCAGCTCGGAACACTAACGAGAAACCAGCGGCACGAAACTGACGGCTGACGCATTAACTCCTACGCTTCTCTAGCCGTGAACTTTGCAGTCGCTGATCAGTTAGATTCTTCTTCTAGGAGGAGACCGCGATGAAGCTCGCTCTGGCAATATTGATCTTAGCCGTACTCGTTTCAGCAGTCATAAAGTTCGGGCTACCGGACCATGAGGCAGAGCAGCAGCCATCGCCTCGTGCGATCGACCAAAACAGATGACCAGCTGAAATGCTCTCGTTCGAGCTCTTACGGAGAATGGCACGGCAACGTTTTCAAACAGATTGTGACGTCCACTCCCCATATGGTTGTCGGCAACACTCCGCAATTTTTCGAGCCTCCCGACGTTTCTGAAAGACGAAGCCCTGATTGCAATGGCCGCGGAGCAAACGCTTGCCGCTGCGCAAGTCGGCGAGCCGAAAAGCCTAACATCCTGCGCTGGGGCGATGAAGTGGCTGGAGAGCACCAATATGCCGGAATGTCGCCGTCATCGAAATTTTCTTGCGAGAAAGTGAATGTGATGAGGTGGCAGAGATCCTCGTGGGAGGTGGTGTCCAGAGGATCATTCACGCTGGACGCAAAGCCACGGCGAGCGACAGCGATCGCGTATTCTTCAATGGGACCCGGATCTGCAAACCCTGAGCCCCACAAAACCTGGCAGCAGCTGTGAAGGCTGACTTCAGGGTTCGCCTGTCGCCGCAGCTTGAGCGGTGCCCTAAGACGGCCAGCGTCATCCCCGGACCTTTATTAGGGCTCGTAACGCCTCATGCTCAGGCCCAATAGGTCTAAGTTCGAGGAAGGCCTCGACGGCGCTGGTTGTCTCGTGTCCGCCCGACGCAGGATTGGAACGATGCAGCACAAAGCGGCCACCGTGCTTGCCGTCCCCGCACAAGAACCAACGGTCGCCGTTGGAGCTCGCTGCAAATTCGATCTGCGCTTTCGATTTTTCGCTTTCCGACACAGGATCGTTCAGCGAAGGCGCCTGCTCGGACGAGATCGTTACTTGATCCGTCGGCTCACTTTTCAGGCCGGTGGTACGGGCGGCCGGGTAGTCCTCCAGCGCGATCATCCCAGACCGGATCTGCTCGATGAGAACGGTCTCGGCTAAGTGGTTCGTCCCCACCTCGGGCTTCAGGTCGAGCGTGGCATAATCCGCTCGCCTCAGAAGCCTTCGCAAAAGTGCTTGCTTCAGGTCGGATATGTTCACCAAAGCCAGCCCTCCCCCATCAAGAACATGACAAAAACAAAGCTGATCACGGTGACGGCTACTGGAGCCGCATTGGAATAGCCAGACAGAAGATTTGTAGGAGTGGCAGTCATATCCGATCCTTCCGATTTATGCGCCGAGACTGCACTGGTCCGACCAAAGCGGTGTTGCCACACCAGCTCCGGTCAAAGGTTGCAATCAAGCCGCTATTGCTGTCTTTCGGCGTCGCGTTGGGCGGACTGGCTTCGGCTCGATCGGCTGCGCCTCGCGCAACTGGCGCAGACGCGCTGTTTTCCGGGTCCGGTCGGCCGCTTCCGTTTCAATGATCTGGCGAGCGACCTCACTCGTGGTCGCGGCCTTGTCTCGTGCGGAGATCTTTTCGGGCTTGAAGAATGCCTGCTTCGTCATGTTCATGATGATCTTCTTTCGGTCTGGTCCTCGGACGTATCCAAGAAGCCGGGTAGCATCAGAGCCTTGGCCCGGTCCAAAAACAAAAAAGGCCGGGCGCTAACCCGACCTCTCACAGTCACTCAGCTCTGCTGCCAGTACATCCGTGGTCAGCGGGGCGAATGAAAACTTTAAGCTGCCTGAAGATTTTCGGCGGAGCTTTTCCCGGACTTGCGGTCGGTGCGCCCGACGGCGGATGAATGGACGAACACGTCCGTGCTGCCATTGTCAGGTCGGATGAAGCCGAAGCCCTTGGTGGTATTGAACAATTTGACGGTGCCAGTAGTCATGACGATTTCCTTTCAGAACAATCGTTGTGGTTCCCGAGATGCTTTGCGGGATAAGATCGATGATTTGAGAGGAAATCCGACGGGAGCCAAGCTCCGGACCAACGTCACAACCAATGGTCGATGATCAATATATGGGCACAGGTTCTGGTTTTACAAGGGACGCATCGGATTTATATCCTGTTCGCGTGTGATCACAGCATTTCCGCCTGTCGTTCAGGTTTCATCAGCCAATGAAGGCGATGTCCATCGATTGAAAGGCGCCCGTGGGGTCGAGCCTCCCGGCGACGAACCGACGAGGGTATGCGTCGGGTCGTAGAGATATCAGGACACGATCCTCGCCCCGAGGCCAAGAACCCGGACACTTTCGGCAAAGAGCGTCGCAAGATCCCGACAGCTCCCGCACCGCAATGAGATGGTCTCCAGCGGAGGCTGCGTTTCTCCTGTATCGCGCGCATTATAGGCGACACCGTTCGAAACCCCGGCACTAAGATCCTTCAACAGCGACAGCGTATCGGTCGAATTTTCCATGTCGAAGCCCTTGACCCACTGCTGCAATACGCCAAGGATCGGGATACTGGACACCCCTGAGGGCGCCAAGGTCTTTCCAATCCTATCCTCGTAGCGGAAGGGATAGCTTGCGCCCGACGCAGCGATATCGAACACGGGCCAGGCTGGTGATTTCAGATCGACATCCGCATGGCTGACGATCTCGAGCTGTTTGGTCGGCTCCGAGAACGTCACGGTCGCATCTGCGTTCCCGAACACATCGGTTGTCCAGAAAACCCTGTTTCCGGGAGAAGCTGCAATCTGGTGCCTTTTCAGCAAGAGCTCCGGCCCCTCGCGCGGTCGCAGCAGTAGTCGGTAAGGAGAGAGCTGAACGGGGCTACGGTAGCTGTAAGTCGTCCGATGGCGCGCGATGGCCCTTCTCTTTAACTTGTTGATGGGCCAATTACTCGCCTGACGCTGCAAACCGATGCGGTAAACAGGTCGGTGCTACTTGACGTCCTTTACGGGGCGGCCGTGCCGGTCTCGGCCAAACTCGGCCTGGGAAAGCCAACAGGTACTGTAACAAGTGCTCGCTGCGAATTACCAGTGAATCCTGTCGTGGGCGTTATCTAGGGCATGATCCTGGTCAAACGCGTTTTTCTCCCCATATAAGGTACTCGCTGTTCTTGTGCATTAGCAACGCCCTCGTGAGCGGATGCTGGCGGTCCCACGAAACCTCGTCTGGACTGGCGCTTGGCACAAGAGAGAATAATTCATGCGTATTGCGCAAGTGGCACCCCTAGCGGAATCCGTTCCGCCTCAACTCTATGGCGGCACCGAGCGTGTCGTCTCCTGGCTCACCGAAGAACTTGTCGAACAGGGCCACGATGTCACGCTGTTTGCCAGCGGAGACTCGGAAACCTCTGCTGAACTCGTACGGGCTGTCCCCCAGGGTTTGCGACTACGAGGCATTCGGGATCACACTGCTAGCCTCCTCGTGATGCTGGACGAGGTTCGCCGCCGGGCATCGTCATTCGATGTCATCCATTTCCATATTGATCTGCTTCAGTTTCCTGCTTTTCGGGATTCCTCCACACGCTGTCTAACGACATTACACGGCAGGCTCGATCTACCGGATTTTCACCCAGTCTATCGCGCATTTACAGAAATGCCGCTCGTTTCCATCTCCAATGACCAGCGTTTGCCGCTTCCCAACGCGAACTGGTTGGCCAACATTCAGCATGGTCTTCCAGAAGGGCCTGCGCCTTCCAATGCGCATAGGCGTGATTACCTAGCCTTTCTGGGCCGCATAGCGCCTGAGAAACGGCCGGATCGAGCAATTGAAATTGCCAAGCGGACGGGCATTCCGCTGAAGATCGCTGCAAAAATCGATCCAGCGGACCAAGACTACTTCGATCACGTGATTCGTCCGCAGCTTGACGACCCGCTGATCGAGTTCATTGGGGAGATCGGCGATCACGAAAAGCGCGACTTCCTCGGAAACGCGATTGCTCTGCTATTCCCGATCGATTGGCCCGAGCCATTTGGCCTGGTCATGATCGAGGCCATGAAAGAAGGCACGCCCACCATTGCTTGGCGTCGGGGCTCGGTTCCAGAGGTCTTGGATGAGGGGGCGTCAGGGTTTATCGTGGAGTCAATCGAAGAGGCCATTGTAGCAGTTCGCATGGCTGCTATTCTTGACCGCAAGACAGTGCGACAACGGTTTGAGAATCGGTTCACGTCCACTCGGATGGCGTCGAATTACGTCGCCGAATACGAACGCCTGACGGAACAGTCAGCGACGATTCCACATCACCATCGGGTTGAACACGATCTCTCTATACCTTTAGCGCCACTGGCTTCTACCATAAAGTCTACTGGTGGCGTCAGCCTATCCTCAGTTCATAGGTCCATCTCATGACGGTAGCTAATGTTGCATTAAACGATGGAGCGCACGCCTTCGACACCGCTCGCTACGATATTGAAGTGGAGACCTCGCTTGTCGGTGGGTCGTTACAAAACCTTAAAGACGGGAATAGCTTTGCCGTCCTGAACAGCCACGGCGATATTGGCGGTACGGATGCTGCAGAAGGCTTGTTCTACCGCGACACGAGATTTCTGTCGAAACTGGAGCTTCGTTTTCAGGGACGGAAACTTTTACTGCTCAATTCGTCCAGTCACGACGACAAGGCGGCGCTTTCTGTGGATCTCACGAATCCTGAAATCGATCAGGATCTAGAGGTTGTCCCACGAGAAGCAATCTTTCTCGAACGCACCAAATTTCTGTTCGAGGGGGTGTGTTACGAGCGGCTCAGCGTACGAAACTTCACGGCCTCCCATCGCACGCTGACAATCGACTATACTTTTGATGCCGACTTTCGCGACCTGTTTGAAGTTCGCGGCATGAAGCGGGAAAAGCGTGGGCAGGAGACGTCCCAAGTCGTCGCGCCGGATAGAGTTGAGTTTCAGTACACGGGCCTCGATGCGGTGAAACGGCGAACGTCGATCGTCTTCGCACCAGTTCCGAAACGTCTGGAGCAAAACCGTGCGACGTTGGAGCTTGTGCTCGGACCGGGTGAAAAGAGCTCGATCTTTATGACTGTTGCTTGCGAGGAAGGCGGGCAGGCGCTAGTGCTGGATTTCTTCCGCGCCTATCGTGCTAGTCGTCGCGCCCGACGCACCCAGACGCGACGTATTGCGACGGTGGAGAGTTCAAGCGATCTCTTCAACGAGGTCGCGTGTAGAGCCACCTCCGACGTCTATATGCTGATCACCTCGACCCCACTAGGCTTATATCCGTACGCGGGCGTTCCGTGGTTCAGCACGATTTTTGGACGCGACGGGATTTTCACAGCAATGTTCATGTTGTGGATGGACCCGACGATTGCCAAGGGCGTCTTGTGTACGCTTGCTGCGATGCAGGCCCAGGAAGTTGATCCCGCAGCGGATGCGCAACCGGGCAAGATCCTTCACGAGATGCGCCATGGCGAGATGGCAAATACTGGCGAGGTTCCTTTTGGCCGCTACTACGGCAGTGTCGATTCAACACCTCTTTTTGTTATGCTGGCGGGCATGTACCTGGAGGCGACTGGTGATTTGGAGACGATCGCCGAGATCTGGCCGAACATCGACGCTGCGCTGCGCTGGATGGACGACTATGGAGATCGCGACCGTGACGGTTACGTTGAATATCAAGCCGAAACGAACGGCAGCCTCAAGAACCAGGGCTGGAAGGACTCCCACGACTCCATCTTTCACGAAGATGGTACCGACGCAGTTGGATCGATCGCCTTGTGCGAGGTTCAGGGGTATGTCTTTGCAGCCAAGCGGTTTGCAGCGCAGATGGCTGAGAGGCTTGGGCACCACGTTTTGGCAGGAAATCTGAAACAAGGCGCCGAAGACTTGCGTCTCCGGTTCGAAGCCGACTTCTGGGACGAGGAGCTAGGGACTTATGTTCTGGCGCTCGACGGGATGAAAAGACCTTGTCGCGTGCGCAGCTCTAACGCCGGGCATGCCTTGTTCACGGGTATCGCTTCGCCGGCAAGGGCGAAGCGGGTCGCGGCCGCACTTCTGAGCAAGGAAGGATTTAGTGGCTGGGGCATCCGAACCCTTGCCCAGGGCGAAGCTCGGTTCAATCCAATGTCCTACCATAACGGCTCTGTATGGCCGCACGACAATGCCGCCATCGCCATTGGCCTCGTGCGTTACGGTCTTAAGGAAGACGCGGCGCGCGTTTTCCAAGGTCTTTTCGATGCGGCCAAAGAGCAAGAGATGCGGCGTCTGCCAGAGCTGTTCTGCGGCTTCATCCGGAAGCCGGGTCGAGGTCCGACGCCATATCCGGTTGCCTGCTCTCCGCAGGCATGGGCCGCCTCAGCTATCTTCGGCGTTCTGGGGGCGTGTCTTGGTCTTGAGCAGGCTCACAGCGATGATGAGATCCGTTTCCGCAATCCGATCATGCCTGCATTCCTCGACGAGATCGTGCTGCGGAACATACAGATAGGCTGCTCTCAAGCTGATTTTCGGATGCATCGATACGGGAATGACGTAGCGACGAATGTTCTGAACCGAAGAGGAAACGCCAGGATCCTCATTGTGAAGTAAGCCGGTCATTGAACGGCAAGTTTTATATTAGGCTCCCCAGCCGCTGGCGCGGCAATAGGAGCATCGCTTCAAAGGCAGTCCTTGCGGCGGTGGAGCAGTAGAGCAGGAGCCAACCATGACCAAACCCTGCTTCCGCTTGGTGCGGGTTCTGAATTATTCTTCAGATCCGAGCGGCCTGTGGTAAACGACGCCTTCCCGACGTAGCCCCGCTTTTTGGATGAAGATCGTGGCCATAGAATAATCATCACGCACGAGTCCGTGCTAGTACAATTTTGCGTTAGAGGAGATTAAATCATGGTAGGCAGATGGGATGTTTCTTTTGAAGAGTGGCACGCTCTTCTGCATCTTTTCAGAGCTGAAGACGTGGCGCTCTCTACGGACAGCGAACAAAGGCTCCTTCGTCTCGGGTTGATCGATCAAGGCGACGGCACCGGACTCAGCGCGGCTGGGAGGACGCTTATAGAGCACGAGCTTCTGTTGGAGCGGAGAAACCGCCTTCAGTACTGATTGCGGTCTGGTCTGAGCAAAAGTTCCAACCGCCTGAAATCCATGTTCGATGGCGACCAGCAATCGCTCGCCCCTCCCTTCAAGAGGGGACGCTTCAAAGCATTCAGCTATGACCAGCCGCTAGAGCCCAGCATTCGCGCCATTCCAAGCCCCGGCCATACGCCGTGTCATAGTTTTTTCGCCGTCGAAAGCGAAGGACAGAAGCTGCTTTTATGGGGCGATGTCGTGCATGTCGCGCCGGTATTGTTTCCCGATCCGGCCGTCACCGTCGCCTATGACAGTGATCCGGCTGAGGCAAGTGCGGAGCGAGCGAAGATCTATGCGGATGCGGCGCGTGAAGGCTGCTTGATTGGCGCGGCACATGTCTCCTTACGGGCCTCGGCCATGTCGTGGCCAACGATGGTCACTTCCTCTGGCTTTCGGGGAAACTATTCGGCAGCCCCGATAAAGACCGACTGACAAGTGGGAGCTAATACCTGAATGGCGAAAAAATACCATCGCCATTCGGGCCAAGCAGGTCTTGAATAGACACGAACCTAAGACCCTTCAATGCCGATTTTCACTTAGTGCTTGATTGTCTATCCTGGAATTTGTTCCCCTCTCAAAGTGGTATCATCGCCTATATTCGGTCGTGACTACAGACGTTGTGAACCGCGACATGGCCCATTGCCTGTGAATACTGTTTATAAAAATACGGTAGCGCACAGAGATGTGCTTTCAGACGTTGAACCGCTGCAGCTACCGTCGCATTCGATTGGCCGGCAAGCCCTTTCCCGGAAAGCACCCCAGATTTGACGCCGGCACTTAACAGCACGCTTAAGGTTACGCCAACCATATCGGCGACATCAGAGGCGACATAAAGAATCTTATAAAAACTACCCTGTAGGCTTTGACGTAAGGCAGGCAGAGCAATGCAAATCGATTTACAAACCCTTTGGTACCTAACCGTCGGAACGCTGCTGGTGTCAGCGTCGCTTCTCCTTTGGGAAAGGCAGGCACATCCAGGTCGCGCACGTGTGCTCGGTATTTTGGCCGCGGCACTCTTCGCGTTCGTTCTCGGGTGCGTGCTTGCAATGAACCGCACCCACTTTGAGGCCGCGCTCGGCATGGGGGCGGTCAACATCCTAATGATGTTGGGCTACCTTCTGGTCCTTAACGCCGTCGCCGGCCTCGACGGTCACCGGTATCTCTGGTCGTCAGTCGCAGCCCTAAGCTTCCTAGCCACCGCCTGGGCGATCGCTGGCACGCACTTCCCGGCCGCCTTCTGGAACCATGTCTCGTCTATTCCCATCGCGCTGACCTGCGGCCTGACAGCATGGATACTTCTGCGCAGCCGCACAGCCCAGCGATTGCGCTCACGTCCGATCGCAGTATCGATCTCGGCCGTCCATGCCGTGTTCTACCTCGGCCGAGCGTTCATTGCCCCTGTTCTCCTTCAGCGGTACGGGCAAGATATTATCTCCATCGTCGGGAAGGCGACGATGTACGAGGCCGTCTTGTACTCGGTAGCGATGCCGATGTCCTTTCTGATGATTATTCGAGAGGAGGAAAAGCTCCATCTGCTCCGCATGTCACAAACCGATCAGTTGACCGGGCTTGTAAACCGTCACGCCTTTTTTGAGCAGGCATCTCGGATCCTCCGGGCGCGGCATTGTGACCCCGTCTCATTGCTCGCCTTCGACCTCGACCACTTCAAGGCGATTAACGACCGTCATGGGCACCCGACCGGAGATAAGGTTTTGCAGCTGTTCGCCGAAACCGCCCGCGAACAAGCGGGGCCCGACGCGCTTATTGTCCGGCTGGGCGGTGAGGAATTCGCTGCGCTTCTGCCGCGGTGCGACCATTCCCAAGCTCTCAGTCGCGGCTCGGCGATCGCAAGCCGGTTCGCCGACGCAGCTGCTCGGGCAGAGGGTTTGAAAACCGGGGCCACCGTCAGTATCGGCCTTGCTGCACCGGACTGCCACGACCTCGCCGGGATGCTTGCAAGCGCCGATGGCGCGCTGTACCGGGCGAAAGCCCTTGGGCGGAATCGCGTTGAGACCGCACGGCCAAACGAATTGCCGCTGCACCCCTCAGCCGATCCCTCGCATCATCAGTTGCGGGTAGCGGCGATGGGGGCGTCCTGATTCGTAGCGTTTTTGGACAAGCGCGCCTTGAAGGTATCGTAACCAACGACCTGCAATCCCTCGATTAGATGAGGCGTAATGGTTAGATTGTTCGCGCTCGGATGTATTTCAGCAATGAACCGAGATTGCCGCCCGAATGGCGGCAATCTCTATTGATCACGGGTACGCCGTCGAGCCATCGGGCTTGCGGGTTACTTTTCGTTCCCAGTGAATATAGTCGTCACTCTTCAGCACTTTCTCGTCGATCTCGACGCCCCAGCCGGGGCGATCCGGTCGAAGCTCTATATGGCCGTCGACGGGCATGTAGGGATCGAGCGCCCAGGGAGCATGCACATGCGGCTTGAACTCCAGCACCTGGAAATTCGGCTGCGCCGCGCAGAAGTGCACATTGACGGCGGTTGCCAGCGGCCCCATCGGGTTATGCGGGGCAACCGTGACGTAATGCGCCTCCGCAATTGTAGCGATACGCCGCATTTCCGACACGCCGCCGACAACGCAGATATCCGGCTGAATGATGTCCGCACCCTGATTGGTGAGGAGGTTGAGGAATTCGAAGCGATTGTACAGCGACTCGCCGGTGGCAAGCGGTACGTTTACCTTCGACTTCAACTCCTTCCATGCCGGGATATGTTCCGGACGGATGGGCTCCTCATAAAAAAACGGATCATTCGAGGCGATGGCGGCGGCGAGCTGGACAGCCTTGTAAGGCTCGAAGATTTTTGCATGCGCATCGAAGGCGAACTCGAATTGTGAAGGCGTGATCTCGCGGATGCGACCGAACCAGTCGCCGGTCTCCTTCACCAGTTCACCCCAGCGGCCTGAGTGCAGGTCGCGGCGATAGGGACTGAGTTTAAAGGCGGTATAGCCATAATCAACATTGAGCTTGAGCGTCTGCTCAAGCACCTGTTCGGGATCAGGCGCTGTATAGACACCGCAATAGACCCGCACCCGATCACGCACGCTGCCGCCGAGCAGCATGTAGACCGGCAGACCTGCAGCCTTGCCGGCGATATCCCACAATGCGTGATCGATTGCGGAAATCGCGGCAAGGCCCAAGGCTCCGGGAGGAAAACGGCATTGCTGGTTAAGCTTCAGTACAAGGAATTCGACCCGGCGCGGATCCTCCCCCTCGATCTGGTGGAAGAGGTAGTCGAGAAGCGGTGGCAGCGCCCAGTCGGGGCCGTGATTGTAACATTCCCCCCAGCCAGAAATGCCTTCGCTCGTCTCGATCTTCAGAAGAAGGCGCGGGCGCTCGTCCACGCGCTGCATGTAGGTCTTAATACCAGTAATATGCACGTCGTTTCTCCGCTCAGGCAGCCAAGGCTTCGGCTTTGACACGATCGACGATGCCGCGAAGAATGTTTCGCTCCTCATCGTTGAGAGCGACCACACCTGGAAGACGCACCGGACCGACATCGGTGCCAAGCATGCCGAGCGCTTCCTTGACGACCGTGACATTGGCGCCGTTGTTATATTTAGTCCGCAATATCTCGAAACCGGCAATGCCGTCGATCAAACTACGGGCACGGGCATAATCACCCGCTTCGAGGGCCTGATGGACGGCATGCGAGCGTTCCGGAAAGACGTTGACCAGGCCGGATGTGAAGCCGCGGGCACCCATGGCGTAGAAAGCAGGCGCCCAGCCTTCGGCGAGACCGCAGACCCAGATGGCTGGCGCATCCTGGTTCGAGCGAATGACCTCCGACAGAAGCATGAGGTTCTGCGATGCGAACTTGATGCCGGCGATGTTTGGATGAAGGGCGAGTTTGCGAAAATCGGCAACAGAAAAGGCGTCACTGCGCACATAGGCAATGACCGGCACTGTAGAGAAATCCGCCAATTCGAGGAAATAATTGGCCTGATAGGACGGCCCTGCAAACGGATCCATCGGATGATGCCCCATGATGGCATCGGCACCGGCGGCGATTGCATCCTTTGCCAGTGCTTTCGCCTCTGTCAACGAGCGTCCAACCGCCGCGCTGACGAGAGACTTACCTGCAGCAGCCTCGACGGTCGCCGCATGCACTTCGCGCACTTCATCCATGGTCAGGGTGAAAAACTCACCCGTATTTCCGGCAGCCATCAGGTTATGCACTCTAGCTCTGGCAAGCCCCTTGATGAGGGTTTTCAGTCTTGCGGAATCGATGGAGCCGTCGCCTTTGTAGGGGGTAACCGGCACACCGGAGATCCCGGTCAGCGCCTTCCTCACGGCCTGAAGTTTCTCACTCACGTCAGATTTCTCCCTTTTTCTTGAAAATAATGGCGAGATACGTGTCGCCCGATCGGACAACGTGATCACGCATGGTGCGCTCCGCCTTATCGGCGTCTCCAGCGGCAATCGCCTCCGAGATTGCGACATGCTCATCGAGCGCCTTTTGCCGTTCGCTTGGGTCAAGATGGATGACCCGGCGAATGCTCGCATCATAAAATTGCTGGCGTTCGATCAGCTTGGCGAGATAGCTGCACTGCGAACTCCGGTGGATGTGATCGTGGAACCTCTCGTTGAGAGTGATCAGGCTATCCGCATCTCCCGATACGGTTGCTTCCTTCATCCGGTTGGCGATCGACAGAAGCTCCGTCCTGCCCTTCTCATCGACGCGTTTTGCCGCGAGGTGCGCGATCATCGATTCCAGTGCGGCACGCGCGAGGATCATCTCCTCCGCCCATGAACTGCTGAATCTGATAACGACGCCGCGCCGCGGGAGAGCCTCTACCAGACCTTCCGTTTCAAGCTGGCGCAGAGCCTCCTTGATCGGGGTCGTGCTGACACCGAACTGCTCTGCGAGATGTCGTTCATTGATTTTCTGGTCCGGCGCAAAGCGACCGGAAATGATCGCGCTACGCATCGCACGATGCACGTGATCGCGCACCGTCATCTGAAAGCTGGCGTCGATCTTTTCAAACTCGGCATTGCCTGAAGCAGGCATGTTAGCAGTCGCCATATTTCGAAAATCCGTTGACCAGGATCAATTTGTGTGAAACTTGATATATCAGATTTGATATCCGTGTCGATATGAAATTTCGAATTGGCGAGGTTGAGGAGCCTTGGGAGGCTTATATGAAAACGCTCAAACGTACGCTGCTGACGTGCGCCCTTACGGCTGCGGCCCTGCAGCCGGCTACCGCGGCGACACCGAAAGACGAGCTGGTTGTTGCCATCATGATGACGACCATGAGGGGCCTTGATCCGCATGAGATCAACCAGTTGGAGGCTGCAGAGGTCGTGGCAAACCTCTATGATCGGCTGATTTCACTGCCCCCGGACGACATCACCAACCCGCAGCCGTCTTTGGCTGAGAGCTGGACAATCTCCGAGGATGGAAAGACGTTCACTTTCAAGATTCGCCGAGGCGTCACTTTTCACTCGGGCAACCCTGTCACGGCACGAGACGTGGAATGGTCATTGCATCGGCTGGTCAAACTCGGACTGGCACCTTCTACCGATCTGCGTCAGTGGGGATTTTCGGCAAAGAATGTCGATCAGCTTATCCGGGCAGCCGACGATCAGACACTCGTTTTAGAGACGCCCGAAGTCTGGAACCCGAACCTCATCCTGTATTCGCTGGCCAGCTTTTCCACGTCGATTGTCGATAGCGCCTTCCTTGCTGCCAAGGAGAAGGATGGCGATTGGGCGAGAAACTATCTTCAGATCGCCGACGCCGGTTCAGGCCCCTATTCGCTTGTTACCTGGCGCTCCAACCAACTTCTGATCGCCGATGCCTTCAAAGATTACTGGAAGGGCGTACCCGCCATGAAGCGTGTCTACTTGGGGCACGTGCCGGAATCCTCTGCTCAACGCCTGCAGATCGACGCGGGCGATGTCGATGTTGCGACACGTCTGTCATCGACGGATCTTTCCGGCCTCGAAAGAGATGGCAAGGTGACCGTGCAGAAAGTGCCAGGCTTCGGATTTTATTATCTGGCGCTCAACCAGAAGGACAAAATCCTCTCGAACCCGAAGGTGCGCGAAGCGTTCCGTTACCTCATCGATTATGACGGCCTAGCCGGTTCGGTGATGAAATATTACGGGATCAAGCAGCAGACCATTATTCCGGGTGGGCTTCCCGGCGCATCCACTGACATGCCTTATAAACTCGATATCGAGAAGGCGAAGGGGTTGCTTGCCGAAGCGGGTTACCCTGACGGTTTCTCGAAGGTCTATTTCGCTCAGCCTGGCACCCCGGAATCCGAAGTCGGCGTTTCGCTCCAGAACAATGCCGCGAAAGCCGGCATCAAGCTCGACCTTCAGATAGGCGACCAGATCGGAAAATTCAGGTCCCGTCAGTTCGAGTTATTCTCATCGCGAACAGGCGAGCGGTTGCCCGATCCGCATGCCGTCCTTCTATCATACGCCACCAATGCCAACAATGCCGATGACGCGAAACTGGCTGGCCTGGTGGCTTGGCGATCCGCATGGGACGTGCCCAAGGAGATCCAGAACATGGTCACCGCGGCAGCACACGAGACCGATCAGGAAAAGCGCGATGAACTCTATGCGCGGATCAACGAAGCCTATCTGCGGTCTTCGCCGGCACTCGTCACATCATTTCAACGCACCGACCCGAAAGCGGTCCGCAACGAGGTGAAAGGTTATGTCGGGCACCCGACCTGGCTTACCCGCTGGGACACCGTGACCAAGGGCGAGTGACGGTAAAAAAATTCAAGGACAGTGGCATGAGCATTACACAAACCTCCGATGCCCCACCGAGCAGGAAATCGCCGCTTCCTAAAGCTGCGGCCAAGATCGCAACATCCTTTGTCGTGATCCTGACAACGCTGCTTGGACTGATGATGATCACCTTCACGGTGGGCCGAATGGTTCCGGCCGATCCCGTAATCGCGGTGATCGGCGATCAGGCGGACCAAGCGACCTACGACCGCGTCTATAAGGAGATGGGCCTCGACCGGCCGATCTATGTACAGTTCGGCAATTATCTGAATGACGTGGTACGTCTGGATTTCGGCCAGTCGATCATCACAAAACAAGCCGTTTCGAAAGACCTGGCCCGCGTCTTCCCGGCGACCATCGAGCTGGCCACCCTCGCGACGATCATCGGCGCTGGCCTCGGGATCCCGCTCGGTGTGGTTGCGGCGGTGCGCAAAGGGACATGGGTTGACCATCTCGCCCGCGTGGTTGGTCTTTTGGGTTATTCGACTCCGATCTTCTGGCTCGGCACCATCGTTATCCTTGTCTTCTACGCCTACCTGGGAGCAATTCCGCCAGGTGGCCGCATCTATCTTTACGACGAAGGCATTGTGCAGGCGCGCACCAACTTCATCCTGATCGATTCTGCGCTGGGCGGTCACTGGAATGTCTTCTGGAGCGCGCTTCACCACATCATCGCACCGGCCGTCATCCTCGGTTATGCTTCCATGGCCTATCTCAGCCGTATGACGCGCAGCTTCATGCTGGAACAGCTCCGCCAGGAATACATTCTGACCGCACGTGCCAAGGGTCTCGGACAGAGACCGATCGTCTGGCGGCATGCGTTTCGCAATATTCGTGTCCAGCTCCTGACTGTTATTGCGCTTGCCTATTGCGGCCTGCTCGACGGTACGGTGCTGATCGAAACGGTGTTCGCCTGGCCCGGCCTCGGCTCCTACCTCACATCGGCACTCTTCTTCGCCGACATGAACGCCGTGCTCGGAAGCGTGCTTTTGATCGGCATCATCTCGATCGCCATCAACCTGCTCTCCGACATCGCTTATCGCTTCATCGATCCGAGGACCCGCTAATGGCCAAGTCCGGTACTTTTTCAAACCTCCACGACTGGCTGATCAGCGAAGACTTCACATCGTCTCGACAGTCACGTCTGCACAGCATCTACCTTGGCTGGCTCAGCCTCGTCGCCAATCCGCTCGCCTTCGCCGGGTTCGCCGTTGTCCTTCTGCTGATTATCGTCGCCGCAGTGGCGCCGGTTATCGCGGTGCATGATCCGTTTGCGCAGGACTTCCTGACGGCGCTAAAGCCACCGTCCGCCACTCACTGGTTCGGGACCGACGAATTCGGACGCGACGTCTTTTCGCGGCTCATCTATGGAGCACGCACCACGCTCTACATCACCATTCTGGTCACGATTATCGTAGCCCCTATCGGTTTCGTGATCGGCGCAACGGCCGGTTATCTCGGCGGATGGATCGATGTCGTGCTGATGCGCATTACCGACATCTTTCTCTCCTTCCCGAGCCTAGTCCTTGCGCTGGCCTTTTCGGCGGCACTCGGTCCCGGCATAGAAAATGCGGTCATTGCCATCGCTCTCACCGTCTGGCCGCCGATCGCCCGCCTTGCGCGCGCCGAAACGCTGACCTTTCGCCACGCCGATTTCGTCATCGCCGCCGAACTTCAGGGCGCCGGTACGGGACGCATCCTGCTGCGCCATATCGTGCCGCTCTGCGCGCCTTCCATCATCGTGCGACTGACCCTCAACATGTCGAGCATCATCCTGACGGCCGCCGGCCTCGGCTTCCTCGGGCTTGGCGCACAGCCGCCAATGGCTGAATGGGGCGCAATGGCTGCTTCTGGCCGTCAATACCTTCTCGACGCATGGTGGCTGACAACGGTTCCAGGCATTGCGATCCTGACCGTCAGTCTTGCCTTCAACCTGCTCGGCGACGGGCTGCGCGACATCATGGATCCCCGCAATGGCTAACACATTCGATACCATTCTGACGGTCGAAAACATGTCCGTCGAGTTCCCGACCCTTTCCGGCGTTACCACCGCCGTGCGTGACGTATCCTTCACCCTAGGCCGCGAGAAAATCGGAATTATAGGCGAATCCGGGTCCGGCAAGAGCACGACGGGCCGCGCCATCATGCGCCTTCAGCCGCCGCAGGCGATCGTCAAAGCCAACCGCATGCAGTTCGAGGATGTCGACCTCATGACGGCAAGCGAGGAGGAGATGCGCTCCATTCGCGGACGGCGCATCGCCATGATCCTGCAGGACCCGAAATATTCACTAAACCCGGTAATGACCGTGGGCGAGCAGATTTCCGAAACGGTGATCTTGCACGAACGCGCTACTCAGCAGGAAGCGCGCAACCGCACGCTTGCAATGCTGGAACGTGTCAACATTCGCGATCCGGAACGTGTGTTCGATCTTTATCCGCATGAAGTGTCTGGCGGCATGGGCCAACGCATCATGATCTCGATGATGCTGATCGCCAAGCCATCGCTGATCATCGCCGACGAACCGACTTCGGCACTCGACGTGACTGTCCGCCAGCAAGTCCTATCGATCCTCGACGACCTTGTTGTGGAACGAAACATCGGCCTGATTTTCATCAGCCACGATCTCAATCTGGTGCGCAGTTTCTGCGACCGTGTCATCATCATGTATGCCGGCCGTGTCGTCGAAACGATTTCCGCAGCCGATCTCGATCAGGCGCGACATCCTTATACGCGCGGTCTTTTGAACGCCCTTCCAAGCCTCGATCGTCCCAAGGACAGGCTGGAAGTTCTGCGTCGCGACCCGGCATGGCTGGAGAATTGAACATGACCATGATCAAGGCCCAACATCTGGCTGTTTCCTACGGACATGGCGAAACTGCCCTGAAGG
Organism: Neorhizobium sp. LMR1-1-1.1; assembly: GCF_040675795.1. NCBI lineage: Bacteria > Pseudomonadati > Pseudomonadota > Alphaproteobacteria > Hyphomicrobiales > Rhizobiaceae > Neorhizobium > Neorhizobium sp. LMR1-1-1.1. Next base: position 18,762 of record NZ_JBEGHE010000013.1, read on the forward strand.
TTGTCATGGACGTGTCTTTTGAGGTGCAGAAAGGTGAAACCTTCGGCCTCGTCGGGGAAAGCGGCTGCGGCAAGTCCACCATACTCGGCGCGCTTGCCGGCCGCAATAAGCAATGGACCGGCTCGATCCAGATCGACGGCGAAGCAATCGGCCAGAAACGCACCAGCGCTCAGCTAGCCAAGCAGCAACTGGTGTTTCAGGACCCGTTCGGCTCCATCCACCCGCGCCATACGATCGGCCGCACCCTTTTGGAACCGTTGGAAATCCACGGCAAGGACCGTCGGCAGGAGCGTATCGAAAAAGTGCTGACCGATGTCGGCCTGCCGCTAAATTTCCGCTACCGTTATCCGCACCAGCTTTCCGGCGGTCAGCGGCAGCGCGTGGCGATCGCTCGCGCCCTCATTCTCGAACCAAAAATCCTGCTGCTCGACGAGCCGACTTCCGCACTCGACGTCTCCATTCAGGCCGAAATTCTGAACTTGCTCAAAGACCTGCGGGAACGCGAGAAACTAACATATATCCTCGTCAGCCATGACCTTGCGGTCGTCGCACATCTCTGCGACAGGGTTGCGATCATGCAGAGTGGCGGTTTTGTGGAGATTGCCACCAGGCAGCAACTGCTCGAAAATACGGTGCAGCATCCCTATACGCGCGTTCTGATGGACGGCAGTCGCGGTTACGTGGCGACAAACAGGCAAGACCAGTCTCAGCTCCGCTCGCAATCCCCGGTGAGGACCTAGATTTTGCCCACAGATTGCCGCCCGCCCTGGCGCAGCTCAAAGCTGATTTCCCCTGATCCGTTAACGAATGATCCAGAACCCAATCCTTCCCGATTTTCACCCCGACCCTTCGATTTGCAGGGTGCGCGATGACTATTTCATCGCGACATCCACCTTTGAGTGGTACCCCGGCGTACAGATTTACCGCTCGACGATCTCCAGTCATGGAAGTTGGTAAAACGTCCTCTTGAGCGCGCAGACCAACTCGATCTGCGCGACGTAGAGAATTCGTGTGGCGTCTGGGGCGCCGTGCCTTACTCATAAAGATAGCCGCTTCTGGGTCATCTATACCGTGGTCAGGCGCAAGTCCGGTTCGTCAGGGATTGTCACAACTACCTTGTCACCGCAGAAACGATCGAGGGGCCTTGGTCGGCGCCGATCTATCTCAATTCCTCCGGTTTCGATCCTTCACTGTTCCACGACGACAATGGCCGCAAGTGGCTGCTGAACCTGACATGGGACTACCGCGCACGGCCGACACCGTTGGCGGGATCGTGCTTCAGGAATACGACGCGACACAAGGCAAGCTGGTGGGACCGATCACCAACATATTCCAGGGATCGTCGCTTGGTCTTGCTGAAGGTCCGCATCTTTATCGACGAGATGGTACCACCTGTTGGTTGCAGAAGGCGGAACCGGTATGCGCCATGCAGTCACCATGGCGCGATCAAGGGAGATAACAGGCCCATACGAGGTTCATCCTGACACTCATGTCTTCACAAGCCGCTTCAACCCGGACGTCGTTCTGCAGCTCTCTGGCCACGGTGACATCGTCGACACCCCGGACGGTGAAACCTACATGGTACATCTTTGCAGCAAACCACTGCCGGGCGTCAGGCGCTCGGTCCTCGGCCGAGAGACCTCCATCCAGAAATGCGTCTGGGGTGAAGATGGATGGCTTCGCCTACACGCAGATCCGACTGATCCGGAAACATCAGTGCCAGGCCCCGTGGATTGAAGGCGAGTGACGCGGAGGCGACTCCAGTTCGCTATACTTTCGATGCGCCACAACGACTGCCAGCCGATTTCCAATGGTTGCGCAGCCCCCTGCCCGATCGACTGTTTTCGCTTTCCGATCGTCCGGGCCATTTGCGGCTGACCGGGCATGAATCCATCGGATCAACGTTCGAGCAGGCACTTGTGGCACGCCGTCAGACCGACTTCGACTTCGATGTCGAAACCGACGTTGACGCCGAACCCACCAGCTATCATCAGATGGCGGGACTGGACGACTACTATAACGGCTTTGCATACCTGCAGATACTTTCCTGCCCGGGCGGATGGCCCCAAGGCAACACAGAACTGATGCTCGAGCAATCCGTGGCAGCACCGCAAGAACCTGTCCGCATGAAGCTTGAAGTCCGCGGCGCCGCGTCACGCTTCTACTACTGGCATGACGGCCGGACAAGAATCGGCCCTGTTCTCGATCAGTCTGCGTTGTCCGACGAAAACGGCGAAGGTGAATACGCCAACTTCACCGGCGCATTTTTTGGCATGGCCGCAAACGATACGAGCGGTCAGGCAATGCACGCGGATTTCTCGTATTTTTCTTACTCGTCTTGGTCTTGAGCGGAATGGAACTGGTGACCCGTGTTTTGCGAGCTAATTCTTAAGCATTACATCGGCTTTGGGCCTCCGCATCGTGCTGTATTGAGAACAGCTTTTGCCAAGTTTCAACCTCAGCCGCTGAACCCTGCGACCGCCATAGGTCAGCGGCAGGTCTGTTGCTGACATATCGCTAAGCGCGATTGAGAAAAGCGTTGAGCATGCTTATTGCTCCAAGAGTTCAATGAAGGGTCGCGCCGACGGGATAGCCCAGATAAGGCGATGTGGTATCTCGAGAGAAGCTCAATTGCTGTGGCGGATACATCTTCTGCGATAGATAGCTCAGACTGTGCAAGATCCCCCGCGATAGTCAGAATAGCGGATCCAACTGCGCGCATTGTCTCTTTGACCAGCCCTTTATCTTCCTGCGCGGCTCCGCTCTGTGAGGTAAAGCCGCTTTCTTGCAAAAACTCATCAATCAGCCCGGACTCATCACCGACATTTTTCTCAAATCTCATGGAACCATCGGGCCGCAAGCGCGTTACGCGGCGTGATGTGAGACATTATCAAGAAAAGATCGGCATTTCGAATGTTGCAAGCGAACCCGGAATACGGGAAAAGCATCCGTATTTCCAGGAGCGCTAGCCTAAGGCCAGTACCGCACGTCGATACAGCGAGACGTTCATTCGTTTACGCTAAAGCCACCAAATCATCTCTCATTAGCCCCGCTCGACACAGGTTCGGTTCCTGTATCAACTTGACGGGCCAGGGATCAGGCTCAAGAGCCCCATGATCCGCAATATTTACTCCCAATCGAGAAATACATGACAACCTACGCCACCGCGCCCTCCAAGCGAACCCTAGGTCTCGACCCTGCGGTCGCCTTCAGTCTGGCTGGTGCACTGGCGTTCTTCGTCATCAGTGCCGCCGTTTCCTGGTATAACGTGCAGACATTGCGTTCCAACAATGAGCGTGTCGTCCATTCACACGAAGTCATCGTCGGGCTTTCAGATCTGCTCTCCCTGATCCAGGACGCAGAGACAGGGCAGCGTGGGTTTGTTCTAACCAACAGCGAGCGGTATCTTGAGCCATATAACGCGGCGATCACCGCAATTCCCAAGCGTGTCGAGACAATCGGGGACATGATCAGCGACAATGCATCTCAACAACAACGTTTGGCGATGCTCCGGTCTCATGTCGATGCAAAGCTCTCCGAACTGCGCGAGAGCATCGACCTGAGACGGACACAGGGCGTCGATGCGGCTCTTGCTGTAGTCAACTCCGACCGCGGCAAGGCCGAGATGGATGCGGTTCGCGCTCAACTGACTTCCATGCGGCAGGAAGAAGCCCGCCTGCGAGCTCAACGTTTAGCCGAAATGGAAAGTGCCTACACGACGGCTTTTGCTAGCAGTATTCTTGCTGGCCTCCTTGGTATACTTCTTACTTTGGCGATCGCCGCCCTGTTGCGCCAATCAACCCTTTCGAGAAGACGTCAGGACTGGCTACAGTCTGGTGAAGTAGGCCTCAATGCCGCGGTCACCGGTGATCGGCGCATCGAGGAGCTCGGCGACAACATTCTGGAATTCCTTGCTCGCTATACAGGTGCCGTCGCCGGCGCAATCTTCGTCCAGGGCGAAGATGAGTTTGAGCTCGCCTCCACTTGGGGTGTTCGGGAAAACGCAAGCGTGCCAGATCGATTCAAACCGCGTGAAGGCCTTTTGGGGCAGGCGGTTTCGGGAGCCAAACCGATCTTGGTCTCCGACGTGCCAGACGGCTATCTCACCTTCGGATCAGCACTCGGGACCAACAAACCCAAGCATCTCCTGATTTCGCCTGGCGGTGTCGATGGGGCAGTAAACTCCGTGATTGAACTGGGCTTCTTGCGCGCAATCGATGAGAAGATCCTTACCCTTCTCGATCAGGCATCTGCGTCGATTGCCACTGCTGTTCGCTCAGCGAAGTACCGCAGCGACCTACAGAATTTGCTGCGCGAAACGCAAAGGCAAGCCGAGGAGTTGCAGGTCCAGGGCGAGGAGCTACGAGTCTCCAACGAAGAGCTGGAAGAACAGGGCCGGGCGCTGAAGGAATCGCAGGCCCGGCTAGAACAGCAGCAGGTGGAACTCGAGCAGACCAATTCCCAGCTCGAAGAACAGGCCCAGCAGCTGGAAGGTCAGCGCGACGATCTCGAGAAGGTCAATGCCTCGGTTCAGCTGAAGGCGCGCGAACTCGAGCAGGCGAGCCGTTACAAGTCGGATTTCCTCGCCAACATGTCTCATGAGCTGCGCACGCCGCTCAATTCCTCACTGATCCTGGCCAAACTTCTCGCCGACAATCCGGACGACAACTTGACCCAGGAACAGGTCAAATACGCCCAGACCATCCAGTCTTCCGGCAATGACCTGCTGACCCTGATCAACGACATCCTCGATCTGTCGAAGATAGAAGCCGGTCATGTGGACATCACTCCGGAGCCGGTTTCCCTCGAAAGGATGGCGGGAAGTATCCGACAGCTGTTCGATCCCGTGGCCAGGTCGAAGGAACTCGAGTTCGATATCGAAATGACCCCGGAGGCACCTGCGGTCATTGAAACCGATCCGCAACGGCTCGAGCAGGTTATCAAGAACCTGCTGTCTAACGCCTTCAAGTTCACCGAAAAGGGCAAGGTCACCCTCGCCCTTCGCAGCGCTGGCGACGGGCAGCTGGCACTGGCTGTATCGGATACGGGCATCGGCATTGCCGAGGAGCAGCAGAACAGCATTTTCGAAGCCTTCCATCAGGCAGACGGAACAATCAGCCGCCGCTTCGGCGGCACGGGATTGGGACTGTCGATTTCGAGAGAACTTGTCCGGTTGCTCGGCGGCACCATTCACCTGACCAGCCGTCACGGCCAGGGAAGCACGTTCACCGTCATCGTGCCAGTTTCCTATGATCCCTCCCGGGTTCTCCCCCGGAATATTCGAACGGCCGAAACGATCGCCGCACCACGGCCTGTTGTCGAGGAAGCACGCCCATCCAGCATCAGTCGCCATGAGATCGTCGAGGACGATCGGGCAGCGCCGAGCGATGGCAGGCGTACCCTGCTGGTGATCGAAGATGACGATACGTTTTCGGCGATCCTCCGTGACCTCGCCCGCGAAATGGGTTTCCGGGCGCTTGTTGCGGGCACGGCCTATGACGCCCTGGACCTTGCAAGGCAGCATATGCCAAGCGCCATCGTCCTAGATGTCGGTCTGCCGGATCAGTCGGGACTGTCGGTGCTCGACAGGCTCAAGCGCGACGTGCGCACACGCCATATTCCAATCCACATCGTCTCCGCCGACGACTACGCCGAGACCGCACTGTCGCTTGGCGCTGTCGGCTATGTCATGAAACCGGTTCAGCGCGAACAGCTCGTCGAGGTTCTGCAGAAACTGGACGCCAAGCTGTCGCAAGGTGTCCACCGCGTTGTGATCGTCGAGGACAACGAGGTGCAGCGACAAGCCGTGGCGAAGCTGCTCACCTCCCATGATGTCGAGACGATCGGGGCGGGCACGGCGGCCGAATGCCTGACGCTTCTGAAGGAGCAGACGTTCGACTGCATGGTACTCGACCTCTCGTTACCGGACGCGTCCGGCTACCAGCTTCTGGAAACCATCAGCGCCGACAGCAGCCATTCCTTCCCGCCTGTGATCGTCTATACCGGCCGGGTACTGTCTGCAGACGAAGAACAGCGACTGCGCCGCTACTCAAAGTCCATCATCATCAAGGGTGCGAAATCACCGGAACGGCTTTTGGACGAGGTCTCGCTGTTTCTGCATCAGGTGGTTTCGGATCTGCCCGATGAGCAGCAGAAGATGATCCGCAAGGCGCGCAGCAGGGATGCGTTGCTGGAAGGCCGACGGATCCTGATCGTCGAAGACGATGTTCGCAACGTGTATGCTCTGACCAACATTCTCGAACCGCGCGGAGCCGTCATAGAGATCGCCCGCAACGGCCAGGAGGCGCTCGACAAGCTTGGCCAGTCGCAGGGCGATGCGGCCAAGGCCATCGATCTCGTCCTGATGGATGTCATGATGCCCGTCATGGACGGACTGACGGCTACCCGCACGATCCGAAGAAATCCTGACTGGAAGAAGCTGCCGATCATCACGCTCACCGCCAAGGCGATGCCTGACGACCAGCAGCGCTGCATCGAGGCCGGAGCCAACGATTACATGGCAAAGCCCCTCGATGTGGAGAAGCTGCTCTCACTCGTACGTGTGTGGATGCCGCGGTGATCGAGACCTTCGAAAAAGTCGAGGACATTGAAATCCGGCTTCTGCTAGAGGCGCTTCATGTCCGCTACCACTATGACTTCCGCAACTATGCGATGGGGTCGATCAAGCGTCGGTTGAGGCAGGCCCGTGATCAGATGGGTTTTGCGACGATCTCGGCCCTGCAGGAGCGTGTGCTGCATGACGAGACGATGCTTCCGCGTCTCCTTGGCTATCTTACGGTCCAGGTCAGCGAGATGTTTCGAGATCCCGGCTATTTTCGCGCCATCCGCGAAGATGTCGTTCCCCATCTAAGGACCTATCCATCGCTGAAGATCTGGGTTGCCGGCTGCAGCTGCGGCGAGGAGCTTTATTCGCTGGCGATCCTGTTTCGCGAGGAGGGTCTTGAAGACCGGACCATCTTTTACGCCACCGACATCAACCAGGATGCGCTGCGAATGGCCGAGGCCGGCGTCTATGAGTTGGACCGGATCCAGCTGTTCACGGAGAACCATCGCAAGTCGGGCGGCAAGTCCTCACTTTCCGACTATTACAGCGCAGGGTACGGCCGGGTCTCCTTCGACCGAACGCTTCGAGAACGTGTCGTTTTTTCCGACCATAGCCTCGTCACCGATGCGGTATTCGGCGAGATGCACCTAATCTCCTGCCGCAATGTGATGATCTATTTCGACCGGCCGCTGCAGGATCGAGCGGTCGGTCTTTTTAAAGATTCGTTGGCGCGCAAGGGTTTCCTGGGGATCGGCGCGAAGGAAAGCCTTCGATTCTCGGCGCATGGCGAAGAGTTCAAAGAATTCGTGCGCGAGGAAAAAATCTATCAGAGGGTGAGCAGATGAGCGCTGCCTGCCCAAGGGCAATCGTCATTGGCGCTTCGGCTGGAGCACTGGAGGCGCTTACCGCCATCCTGCCGGATTTGCCAGGCGATTTTCCGTTGCCAATCATTATCGTCGTGCATATCCCGCCCGACAAGCGCAGTGTTCTTGCCGAGCTGTTCGGGGCGAAATGCCGGATCGGGGTAATCGAGGTTGAGGACAAGGAACCATTGCGGGCCGCGACCGCCTATTTTGCACCGCCGGACTACCATCTGTTGGTCGAGGACTTCGAAACGCTGGGCCTCACCAATGAGGAGCCGGTTCTTTTCTCCAGGCCGTCGGTCGATGTCTTGTTCGAAAGCGCCGCCGACGTCTTTGGTGCGAGTTCAGTCGGCATCCTGCTGACCGGCGCCAATCAGGACGGCGCAAGGGGCCTTTTGGCGATTGCGAACGCCGGCGGGCACGTGATCGTCCAAGACCCTGAAACTGCTTTTGCTGCTGCCATGCCCGAGGCAGGCCTGGCGCTCTGCCCCGATGCGACAGTCATGTCGCTTGACGGAATATCCCAATACTTGAGGAGGATCGGCTGAAATGAGCCAGGTTTCGTTTCTGTTGGTCGATGATCTCGAAGAGAACTTGATCTCTCTCGAGGCCCTGCTGCGCCGGGAAGACCTGAACCTGCTCAAGGCTCGCTCCGGCGATCAGGCATTGGAGCTTCTCCTAGAGCATGATGTCGCGCTGGCGCTGATTGACGTCCAGATGCCAGGCTTGAATGGCTTTGAGCTTGCCGAACTGATGCGCGGGAATGAGCGCACACGCCGGGTGCCGATTATATTCGTCACGGCCGGCAACACAGCGGACAGCCGCTGGCGGTTTCAGGGATACGAGGCGGGCGCCGTCGATTTCATCCAGAAGCCGATCGAACCTGATATCCTTCGCAGCAAGACTGAGGTTTTCTTCGAACTCTACCTACAGCGGCAACAAATCGCCGCCCAGCGTGACGAACTGCAACTGCAGGCCGAAGCATTGAAGGATGCCGATCGACGCAAGAACGAGTTCCTGGCAACACTTGCCCATGAACTGCGCAACCCGCTGGCTCCCCTGCGCAATGGGCTAGACATTTTGAAACGCAACCCGAATGGTGAGAATGCAGGCGAAATCCGCAACATGATGGACCGACAGTTGGTTCATCTCGTTCGGCTGATCGATGATCTTCTTGACGTGTCACGCGTCAGTCAGGGAAAGATCGAACTTCGAAAAGCTCCGGTCAGGATCGACGAGATCGTCAACTCCGCGACCGAAGCCAGTCGTCCTCTGATCGACGGGGCAAGGCACGCCTTGACGATCGATTTGCCGGTCGGCGCGCAATGGGTTGATGGCGATCAGGTCCGCCTGTCCCAAGCCCTGTCAAACCTGTTGAACAATGCCGCCAAATACACTCCGCGGGGCGGGAAGGTCACCCTCACCGTGCGAACGGAAGGCGACCAAGTGGTCATCGTGGTAACCGACAACGGGGTCGGGATTCCGGAAAACATGCAGGCCAAGGTCTTCCAGCTTTTCACCCAGATAGACGACCATCTAGAACGCTCCCAGGGCGGGCTCGGCATCGGCCTTGCCCTCGTCCGGCAGCTCGTCGAAATGCACGGTGGCTCGGTGGAGGCATTTAGTGCGGGGCCGGGGACCGGCAGCCGTTTCACGATCAGGCTCCCCTCGTTGCCTGCATTGGAACTTCCCGCAGAAACGGAACAGCTATCGACCGGCATCCCTTCGTTCAGACCGCTGAAGGTGCTTGTCGTTGACGACAATCCAATTATCGCGGACACGTTGGGGATGATGTTGGAAGATATCGGCCACGAATTCGAGGCAGTCCACGACGGTCGGGAGGCGCTTGATGCAGCCAGGCACTACCATCCTGACGTCATTCTCCTCGATATTGGTCTCCCCGGCATGAATGGCTATGAGGTTTGCCGCGCGTTTCGCAGCGAGGCTGAGTTTCTGACCACGCCCATAATCGCGCAGACCGGCTGGGGCCAGGATCGCGACAAGGAACTAGCGACCGAGGCCGGCTTCAATTTCCATCTGACGAAACCCGTCCCACTGGAACAGTTACAGAAGGTGTTTTCGAGACTTGCAAATTAGTTGGAGGCATCACCCGCAGAATAATTGCAGGTCGTATTTAAGCTCTTGATGAAGATCGAAATTTTGGCCCACCTATTCTTCATGAACTGAGAGGTAGAGGATCGGTGCCTTCGCTCAGGATTGCAAGATACCGTCTATAACTAAACACACGGGCACGCTTGCGGCCAGTGACCTCATCAACGATGCCCAATCGCTCCAGATCTGCGAGCGCGGCGTTAACCGCGGTGCGGACAGACCTGTTATCTGAACAATCTGGTTCGCCGTGTGAAAGGGGTTTTTCTGGAATAGCTCGTGAATGCGAAGGACCGACCCTGCTCTGTCACTTTCCATCGTGATCTTCTCCCGATCTTCCTTGAAAAGATCGACGATCTGCGTGGCAGCCTCAAATGCCTGATTGGCAGTGTCGGCGACGCCTGCGAGAAAGAAGTCCAACCAAGCTTCCCAGTTTCCGTTTTCGCAAACCTCCTGCAGCAACCGATAATATTATCTCCGATGGGACTTCAGATAGAGGCTGAAGGTAGAGAAGCGGCTTTTGCAGCGCGCCGTTCATGCAAAGATACAGGGTTACAAGCCCGGCGGCCGATACGACCATTACCATCGAGAAACGGATGGATTGTGTCGAATTGCACGTGCAACAGGCCAGCCTTTATCAGCTAAGAGATCAGATTGGATGAAACGCATGCCGCCCCCGCGGAATAATCTGATCGATCATCTTTCTATCGACAGCGCGGACACAAATCCAATAAATGGGAGTAGCAATTTTCAGAAGTTTAAAGTCTGAAATGAGACCTGACAGCAATGAGCGACCCAAAGCCGATGACGACCACAGGCAGACAACGTGCCACCAATTTCGAACTGAGGCATTTGAGATACTTCATCGCTTTGGTTGAGGAGCGAAATTTCGAGCGCGCGGCAGCAAGGCTCGGCATTGCACAACCCGGACTCAGCCAGCAAATCATCGCTCTGGAGGCAATCGTAGGCCTGCCGCTGCTCGATCGCACCAAGCGCGCTGTCAAACTGACCCCCACCGGGAATGCACTGTTCGAGGATGCGGTGAAGATCGTGGCGCAAGCCGATGAAACGCTTTCCCAGCTCAAGCGCCTCGGCCGCGGCGAGACGGGCAGGATCACCATCGGCTACGTCGCGTCTGCGGCCTATTCTGGCATCCTGACGGACACGCTCGCCTCCTTCCGGCGTGCCCTGCCGGATATCGAACTCCACCTACTGGAACTGGAAATGCGCCAGCAGCTGGAGAAGATTAGGCAAGGCGAACTCGATTTCGGCTATATCCGCCCGCCCGCGCCAATCCCTTCGGAACTCAACGCCACGGTCGTCCTGAAGGAGCCACTGGTCGCCGCGCTGCCGGCCACCCATCCACAATCATCCAGGGCTGCAATCCGCCTTCGCGATCTTCAGGAAGAAACGTTCATCACGCCGCGCCAGCCGAGCGATATCGGCTTCCATGCCAATACGCTTGATGCCTGCGGCGAGGCGGGTTTCAAGCCGAAGATTAATTCGAACGGCCGCGACTTCACGACCATCGCCAGCATGATCGCCGTCGGTATCGGCATCGCGCTGGTGCCGAAGAGCATGGATTGCTTTCGGCTTCCCGGCCTGCGCTACGTGCCGCTGATCGACAATGACGTGACGACCGATCTCGCCGTCGTGTATCGAAAAAGCGACGTCAATCCGTCGGTTAGGGCTTTCATCGCCCACCACAGAAGTCTTATGCGCGGACAGGGGAGTTCTGGGGACCGTAGTGAGGATTAATGCTCTTGAGCCAAACCGAACCTTCGACCCGGCATCGCAGATCTGCTAAGTATCTGCAAATTTCTGAATTTAGAGCGAAAACAGGACTCGGCGTAAGGCATTTTATGAGACCTCGAGGTCTCGGGAGCAGACGTTGCAGACTGACTTCTCAACGAACCGGTCATGGCGCGTCCTTGACTGTGTAATCAGACTGGTTTGACGCTCACCAATCACTCCGTTCCGGGCATCACGGGCCTAGCTGCCACCCTCACTTTATGAGGGCGGCAGCGATGACGGAAGCCTCGTTCGACGTTGCGTCGAGGACGCATGGTGTCATCAGCGCGGCCAGAATGAGGAGGGCAGCCATCAGCATACTTGTCAGAGGATGATCAATCCTCATGCGAGATTGAGCTCTACGTCGATATTGCCACGAGTGGCCTTCGAATAGGGGCAAAGCTGATGGGCATCATGAATGATCGCCTGTGCGACATCCCGATCCATGCCCGGCAGGCTGACATTCAGGCGGGCCTGCAGAAAGAACTCGCCCTCGCTCGTCCCGAGGTGAACCTCCGCATCGACGGCGACATCCGCCGGCAGCCGCAATTGCCGCGTTCCGGCAGCGCGGGTCATGGCGCCGATGAAGCATGCCGACCAGCCGGCGGCGAACAGCTGTTCCGGGTTGGTACCGGGGCGACCGCTTCCCGGAGAAGAAAGCTTTACCTCCAGCGCGGCATCGTCGCTGCGTGCGAAACCTTCGCGTCCACCCGTGGTGTGGGTCCGTCCGGTATAAAGAACATTGTCGATCTTCGGCATGGCAAAACTCCTTTTAAGCCAGGCCAGCGTTGTTCGCTGACAGGGAGGTTTTTGGCCCGCTGGAGTATCTGCGCTGTTTCAGGACAACCGGTGAAATGTAACAAACAGTATATGGGACCCGGCAGATCCAAAAATGAGCGCCGGAACACCGGCGCCAGTCATCATCGCAATGTCAGTTCCACGGCAAGCCCGCCGCCGTCGCGATTATAAAGCTTCACTTTGCCGCCAAGGGCCGTGGCCAGTTGCTGGGCGATCGCAAGCCCCAGTCCCGTGCCACCGGTCTCGCGATTGCGGGACTGTTCCAGCCGCACAAAAGGCCGCATAGCGGCCTCCAGCATCTCGTCAGGTATGCCCGGCCCCCGATCGCGAATGCTCAGGACCGTTTCGCCATTTTGCTTCCGCTCGACGCTCAGCTCCGCCGCACCGGCAAACTTGACCGCGTTATCGATGGCATTGGTCAGGATACGTCGCAACGCATGCGGCTTGGTCGTGATCGTGCCCTGTACGGGGCCGATCACTGTCACCGCCTTGCCCGTATCCTGATAATCATAGGCAATGCTGTCGATGAAGGACGAAAGGTCGATGCGCGACGTCTTCTCGCCATTGCCATGCGAACTTCGCGCATAGGCGATCCCATCTTTTACCAGCATTTCGATCTCGCGCAGGTCGCTGACCAGCTTGTCGCGTTCCGGGCTCTCATCCGCCATGTCAACGCGCAGCCGCATACGGGCGATCGGCGTCTGAAGATCGTGGGAAATGGCTGCAAGGATCTGCACCCGCTCCTCGAGATGATGGGCGATCCGGTCGCGCATGGCGTTGAATGCCCGCGCCGCATGGGCCACCTCGCGCGGACCGGTCTCGCTGATCGGCTTGCCCTTGGCATTCGGATCAAGCGCATCGGCGGCGGCGGCGAGATCGCCAAGCGGCCGGAATGCCTGACGCACAACAAGCCAGGTGCAGAGGACGAGCAGCAGCATCTGCACCGTAAAGACATAAGGCAGCCAGCTGGCCAGCGGCATCACACCGCGCGGTGTCACGTCGATCGTAAGCGGGGAACCGTCGGAAAGCGTCAGATGACCCTGTAGCCTGCCATTCTCACCGGGAATGGCTTGTACGGTCAGTGGGAATTTTTGACCCGCGGCGTCCTCGATCCGAGCGGCGATGTCGGCTCCACGTCCCGACATGTCGGGGACACCAGGAACACCGGTTCCAAGCTCCAGCCGATAGTTTCCGCGGCTGAGACGATCGAGCCATGCCGGACGTTCTGCCGCCGGCAGCCGGTCGATCACCGCGATCGAGGTTGCAAGGTCGCTTTCGAGCGTACCGAGCATCACGGCCTTGGCAGATGTATAGCGCTCGAAAAACAGGATGCTGAAGGAAAGGCCGTACGCAATAGCAAGGCCTGAAAAGAGGATGAGAAACAGGCGCGCGCGCAGGGTGCCCGGCCAGAAGGCGAAAGACCGGCTCGCCTCGTCCGCCGCCGGCTCTGTCATGTCCTGGGCTCCGAAATTTCCACCGGCACCGCAAAGACATAACCTTCTGCACGTATAGTCTTGATATAAGTCGGCTCGCGCGCGTCGTCGCCCAGCCGCTGGCGGACGCGGCTGACGAGAAGATCGATCGAACGGTCAAACAGTTCCGCATCGCGGCCCTGCGTCAGGTTCAAGAGCTGGTCGCGGTTGAGAACACGCTGCGGATGGTCGATGAAGACGCGGAGCAGCCGATATTCGGCACCGCTCAGGGCAATCTCCGTGCCTTCGGGATCGAGCAGATGGCGGCCGACGGTATCGAGGCGCCATGTTCCGAAGGTCAGGATCTGGCCCGCCTCGCTGATCTGCAGGTTTGGTGGCAACATTCTCGTGCGGCGAAGAACGGCCTTGATGCGGGCCAGGAGCTCGCGTGCAGCAAAAGGTTTCGGCAGATAGTCGTCCGCACCCATTTCCAGCCCGATGACACGGTCCATCTCGTCGTCGCGGGCGGTCAGCATCAGGACCGGCGTCGCCTTGTGCTTGCCGGCCCGCAGCTCCCGGCAGAGAACAAGCCCGTCATCGCCCGGCATCATCACGTCGAGCACGATCAGATCCACCGCATTGGCATCCAGGAAGCTGCGCATCTGCCGGCCATCGGCCGCGACGCTGGTGCGCAGGCCGTTTTTCTTCAGATAGCTCGACACCAGTTCACGGATCTCGCGATCGTCGTCGACGATCAGGATATGGTCGATATGCTCCATCTCGGGTTCTCGCATCCTTTGTCTTTGCTGCGTGTCGAGGCATTTCCATTTAGCGCTGGATGCGGCCGCCGCGAAGCCGGGAAATGCACCGCAGCAACCTGTTCAGCCGGAAATTCGTGGCGTCTAGAATTTCGCGACGTCGAGCACCGCGCGGGCGAATTGCGCCGGCGCTTCCTGCGGCAGGTTGTGACCGATGCCATCGCCGATCGTGCGATGTTCGTAGCGTCCTGAAAACCGGGCGGTATAGGCGGATGGATCAGGATGCGGGGCACCATTGGCGTCACCTTCCATGGTGATGGTGGGAATGGTCACGACCGGTGCCTTGGCAAGCAGCGCCTCATAGGCATCGTATTTCGCCTCGCCGGCAACCAGTCCGAGCCTCCAGCGATAATTGTGGATGGTGATATCGACATGGTCGGGACTGTCGAATGCGCTGGCGGAGCGGTTGAAGGTTTCGTCATCGAACTTCCAGGTGGGCGACGCCGTCTGCCAGATGAGACGCGCAAAATCATGGGTATGCGCGGCGTAACCGGCACGGCCGCGTTCGGTGGCGAAATAGAACTGGTACCACCAGGCAAGCTCGGCCTTGGGCGCAAGTGGAGCGCGATTGGCTTCCTGGCTGCCAATCAGGTAGCCGCTGACGGACACTAGCGCCTTGAAGCGTTGCGGCCAGAGTACGGCCATGATATCCGCAGTCCTCGCACCCCAGTCATAACCGGCAACGATCGCGGTCTCGATCTTGAGCGCGTCCATCAGCGCGATCATGTCGACCGCAAGTGCAGCCTGCTGCCCATTGCGGGGCGTTTCGGCAGAGAGAAACCGTGTCGTGCCATAACCGCGCAGATAGGGAATTATGACCCGATACCCGGCATCGGCAAGGATCGGCGCAACATCGACATAGCTGTAGATGTCGTATGGCCATCCGTGCAGCAGCAGGACGACGGGACCATTTGCCGGGCCATCCTCTGCATATCCGATATTGAGGACACCTGCATCGACCTGCTTCAGGGCAGCAAATTTCGTATGGCCACCCGGCCTGCCTTGCGAATTGCCAGATGATCCGGCTGCGGCGGATTGAGCATTGGCCAGCGAAGTGGCGCCGAGCTCGACGGCTGCGACGGTCATGGCTGCCAGGCCAAAGAAGCGGCGGCGTTGAAGCTGAAACATATCGGTCATGGGTTTTCTCCGGTTCGCGTTGATGACGATCCCCAAGAAACAGCCTGTGTGTATTGTCGATATGTCCTGCGACCTGCTCAACTGCAAGCAACTGTAGCGGCACGCCGCCGAGATACAGTTCGATACAAAGACCTCGCCTCGCCTGCGCGAAAAGACGACGAGATGGCCGGTCCCGCCCGCCTGATCGTTTCTTATTATGGCGGCGGGGTCGCCTCCTACACTCCGATACATTTCTTCCTGAAGCCGGACACATCCCGGATACCTGCGCCCGACCAGATTGGCGCAGTTGCCGATCACGCCCATGTCGGCGGCGCCAAGATCCACCAAGGGCTTCAGAGGACATGATCATGACGCTTCTCGTCATTGCCTATCTCGGAGGGGCGCTCACCATCCTGAGCCCCTGCATCCTGCCGATCCTTCCCTTCATCTTTGCCCGTGCGGGACAGCCGTTCCTGCGCAGCACGCTGCCCATGCTGGCAGGCATGACCGCGACATTTTCGCTCGTCGCGACACTCGCTGCGATCGGCGGCGGCTGGGCCATCGAGGCCAATGAATTCGGGCGGCTTGCCGCGCTGTTGCTGCTTGCGCTGTTCGGCCTCGGCCTCATCTCTCCCCGCATCGCCACGATCCTGAGCCAGCCTGTGGTCGGACTCGGCAACCGCCTGATGAACGCGGCCGGAAAGCCGGGCAGCGTTCCCAGGGCCGCGGGCTCTCTGCTTCTGGGCATTGCCACAGGCCTCCTGTGGGCGCCCTGCGCCGGGCCGATCCTCGGTCTCGTGCTGACCGGTGCCGCCCTGCAGGGTGCCAATCTTGAAACCACTGTCCTTCTCGTCGCCTATGCTGCAGGGGCTGCGACCTCGCTCGCCCTCGCACTTTTCGCAGGCGGGCGGATCTTTGCCGCCTTGAAGCGGTCTCTGGGTGTCGGCGAGCGTATTCGGCAAGTCCTTGGCGCAGCTGTCATAGCAGGTGTCGGCGTCATTGCGCTCGGCCTCGACACCGGCCTCCTCGCCAAGCTTTCATATGCCAGCACGTCTTCCTTCGAACAGGCGGTTCTCGATCGTCTCCACACCCGGCAAGCCGAAGGCGGCATGGAGGTCGCAAGCGCCGACAATTCCATTCTCGCCCGCAACGGCAAGCTGTTTCACGCCGACCTTCCCGTCGAAGGACGCGCACCTTCACTGGGCGGTGCCGTGGAATGGCTGAACTCGCCGCCGCTTTCCACCGAAGCCCTGAAGGGCAAGGTCGTGCTCGTCGATTTCTGGACCTATTCCTGCATCAACTGCATCCGCACCGTTCCCTATGTCCGCGCCTGGGCCGAAAAATACAAGGATCAGGGTCTCGTCGTGATCGGCGTGCATGCACCGGAATTCGCCTTCGAGAAAAAGATCGACAATGTCAAAAAGGCAATCTCCGACTTCAAGATCGGCTATCCCGTCGCCATCGACAATGATTACAGGATCTGGCGTGCCTTCAATAACAGCTACTGGCCAGCCAGCTATCTGATCGATGCCAAGGGCAATATCCGCTACCACCATTTCGGCGAAGGCAATTATGGTCGGACCGAACAGGCGATACAGGATCTGCTAAGAGAAGCCGGCAGCGACGTAGCCACCACTGCGCCCGTCAAGCCTGAGGCAAAAGGCGCAGAAGCGAGTGCCGACCTGAAGGATATCCGCTCCGGCGAGACCTATATCGGTTACCGGCAGGCCACCGGCTTTGCCTCGAACGAAGGCCTTCGTCCCGGCTCTTCCGGTACCTATTCGATTGAAACGCCAAGCCTCAACGAATGGGGTCTCTCCGGCAGCTGGACTGTCGGCGCGGAAGAAGCGACCCTCGACAAGAGCGATGGCGCGATCACCTACCGGTTCAGCGCCCGCGACCTGCATCTCGTATTGGGGCCGGACGGCTCTGGAAAACCGGTCCGTTTCCAGGTGATGATCGACGGCCACGCGCCCGGCGCCGACCACGGCACGGATACCGATGCCGACGGCAATGGCACGGTCACCTCCACCCGCCTCTACCAGCTCGTCCGTCAGTCCGGCGACGTCACGCCCAGAACCTTCACCATCCGTTTCCTCGATCCGGGCGTACAGGCCTACGCTTTCACCTTCGGCTGAACCCCTTCCCTCACCTATTCCAACAACAAAGGATCACGACATGAACCGCCGTTTTATCTCCATGGCAGCCATCGCATTTGCCACCAGCGTCATCGCCTTGGCCGCACAGGCGGCGGAGGTGAAGAACATCGTCATCGTGCATGGCGCCCTTGCCGATGGCTCCGGCTGGCGCAAGGCAACCGAAATCCTCGTGGACCGCGGCTTCAACGTCACCATCTTGCAGGAGCCGATTACCTCTCTTGCCGACGATGTCGCCGCCACCAACCGCGTGCTGGATCTGCAGGACGGGCCGTCGCTCCTCGTCGGCCACAGCTATGGCGGCATGGTCCTCACCGAGGCGGGCAACAATCCGCATGTCGCTGGCCTCGTCTACGTGGCCGCCTTCCAGCCCGATACGGGAGAAAGCCTGTTTGATCTGGCAAGCTCAAAACCTGCCAGTGGAATGAACATCCGCGAAACGAAGGACGGGAAATATCTTTACCTGGACCCCGCGGCATTCGCGGGTGACTTTGCCGGCGACCTTCCGAAGAAAGACGCCGAATTTCTCTCCAGATCGCAGGTCTTCGCCGCCAAGCAGGCTTTCGCGGCGAAGATCAGCGAGCCGGCCTGGAAGACGCGCAAGAGCTGGGCGGTCGTCGCCACCCATGACCGTTCGATCAATCCCGATCTCGAACGCGACATGGCCAGACGTGCCGGCAGCGACGTGACCGAGATTGAGGCAAGCCACGCCGTCTTTGCATCCCAGCCCGAAAAGGTTGCCGATGTGATCGAGAAGGCAGCAAAAGCCCTTTCACACTAAGACCCCGCAGATCTCCGATCAAACTGAGCCGCGCCCAAAAAGGCGCGGCTTTTGTTACGCTCCGAGCGGCGCACCAAGCAGAAAACGCCGAGTAATGCCGATGGCCTCGAGGAAAGCCTCGTCATGGCTGACCACCAGAAGCGCACCGTCATAGGCGACCAGCCCCGCCTCCACGGCGGCGATGGAGTCAAGATCGAGGTGATTGGTCGGTTCGTCGAGAACAAGCAGTTGCGGCGGCCTTTCTCCACCGAGGACACGGGCCAGGCCGGCGCGCAGCATCTGCCCACCCGACAATTGTCCCACTTGCCTGAGGCTGGCATCGCCACGAAACATGAAGCGGGCGAGAGCCGCCGGCAGGCATTTTCGCTGGCTCCCGGATTGAGCCGCATGAAATTGTCCCGGATCGACAGCTGCAGGTGCAGCAGGCTGACCTTCTGGTCGAGAAAGGCGCATGGCAACTCGACCCTGACGGACCCTGAAAACGGTGCCAGGCCTCCAGTGATAACGGACAGCAGCCTCGTCATGCCCGTGCCGACCGAGCCGATGACGGCAAGCCGCTCGGGACCAGTCATTGTCAGCGAAACATTGGAGAGGACTGGGGCATCGCTTGCATAACCCGCAGTCACCTTGTCCAGCCGCAGCACCGTCCTCGACGCCACAAGACCCGTGGATGGCAGCGAAACCTTGAAGGGATCGAGAACCTCCAGGCGGTCGCGGGCAGCAGACACATCGGCCCTCGCCTCTCCCGCCATTCGGCTTGCGGCCTCGGCTTTTTCGCCACCAGTCTGCTCCGCACGCATGGCGCGGCCGGCAGCCGAGATTTGCGGCATGCCGCCCTCTGCCGCCTTCCTTTTTCCTGCGCAATCGCGACGCGCCTGCCGCTCCGCTGTCTCCTGTGCTTTGCGCTCGACGTCGCCGAGCCGCTTCTGTGCGTCGGCCAGATCATGCCGGGCCGCGGCAAGCTCAAGAGCCTTGCCTTCCCGGTAATGGCTCCAGTTTCCGCCATAACGGCTGATGGCGAGCGATGTCAGCTATACGATCGCATCGACAGTTTCCAGAAGCTCCCGATCGTGGCTGTCGACGATCGCGCCCTGGCGCCAGCCGGCGAGAAGTTCGATCACTGCCGCCCGCCCGTCCCGGTCGAGATTGTTGGTCGGCTCGTCGAGGATCAGGAAATCAGGTGCGTGATAGACCTGGGCAGCCAGTGCGGCACGGGTGCGCTGGCCGCCGGAAAGCCGAGCGAGCGACGTCGACAAAGGAATGGAGAGGACGAAACGCGCAAGCGCCGCTTCGATAGTCGGCTCCAGCATCCAGTCGATATCGGCCAATTCCTCGAGCGTTGCGTGCCTGCCTGAGCGCGCTCGAGTAGTGCCAGCGCATGACGGACACCGAAGAGATCGGCGACGGTGGCCCCTTCCGCGACCTGTACGCTCTGACGCAAGATGTGGATGCCTGCGGGTGCCGTGACCGATCCCGAAGCCGGCGGCAGTTCACCGGAGATCAATTTCAAAAGCGTTGTCTTGCCGACACCATTGCGGCCGACGAGCCCGGCCCGTTCGGGACCGAAAACGATATTCAGATCGGAGAAAAGCGGACGACCGTCAGAAGTGGACCAGGACAGATTGGAGAGGATAATGGAATGCGGCATGGACAAGGTTTTCCCGTATGGCAAGGCAAAGCGGCGTTGCGATCGGGTTGAAATCCATTGTCGACCATCCTGTTGGTGCTGCAGGCGGTGGTGATCTAGCGCGTAAAGACGGTGGGTTCACGGTATACGGCGACGCTAGTCCCAGGCGACCTCCCTGACCAGATCGACCAGCGCCCGCAGCTTGGCCGGAATATGGCGCCGGCCGGGATAATAGAGGCAGAGACCCGGATAGGGAGCGATCCAGTCGTCCAAAACCTCAATCAATGTGCCATCAGCAAGGTCCGCGGCGACCTGCCACGCATTGAGATAGGCAAGGCCGGCGCCTTCCCGTGCGGCCCGCAGCATCAGGTCGCTCTCGTCAAGCGTCAGCAGGCCCGGAACATCCAAGGTGAAGGCCTCGCCGTGCCGTTCGAATTCCCAGTGATAGAGAGAACCGCTCGCCATACGCGCCCGGATGCAATCATGGTTCTTCAGATCGGCCGGCACTTTCGGCCTGCCATGCCGCTCGAAATAGCCGGGAGAGCCGACGATAACGGGGCGAACGGAGCGGCTGATCGGCTGGATGATCATATCCGGCGGCACGGTTTCGCGAATGCGAATACCGGCATCGAAGCCCTGCGCATTGATATCGACCAGCGCGCCCTCCGTGACGATTTCGACCGCCATTTGCGTGTGGCGCCGCCTGTACTCCAGGAGAACTGGATTGAGCACAATGCGCGCCGCACCGACGGAGGTGTTGATCCGCAGCGTGCCGCTCGGCTCGGTGCGATGTTCATCCGCCAGATCGACCGCCTTGCGGATTGCCGCCAGCGCCGGTGCGATCTCGGCCACGAACTGCTCACCGGCGGAAGACAGGACGACGCTGCGTGTCGTCCTGTTGAATAGCCTCACGCCGGTGCGGGCTTCCAGAACCGCGATCTGCTGGCTGAGTGCGGAGGAGGATATGCCCAGTTCACGCGCTGCGGCGCGAAAACCGCCATGCGTGGCCACAGCAACGACCGCCTCGAGTTCGGCCAGTGTCCCACGCAGCATTGTCCGCTATTCCTTATCAGATTGTCCTTTATCGCCCAGCTTATCAGATCAATGTCGAACCGCCAGATTAAGCCCATCATTTTCAAGGAGAAGACGATGCGTATCATCGACAAGATCTATATCGACGGCCAGTTCATAACCCCGCATGGCACGGAGATCGCCGATCTCCAAAATCCTTCGACGGAGGAAAAGATCGGCACGGTGCGTCTCGGCGACGTCGAAGATGCCAAGGCCGCGATCGCCGCGGCAAAGCGCGCCTTTCCGGCCTTTGCCCGGACAGGCAAGCGGGAGCGCATCGCCATGCTTGAACACCTGAGCGACGCCGTTGCCGCACGAAATGCGGAACTAACTGAGGCGATGGCGACGGAATATGGCGCCCCGCAATATTTCACCGGTTTTGCCGTCGTTCATGCAGCATCCAGTTTTCGGCACATGGCCGAGGTGCTCAAGGATTACAAATTCACGCGGCGGATCGGACGGGCTGAGGTCACAATGCAGCCCATCGGAGTAACGGCCGCGATTACCCCCTGGAACAGCAATTACGGCTTCATCTGCGCAAAACTCGCAACCGCAATCGCGGCCGGCACGACGATCGTGATCAAGCCGAGCGAGATGAGCGCGGTCCAGACCCAATTGCTCACCGAATGTCTTCATGAAGCAGACCTTCCGATGGGTGTCTTTAATATCGTCAATGGTCGCGGCGACGTTGTAGGAGCGGAATTCAGCCGGCATCCCGATATTGCCAAGGTGACGTTCACCGGCTCGACGGCCGTTGGTAGACAGGTGCTGCGTGCCGGTGCGGAAACCCTGAAGCGAGTGACGCTTGAACTCGGCGGCAAGGGGCCAAATATCATCCTTGACGACGCGGATCTCAACCGCGCCATTCCCACGGTCTTGCAAGTTGGCCTGATGAACAGCGGCCAGGCCTGCATTGCCGGCACCCGCGTTCTTGTGTCGGAAGCAAGAAAGGCCGAAGTGATCGAGCGACTGCGGGTAGAGATCGCAACCTTCAAGCCGGGTATGCCATCCGATCCGGCCGTGATGATCGGCCCGATGGTAAGTCAGAAACAGTATGAACGGGTACAAGCTTATATCAGACTGGGGGTCGATGAAGGAGCAGAGCTCATCGCCGGCGGCCCCGGCCGCCCACAGGGCATCAGCCATGGCTGGTTTTCGCAGCCGACGATTTTCGCGAATGTGACGAACGATATGCGGATCGCTCGCGAGGAGATCTTTGGACCGGTGCTTTCTGTCCTGTCTTACCAAGATGAGGAAGAAGCAATCCACATCGCCAACGACACGAGCTACGGGCTTCAGGCATATCTGCACGGCACGGACATGGAGCGAATGCAGAAACTGGCTAGCCGCCTGGATTGTGGCCGCGTCGTCATCAATGGCGCGCCCCACGAGCCGTTGGCCCCGTTTGGCGGTATGAAGCAATCTGGCATCGGCCGCGAGTTTGGCTCTTTTGGGCTGGATGCTTTTCTGGAGCCGAAGGCGGTATTGACTTAAGGCCGCACGGCGATTTTGTACGGCAGAAGCACCACTCGGTCGGTTGGCCCGAGTGGTGCTTCTCTTTGGCCTTGATAGGAATCGAACTCTATTTCCAGAACGATATCAGGTAACTTATTTGTTTTGGCGATGAAATGAGCTAAGGACAGTAATTTATATGACTTTCAGCGCTGTGAACTCACAAGGTTCGCCGCGGCTTCGTTGGCCGCAAAAAGTGCTGTTTTGACCGAATTTTCCTGAAGCAATCTTGCGGCCAATACGCCGATAAATTCGTCGCCTGCGCCATGCGTGCTGACCAGTTTGACTTTGATTGCCGGGATCGACGCCTCTTCGCCGTCGCGCATCGCGTAGGCAACGCCCGCTCCACCAGCCGTCACAACGGCAACCGGAAATGATTTTGCAAGAACGCGCGCTGCCGCGATCGCAGCGTCGAGCGTGTCGACCTCGGCATTACCGGCCAGCGCTTCCGCCTCGACCGCGTTGACGACCAGAACGTCGATTAACTCCGCCAGTTCAGGCGACAGGTCCCTCACCGGCGCGGCATTCAGAACAACCTTACCGCCTGCTTTTTTCATCGCTGAGGCAGCAAGCACATTTGCCGGATCCGGCACTTCGTTCTGCAGAACGAGGATATTGCCCGCCTGAAACAGCGATGCAGCCTGCTTCACATCGGTTTGCCCGAGCTGAAGATTGCTGCCCGAGACGATGACTGCGCCATAATCCCCTTCGGAATCGAAAATTGCCACGCTCATGCCAGAGGCGGCGCCTTCGATCACCCTGACATGATCCAGTTCCACCGCGTTTGCGGCAAGATTGGCGGTCAGAGTGCCGCCAAAATCATCGTCACCCACGGCACCGATCATTACAGACCGCACGCCGGCCTTCGCGGCAGAAACCGCCTGGTTTCCACCCTTGCCGCCGCAGGCCGGGTTCCAGGCGGAACCGGTCACCGTTTCGCCCTTGCGCGGGCGCGCCGGACCTTTGACGATGATGTCGTAATGCAAGCTGCCGAAGACGACGACGGCGGGGATGGATGCAGTCATAGAAATTTGTCTTTCCGTTTGGAGGCGACGGCCGCCATGGTCTTTTCGAGATGGTTTTCTGCAGCGGTGTAATCGCGCTGCGCAACAGCCACGAATACGGCGTCGAGAATATTGAGCTGGGCGATGCGGGCGGCGGCGTTCTCGCCCATCAGCGGCGAACCCTGCGCTGTCGAACAGAGAACGACGTCGGCATGCTGCGCCAGCGGCGATTCATTATAGTTAGTGATTGCAATCGTGCGGGCACCGTTGCGTCTGGCGATCTGCATCGCCTCGATAACCGCCATCGTATTGCCGGAATGCGAGAACCCGACAGCAATATCGTCATTGCCGAGCAGCGATGCGGACATCAGCATCATGTGGGAATCGTCATAGACGCTGGCGCGCACGCCGATCCTCAGAAACTTGTGGGCCGCATCGCGGGCGATCTGCGCCGAACCGCCGACACCATAGAAATCGCGCTGACGCGCACCATGAATCAGGTTTGCAGCACGATCGAACGCTTTGACATCCATGATCGACAGGGTTTCTTCCAGCGCCTGGATCGACGTCCTGAACACTTTCTGGATGATTTCCTGGGACGTGTCCTCGATGGACAGTTCCTGGTGCATTTCCGCCGTTGGCAACCGGTTATACTGGGAAACCGCATTGCGGAATTCGCGATAACCCGCGAATCCCAGTTTCTTGGTGATCTTCACGACCATGGCTTCCGAGACGCCAGCATCGGTTGCGATCTCCTTCAGCGACGTGTCGTCATTGAAGCTGCGCAGTGCAAAGACGGTCTCGACCACCCTTGCTTCCAGCGGCGTCAGCAGTGGCAAGCGCATGCGAATGCGCGGGCCCACTGCCTTCGGATCCATGTTGTCGGAATTCATCCCCGTCCCCTTGTCGCGCGATCGATCATCATTGCGACAAGAATTATAAGGCCGGTTGCGAGAAGTTGATAGAAAGCCTGAACGTTCATCAACGTCAAACCGTTGCGCATGGCACCGAGAATGATGGCGCCGAGGATGGTGCCGACGATCGATCCCTTGCCACCCATCAGCGACGCACCACCGATGGCGGCAGCTGCAATCGCATCGAGTTCCCACAGATTGCCGAGGATAGGCTCTGCCGCGCCAAGGCGGCCGATCAGGATGAAAGAGGCCAGCGCGGCCAGAACACCGGAGATCACATAAGCGGTAATCTTGGTGAGCGCGATCGGCACACCGGCGACATAAGAGGCTTCTTCGTTGCCACCGACGGCGAGAAGATATTCACCAATCGGCGTCTTCTTGAGCAGGACCCAAGCGCCGAAGGCGACCACCGCAACGATGATGACCGAGTTCGGGATGCCGGCGACATTGCCGTTGAACAACGACCGGAAGCTATGCGGCACGCCGAGAACCGGATTGCCGCCCGTATAGATCAGCGCGATGGCGCGGTACGTGCTGAGCGTTCCGAGCGTGACGATGAACGGCTGAAGGCCGACATAGGCAACCAGCACGCCGTTGACGAGACCGCAGAAGGCACCGATGCCGAGACCGGCAAGCAGCGCCACCGGCACGGGCACGCCCGTGACAAGAAGAGCGGCCGTCAGCACGGCGGAAATCGCAGCCGTCGGGCCGACTGAAAGGTCGATGCCGCCGGAAATGATGACCAGCGTCATGCCGAGCGCGATGCAGGCATTGATGCTCGACTGCTGCAGGATGTTGATGAGGTTACGCTCGGACAGGAAGCCCGGCACCAGCGCCGCAAACACTGCCATGATGATGATCAGGCCGATGAGCGTACCGGCATCACGCAGCGAGAACGAGCTGAAGAGTTTCGAGGAACGCTTGGGCGTTTCGGCGGCGATATCAGACATGGGTGTGCTCCTGCGTCGAGGAATAGGTATTTGGCTCGGCATCGCCGACGGCGTGCGAGACGATGGCCTGTTCCGTCAGCTCGTGTCGTTCCAGCTGGGCGGCGATGCGGCCGTTGCGCATGACGATGACCCGGTCCGACAACCGGATAACCTCGGGAAGTTCCGAGGAGACGACGATGACGGACTTGCCTTCGGCGGCAAGGTTTTCGATCAGATGATAGATTTCGGACTTGGCACCGACATCGATGCCGCGTGTCGGTTCGTCGAACAGCAGGATTTCAGATCCGGCGGCCAGCCAGCGGGCGATGATCGCCTTTTGCTGGTTGCCACCGCTGAACAGCTTGATCGGACGATCGATCTGGAACGGCCGCAGGTTGACCCGCTTCAGCAATGTTTCGGCAGTATTGTTAACCGTCGAATGGCTAACGACGCCGACCTTTGCGAATTTCCGCAAGGACGGCAGCGCCATGTTCAGCGACACCGGGCGCATGGGGATAATGCCCTCGCGCTTGCGCTCTTCCGGCAACAGACCGATCCCGGCAGAGATGGCGGAGCGCGGGTTTGTCAGCTTCAGCGCACGGCCGTCGATGCTGATCTCGCCGGATCCGATCTTGTCGACGCCGGCCAGAAGACGCAGAAGCTCGGTACGGCCGGAGCCGACCAGGCCGGCAATGCCGACGACTTCGCCGCGTCTTACTGTGAAGGAGACGTCGCGGACATGCGTGACCGCGGAGGAAAGGCCCCGCACTTCAACGCGAACGTCCTCCTTCACAAACGAATTATGTTCTTCCTGCATCAGCTCGCGGCCAACCATCATCGCGATCACGTCCGACTGGGCGGCGGTGCGCAGGTTGACCGTGCCAACCACATTGCCGTCACGCATGACGGTGCCCTGGTGGCAGATGCGGAAAACCTCATCCATCTTGTGCGAGACATAGATGATCGCCACGCCGGAGGCCGCCATCTTCTCGATGATAACCGCGAGGCTCTCGAATTCGGCCGGCGTCAGGCTGGACGTCGGTTCGTCCATTGCGACGATCTTGGCGTTTTCCAGCAGGGCGCGGGCGATCTCGACGATCTGCCGCTGCGCCACCTTCAGGTTCTTGATCGGCGTCGAAGGGTCGATCGACGGGTCGATCATAGCAAGCGCTGCGGCCGCGCGCTTTTCCTGCTCGCGACGATTGACCAGCAAGCCGCCGGCAGTCTTCAGCGGATGGCCAAGAAACATGTTCTGCGCCACGGTCAGATTGGGGATCTGCTGCAACTCCTGATGGATCATGGCGATGCCGGCGCGGCGGGCATCCTCGGGGCTCTTGAACGTGGCAAGCATGCCATCGACGTAAAACTCGCCGCTGGTCTGGCGCGACACACCGGACAGAATGCGCAGCAGCGTCGATTTGCCGGCGCCGTTTTCGCCGAGAAGAGCGCGAACTTCACCGGGCTTTATGGAAAAAGTCGCGTCCGAAAGCGCCTTTACGCTTGGAAAGGTCTTGGTGATGCCCTTGAACTTGAGGCGAGCCGTTGTCGTCATCTCGGTGCTTTCATCAAAGGAGGGGAACCGGTCTCGGGAGGACCGGCTCCTGTTGCGATTACTGAGCGGACGCAGCATCCTTCATCAACACGGCGCGGACATCGACGCCGTCGCCCTTATACTTGGCAAGGTTGTCCTTGGTGATCAGCGCCTGCGGCGTGGCGACGACACGTGCCACTTTCTGGCCTGCGACGAGACGAAGTGCCGTTTCCATCGCCACTTCACCGGTCAGGATCGGGAAGCTGTCGACCGTACCGGTCAGCTCGCCGGCTTCGATCGACTTGTAGGCGTCGGAAATGCCATCCGTGCCGAACACGGCGACCTTGCCGAGCAGGCCCGCAGCCTTGACCGCCTCGATGACGCCGAGTGCCATGCCGTCATTGTTGCAATAGAAGCCGACGAGGTCGGGGTTCTGCTGAAGAATGTTGGTGGCGGCATCGTAGGACTGCTGGCGATCCCAGTTACCCGGAACGCTGGCAACGACCTGGAACTTGGAGTTCTCGCCGATCGTGGACTTGAAGCCCGCCGTGCGCTGGACAGCGGCAAACACGCCGGCCTGGCCTTCGATAATGGCGACCTTGCCGCCTTCGGGACGGTTGTCGATGAACCACTTGGCAACACGTACACCGTTGTCGCGCTGGACGTTGCCGACATAGTGCTCGGCCTGCGGCACGACGGCATCGTTCACGTTGACGACGGGGATGTTGGCTTCCTTGGCCTGTTCCATGACCGGCTGCAGGTTGGCATCGGTCTGCGGTGACACGAGAATTACGTTGAAGCCGGTGGTGACCATGCCTTCGGCAATCGTCAGCTGACCCAGCTGATCGCCTTCGCTCTGCGCTGCCTGATAGGCAACGGTCGCGCCGGCCTTCTCACCGAACTTCTCGTAACCTTCGCCGAGTGAACGCCAGTATTCGTTGGTGAGCGTCTTGGAAACGCCGCCGGCGCGCGTGCCCTCCGGAATTTTCGGAAACGCGCCGTATTTCGCTTCAAGCTGCGACCAGTCAACCCGGTCCTTTTCGGTATCCGAGTTGAGCGGTGCAAGCTCCTGCGCGAAGGCCGCGCTTGCCATCAGCGCCAGCGCCATGCCGGCAATCGCAGATTTCAGGTGTCTGTTCATGGTATCCTCCCAGGTGTGGTTGTTGGAATAGAAGATGTCTCTTGGAGCCTCTTCAAGCGACGTCGCCGAGCATTGCCTCCTGAATAATCGACTGCGCGGTGACGGCATCCTGACGGTCGATCGCGCTGCCGAGGCGGTTGTCGCCTTCGAGGCGATCAACGACCTTCAGCATGCGCTTGACGGTCTGAACGTTGACTTCGCATTCATGAACCGGATCGAGGCCGGTCATGTCCGGGAAAGTGTCGAAATAAATCGCACCATCGTAGCCGTCACGACGGATCTGGCGCAGCAGTTCGATGGTCTGGATCGAGTGCACCGCACCGACCATCAGACCGTCATCGCGCTTGGCATAACCGTCATTGAGGTGAACGCCGAGCAGACGGCTGTGGCGGGCGATCATGGCAGCGGCGAAAGCCGGCTGCTCGTCGGCATAAAGCACATGCGCGAAATCGAGCGTGACGCCGAGGTTGGCACATCCGGTTTCTTTGATGGCCAGAAGCGTCGTGGCGCAATCCGGCATCAGGCTGTAGGAGCGCGGCTCGTTGGGCTTGTATTCGATCGAGATCAGGCAGTCGGCGTCGTGCTCGCAAACTTCACGAATTCCGTCGATTTCGTGTTGCCAGATGCGATCATAGTCCGCCTGGAAGGCGTAATCGAAACCGTCTTGGCCAAGCCAGATGGTCATCAGGTTGGAACCTGCTTCGCGGGCGGCATCGATGCCAGCCTTGGTCAGGTCGATCGCTTCACGGCGAACCGATTTGTCGGGATGGGTGAAGGCGCCGAGCTTGAACGCCGGATTGGTGTAGTAGCGCATGGCAAAGCCGTTGATTGCCAGGCCCATGTCTTCGAGCTTGCGCTTTAGCTCAGTCGGCTTTTCACCAACGTGATCAGGATAATTGAGGTCCAGATCCGTCAAGCCATCAACCTTGGCGGCACGCGCTGCCATCTGCAGGACCGTCGGCTTGCCCTTTAGGTCCGGCCATTCGCCGGCAGGGTTCGAAGCGAAGGAGTTGAGGCGGGTGGCAAAACGGAGGTTCGACAATGTCTTTGGCCCTATCTAAAATGATCAGATAGCCAAACTTCACAAATTCATTATGATTTGTAAAGCGAAATAGTTTCTGCAATGCAACATGCGTGTGCGGATTGTGTTCTTAAGATGCAACGCATGCCCGCAATTCAAGCAATTATGTGCGGCATTTCGTGCTGACTGTGGTCTTTTCCAGCGAGAGGCTGGTCACGAGTGGCTGAGCCACGAGAGCTATGCGTTGACGAGATAGTTCCGCTACTGGACTGCCTACGGAGAGCTTCGCCATGCGGCCTTCAAAGGCTTGCGCGAGTTCCCCTCCACTTACCGTAGCGTGATTTGAATGGGGTTGGCTTGAAAACCGGCCATTTCTACGCGCCGCTTAAGGAGTGGCGCTTTGCCACCAACACCTTGGGCAGGCGGCAACGGACGATCGAAGTAATGCAGGGCATGCTCAAGTGGAACCCGAACGACAATCAGGGGACTCGCTTTTTGATAACGTCAGAGTATCTGCGCGCCGGTGAAGCCACGCGCGCATCCCGTATCCTGAAAAAGGAAGGGGATCACTTTCCGCCCTATCAATACGAGGCCGCGCTGATCGAAATCGCTGCCGGCCGCATGGTACAAGACGCAACGACCCTCAGACGCGCCTTTATTGCCACCGGCTACATCGCCGAGATTCTCTGCGGGATGACAGACCCATTGCCGCTGGCGATCTGGCTTGGCTCGAACCTGGCGGAGCCGGAGGTTGCGCGATCTTATGCCGAGCATTAGGCAGATCTTTGGCACATGACCCCGTCGGCCTCCAGTTCCTGCGTTGGGTACACATGCATGCCAAGATAATGTCCGAACGCGCAGCAATCCTCGGCATTAAGGAAGCTCTCCTGTGGGAGCGTGACGGAGAAGCGAGACGGAAGCTCCTCGACAGGGAAGACATGCTGCGGGATTGGATTGACGACCGGTTGTCGTTGGGAATCGTTCCCAAGCGGCAAGACCGGCACAATCGGCTCGTAGAACCTTGGGTCTACCAACATTAGAAAATTCGGCCGTGTGTTTTCCCCTGCCTTTCAGAGAAACGAATCCTCGGCTCGTTGTTTGAATTCGCTATGCTTTGATCTGCCTGCTTGACCGTCCATCATCGATCCCTCTCATTGTTGGTGTGACGGCAACACCATGAACGAAAATTGACGCAACGACGATTAAAAGCACGGTCGCCCAGACGGTCTCCGCACCTTGGAATTCCGCATGAGCAGTCGCATAGACAAGATAATAGATAGACTTAAGACCGCGGATGCCGGATACAGCGATTATGATCTCCTCTTCGTGAAATTGGCCTGATCCTATAAAAGATATCCAACCCAACAAAGGGCGAACCAGAACGCGCGAGAACAGCGACAACGATCAGCCGCCAATGATGGTGAGCCAGAAGCCGGCCACGTGCTGCAATGGATCCAAGGCAGACCAGGAGTACCATCACGAGCAGTTGCTCGATCTGTTCGGCGAGGTCATGAAGCAGTTAGGGGGAATGCAACGATGCATCTGCTCTCCGTGAGTGTTAAAGGTGATAACTCGGCCTGGACCTCACAAACCGCATCGGTGATCGATGACTATATTTTCCGTCCGACACATCACGTCTTATCGCTATAAGCGGCCGGTCGAGTTCGGAGACCACAAGCTGCTTTTCAGACCAAGGGACAGTTTCGATCAGACATTGCTCAGTTCCCGTCTCCTGATTGACCCGGAACCAAAATACATTCGCTGGATCCACGACGTGTTTGGAAACTGTGTCGCGGTGATCGGGTTTGCGCAGCCCGCAGATGAGCTTCGTTTCGAAACCATCATTCGGCTTGACCATACGCCTTACGTCGCAATCGATCTGCAGATTGACGAGGAGGCTTTGACCTATCCTTTTTCATACGACACAGACGAAGCGCTTGACCTAGAGCGAACCATCCAACGCCACTATGCCGACCCGGATGACCAGGTAAGCAAATGGGCGCGGCAATTCGTGCGGATCGGACAGTCCACCGACACTGGTCATCTACTGATGACGATGTGCTACGCCATTCATGAGGGTTTCGTCTATGCCCGACGACACGAGCATGGAACGCAAGCGCCGACCGAGACACTTAGGCTTCGTCGAGGGAAATGCCGCGACTTTGCGCTTCTGATGATGGAGGCCGCAAGATCACTTGGGTTCGCGGCAAGATTCGTCACCGGCTATATTTACGTTCCAGACCGTGACGGATCGACCACTCTCGGCGGCGGCTCCACCCATGCGTGGTGCCAGATTTATTTGCCCGGCGCAGGTTGGGCGGAGTTTGACCCCACCAATGGTATCGTCGGCAACCGTGATCTCATCCGTGTTGGCGTGGCGCGCGATCCGAAGCAAGCGATGCCTCTGTGGGGAAGTTACGACGGAACAGCCGCCGACTACGAGAGCATGTCCGTCCAAGTCAATGTCACCACGGACGCTCGTATCTTAGCCGAGATCAGCTGATCGGAACGCATTGCTCACCCCAACGTTGCAGCACAACCCAGTCTCACGGCAATTCGCCGGCGCGAAGGAATTTTATGATGAAAATACGTGCCGGCTTCCATCTTGGATATGAGTGCGACCGACCCACCCCAATGTTACTTGTCCTGAATATTCATCCGTCCCGGCGCGCGGATCTACTGACCGAGCAGACATTGAATTTCGACCGAGCGATCGAGGCATGGGGTTATATCGATGGCTTCGGCAATGCCTGTAGCCGAATTGTTGCGCCAGCCGGGCTTACGACGATATCGACTGAGTTCGAGATCTATGACGGCGGTCTGCCGGATCCCATTCCGCAAAATGCCTTCCAGCATGAGATCAAGGATCTGCCCGACGACGTCTTGGTCTATCTACTTGGCAGCCGCTATTGCGATACCGATCATCTGGCTGACTTTGCGTGGGCGCAATTTTCTTCCACCCCGTTCGGCTGGCCACGAGTGAAGGCAATTCTCGATTTCGCGCACGGCCATATCAAGTTTGATTATAAGAAAGCTGATCCCCTTCGGACGGCTTTTGGTGGATATACGGACCGCGTGGGCGTTTGCCGTGACTTCGCCCATCTCGCCATAACGCTGTGCCGTTGCATGAATATACCAGCCCGTTACTGCACCGGATATCTCGGCGATATCGGCGTGCCAAAGGACCCGAATCCGATGGATTTTAGTGCCTGGTTCGAAGTTTACTTGGGTGGACATTGGCATACAGTCGATGCCAGACATAATACGCCGCGCGTCGGCCGAATTCTGATGGCGACCGGTCGTGACGCAACCGACGTGGCACTTACAACCGCGTTCGGAACAGCGAAATTATCCCGTTTCGAAGTTAAAGCCGAGGAGGCTCTCTGAAGGTGAGCAGACATAATATAAAATCCTGGTTGACCGATATGGACGGCGTACTGGTGCATGAAAACAAGGCAATCCCAGGCGCGGTCGAACTCATACAGCACTGGCGAGCGACCGATACACCGTTCCTGGTCCTGACCAACAATTCGATCTATACGCCTCGCGATCTTAGTGCCCGGTTGCACAACAGTGGACTGGAGGTGCCGGAAGAGCGCATCTGGACCTCGGCGTTGGCAACGGCTGCTTTTCTTAAGGACCAGACCCCTGCCGGCAAAGCATTTGTTATCGGAGGAGCCGGGCTGACCACTGCCATCCACGAGGCGGGCTTCATCATGACCGACACCGATCCCGACTATGTCGTGCTTGGCGAAACCCGTTCCTACTCGTTCGAGGCAATCACCAAAGCCATTCGTTTGATCAATATGGGTGCCCGGTTTATCGCAACAAACCCTGATGCCACAGGACCGAGCGCCGAAGGCGCTCTTCCCGCAACGGGCGCCGTCGCGGCACTGATCACGCGTGCGACCAGCCGCGAGCCTTATATAGTCGGCAAGCCAAACCCTATGATGTTCCGTTCTGCCCTCAACAAACTCGGCGTGCATTCAGAAGGTACCGGCATGATTGGCGATCGCATGGATACGGACATCGTTGCCGGCATCGAGGCAGGCTTGCACACCGTGCTCGTCCTCAGTGGCATTGCCGACAGAGCAGAAATTGCGCGCTACCCGTTCCGGCCAAAGCTAGTGATTGATTCGGTTGCGGATTTGCTCGCCCACGTCTCGTAGCACGGGATGGGCACGCGTCTAATAATAAAGGGTTCATCCTCACTTTCTGCAATTCAGCGGCATCATTCTCGCCCTCATCAGTTCCGGGCCGGCGCGACCGTACATTGCTCGCTTCAGTACCTTGAGGCGGTTGATCTGACCTTCGGTTTGACCGTTGCTCCAGGGGAGTTCGATTGCATTTTTTACGGCATCAATATCATGGCGCAAAACGCTGGCGAAACGCATGATTGCCGTTAACTCGGTGTCGATGGCATCGTCGGTCCATTCATCCAGTGCCTGCGAGCTCGTGCTGCGCAAGATGCCGTTGAAGCGCATAGCCAAGCCACGCAAAATCGCGAACGCTCGAGAGCCCTGCTTCAATGCATTGACCTTTCTGGCCTGAAGATCTGTCAGCAGGCCGCGCGGTTTTATGCACAAAGCTGCGGCCACCACGGAGGAAATCATATGGCCTGTATCAGGATCGCGGACGGGTTCTGAAACATCCATTTCCGGAGGCGGCTCGTCGAGATGAATGTTCTCGGCCTCGCGCCACACCTTCAACAGCCGCTCCAGATTGGAGCGGCTGCCGGTATAACCGCGGTTCTTGATGTCGTAAAACAGATGGCGCCCAACCCGATTTCCATCTTTCCAGCATTCAGCCAGGAAAGCTTCAAAATAGAGTGGCGATGTCTGATTCAGCGCTGCCCGGTTTCTGTCTCGAGGTGCGCTGGAAGTCAGCCAATTCGCGATGCTGCGACGCTCATATCCGGTCCGCCTTGCGATCTCACTGTAGGTGAGTCCCTGCTGCCGCAAAGCTTGAAGCATCTCGAATATCTCCTGACGAGATTGCCTGTGCGCCAAGCGGGCACGGCGTTGTTGTGACCTCGCGCTGGCGATAGCATCTTCGGAGAGTATCGGCCTAACATGGGCGTGACCATAAACGCTGATCTGCTCCTTGATTGCCTCCCTCAGATTTTGAACCAGATGAAAACGGTCAGCTACTTGGCGGGCCTGAGGCGCGCCCTCTCGCGCTGCCTGAGCATACAAACCACAGCGATCTCGGCTCACGACCTTGATTGTCGGACGCTCTTGCAACCAAGATCTTGCGCTCTCGACGCTGCGGTCTTCCAAACATCGACAACCGAATGACGCTGAACAGCGACATCTTCGAGAAACGAATTCACAGAGCCATCACTAAGGACTATATTATCTTCGCGAAAATAGTATAGCTTGCGCCCAGATATGGGCTTCCCGCGGCCGGGTGCGCGCAAGCCTCACTATACTAGAATTGCATAAATGATATAAAGGCAGCACCATGAAACAAATCGACATGGTCTTCCGCACTATGATCGCGGAGCTTCAACAAAGAGCGTTCGACGACGCCTGGTCCGAGGATTTCCCACCAGTTGGTCGTTTCGTCTCCGTCAAAGTCGACGATCGCAAATACTGGTATTTCGATCAACCAAATGGTGAGGGCGGGCAAAAAAGAAAGTACGTAGGTCCCGCCGATGATCCCGACATCTCGGCGCGGGTTGAAGACTTTAAAAGAGAGAAAGCCGACTACAAGGGCCGCCGAAAGATCGTGTCCGTTTTGACACGAGATGCGGGTTTGATCGCTCCGGATCCCTTCACTGGTGATGTCGTTGAGGTGCTCGCTAAAGCCGGCCTATTCCGACTGCGAGGTATCCTCGTTGGAACAGTCGCGTTCCAGTGCTATTCATCCTATCTGGGTGTCCGTCTACCAATGGCCTCAGTCCTTACCGGCGATGCTGACATTGCCCAGGATTATGCGATCTCCGCGGAAGTCTCGGACACGCTCCCCCCAATCCTTAGCCTCCTGCAAGATCTCGATCCCTCATTTCGAGCCGTCCCCCACATCTCTGGTTCGCCGCGATCAAATGCTTTCCGAAACCTGGCCGGCTATCGCGTCGAGTTTCTAACGACAAACAGAGGGAGCGAGGAATATGCCGACGAGCCGGCAAAAATGCCCGCCCTCGGGGGCGCCGCGGCGGAACCTTTGAGATTCATGGATTTCCTGATCCGTGATCCGGTACGCTCAGTCCTTTTATACGGTCCCGGCATCACGGTCGTTGTCCCATCGCCCGAGCGATATGCCGTGCATAAAATGATTATTGCAGGTCGGCGCCAAAATGATGCTGGTGGCGAAGCAAAGCGCCAGAAAGACATCAAGCAGGCTGAGCTTTTGCTGCTTGGTATGCGACAATTCTACAGGCGGGACCTCATCGCGACGGCATTCGGTGAAGCCTGGGGGCGGGGTCCGTCATGGCAGGCGGCAATCATCGAAGGCATGGGCATGATGACGGAAGAAGCACAGCTTGTAACCCAGTTCAATCTGAAGCACGGGCGGGAAATGTTAGCGTCGCCAGAAGCCAGGGAACGCTATGGCCTCGGGCATGATGAGGATTGACCTTAAACCAAGCCAGCAAGACCGCTGGCTTCTTCGTTTCAAGTGAAGCCGGACGTCGGCTGCTGGGGGTCGGGGACCGCGCAGGTACCCGTCGCATGGCCAACCGACACTACCAAGCTTTCCGCTATTAGAAATCCTCCCTTCAGCCCGCATGTCTCATAAGCGGGCGATGTCACTTTAACTTGAATTCGGATGCGTGGGAGACTTCTGCCTTGAGGATCGATCTCAGGCCACGGCTTCGGCTGCAACTTTCCACTCTGCGATCGCCTGGATACGGTGAACGCGGTTTTGGAATGCGGAGCGTTGCGAAAGGGTTTGGACGAAGTGGTTACGAACGGAGGAGAAGACAGACACGAAGCGCTGAAGGCCTCCTGGTGATCGGAAACCCTGCATCATCCGCTCCCGCCTTCGCAGCGGCACATGAGAATTCTCGGCCCGGTTGTTCAAACCTTTGTGGGATCGGTGTTCGACCTGCGGCATGACCTGTCGCCGGGCTGCTCCATAGGAGCGCAATTTGTCCGGTATCATACGCTTCGGTGCGATACCCTGCTTCTTCAGAAGGCGGGTCAGCAATCGCCTGGCGGCCTTGGTGTCACGTCGGGGCTGGACGATTTCGTCAAGCACATACCCATCGTGATCGACGGCCCGCCAGAGCCAGTGTTTCCTGTCAGCAATGGTGATGACGACCTCGTCCAGATGCCACACATCGCTCCCGTTGGGCTTCTTGCGGTGAAGGCGACGCGCATAATCCGGGCCGAACTTCTTTCCCCAGCGGCGGATCGTTTCATAGGAGACGGCGATGCCGCGCTCCAGCAGCAATTCCTCGACAAGGCGCAGGCTTAGCGGAAACCGAAAGTAGAGCCAGACCGCGTGGGCGATGACCTGGGGTGGGAAGCGATGGCGCTTGTAACTGACTGGCGAGATGGTCATGCACGTGCGTCTATCGCAACCGCTCCTCACAAGGCGTTACGGTGACATCGCCCTTCCCGGATGTCTGTCTCGATAACGCCCGGCGCGACGGCATTGGCCCGAATACCACGGCTGCCGTACTCGACGGCAATCACCTTTGTCAGTTGCGTGATCGCGCCTATGCTGGCGGCATAGACCGCCGTATCCTTCATAGCCACTAGAGCAACGATCGATGCGACGTTGACGATGACACCGCCATCGCCTTTGATCATGGCGCGCACAGCCTCTCGTGCATGCAAGCCGGCTGTGCCGGCTTTGCCCCGAGAGTTCCCGGAAATCACCTGGACATTACCCTTGATGACAACGTCAAAGATCACGTCGCAGCAGGCTTCGACTTAGCCATAACGATCGGTGAGGTGATCGCTCAGGATATGATCGCGGCTCCGCTGGGAGGCGAGTTAAGACAAATCGTCGTGGCATCACCCGCGTATCTCTCTCGTCATGGCGTGCCGGCTCATCCTCGCGCCCTTCTATCGCACGAATGCATCGGCTGGCGCTGGCCTGGACAACAGCACCCATTTACTTGGGAGTTTTTCGAGGATGGCCGATGGTTTTCGGTCAACCCAACCGGCAGTCTTATCGTCAATGATAAGCCTTTGGCCCTGCGGATGGCTTTGGTCGGCCATGGAATAGCCTTTGCCATAGAAGATACCTTGATCGCAAGGACCGGCATATCGCCACCGTATTGACCGGGGTCCGTAACAGCCATGCCCCCGCCGGTCCAGGAGGAGGCGGTGATGGCGACCGACATCGTCGCCATGCTCGAAACGCTCGATCGTGGCACCCTTGGTGGCCCGCAACGGTCGCGGACGTCACCGATAGTATTCGCGACGAGCGGTAGCACGTCCTTCCACTCCATTTCCACAAAGGTATCATCCAGCCGGCGACGTCCCGGCTTCGGACCGTGTTCGAGCCAGCTTTTGCGGACGGCCGGTTTCAGGATGCGGGCACGATGGCGGAACACATTCGTGAAATTGCCAAGGATCGGAGAGGATTCAGGATCGGCGGGGTGTGGGCGAATGTCGAGATGTTCTCCGTCCCACCGCGCCGAAAACGCGCCCCAATGTGCCGCATGGGAAAGATAGTCAGACACGGGCAACCTTTCATCAGATCGTACCGGTAAAATCGGCGCCTCTATTACTTGGTTGCAGTCTGGTCGACGGGGATCGATATGACCAGTATCCGTGTATCATCAAATTGATAATTATAACCTATCCAATGGCACAACTCAGACAGACGATGAGCTTGTGTATCTGGCACTCACCACTTCTTTGCAGGTTGCCCCGAGCGAATATCAGAGATGTTTTATTTTCTCGTAATCAGCCAGATCAAATAGGGCGCTCCCACCATGGCGGCAAAGAGACCCAGCGGAAGCTCATAGGGGAAGGTTGCCGTGCGTGCGCCAAAATCGGCGAATGCCATGATGACGGCACCCAGGAAGAAGGAAGCTGCAAGATGACCCCTCGCCCTGATGAACCCCGCCCGCGCGGCAATATGGGGCGCGATCAGGCCTACGAAACTTAAAGGGCCGACAAGTACCGAAGCTGCTCCGGTCGCCAGCCCACAGAGCGCGAGCGTGACGACGCGGCTTGCGGCGATCGGAACGCCGAGACTGCGTGACATTGTTACGCCGAGGGGCAGAAGGGTGAGCCATCTGACGAGAAACATCGATGCCATCATTACGATAATCGAAAGGCTGGCGAGAAAGATGGCCATTCCCGGCGTGACCGACGCTGCGCTCCCGCCAATCCATGCCAGGATCTGCCAGGCTCTCTGATCGCCGGCGGCTATCAGCACGGCAAGGACTGCCGAACTCAGGGAACTGATGGCGATGCCGGCGAGCAGCAGCTTATCCGATGGAAGGGTTTGTCGACGGGCAAAAGCCAGTACCGCCGAAATGGCCGCAAGCCCTCCAAGGGCCGCGCCTGCCACCATCGAATAGGGCCCGCTCATGGGAAACAGCGTCAGGACGAAGGCGAAGCCAAGACCCGCACCACCGCTGACGCCGATGACTTCCGGGCTCGCCATGGCGTTGCCCGTCAGGCGCTGAAGAATGGCACCGGAGAGCGCAAGCAAGCCACCGGCCCCTGCCGCGGCAACCAACCTTGGCAATCTCAACGAAGATAGATCGGCCGCCGTCTGGAGGGTAAGCAAGGTCCAGCCATGCCCGTCATTTCCGACCAACAAGGCGATTGTAACGACAAACGGGAGCGAGGTTGCAAGGATGGTGAACCCCTTGATGGCATTGATCCGTCTGACTGATCCCTGTGGTCTTTGAGCGCCCTGTAGCGAGCGCACTTTCGGTAGGAGCCACAGGAGCAGTGGACCGCCGGCAAGCGCGGTCACTGATCCCGTCGGGAAGGTTTCGCCGCTGGCGCCCGCAACGGTCTGCACTACGCCATCGCAGAACCAGAGAAACAGGCCACCCGCCAAGGGCGAAAGCGCAAGGGCGGCAAGCGGGCTGCGAACACCGCAACCCCGCACCAGCGCGGCAGCGACAAGCCCGACGAAACTGATCAGGCCGACGTTGGCCGCAACCATACCGGCAAGTAGCGTCGCCAGAACTGCGACCGCCAGCCGCACGCCGCGCAGGTTAATGCCGAGCGAGCGGGCACTTGCATCGCCAAGCCCGAGGATCAGCAGGGGTCGAAGGAGAACTGCCGCAGCCGCCATCGCAAGAAACAGTTGTAGCGACAGGGCGTTCAATACCGACCAATCCTGCTGGCCGAGCGAGCCGCCATTCCAGGTCACCAGCGACATGAGATACTCGCCCTGTGCAAGTGTGAGAGACGCCGAGAGCGCTGCAGCTGTGACGCCCACCAGCATCCCCGACACAACCATCGTTACCGGTTCGAAGGATGTGCGCCATGCAAGCGCAAAGACGATGAGCGCGGCGATCGCCGCGCCCGACAGAGCGACAAGGGCACGATGCCCGTCGAGCAAGGCCGGGAAAAACAGGGTTGCGATGACGATGGCCAGCTGTGCGCCGGCTGATATTCCAAGTGTCGAGGGATCGGCGATTGGGTTGCGCAAAAGCTGCTGCAGGAGGGCGCCGGACAAGCCAAGGGCCGCCCCTGCTACTAACGCGACACCGGCACGCGGAAAAAGTCCGTGTAACAGGATGATTTCGTCCAGCCGTGCCGGCCCCAACGAGAAGATCGCAGTCGGCCATTGCGAAATGGGAACCGCGGCCGAGGCCGTGAAAAGGAAAAGGCTGGCTGCTGCCAGAAAGCCTGCAAGCGCAAAGAGGGAAGGCCGCATCATTGATCTCCCTCACCCGACGCCGCAAGCGTCTCGTGAAGCAGCCTTGCGAAGCGTAACCCGGCGAGAACCCCGCCATAGGGATTGATATTGGGAAGGGTAAGAAGCCGACCCTCCCTCACCGGTGTAAGCGCGTTCCAGATCATGCTTGCCCGAAGGCCGGCACGCGCCTCGACCGGGATTGCCGATATGATGACAATCCGTGCGTCTTCCTCTTTCGCCAATTGCTCGATCGGTACGGGAGCCGCAAACGTGTAACGCGACCTGTCCGGCCAGGCATTTCGAAGCCCAAGTCGCGACAGCACATCGCCGAACATGCTGTCGGACCCAAAAACGCGGACGTGGCGCGCATCTCCCACATTGACGAGATAGATCGGCCGTCTAGCAAACCGCGCGAGGCCGGAACGGTATTCGGCAAGCCGGCTCTCGATCTCAATCAGCACGGACGTGGCGTCTCTCTCGGGTCCAAGCCGGGCCCCAAGTGCCGACACGGCAGCGCAGGCCTTTTCGAATGGCGGCTCGCCTTTGACGTAAAAGGGCAGTGAAATAATCGGCGCGATGCGCTCCAGCGCTGCCTGATGCCGCGTATAGAAGGGCGAAAGCAGAATGAGATCCGGCTTGATGACGCTCAACAGTTCGAAATTCGGCGTTCCCCGCAAGCCGAGATCGATGACGCCGGCCGGGATCTCCGGTTCGATCGCATCCTTGCGAAACTGGATAAGCTCCGTCGCGGCGACCGGCATGACGTCTAGCGCAATCGAGGTTTCCAGCATTGCCCAATCGATCGCGGCCAGGCGCGGCATATCTGCCGCAGCCGCGAAACGCGTGGTCAAAACCGTTGCGGCGGCGCCGAGAAACAAATCCCGGCGTCGCAAAATTGTTGAAATGCCCGTCATCCAGCCGCTACCAGGTGAAGCTCAGCTTTCCCATGACGGTACGGCCGTCGCCATAGTAGCATCCAAATGAACTGCAGCTTGCCGCATATTTCTCATCAGCGATGTTCTGGACATTGAGCGAGGCCTTCAAGCCATCCTTGTGGTAGGTGAGCGCTGCGTCAAACAGCGTCACGCCATCGAGATCATAGGTATTGGCGCTGTTACCGTAACGCTGGCCGACATAACGCACACCGCCACCGACACCGAGCCCTGCCAGTGCCGTATCCTCCTGGAACGTGTAGTTGAGCCACAGGCTCGTCGCATTACGCGGCACGTTCTCAACCCGGTTGCCATTATCGGCACCGGCGCCGATTTCGGCATCGGTATAGGTATAGGCGGCGTGAAGGTCCAACCCCTGCGCCAGACTGACGACACCCTCCAGTTCAAGACCGCGGACGTGGACCTCGCCGATCTGGCTCGACACGCCGCCGACTGTGCGCAGAACATTTTTCTGTTTCAGATCGTAGAGGGCCGCCGCGAAGAACCCGTCCCACCCGTCGGCCTGATACTTGATGCCGGCTTCCCACTGCTCGCCCTCGGTCGGCTTGTAGGGATCACCGGTTACCGTGCTGGCACCGGAAACCGGTTCGAAGGAGGTCGCATAGCTGACATAGGGCGCAATGCCGCCATCGAAGAGATAGCTGATGCCGGCGCGGCCCGTCAGTTTGTGGTCATTTTGGTCGAGCGACCGCGAGACGCCGGTCAGGCCATTGCGCGAGGTGCCGGACGTCGACGCCCAATCCTGCCGCAACCCCAATGTCGCACGCCAGCGATCATAAACCAGCTCGTCCTGCACGTAGAGGCCGGCCTGCGAAAGGTCGCTGTCCACCCGCGTATCGAGCGTCGGTGAGATCAGGCTGATCGGTCCCCCGTAGGACGGGTTCAGAACATCGAGCGGCGTCGCCTGGAAGAAGCGCGTGCGAACGTTGTTGTCGAAATAGCGGTAGTCGAAGCCGAGGAGCACCTTGTGCTCCAGTTCTTCGGTCGAGAACTCGGCGGTCAGGTTGTTGTCGACATTGAATGTGTTGAGATTTTCATTCTGGAAGGTGGCATTACGGCGCAAGGTGCGCCCGTCAGCGGCAAGCCCCAGCGTCGACATGCCGAGCGACTGGTAATCCCAGTCGAGATTGGAATAGCGGACGTTCTGGTGGAAGGTCCAAGTCTCGTTGAACCGCTTTTCGAACTCGTAGCCGAGATTTGTGAGCGTGCGGCTTGAGTGATCGAAGCTCTTGTCTCCGACGTAGAAATCTCGTGGCAGCTTGAAGGCCGAACTGTCGATTACGTATTGCGGCGGCAGACCGGATGGCGTGCTCGGGTTATCATGCTGGACGCTCGTCAGAATGGTGAGTGATGTATCCTCATCGGGCTTCCATGTCAGTGCCGGCGCGATGAAATAGCGATCATTGTCCAGCTCGTCGGTTTGCGCGCCAGCCACCCGGCCAAGACCGGTCAGCCGATAGGCCAGATCGTCTTGCCCCGGAACGATGCCGCCGAGATCGAAAAAGGCGCCGTAAGTGTCATAGCTGCCAACTTGAGTGCCGACCTCACCAAAGTTGTCGAATTTAGGCCTCTTGCTGATCTGGTTTATGATGCCACCTGGATTGCCCTGGCCATACATGACCGAAGCCGGCCCACGCAGCACATCGACACGCTCAAGACCATAGATTTCGATCGGCGGTGCACCAGCCGTCCGCATCAACCTCAAGCCGTTGAGATACTGGATTTGGCGGCCATCGAAGCCGCGTACGATCGGCGAATCGAAACGCGGATCAGAGCCGTAGGGTTGTCCAAGAACGCCCGGCGTATAGTTGAGGGCCTGCCCAAGCGTCTGCGCCGCCTGCGCGTCCATCTCGTCCCTCGTCACCACTGAGATTGACTGCTGCGTTTCGAGTATGGGCGTGCCGGTCTTGGAGGCAGTGGCGCTGGTCTTTGCGACAAAGCCACCGACAGGGCCGCGCAAATCCGTATTTGCCTCACCCTGCAAAACGATCGGGGCCAGCGTGGTGCCCTGCGCTTCCTGCGCGTGTGCAATCTGGCCAGCGGAAAGAGCCGAAACAAGGGCTGTCGTGACGAAGAAATGAGATTGGATGAAACGCATGCCGCCCCGGAATAATCTAGACTAAATTATTCATCTTTCTATCGACAGCGCGGAGACAAATCCAATAAATGGGAGTAGCAATTTTCAGAACTTTAAATTCTGAAATAAAGACCCGAAGGCAACGAGTGACCTATAGCCGATGCAGATAACCGGCAGACAACGCGCCACCAATTTCGCACTGAGGCATCTAAGATACTTCGTCGCTGTGGTTAAGGAGCGAAATTTCGAGCGCGCCGCAGCAAGGCTCGGCATTGCACAGCCCGGAGTTAGCCAGCAAATCATCGCTCTGGAGGCAATCGTTGGGCTGCCGCTTCTTGATCGCAGGAAGCGCTCGGTGAAGCTGACCCCGACCAGGAACGCCCTGTTCGAAGATGCGGTGAAAATCGTCGCGCAGCCAGATGCGACGCTCACTCAGCTGAAGCGCCTTGGCTGGGGAGAAACAGGCAGGATCACCATCGGCTACGTGGCGTCTGCGGCCTATTCCGGCATCCTGACGGAGTCGCTCGCCTCCTTCCGGCGGGCTCTGCCGGATATCGAGCTGCATCTACTCGAACTGGAAATGCGCCAGCAATTGGCAAAGATTAGGCTAGGCGAACTCGATTTCGGCTACATACGCCTGCCTGCCGCCATCCCTCTTGAACTCAATGCGACGATCGTTCTCAAGGAGCGATTGGTCGCAGCACCGCAGCGAGCATGGTCGCCTGAGACTACAGGCGCCATGCTCGCACATTTCGATCCGGTCTAGCTGACAGCGGCAGTGCTCTGAGCCGTGGGCACCA
This sequence comes from Neorhizobium sp. LMR1-1-1.1, assembly GCF_040675795.1. Lineage (NCBI taxonomy): Bacteria > Pseudomonadati > Pseudomonadota > Alphaproteobacteria > Hyphomicrobiales > Rhizobiaceae > Neorhizobium > Neorhizobium sp. LMR1-1-1.1. The sequence continues at coordinate 62,539 of NZ_JBEGHE010000013.1, forward strand.
AGCCATAGGATGCCTTGACCAAGTCGGCCGCTCTCTCACCGATGACTACGCAGGGTGCCATGGTGTTGCCGGTGGTGATCCGAGGCATAATTGACGAGTCAGCGATGCGTAGGCCGTCAATGCCGTAGACCTTTAGTTCGTGGTCAACCACAGACATGCTGTCGCGCCCCATCTTCGCTGTGCTGGTCTGGTGCCAATAGGTAACTGCCGATTGCCGGATGAACTCGATCATTCCTGCCCTGTCGCGCGCTCCTGGAGCTGTTTCTCCCGTCACCAGGGAAGAGAAGGCATCGCCGTTTCCAAGCTCGCGGCATAGGTCTACGGCGATCAAGGCAGCTGCGAGATCTTCCGGCTCGCTGAGAGAATTCGGTTCAATCAGCATGGGATCGTTCACATCAGCCCCGGAGAGCCGCAGCCGGCCGCGGCTTTTCGGCTGGGCGAGACCGTTGAACATTGTCCAGCCATGCTCGGGCGTCTCAAGACCGGTCTCTGCCGGCGAAGGAACGGCAAACTCCAACTGGCACTGAAGAATGTCCGGCTGGGTAAGCTGCGAATTGCTCCTCCAATAGAGTTTCGCTTCGCAGCCGGTACCGCCGACGGCCTGCGGCTCTCGATACGACCACGTACAACCGAAAGCGAGATGATCCTGATGATTGCGGCCAACGCCCGGAAGATGCTGGACAAGAGGAATGCCATGCGTGTTCAGCTCGTCTTTCGGACCGATGCCCGACTGCATGAGCACCCTCGGTGTATTGATCGCGCCGAGCGACAGGACTGTCTCGCACTGGGCCGTAAACAGACGGACCTGGCCATCGACAACGACCTCGACACCGGTTACGCGCTTGCCATCGAAGATAAGGCGCGAGACCAGCGCGTCGGTCAGCACCGTTAGGTTAGGCTGCGACATCAGCGGGCGCACATAGGATCCAAACACCGATTCACGCTTGCCGTCCCGGATGCGGAGTTCAGCAATTGATGCACCGCCCGGGCCTTCCATCATCTCACCGTTCGGCGTGTCATAGACGGGGATGCCAATCGTGGAAGCAGCACGCAACATAGCCTCGGCCACCGGCTGCGGAGCACTCGGCTGCGCGACGTATGCCGGACCTCCTACCCCTCGGCGTAGGGGGTCGGGCGTACCCTGCCAGTTTTCGATCCGGCGATAGTAACGGAGGACGGATTCATAACCCCAGGACTCGTCACCGGCCTCACTCGCGAAGTGATCCCAGTCCCCCTTATGGCCCCTCGCCCATACCAGGACGTTGATGCTCGACCCACCACCCAGGCCTTTGCCCATGCTCAGAGGAAGGCGTCGTCCATCCAGGCCAGGTGTCGGTTGACCAACAAAGCCCCAATCCCGGTTCGTTCCGAGATTAAGCGGCCACATGGCCGGGTTCGAGACGGTTTCTGCTTCATCGTCTCCACCAGCTTCAAGTAACAGAACGCTGGCATTGCCGTCTTCGGCCAGTCGCGCAGCGACAACCGAGCCACTAGAACCAGCGCCGCAGACGATAAAGTCGAAAACCTCACTGACTTGGCGCTGTCGGATTGATGTAGGTTCTGGTCCTTTTTGCTCATGAGTATTCAGCTTCACGTGGCTACCTCCGTGAATCGTTTCAAAGATAATTGAAAAAAGGCTGCAGGATCATAAAGCGAAGGCGCGACGGATTGCTCGGAGGCTGACCGGCGAGCTCTATCGCCTGAACCCTCGCCGCTCAACGCGAAGTGGTCGTCACCGGGGCAGTCGCTGTCCCGGTGACGACGCGTTCTCCGGCATTACTGCTTGGCCGAAACAGCCTTGGCGGCCTGATCTATTGTGTCGGCGACCACAGTCGGCTGCGTCATGAACAGGGCGTGGCTCGCCGATACCTTGATGATCTTTGCCTTGATGCGTTCCGCCATGTGGATCAGCATAGCCTGATCGAAGGCCTTGTCTTCGGTTGCGATGACTGCCCAGTTCGGCTTGGTGCGCCAGGCAGCGTTTTCGAGCTTCGTGCCGAAAGCGGCCATATTGATCGGGACCTGCGCATCCCGCATGAATGCCACGTCGGCGTCGCTTACGTCATGAGCGAAGCCGGCTTTGAATTTCGCAGGGCTGACATAGCCAAAACCGTCTTTCGTCGTCTCGATGACGAATTCTGATGCAGGCGCGAACCCTTCATATTGCTGGGCCGTCGTCTCGCCGGCATCTGGCGAAAGTGCAGAAACATAGACGAGGCCCGCAACCTTCGGATCGATGCCTGCTTCCGTGATAACGGTGCCGCCCCAGGAATGCCCGACCAGAATGACCGGACCATCCTGGCGTTCAAGCGCCCGCTTGGTGGCGGCAACATCATCGGCGAGAGACGTCAGCGGGTTCTGCACGATCGTGACGCGATAACCCTGCTTCGTGAGAATGTCGTAAACACCCTTCCATCCCGAGCCGTCCGCAAATGCGCCATGGACGAGCACGACGTTTCTGACGGACTGGGTTGCGGGGATGGGATCGGCGGCATTTGCCGGGATTGTGGTGGACAAAGCAGCAACTGCTGCGATTGCGGCTATGGTGGTCATGGTCTTGCTGGTCATGTTTCTCTCCTCTTATTTCGTGATAATTATTATCGTGATATATTTAAGCTGTCAGATATTAGTCATGTCGTCAACATAATTATTATCGCGATATTGGTTTCTGCGATTACACTTGTTATATGAAGCTGGACAGGAGTTCCGAATGACCAAACGCCATAACGATCCACCGCCGCTAAAAGACCAGCTATGCTATGCGATCTACACCGCCGGCATTGCCATCCAGCGCGCCTACAAGCCGCTCCTCGATGAGCTTGGCCTGACTTACCCTCAATATCTCGTCCTCAACGTGCTTTGGAGCGAGGATGGGCAAACGGTGGGTTCCATCGCCAATGCCCTCGCCCTGGAATCCAGTACGCTTACGCCGCTTCTGAAGCGTCTCGAGGTATCTGGGCTACTGCAAAGGACCAGAAACTTGAGCAACGAGCGGCAAGTGCTGGTCGCCCTGACCGACGAAGGCCGCGCCTTGCAGCACAAGGCTGGCTGCCTCAGTGATACCCTGCTTGCGGCCTCGACCCAGACACCGCCGGAATTGGCCGCCCTGAACCGCGACGTTCGTCATCTCCGCAATGCGATCTATTCCCAGATCGGCGGGTGGGACGCACCCGCCTGATCAAAAACTTGTGCCAGACCTCAGACTGTCGGGACGGTGCCCCCATCGATGACGAACTCTGCACCGTGGACCGCAGCTGCGCGATCCGAAGCCAGATAGGCGATGAGGTCGGCAACCTCACGTGGCTCGGCCGGACGCCCGATCGGAATTCCGCCGAGACTGTTCAAAACACCCTGTCGCGCGTCCTCGATTGTCCCGCCATTGGCGGCCTGCAATCGCTCAAGCAAATGGACTGACGACTCGGTCATGATCCAGCCGGGAGAGACCACGTTGACCCTCACGCCCTTTGGCCCAAGCTCCTTGGAGATCGACTTGCTATACGTCTTGAGTGCGGCCTTGGCAGCCGCATATGCAGTCGTGGCCTCGGGTAGAGGAAGTACGGACTGGATGGAGGTGACGTGCACGACGGCACCCGCACCCCGTTTGATCATCTGCGGGATCACCAGACGATCAAGACGGACCGTTGCCAGAAGGTTCAGGTTCAGTTCGGCCAGCCAGTGATCGTCCGTTAGCGCGACAAATCCACCGCCTGGCGCCGAAGATCCACCCATGACATGAGCCAGAATATCAATCCCGCCTAGGCGCTCGAGCGCCGCCTTGGCCACGCGCTCCCCGCCCTCGGCCGTGGTCAGGTCCGCCTGGACGAACTCGACGCCGTGGATCGGCTCGGGAGTTCCACGGGCGGCTGTGATAACTTGCGCGCCGCCGGCCAGGAAACGCTCGACGGTGGCGAGGCCCGCACCCTTGGTGCCGCCGCTGACAAGCACGCGTTTTCCTGCGAACTCGGTCGGATCGGTTTTTAGGGTCATGCCGTGATCTCCAGGTCTTTGATGAGGTTGTTTTCGAGCGTGAAGCGATAGGTGAAGCGGATCGGGCTGCGCGGAAAGTCGCCATGGGCGGGGCCTTCGACCACCACGTGATCGCCCTCATCGCGAACGGTATCGGGCGTAAAGATTGCCTTTACGGGAATCACCGCCTCTTCAAACAGACACCGTAGCTCGACATGGCCTTCGTGACGCACACCGTTCTCGTGGACGATGGTATCGGCCGCGAAAGGTCTCAGCATCCCGTTCACATCAAGCTGCGCATTGGCCTCGATGAAATCCGCGATTGGTCTTGGTAGAGCCTGCGTCATGAGCTTTCTCCTTTGGATGCCCAATAGCTAGCACTGGACAATAGCGCGGATAAGTGGGACGAAATCTCACGACGTGATGAACAGATCGGGACAATGGATCAGGCAAGCCTGAAGGAACTTGAAGCAGCTATTGCAATCGCGCGACGCGGGACATTCCGTGCCGCATCGATCGATCTTGGCATTTCAACGACCGCTCTGAGCCATACGATCGGCAGGCTTGAAGCTTCACTCGGCGTGCGACTGTTCAACCGCACCACGCGCAGCGTATCCCTGACGGATGCTGGCCGGCTGTTCATGGAAAACGTTGCGCCATCGCTTCAGGATCTCCATGCAGCTTTGGAGGTGGTTCGTGAGCAACGCGAGACGCCGTCAGGGACGATTAGGATCAATGCAGCGCCTTTTGCCGCTCGCGCCATCATTTCACCGCTCGCACTCGAATTCTTGCGCCGCTATCCCGACATGCATGTCGACATCGTTACGGAGGGGAAAATGGTCGATATCGTAAGAGACGGTTTCGATCTGGGCGTCAGGGTCGCAGGTCTGGTGCCCAGCGACATGATTGCAGTCTCGCTCGGCCGGCCGCAGCGCCATGCAGTTGTCGGTACACCTAAATATTTTGAGAAGCACGGGGTGCCAGCCGTTCCGCCAGATCTTCTGAACCACCGCTGTATTCGCGTTCGGTTGCCCGATGGCTCTCTATATCGATGGCAGTTCGAGAAAGACGGAGAGCAGGTACAGGTCGACGTGAGTGGCCCCATTACCCTCGATGAGGCGAGCTTGACGAGAACAGCCATTCTGGAAGGTGCCGGGATCGGCTACACCTTTGAGCAGGACATTTTGCCAGATATCGATACGGGTCGAGTAATTCGCATTCTGAAGGCCTGGACGCCGCCATATCCGGGGCTGTGTCTGTATTATCCGGGGCGCCGAAATTTGTCTGCCGGCGTGCGGGCTTTCCTGGATCTTGCGCGCGAATTTTCGCGAAACGGTAAAGAATGACACGTCCTCGATGTCTTCGCCTTGAAGGGATGCGAACCGTCGGCCACTTCAATTCCGACATTGAGGCAGCTAATGTTTCTTCGCGATTTCAGTGAATTAGCACGTCAGCAGAGCTAACGCGCAGGCTCCCCATCACCCCATCGCAAATTCCTGCTTGCGATTGGCCCATCCGCACACCCGCTGCTCGATGACCGCAAAAACGCTATAGAGCGCGATCCCGAGAAACGCCAAGGCGAACAGGCCCGCGAAGCCAAGTGGTACATCGAAGCTTGAGGTCGCCATCATTATCACCGTGCCAATGCCGAGGTTCGAAGCAACGGTCTCAGAAAGGACCGTGCCGACGAAGGCCAGCGTGACCGCCACTTTAAGCGAGGCGAAGAAATAAGGCATGGCGCGGGGAAGGCTGACATTCCAGAGCACCTGCATGCGCGATGCCCCAAGCGCCTTCAGCACGTCTTCCATTTCCGGCTCGGTGGTTGCAAGACCTGTCGCCACGTTGACCACGATCGGGAAAATGCAGGTCGTCAGCGCGGTGAGGACCGCCGGAACCGTTCCCGAGCCAAACCAAAGGACGAAAATCGGTACGACCGCGACTTTGGGAAGGGTCGAATAATTGTTGTCAGAGCTGCCAGCTACCGAAACGGTCAGGGAAGCCTCTGATCCGGCTGACCGTCTTCCGGCCACACAACGCACTGCCGCAGGCGAACAGCATGAGGTCAGGCTGAGCACTGGTGTCATACATGTTGTTTTCCATGCGGAACTGAGCCGGTGGGGTGCGAATAACCGGCTCAGTTCCGCGTGGAAACGTATGGCCCGCCCTTCGTCGATTACGAACGATCGAGCGTGCCCGTGGAGGGATCGGCAGCCTGCTTCTTGCCGCTCGACGTGGATCAGCCTGGGTCTCGGTCGGATCGGTCGGGACCGGGTTCAAGGAACGCGATGCGGTCTATCTCAAAACGACGCTCGACAAGCTGAAGACGAAACAGCCGGTCGTGCCGATGACGGGAAAGAACCTCGTGTTCGCGCAGCCGACCTTGATTGCCGAGATCGAGTTTCGCGACTGGACCGATGACGGCAACCTTCGCCATGCCTCTTACAAAGGTTTGTGCGATGTTCAGGACAATGCCGCAGTTTTTGATATCGAGGACAAGCCCTGAAACGAAAAAGCCTGCCGCGGGAGGTGCGGCAGGCTTTTCGAATGAAGTGAACGACGACTGGGAGGAGGATGCCGCCATTCTGTCAGGAGCCCTTGGGAGGAGGAGTAGGCCACCTGAATGACGAAGCTTCGCGGGAGGAGGTGCGTCGCTTCGTTGGACATCATCTAAACCGCCCAACGCTGCTTCGAAAATAGGCGATGCGACAGAACAGCTATGCCCGAAGCACATACCGAGCTAGCGGTGGTCAGGTTGCCGCCGGCCAGTCGTTCGCAGGCTCGTCAATCACACCGGGCTCATCCGCAGGATCTGGGTCCTCGTTATACGCGCGCCGCATATCTGCCAGTTCCTTCTCCATCGCCGCGATCACCTCGGGCGTTTTCGATCCGGCGGTTACGTAATAATCGACGAGCTGTTCTAACTTAAGGCGAAGATCGCCTGCGATACTGGTCATGGTGCCACCCTCAATGTTTGGCCGGTCGATGATCACCCTTATCGCCCTCGCCCGGTTTGGCCACGGTTTTGGCCTTCTGGCGCTTGTCGGCCGAAAGCGACCGCCCAACGTCGACGCTCCCCTTGAACCGGCCCTTCTCGTCACGGCGGACGTAGCGCTTGTCGGTCCCGGTATCGATCAGCTCTCTCTTCGACATCTGAAGTCTCCGTCGGTTGCGATATGCGAATAACTCGCGCGCGGCCGAAAAGATGCATCGAATCCAGAGGCTTGATTTGAATCTCATGGTTGTGGTGGAAAAATGAATCAAGCCATTGAAAATGATTCATTTTTCGAATCGGAACTGAGTGACGACTGACGCAGTTGAATCGCATAGATTGCATCCTGTGCGAGGAGCTCGATATGGCCGGTCAGCGTGCTCAGTGGAAAGGTTTTATCAAGTTCGGTGAGGTGTCGTGTGGCGTAGCGCTTTACACCGCCGCCTCGACCTCCGAGCGGATCACCTTCAACACGATCAACACCGCGACTGGAAACCGGGTCAACCGCGTGTTCATCGACAGTGACACGGAAGAGACCGTGCCGAAAGAAGCCCAGACCAAGGGTTTCGACATCGAGAATGGCCAATACATTATCATTGATCCGGATGAAGTGGCAGCCACCATTCCAGAAAGCAACAAGACGCTGGAGGTGGAAGCCTTTATTCCCTGCTCCGACGTCGACGATATCTACTTCGACAAGCCTTACTACCTTACACCGGATAAGATGGGCACGGATGCGTTCGCCGCTCTGAGGGACGGCATGCGCGAGTCCAAGGTTGCCGCAATTGCGCGGACCGTGCTCTTTCGGCGGATGCGGACCGTTCTCATCCGGCCGCACGGCAAGGGTCTGATCGCCACCACACTGAACTATGATTACGAGGTCCGCTCGTCGAAGAAGGCGTTTGAGGACATGCCGAAGATCAAGATCCAGGGCGAGATGCTCGATCTCGCCAAGCACATCATCTCGACGAAGAAGGGCGATTTCGATCCGGCGGTCTTTGATGACCGTTATGAGGCGGCACTCGCCGAGCTGGTGAAAGCCAAGATCGAAGGCAAGGCATTGCCCAAGCGCAAGAAAGTCGAGGTCTCCAAGCCTAACGATCTGCTCACGGCGCTGCGCGAAAGCGCCGGCCTCGGCAAATTCAAGGACGACAATTCGAAACGCACTGCAGCCAATGCCAACACAGGTGCTGGCAGGCAGCGCGCCGCGCACGGGGTGGCCAAGGGGTCCGCCGCTTCAAAAGCCGCCCCGCAGAGCAAGGCTGGATGAGGAGAAAAGTTCATGGCACTTCGGCCCTATTGGAAAGGCTATCTGAAACTTTCGCTCGTCACCTGCCCGGTCTCGATGATGCCGGCGACGTCGGAAGCAGAGAAAGTTCGGTTTCATACGCTGAACAAGGAGACTGGCAATCGCGTCGTCTCCCAGTACATCGACTCAGTCACCGGCAAGCCGGTCAAGGACGACAATGAGGCCAAGGGCTATGCCCGCGGCGAGAACGATTATATCATTCTGACCGACGACGATCTTGATGCGGTGGCGCTTGATACGGTGAAGACCATCGATATCGACAAGTTTGCACCCGCTGACAGCATCGAGTGGGTCTATCTGGAAAAACCGCATTACCTGATGCCGGACGATCCGGTCGGGCATGAAGCCTTTGCCGTGATCCGGGATGCAATGAAGGCAGACAAGGTCGTCGGTATTTCGAAGCTGGTGATCGGCCGCCGCGAGCGCGCGGTGGTGCTTGAGCCCCGCGACGATGGCATCGTGCTCTGGTCGCTTCGCTTCGGCGATGAGGTACGGCCAGAGGAAAAATATTTTGAGGATATCGATGCCGAAGCGGATAGAGAACTCATTCCCCTCGTCCAGAAGCTGATCAAGCAGAAGACGGCGCGGTGGTCGCCGGCAATGGTCAGCGATCCAATCCAGGAGAGCCTGCTCAAATTGATTGAGCAGAAGAAAAAGCAGCTTAAGGCAAAGAAGCCCTCCAAGGGCAAGAAAGCGGAAGCGGAGGCACCAGCTTCGAATATCGTGAACATCATGGACGCTCTACGGAAGAGCGTTGAGGCAGATCTCAAGAAGAAGAAAGCCAGCTGATATGCAGGAAGATACCGAGATCCGTCTGTGTGAACCCGCACCGTTCATTCATTTCGAGAACGGGCAGATCGCCGTCACCGATGGCTCATCCGTCTGGCTGGTCATCGTCACGTGCGAAGCGATGAAGGCAACAGCGGCTCCACCAGAGAAATCTTTGCGGCGGCTCATCCGCTACGCCGAATTTTATCGCGACTTGGCGGCGACTGGCATAAGACGCGGCGAAGATGTAGATGGGAAGGTATGGGTGCGCGAAAGCGACGTACTCGCCGCCCGAGCATCGCGTCGCGCGATAGCCCAGGATCCGCGGGCGTTGGATAGCGTTTGAGCAGCGAGCGTCCTTCATTCCCTCGCACGCCGGACGGTCGATATATGGTCGTGCGTAGTCGGCTTTGGCGGGTCAGCAATCCACATTTAGCAGATTCCGAACGACAAGCGCTCGTCTCGGAGCTGATGGCTGCACGTAGGGCTGTCAAAGATGCGAAAGGTGATGTCGAGAAGGCGAAGATTGCTCGCCAGCGCGTGGAAGCCGCGAAAATCTGTCTCGGGGAACGTGGCCCCGTTTGGTGGAGCGATGGTGAGCCGGACTACAATCGAAAGTTTGCCAGGAACACGCCATATCGGGATTGGTTCGAAAGCTTGACGCGGTTGCCTTAAGGTCTAGACCCGCCCGACGGGTTAGAGGGAGCCGCAAGGTTTTCCGGCTCACCCTGGGCTGGCGCCGACACAGATGCGATCGTTCGAGGATCTGTCGCGGGGCCGATCAGGTAACTTGCTGCAATCGCCGCGACGACAACGATCATAGCGGTTGCTCCGAGCCGGGCTATCCGCTTGTTCGTCCGGTTGGTATCACTCATCTCGCCTCCTCATACTCATACTCAAACTGCTCTTCCTTTGGACACAGCCTCAACTCCCCGGCGACGGTTCTGCCGCCCCTGCGCCAGCCTGCCCGGTGTTCGGTACATCTTCGCTGCGGGTTGTTTTATCCCCGCTCCCTCTCTCTTCCTGCCGCTTCAGATCGCGCTCGATGGTCTCGCGCGAGCCTTCAGCAGGATCCTGCTCAGGGTGATCTTTCGGGTCGGTCATCTTCGTATCTCCTCTGTCTGTGCCGAACCCGATCCACGGCCGAAAAGTTCCGCCAGAAGACGCGGATTGATTTCGTCATCTTCAGTGCTTGACTGCGAACTGGCAGGCGAGATCTCTTGGTTATGAAACGGATATCCCCGCCCACGACCTACCAGCAGCCTGATCGATTCCTGCAATGTCAGGAAGCGATGGCGGGCGGGTTCACCAATGTCGCTATGGCCGCTGTTGAAGCCGCCTGGAAGCCTGAAGACGTTGCATGGGCTATGGTGGAGTTGGCCGATCATATGATGCTGGGCGTTATTGCCAATCGCGACCTCGACCAAGACCTTTCGATCCTCAGGAGACGATGACTCGATGTGCGGAAGGTTTACGTTCGAGCATGAGTGGCCCGGCCTTCCTTGATCTTTACCAGTTGCCCGCGGAAGAACGCGGTCGCAATACACAGGCTCGCGCCAACATTGCTCCGATACAGGATGTGCTAATCGTTCATAACGATACCGATGGCCGTCAGGAAGCAGAGACTGCTCGCTGGTGGCTGGTGCCGTTCTAGGCAAAAGAACTGCCAAAGGGCGCAATGTTTAACGCTCGGATTGAGACAATCGGGACGTCGCCAGCTTTTCGAGATACTGCGAATTCGACGACTGCAAGGAATGGGGATGCTACGGCTTTGAGAAAAGCCGTACCGTCACGTGCTGGTTCTGCTCCGAGCACCAGCCTCGCCTTTATCGCGGACTGCCTCGGCATGGTGAGGCAAGGCTCGCTGCAGCCGAGATCGCCGACATACTGAAGTGAATTACCCACCAGGCCGGAGAATTGCGTGGACTGGGTTGTTTAAATGCAAGCGCATGTGCCAACTTAAACAATCGTCTAGGAGGAGGTGAACGGATGAAACCATGGATTTTGTCTGCGGCTTTGGTTGCCGCGTTGGGAACGTGCACGGTTGGAGCGGTCCACGCCGAACAGGTGGCGACGACATCGACAGCAGCCGTGAAGAGCGACCTCAACTACCTTATGTACACGCCGGATGGATATGAGGCTTCGAAGGACACCTACCCGCTCGTTGTATGGCTCCATGGAGGGGATCAGGGCGGAAACGACATCGAGAAGGTCAAATCGAGCGGCATCCCCAAGCTGATTGCAGGTGGAAAGCAATTGCCGTTCCTTGTCTTCTCGCCTCAGAACCCGAGCGAGGAACTGCTCTATCCAATAGAGAAGGTGGAAGCGGCGCTTGAAGAGGTTATCTCGAAATACCGGGTCGATAGCTCCCGCATCTATGTCATTGGCTATAGCCGGGGCGGTTTTGGGGCGTGGGCCTTGGCTGAGCAGTTCCCCGAAAGGTTTGCCGCCGTGGTTCCTATCGCAGGCGGTGGAAACCGCCACTATCTGAACAGGACGAACGAGAAGGCTGCCTTCTGGGTCTTCCACGGCACAAACGACGACGTCATTCCGCTGTCTGATTCGGTAATCATGTATGAGCGCCTCAAGTCCCTGAAACGTGATGCACGGCTCTCGGTCTTGGAAGGTGTAAGCCATTCTGACGTAGAAATGTCAGCGCTTAATGACCCGGAACTATGGGATTGGCTGCTGAAGCAACGTCTTGCGGTTGCCCCCAAGTAGTCTGCCCGCCGCTGTGTCCTCTCTACGTGGCTGGTAAAGTTCGATCTCGATGGTCTTCTCTGGTAGCAAATCCTACAAGGACGGTGCCAATTGCAGTCTCTACCCATGGGTTTCCGAGCAGTAGTGATCGGCGCAAGCGGAGGGATTGGTTCGGCTATCTGCAGCCATTTGAGCGCGCAGTTGAACGTTGGCGACGTCGTAGCGTTGTCTCGAAGCAGTGGCGGCCTTGACCTACTTGATGAGGGAACGGTTGCCGCTGCGGCTGAAAAGCTATCGGGGAAGGCATTGGATCTTATTGTCTGTGCGACTGGAGCCTTGACGATAGACGGCCGCGGGCCGGAGAAATCTCTTCGGGAAATAGACCCAGACGCAATGCTTCGTCAGTTTCATATCAACGCAGTTGGTCCGGCACTCGTCGCAAAGCACTTCTTGCCACGGCTCAATCGTCAGAGCCGATCCATCGCGATTTTCCTTTCGGCACGAGTAGGCTCGATCGGCGACAACCGACTTGGTGGCTGGATTTCGTACCGATCTTCAAAAGCCGCGCTCAATCAGATCGTAAGGACGGCCTCTATCGAGCTATCGCGGACTCATCCTCAGGCAGTGATAGCCGCCGTGCATCCAGGCACCGTGCAAACAAGGCTATCAGCCCCTTATTCTGACAAACACCCGACAGTCAGTTCGGATGAGGCCGCAACATCAATCCTTCAAGCTGCCGACCATCTTGATGAAACTGGCAAGTTCATCGCCTATGACGGGAGGAGCATCGAATGGTAACGATGACCATCGGAGACCTCATCGATCTGTACCGTCCACATTTACTCGATGAGACAGTGGGGGTGCAGAGGAGTTGGGAGGATACGTTCAAATACACGCTCAAAGTCTATCCGAAGGACACGCCGTTGGAGGCCTTTGATCTCAACCATCTGGCTGCTGAAATGAAGGCCTCGGGCGTGAATAACGCTTTCGTAAACGGCTATATCGAACGTTGGCGTCGCGTGATCGCGCACATCAGAGTTTGAAGGGTGATGTCACCTTAACTTGAATTCGGATGCGTGGGAGACTTCTGCCTTGAGGATCAATCTCAGGCCATGGCTCCGGCTGCAACTTTCCACTCTGCGATCGCCTGGATACGGTGAACGCGGTTTTGGAATGCGGAGCGTTGCGAAAGGGTTTGGACGAAGTGGTTACGAACGGCGGAGAAGACAGACACGAAGCGCTGAAGGCCTCCTGGTGATCGGAAACCCTGCATCATCCGCTCCCGCTTTCGCAGCGGCACATGAGAATTCTCGGCCCGGTTGTTCAAACCTTTGTGGGATCGGTGTTCGACCTGCGGCATGACCTGTCGCCGGGCTGCTCCATAGGAGCGCAATTTGTCCGTTATCATACGCTTCGGTGCGATACCCTGCTTCTTCAGAAGGCGGGTCAGCAATCGCCTGGCGGCCTTGGTGTCACGTCGGGGCTGGACGATTTCGTCAAGCACATACCCATCGTGATCGAAGGCCCGCCAGAGCCAGTGTCTCCTGTCAGCAATGGTGATGACGACCTCGTCCAGATGCCACACATCGCTCCCGTTGGGCTTCTTGCGGTGAAGGCGACGCGCATAATCCGGGCCGAACTTCTTTCCCCAGCGGCGGATCGTTTCATAGGAGACGGCGATGCCGCGCTCCAGCAGCAATTCCTCGACAAGGCGCAGGCTTAGCGGAAACCGAAAGTAGAGCCAGACCGCGTGGGCGATGACCTGGGGTGGGAAGCGATGGCGCTTGTAACTGACTGGCGAGATGGTCATGCACGTGCGTCTATCGCAACCGCTTTTCACAAGGCGTTACCGTGACATCGCCCGTTTGGCAGCAAGTGCACCGAAAACGCGGATGCCTTCTTCCGCGATGGAAATGATATCCTCTTCCGCTTGGACCGATAGGCTGAACGGCATCAGTCGCGTCCGCGACTGATCTCTGCTCGCGCTGTGGCTACAGCAAACAGCTCGTCCGCCGAATGGCTTCCAACGCCGCTTTCAATACCGTCGTCGACAAAGCGCTGCATCTCGGCAACCTTGTCCGTACGAGCTTGGTCTCTGCGTATCAAATCTCTGACGTAATCACTCGCATTGGAGTACCTACCGGTCTTGGCTTGAGCTTCAACCCGATCTTTCATGGGGTCCGGCAGGGATACATTCATCGTCGCCATTCGGGTCTCCTAGATAGGCTAAAGATACCTGTCGATGGCAAAATTTTTCAAATCGACTATGAGTCTCGATCAAGCTCTTGAACCGATACGAACCGCCAACCCCGTAATTCTCCTGCTGCGTCAGCTGAAATCGTAAGCCTTTGGGTCCGTCGGAAACGAGCACGCAGGTTCCTTTACAACGGCCCGCGCCAGAATGTCAGCTCTCACATTGCCGGGAGTGGCAGCATGTCCCTTGCACCATTTGATGTGGACACTGGAATTGCGCTCGAGTAACGCATCGAGCTGCCGCCAAAGATCGGCGTCCGGAATGCGTCTGCGACGAGCATGAACGTTGGCATTTATTCGCTTCCAACCGTTCGTCCGCCAGATCTCTCGCCAACGATGACAACCCTCCATGACGTGAAAAGAGTCTGTCCACAGCACAACGTCTCTGGCTGCCGCAGTAGTTTCGATCCATGTGAGGGCCTTGATCATCGCAAGCACCTCGAACCCGTTGTTGCCTGTCCCGGTTTGGCGACCGCGTTCATCGTGAATTTCCGTGCCATCCTCCATGACCACAAAAGCCCAGCCTCCCCGACCGGCTAGAGGGTCGAATGAACCGTCGGTGTAAACGTGAATACCATTGATCGGATCCGCGAAGAATACATTACTGTGCAAGGATTGCACCCCCGAGTCTGAACGGCGCCGAGATCGCGCCGCCCACTCCATTCAATACGACCGCACCGGTTCCCGCTACAGGATTTGAGAAGCCTTGCCGTAACTGCGGATAGACAGCTGCCAGTGATGCAAACCGATCATGGTTGGTGCCGTTCAGCGAGGGGATCTTTGATATGTCGACGATATCGAGATTTTCCGCTATGGCAAGTTCTCGCGTTCTTGGATCATCGATATCCAGCGAGCCCGCTGTCGCGGCGGATCCTGCGAGCCGTTTGGAGAGTGCCAGTGCAATGTCGTCCTTCGACGCCAGTACGACAATTGGCTTAGTAAGCCTGTCAGTGACCGACAATTGTTTGCGTAATAGGTCGATGTCGATGTCAGGCGCCGCAAGAACCAGCTGATCGATCGCGTGAATAACCTCCGTCTTCCCCATGAGCGACAATTGCCGGATCGACTCGACTGCCAGCCACGCACCCATGCTGTGCGCCATAATCGTGGGACGCACGCCGGCGGCCGAGAGATTTGACAGGACCTGCGCAAAGTCGTCCCGCGCGAAAGCGGCCGAATCCTTGTCAGCGACATAGCCCGTTACCTCTGCCTGCGATGGCCAATCGAAAAGAATGGCCCTTTCCTTGACCTTCGAATCTGCCGCCATCTGCGCCAGTCGGAACAGCGCTTCCTGATGGCTGTAATTGTAGCCATGTACAAAGATACCCGCACGGCCGTAGGTAGGCGATACGGACACCCCACGCGCAAGCCTCGCGAATTCATTAGCTGTCAGTTCACGTCTGCCGATGACCGCGAATGATGTATGAGGATCGGGCTTGGAGACAGGCCACTCGATCTTCGATAGCTGATGTGTAGGCGGAATGGAGATGGTCACTTCGGAGTACCGCAAGCGATCACCTCGCCCCGCAGTATAGGCCCCGCTCTTGTCACTGTCCGGAACGCGGTCAGTCGCGACGAGGATTGCAACACGCGTCGCGTGATTTACAGGTGCGACCACCTTCAGGGTTTCGGGTCCCGGACGGGCGCAGGAGGAAAGCGCCGAAATGGTAACAAGGAGCAGGAATATGATACGCAAAGGGCGGAACTCGTGAATCAGATAGCGAGATCTAATCCCAATCGCGTTTCTAAGACGAGGCGGAAAAAAGGGAAAAGAGTATTTTTCCACTGTGGGGCCCTTGCGGGGCGCATTTCGCTATCCGGTCCGCCGCACGTCGTGAGCGGCTGCATTCAATGCATTGGGGTTAAGCGAGGTTACCAGTAAGCCAACGCGGGACCGCCAGGACATGGCAGTGGGCCAGTATTCGCCGAAACCTCCTGATTCGTCGTTCTCCACGATCCAAATCTCAAGACGCCGCGAACGAAACTGCTCTTTCCTCTCTGTCGGGGGACAGATCTTAGTCCGCCACGAGTATGCTTCATAAGCCCAGGGGTTGGACGTCATTGGACGTCCAGATTCAATACGGCGTTATCATTGCGAGCTCGAGAACAGTCCAATGCCGCTCACCATTCATCTTGAGCAAGCTTTGACGCTCAGCGGCTGCTCGTCGAACACGGAATGTTCGGCCATCTTCGGGCTATGCGCGAGGTCTTTGAGGCCCTTGTGCCGCTCCGCTGCGCAAAGCAAATCTGTGACGGACGAGTGGCCTTCCCGAAACAACGTGATCAACACTGCAGCAGCGATCTCCCGATCAGGGTCGAGTCGTGAGATGGAATTGATCTCGCACCATTCTTCCAACGCGGTATGGAGGATATTGAGTTCTGCCGGTCCAAACTTGGTTTCGAGAAAATTGCGCATGTCATTGTTCGTATCAGTTTTGAGCGCGATATGGGACCGCCGGATAGAGTTTCAAGGAAGAGATGCCTGTCGGTGAAAGGCAAATTTTGAATTCGCACATTCTTATAGAAGCCTTGGCTTCCATCCCTCTTCCCCGCGAACTTTTACCCTTGAGCACCTGCATAACATAGAAGGCTTCGGTGACAAACGCTCCGTCTTCCGTGTTTGGGACAGACATCGCACACGGACGCCGGAGACCGGCGAGGCTTCGTCTATTGCCAAGGCCGAAGGGGAAGCTTTCCTCAACATGCACAGATTAGGCGATGTCACCTTAACTTGAATTCGGATGCGTGGGAGACTTCTGCCTTGAGGATCGATCTCAGGCCATGGCTTCGGCTGCAACTTTCCACTCTGCGATCGCCTGGATACGGTGAACGCGGTTTGGAATGCGGAGCGTTGCGAAAGGGTTTGGACGAAGTGGTTACGAACGGCGGAGAAGACAGACACGAAGCGCTGAAGGCCTCCTGGTGATCGGAAACCCTGCATCATCCGCTCCCGCTTTCGCAGCGGCACATGAGAATTCTCGGCCCGGTTGTTCAAACCTTTGTGGGATCGGTGTTCGACCTGCGGCATGACCTGTCGCCGGACTGCTCCATAGGAGCGCAATTTGTCCGTTATCATACGCTTCGGTGCGATACCCTGCTTCTTCAGAAGGCGGGTCAGCAATCGCCTGGCGGCCTTGGTGTCACGTCGGGGCTGGACGATTTCTCAAGCACATACCCATCCTGATCGACGGCCCGCCAGAGCCAGATGCCACACATCGCTCCCGTTGGGCTACTTGCGGTGAAGGCGACGCGCATAATCCGGGCCGAACTTCTTTCCCCAGCGGCGGATCGTTTCATAGGAGACGGCGATGCCGCGCTCCAGCAGCAATTCCTCGACAAGGCGCAGGCTTAGCGGAAACCGAAAGTAGAGCCAGACCGCGTGGGCGATGACCTGGGGTGGGAAGCGATGGCGCTTGTAACTGACTGGCGAGATGGTCATGCACGTGCGTCTATCGCAACCGCTCCTCACAAGGCGTTACCGTGACATCGCCCCACAGGCGGCTATGTCGGCGGCGGGAAAACCGAAGAAGGAGGACATGGACACCATGTCGGGCTTTTCTTCCAATGCGCCGACCAGTGCATAGATGGACTTTGCAGGCTCCACCATCGTGCATTGCCAGGAGATGGGGATGAGATAATCGATCTGTCGGTAGGCCTTGGCGAAACGCTCTCCTCAACCTGTCAAGAAGTTCGGCCGCTCTTCGCCCCGTCACGGCCATATCGATATGCGGATAGGTCCGATAGCCGACAAGCATGTCGGCATCGGTCATCGACTGCTCGGTTATGTTTCCGTGCAGATCGAGGCATACGGAAATGGGAACATCGTAACCGATCGCCCGGCGAATACGGGAAAGCAGCTCCCCTTCACCGTCATCGACATGCTCAGCCACCATGGCCCCATGCAGATCGAGAAAGATGCCGTCGAGCGGCAGGCTTGCAACGAGACAACACTGGGCCGGACTCTTGCGCCTTGCGGCCTCCATCACCACGCGTACCGTCGCACCGTCGGCTAGGATCTCAAGACCAAGTAGCATCCTAGATGCACCGGGTCCTCAAGTTGTTGCCTGCGGCTTGCTGCCTCTCGTCTTATGCGCACCAGCCGCCCTTCCCAGAAGCCAACCGCCAGCATGACGAGCGTGGTGAGCCAACCCATGGTCAGCAGATCGACGAATGGCGCGACGGGAATGAACGCCAGAAGCGCCACTACACCGGTTGTCCGTCATCAAATGATTTGAGACTTTTGGGGCTCTGGAAGAATGGAGTTTCCGGCTCGGTCTGCATGGGCGTGGCAAGCGTCGCGGCAACGTTTTTGGAGAGATCCTCTACTCAAAACGATCCGGGTTCAATTTCTGTGAGAGACAATTTGGCGGGCTCAACGAACTACCGTGCCCTCGAGCGGATACAGACCTGCCACCCTACAATTCGCCTGATTTTTTTTGGTCCGTCCGCCATGACCGTTCAGCGCCGACGTATGGCGGCCTGCGCTCCAAGGGCGTGGCCGCCACCACTTTACTTGTTGAGCGTATCTTTCAATGCCTTTGCCGGCGAGAAGGTCAATTTCTTTGCGGCCGCGACTTTGATCATTGCTCCTGTGGCTGGATTTCGGGCCTCGCGCTCCGGAGTATCTTTAACCTTGAACTTTCCAAATCCCGGGATCGACGTCTCGGCACCGGACGTTGCTGCTGATGTGATAGCAGCGAATACTGCCTCGACTACCGCTTTGCCCTGAGCTTTTGTCAGGCTATGCTCAGAAGCAATCTTGTCGGCGATTTCATTTGTTGTCGTCATAACAGTCCTCGTTCAATTGACAGATCAAAGCTTTCTCCAGTTGGGATCAACTGTCAGCAGGAACTGCGATAGATGAGCCTAGAGGGCGACGATTTCCACAGCTTAGGTGCCAAACCGGCCGAAGACTTCGCCCGTAACCGATCCAAGCAAATAAGTCCAACTGCGTGGTCGGCCGGAACGATTTCCGTGGCTCGAACTTGAGTCGCGTCACATGGAAGGGAGTTCCGTAATGCGTCAGTCCCGGAAGCGTCGCACCAGCCCACTGTTGCAGAGCGACCAGATTGCCCAATCGCAGCCGCGTCGTCGACGAGACCCCGCCCAACCCAACCTCCCGTTCGACCCGATGCCTAACCGGATCGAGCCCTGTCTGGCGCTCCTCAAATCCTCCCCTCCTACCGGACCCGACTGGATATATGAAGTTAAGTGGGACGGTTACCGGCTCGCAGTCCATGTAGAGCCGGACGGCGTCAGGATCATCACGAGAGGCGGTCACGATTGGACGAGCAGATTTCCGGCAATCGCTGACGCGGCAAAGCGACTTGGCGTTCGCAGCGCGATCCTTGACGGCGAGGCCGTTGTCCTTGATGGAAACGGCCGGTCGGATTTCGGGGCGCTGCAGAAATCGCTCGGAGGACGTGGCGGAAAGAGGGCGTCGACTGAAGCGATCCTATATGCCTTCGATCTGATGTATTTCGATGGGCATGACCTGACAGGAACGGAACTCTCGGTGCGCCGGCACCTGCTCGGTGACCTTCTTGATGGCTTCGATAGCGCCATCCAGTTTTCCGAAGACGTTTCCGGTGATCCGGACGAGGCTCTTGCGAATGCCTGCAGCCTGGGTCTTGAAGGCGTGATCGCCAAGCATCGTGACAGACCCTACCACACCGGCCGAACCGGGGACTGGCTGAAAATCAAATGCATCCAAAGCGAAAGTTTCATGGTCGTCGGTTACGAACAGTCGAGCGTCGCGCGCGGCGGAATTGGAAGCCTGCTTATCGCCGCTCGGCGCGGCTCAGGCTGGATCTCGGTCGGATCAGTTGGAACTGGGTTCAAGGAACGAGATGCGGTCTATCTCAAGACAACGCTCGACAAGCTGAAGACGAAACAGCCGGTCGTGCCGATGAAGGGAAAGAACCTCGTGTTTGCACAGCCGACCTTGATTGCCGAGATCGAGTTTCGCGGCTGGACCGATGACGGCAACCTTCGCCACGCGTCTTACAAGGGTTTGCGCGAGGTTCAGGACAATGCCGCAGTGTTCGACATCGAGGACAAGCCCTGAAACGAAAAAGCCTGCCGCGGGAGGAGGTGCGGCAGGCTTTTCGAATGATGTGAACGACGACGATGCATAGCTGACCGTGATGGCTATTGAAGCATCGGAACCAACAATCAAAACGTTTCGGGTTGACTTCCAAAACGTTTTGGACAACTCTTCGGCGGTCTGGGAGGACAATTTGGCCAATCTCAAGCAACTCGCCCAATCGCTGGGGCTTTCGATCACCACCGTCTCGAGGGCGCTCGACGGTTATTCCGACGTATCGGCCGCCACCCGAAAGCGAGTGCAGGAAGCCGCCGACAGGGCCGGTTACCGCCCCAATGCTTCGGCCCGTCGTCTGCGCAAGCAGCGCGCCGAACTCGTGGCAGTAACGCTTCCAAGCGAACCCGGCCACATCGGCCCGCTGCATTTCCTCGACATGCTGTCGGGCTGTGCGGAACATCTGGCCGGTGCCGGCCTCAACCTAGTGATCGCGCCCGTTCCTCACGGAGAGAGCGAACTCGACATGTGCCGCCGTTTCGTCGATGGCCACAGGGTCGATGCCA
Source organism: Neorhizobium sp. LMR1-1-1.1 (assembly GCF_040675795.1). Lineage (NCBI taxonomy): Bacteria > Pseudomonadati > Pseudomonadota > Alphaproteobacteria > Hyphomicrobiales > Rhizobiaceae > Neorhizobium > Neorhizobium sp. LMR1-1-1.1. Next base: position 83,130 of record NZ_JBEGHE010000013.1, read on the forward strand.
TGCTGCTGGTGCGTACCAAGCGCCATGACGAACGAGTCGAATTTCTGCAGTCACGCGGTTTTCCCTTCGTCACCAACGGGCGGACGGAATCGGCGATCCAGCATCCTTATATCGATGGCGACGGATTTTCCGGCTTTCACGCCGCGACGATGCGTTTCCATCGCGCCGGCCATCGCCGCATTGGACATGTCGGCGGCCCGCAGGACTATTTTTTCGCCCATGTCCGCCGTCAGGGCTGGGAGGCCGCGATGACCGAATGCGGGCTTGCCACCGATCTCTATGTCGAACGGATGCCGACCGAACAGGGCGGTTACGAAGCCGCACTTTCCCTGCTCGGACAGCCGGATCGACCGACGGCAATGGTCTGCGCCACGGATGAAATGGCGATCGGGGTGCTCAGGGCGCTGCGTGAGGTCGATGGTGGACAGTCCATCAGCGTCGTCGGACATGACGACCTGCCGATCGGCGCCTTCACCAGCCCGGCACTTTCCACCATGCGCATGACCGGCGGCAATCTCGGCCGCAGCTTCGCCTCGCTGCTTCTGCGCACAATCGCCGGAGAACCCGCCGAAGCGCTGCAGGAATTGCATGCGATCGAATTTGTCGATCGCGACAGCCACCGCCTGCCGCCGATTGCGGCCTGACATTCATTTAACAGAGAACACCCGGAGGAAAAGTAATGAAAGGACTCTTGTCCATCGCCATCCTGGCATCGACCGCCATCGGCTTCGCCGGCCAGGCCCAATCGCAAACGGTTTTCCTGTCCACCCAGCTCCGCCCGATCGAGGAGGCGACGGCGGTGCGCGAGGAGCTGTTGAGCGGTCTCGACAAGCCGGTCGACTACGTGGTCGAGGAGCCGCCACAGTTTGCCGTCCGCATGGAGGCAGAACGTCAGGCAGGCAAGCACACGATCAGCCTCGTTGGCGCATTGCACGGTGAACTATCGCCGCTTGCCGACAAGCAGATGCTCGAGCCCCTCGACGATCTGGCCAAGAAGCTAGCAGATGCCGGCATGCCGCAGTCGCTGATCGATCTCGGCAAACTCGGCAAGACCGAACAGCAATATATCCCGTGGATGCAGGCAACCTATGTCATGGCCGCCACCAAGGACGCGCTGCAATACCTGCCTGAAGGCGCCGACATCAACAAGCTCACCTATGATCAGCTGATCGAGTGGGGCAACAAGATGAAGGACGAAACCGGCGCGCCGCAGATCGGCTTCCCGGCAGGACCGAAAGGCCTGATGCCGCGTTTTTTCCAGGGCTATTTCTACCCGTCCTTTACCGGCGGCGTGGTGCGCACCTTCAGAAACGCCGATGCCGTAGCCGGCTGGGAAAAGCTGAAGGAACTATGGACCGTCGTCAGCCCCAACTCGACCAATTACGATTTCATGCAGGAGCCGCTGGCTTCCGGTGAAGTCATGGTTGCCTGGGATCACGTTGCCCGCCTCAAAAACGCCATATCCGGCTCGCCGGACAATTACGTCGTCTTCCCGGCACCGGCTGGTCCGAAGGGCCGCGGTTACATGCCGGTCGTCGCCGGCCTCGCTATCCCCAAGGGCGCACCGGACGCGGCGAACGCCACCGCCGTTATCGAACACCTCGCCACCCAGGATGTGCAGCTGCAGACGGCCTCGCTCGTCGGCTTTTTCCCGACCCTGAATGTGCAATTGCCGGAAGATCTTGACCCGGGTGTTGCCCTGCTTGCCGGTGCCGTCACCGCCACCCAGAGCGCACCGGATGCCGTGATTTCGCTGCTGCCGGTCGGCCTCGGCGATAAGGGTGGCGAGTTCAACAAGGTCTATATGGACGCCTTCCAGCGGATCATCCTGCAGAACCAGCCGGTTGCCGACGTCCTGAAGATACAGGGTGATACCATGACCAAGCTGATGGCCGACACCAAAGCCCCCTGCTGGGCCCCCGACGCCAAAAGTGACGGCGCCTGCCCGGTCGAGTGATGGTTTCGGCCTGCCTGGGCTTCGGCCCGTCGATAGCATGGCAGCCCCTTATCCGCCTGCCGGCACCTTCTCCCCGCTCGCGGGGAGAGGGCTAAGGTGAGGGCCTTTCGCCGCTCATCGCAAAATTCAAAAAAAACAAAGGGTAACCGATGACCCAAAGCCGAAGCTGGATCCCCTACGCGCTGATCCTTCCCTCCGTCGTATTTCTAGGTCTGTTGTTCGTCGTACCGCTAGTGCAGACGCTGTGGCTGGCGGTATCCGACAACGGCACGCCGTCGCTTGCCAACATGACGACGATGGTTACCGACCTCAATTTCGGTCGTTCTGTGCTGAACACGTTTGTGCTGACGCTCGCCGTCGTGCCGATCCAGATCATCATGGCGCTGACTATGGGCTCGATGGTCGCCAATATGAACGGCGGCCGCGAGACGATCCTGTGGATCTGGACCATTCCGCTCGGCATTTCCGATCTCGCCGCCGGCATGGTCTGGCTGTCGATCCTGCAGAATACCGGTTATCTCAACTCGATCCTCTTCGGTATGGGCCTGATCGAGCGGCAGACAGCTTGGCTCACCTACCAGACACCAGTCGCCCTCTTTATCGGCATCGCCATTGCCGAGATCTGGCGCGGCACCGCGATCGTCATGATCATTATCGTCGCCGGCCTCAACCAGGTGCCGAAGGAGTTCAAGGAAGCGGCCGAAATCTTCGGCGCCAGCCCCTGGACCCGCTTTACCCGCATCACCCTGCCACTGATCCGCCCTGCCCTGCAGTCGGCACTGATCCTGCGCACCGTCCTTGCCTTCGAAGTTTTTGCCGTCGTCTACGCGCTCGGCGGCCGCAATTTCCCGGTCCTCGTCGGCGAGGCCTATAACTGGCAGAACCAGAACCAGAATTATGGTGTTGCCGCCGCCTATGCGGTGCTGATCATGGTCATCTCGCTCGCCGCTACCCTCGTTTATTTGAAGGCCGTCAAGGTCGATCCGGAGCGTCTGCCATGAGCAACACCATGAACACTTCCAGCACTGCCGGTTTCATCTCGGCCCGACGACTGCTATTCTGGAGCGGCATCGTTGCGCTCTGCGCCTGGGTTCTCGTCCCGATCTATCTGGTGGCGCTCGGCGCGCTGGGCGGCCGCACCGGCGCCTATCAGTGGCCTAAGAATTTTCTGCCCACCGATATTTCGCTACAGCCCTTCCTGCTGTTCCTGAGGACGGAAGGCGTCTTCCAGTCTTTTCTTAATTCGCTGGGAGCTGCCGGCATCACTGTAGCGCTGTCGATCGCGCTCGGCGCACCGGCCGGTTATGCTCTGGCGCGCTACAATTTCCGCGGCAAGGACAGCTACCGGCTTCTGGTTCTGCTCACCCGAGCCTTCCCGCTCGCCATTCTGGCCCTGCCGCTGACGGTTTCCTATATCCGGCTCGGCCTCTACGACACGGTCCTCGGTGTCGGCCTCATCCACACCGTTCTGGCACTACCCTTCGCGGCACTGGTCACGCAAGGGATCTTTCTCGGCGTCCCACGCGAGCTGGAAGAGGCTGCCTGGGTGTTCGGCTGCACCCGCATCCAGGCCTTCTTCAAGGTCGTTGCACCGCTTGCCCTGCCCGGTCTGGTGGCAACAGCTGTCTTTGCCTTCGTCATCTCATGGAATGAGGTTTTTGCAGCCTCGGTACTTACCGTGCGGCATCGCACTTTAACGGCCTATCTGCTCACCGTGCTATCGGAAAGCCCGATGCACTACCGCTTTGCCGGCGGCCTCATGCTCATCCTCCCCTCGGTTGTCTTCATCTTCGCAGTCAGGCGTTACCTGTTTGCGATCTGGGGCGTCTCTTCAAAATAGCAGGTAAACTCATGGCCAACATTGTCATCGAAAACATCAAGAAGAGTTTTGGTGCCTTCCAGGCGCTCAAAGGCGTCTCGCTAACGATCAATGACGGCGAGTTCGTCTCGCTGCTCGGACCGTCCGGATGTGGCAAGACCACGCTTTTGCGCATTATCGCAGGTCTGGAAACATCCACCTCGGGCGACGTCCTTATCGGCGAAAAATCCGTCATCGGCTTTCCACCGAAGGATCGCGGCCTTGCCATGGTGTTTCAGAACTATGCCGTCTTTCCGCACATGACCGTTTACGAAAACGTCGCCTTCGGCCTGCGCATGCAGAAGGCGGATGATGCTCGTGTTAAAAAGCAGGTCGAAAAGGCGGCCGGCCTTTTGCATATCGAACCCTATCTCGACCGTTATCCCAACAAGCTCTCCGGCGGCCAGCGCCAGCGTGTCGCGGTTGCCCGCGCGCTTGCCGTTGAACCCGGCGTGCTTCTGATGGACGAGCCGCTCTCCAATCTCGATGCACTCCTGCGTCTGGAAATGCGCACCGAACTGAAGACCGTGCTGCAGGAGGCCGGTACCACGACCATCTACGTCACCCATGACCAGACGGAGGCAATGGGCCTGTCGGACCGTATCGCCGTCGTCCATGACGGGCGTATCGAACAGGTCGGAACACCGGTCGAGGTCTATAACCACCCCGCCACCCGCTTCGTCGGCGGCTTCATCGGCAATCCGCCAATGAACTTCATCACCATGCCGGTAACCAACGGGCAGGTCGCTGCCGGTTCGCAGCAATTTGCGGTTCCTGCCCAGGGCGGCGAGATCGTGCTTGGCCTGCGTGGCGAAACCGTCGAGCGGGCACAGAGCGGGCAGGGACTGGACATGCAGGTTCGCGTCGCCGAACCAATGGGCTCGCACCTGCTCCTCACCGGCAGCATTTTCGGCCAGCCGGCCCGCGTCATCCTGCCCGCCACCGAAACCGTGAAGAACGGCGAGACTGTCGGCCTGACCCTTGACCCCAAACGTCTGACATGGCTGTCGCCCGAGAGCGGCGTCTCTTATCCGGCAGCAGCTTAAAATTCTGGAGTTCCAAAATGACCAAGCACTTTGACGAGGCTTACCGTATCCTCGCGGCCAATGATCGCGGCGGCTACACCGTGCCAACCGATCGTCTGTATCCCTTTCAGTGGAACTGGGATTCCGCTTTCGTTGCAATGGGTTTCGCCACCTATGACATCGACCGCGCCTATCGTGAACTGGAAAGACTGGTTGAGGGCCAGTGGGAAGACGGCATGATCCCGCATATCGTCTTCCACCAGCCGAGCGACACCTATTTCCCCGGCCCCGGCGTCTGGCGCACCGGGCATACGATCCCGACATCCGGCATTACCCAGCCCCCGGTCTTTGGCATCGCGCTGCGGGCCGTCCATGAAGCCGCGGAAAAGGCCGGTACCGCAAACGCCAGGGCACGCACGCTCGCCCTTTTCCATGCCGGCCTTAAATGGCATCGCTGGTGGTATTCCGCGCGCGATCCCGAGGGCACCGGCCTCGTCGCCCTGCTTCATCCGTGGGAAAGCGGCAGCGACAATTCTCCCGCCTGGGATATCGCCCTTGCTCGCGTACCGACCACGACCGACACCGCCGTCGTGCGCAAGGATACCGGCCATGTCGATGCCGCCATGCGCCCGCGTGACGAAGATTACCGCCGTTTCATCCATCTGGTCGATACCTATGCCGCCTGCGGCTGGGAGCCGGCAAAACAGTGGGAAAAGGCCCCGTTCAAGGTTGCCGAAGTCCAGACCACCGCGATCCTGCTCAAGGCTGGAGAGGACTTGGTACATCTTGCCGGCATCCTCGGTTTGGATGAGGCGGCTGAGGAACTGGCCGTCTATAACACGCTTACCCGCGAAGCCCTGTTGGCACAGTGGCGGCCGAAGCTTTCCCGTTTCGTATCGCGCGATCTAATCTCAAACGAGGATATCGAAGCGCCGACCCATGCCGGTTTCATTCCGCTCCTTGCGCTCGATCTGGACAAGGGCATGGCCGATGCGGCGGCAGCCGAAATGAAACTCTGGTCGGATGGAATGAAGGTAGCGTTTCCGACCACCAAGCCATTCGTCGGAGGTTTCGAAGCAAAGCGTTACTGGCGCGGCCCATCCTGGGCGATCATCAACTGGCTGCTGATCGACGGACTGACGCGCAACGGACTGGCCGACATGGCTGTATCTCTACGCTCAAGCACAGTCAGCGCCATCGAGACCGAGGGTTTTGCCGAATATTTCGATCCAATCACCGGTGAGGGATGTGGCGGTCTCGGCTTCTCCTGGACGGGCGCGGCCTATCTCTGCCTGGCGGCGTAACTTCGGCGTGCCTGCCGTCGCATCAAGCAATGTTGGCAATCTAGTCCGTACAATGAACGGTGGGGCGAAGACCGCCCCACCGTTCAGGCCCAATAGCCACCGATGCTGCAAGTTATAAGGCAGAATTGATTATGTCGTGGAATGATCAAACGGTTCGAACTCTGTGCGCCGGATGTTTGACGCTGCAGTCGAAAGCGCCTCACCGTCTGCGGCGGTGTTGCGTAACCTGCCCCCGAAACCGTCAGGCAGATGCATTGTCATTGGGGCCGTCAAAGCATCGGCTGCAATGGCAGCAGCACTTAATGCAGCCTGGCCGGACGTGGCTAGCAAGCTTACATCCTTCCCTGCCTTTCGCGCCTGGAAATGGATAGGCAGGCGAGTGGATCTCAGACAGTCACGACGGAAGACAGTTTCTCTCATATTTCGGCTTCAATCGGAAAGCGGACACCGGCGTCGCCGCACCTCAAGAGCGAGCTGGCGATCGTTGCCGGCATCGCCAAGGCCACGCTTTCCGATAACCCGAAGTTGAAATGGGATGAATGGACCGCCGATTACGGACTGGTTCGCGACCTGATTGAGGCAAGCTATCCCAAGGACTTCAAAGACTACAATCAACGCATGTTTCAGCCGGGGGGCTTTTTTCGGGGTAATGATGCACATGATCGCGTTTGGAATACGGATGAGAAAAAGGCTGTGTTCACTACTCCGGAACGGCTGAATGCTCTGTCCTTCGAAGAACGTGCTGGCCGATACCGCCTCGTCACCATGCGCTCCAACGATCAGTTCAATACAACGATCTACGGCTATTCGGACCGTTTCCGTGGCATTGAAGGGACACGCGACGTAGTCATGATGTGCGAGGAGGACATCGAGGCGTCGGGCCTTTCTGCCGGACAAAGTATCCGACTGGTCAGTGATTTTGACGATGGAAAACGGCGGGGACTCGGGGGACTGATCATTACCCCCCATAATCTGCCCCGTGGTACGATTGGCGCCTATTATCCGGAAAGCAATGTCCTTAACGCGATCGATCATCACGATCGACTTTCCAAAACGCCTGCCTCGAAGGCTATCCCTGTCCGGATCGAGACGTAGCGACCTCAGCTGTCTTTATGTGACATGAACAGAGCGGAGCACTGGGACAAATGGAAACCACACGGACACTCAACGCCGTCGACGGCGATGTAACAGCGCGACGATTATCGAGGTAACTACGATGTCTGATATTGACAAGACACACCAGGGTACAGAGCGCCCATTGGGACGGCGCTTCAGCGTGGAAGCTGGAGAAAGCCTAGATCCGCAAGACGACGGCTCGTTCGTTGGAACCGAGACGAGAAAGGTTTACACCAGGTCGTTATCGGTAGTCCTGCGATGCAGAGGTATTGACTGGTTATGATTGCCTAAAACTCTGAAATTAAGACAAGCTTTCGAACGGAATCGAACCACCCGACATCGGCGATATCTGATTGGACGGCCACTAAACCGCTTCGGCGATCAAATTCTGACTATTCTTGGTAACAAACGATCGGCAAGTGCGTTCTCCCGTGGCACTGGAGAACGAACTATGCAATCTGCAAGGTCTACCGATCACTTCAAGACAGCGTCGACAACGGAAGTCGAGCTCGAACGGGCATTCTCGCCGAAAACTCTGATCACACCACCAGTTGCACCTACAGCGCTGTGGACCATCGAACGGGGCATGTCGCCTGTAATCGCAACTGCGGTCCATGAGGGACACTCTACACGACTGAACCTACAGCCTTTATTCGGCTTGGATCATCAGGAGCGGTTACGGGAGGAGGATCCCTACACCGAGTTCACCATTCGCGATGTTCCCAATCGCATCGTCTTTCATCGCTCGCGTTTCGAAGTGGACATCAACCGCAATCGGGAGGGCGCCATATATCTGACGCCGGAACAGGCATGGGGTTTAAATGTGTGGGCAGGAGCACTTGCGGACGACGAGATAGAAGCCTCCCTACAAACCCATGACGCCTATTACGATATGCTGCTGGCTTTCCTGAAGGGTATCGAGCGCCAATTCGGCCGATTTGTCGTTCTCGACATCCACAGCTACAATCATCGCCGTGATGGGCCAGCCGCTCGACCTACGCCGCCGGAGCGGGCACCGGACATCAATATAGGCACATTCTCGATGGACAGCGAGCGCTGGGCGCCGGTAGTCGATGCACTCATCGGCCATCTCCGATCGCATACGATCAATGGCAGCCCTCTGGACGTGCGCGAAAACGTAGCATTCCAGGGCAAGGGAGAACAGACCCGGTTCATCCACGAGCATTTTCCCAAAACGGGCTGCGCAATCGCGGTCGAATTTAAAAAGTTTTTCATGGATGAATGGACGGGTGAACCAAATACTGGTGTCCTCGACCAGCTTCGCCAGGTCGTTGCAACAGCCGTCCCGATACTCGAGAAGACGCTCGCGAGCCAGCCATGACCAACGCCTCGTCGCAAACTCGCAGCAGTGACGACAACTGGCTCGACGAGATCGTATTCTGCCTTGCCCACGGCAAGTCGATCCGGCGCGACCTGCCCGGCGGAGGACGGCTGCATATCGACCGGCCGCTTCCCTTCCTTTGCGTCCATATCGCCGAGGACGGAGCAGAGCCGGCCGCCCGCGACATCGCACAAGCAAACGCGTCCTATCTCATAACTCCGCATGCGGCATCCGCGATCATGGTGATCGAGGCGATAGAGGCTCCGCTGCGCAAACAGTTCGGCGCATTCATCCTGTTCGACATCGGCGAGTTGAAGCAGGATCGGTTCCTGACCGACGATGCGCCTTTCCTGCCTCCATTCGAGATTGCTATATGGGCGAGCGCGGACATGGCGGAGGCGGCTGAAACATTTTCCGCCGCGATAAGCGACAGCGAGACAAGGTTTCGAACGCCGCGAGTCGAACGCGCGGAAGCGCCTCCGGCGCGCGAAGATAAGGCGTTGGGGCGTGACCTCGGCTGTTCGACACTTGCCGTCAGGTTTGCCCCCGTCTACCGGCAACCCGGCAGCGACCAGATTTATCCGGAACTTCACGACCAATTGGTGTCGGTCCTGTTCGACGCGGGTCTGCGAGCCATCGCGTGTGTCGTCGAAGCCGGAAAAATCCTCCAGCCGAAGACGCATCGGGCACTCGGACGCAGGGCCTTCGTGGATGCGGTCTCGCGTGTCGACCGAAGCTTTGACGAGGTGGCCTCGACATTCGATTTCCTGCTGGCGGTCACGCCGATCAATGCCGAGTCGGCTTTCGAAGCGTTCAAGCGAGAGGGCCATCAACCCGTCTTTCTGTACCGTCCTCTTGCCCTGCAGGTCGAGGCGGCAAAACGGAAGCTCTTTTCGATTTCCTTCGACCATCTCGAAGACCCGGTCCTGTACCAGCTTTATCGCGAAAAACAACAGGAACTCGATCTTCAGCTCTCGCTCCTTTCCTCCCGCCAGAAACCGCAGTTCGTCGAATTCGGTCGCGCGCTATACGGTCCGGTGGAACCCTCGCTGCTGCGCGAGGCGCAGATCATTCTGTCGCAGCTTACCAATACGGAACCCAGCGGTGACGACGACGGGGCGGCACAGGGCCGGATGGCCGACTGCTTTCAGGTGGAACGACGTGCCCGCACGATGATTGCCGCCTATCATCGCCGGCTGAAGGAGTTCGACGTCTCCGTCGAGCTTCGCGACGACCTGCCGTCCGGCCTCATGGTATCTGGCCATCGCTTGTTGATCGCACGCAGCACCGTGATGGACATGGCTCGGGTCGAGCCGCTGCTGTCGCATGAGATCGGTGTCCACCTGCTAACCTATTTCAACGGATCGGCCCAGGGCCTGCGGCTGTTTCGCTCCGGCCTTGCGGGATATGAGGGCATGCAAGAAGGTCTGGCCGTTTTCGCCGAATACCTGTCGGGCGGCATGACGCCGGCGCGCTTGAGGCTGATTGCCGGACGGGTGGTTGGATGTGCGTCGATGCTGGACGGAGCAACCTTTACCGAAACCTACTCTCTTCTTGTCGAGCAGCATAATTTTACGCCGCCGGCCGCGTTCAATATCGTTCTGCGGCTTTATCGCGGCGGCGGCCTGGCCAAGGACGCGATCTATCTGCGCGGTCTGCTTGCCCTGCTCGATCATCTGCGCACCGGTGGCGCACTCGAACCCTTCTGGATGGGTAAGATAGCCGCCTCGCATTTCGGTGTGATGCAGGAGTTGGCAGAGCGCGGCCTGCTGCGCCTGCCGGCGGTTCGTCCCCTCTTTCTCGAAACCGAAGACGGCCGCACCCGACTGGCACGCGCCAGAGACGGCATGCGTCCTCTCGACATGATTCAACGACAGGAGGCGTGATGCGGATTGCATTTTTTGTGAACTCGATTGCCGATGAGGCCGCATTCTATACGACTACGGCGCTAGCGCTTGCCGCAATCGCCCGCGGCCATGAGGTTTGCTACCTGACACCCGGCGATTTCGTGTTGCGCCCCGATGACAGCCTGATGGTGCGCGCGACCACTGTCAAAAAAGGCAAGACCAGGAAGCCAGATACATTCATAGCGGCGTTGCAGGGCGAGCAGGCTGAGATCCATACGATCCCAATCGAGGAGATTGACGTCCTGTTGCTGCGGAATGACCCCTCTCAGGACGCTGATGAGCGGCCTTGGGCAGCCCATGCCGGCATCATTTTCGGTCGTCTAGCGGCCGAACGCGGCGTGCTTACGCTCAACGACCCTGACGGCCTGGCCCGCGCGCAAAATAAGCTTTATTTCCAGGGTTTTCCTGAGGCCGTTCGCCCAACAACCCTTATCTCTAAAAGCATCGAGGAGATCCGCGCCTTTATCGACGAGCAGAAACAGGGCGCCATCCTCAAGCCGCTGCAAGGTTCCGGCGGGAAAAACGTTTTCAAGATCGCCTCCAGCAAGGAAGCCAATCTCAACCAGATATTCGAGGCCGTCAGCGGCGAAGGTTACCTGATCGCGCAAGGCTATCTTCCCGACGCGACGGCCGGCGACATTCGTCTTTTCCTGATGAACGGTCGCCCGTTGCAGCGGGACGGCGCCTACGCCGCGCTGCGTCGTGTTCCGGCGAAGGGCGAGGTGCGCTCCAACATGCATGCTGCTGGTACTGCGGCAACCGCCGAGATCACATCCGAAATTCTTGCGGTGGCGGAAATGGTTCGCCCTAAACTGATAGAAGACGGCATGTTTCTGGTCGGACTAGACATCGTCGGCGACAAGATCCTCGAGATCAATGTCTTCACTCCAGGCGGCATTCCGGATATTACCGGGCTTCACGGAGTGGATCTGTCGGTCGACGTCATCATTGCGTTGGAACAGAAGGTCGAAATCCGGAACAATTACGCAGGTCAGATCAACAACCGTGCTCTCGCCACGCTGTAAAGTGGCTGATATCTTTCATAGATCGAGCACTGCGGTCTAGAAGGGATCAGACGTATGACCCGTCATTCCGACCAAGCGACGCTTCTAAAGCTCAGCAATCGCTTAGCCGCGGTATCAACCGCATTTTGAATTGGCATCACCAATTGTCAAAAGGATCGGCCGTGTCACGGCCAATCCGGCCAAATTACACCACCGGTGTTGTGGCGTCATTGTGGACAAGTCCGTGCGACTTCAGCTCCTGCCAGAATTTGTTCGAGATCTTGGTTTGCATCGCATTCCAGTCCTCACGGATCTGGCGATCGCTACCGGCGCCGATGACAAGCGCAACGGCGACATCTGGAGCCGCGAAAAACTGGATAGCGGCAGTGCGAAGGTCAACGCCATTGCGTTCCGCGACGTCGCGGAGTTTCGCCCGCTTTTCGATGACCTCGGGTGGGATCTTGTAGTTCTCCGCGCCGTAATTGTAGCGCGGGCTACCGCCAAGGAAACCGGCATTCAGGCTGGAGCCGATGACGAGCGAGACGCCTTTTTCGCGCACGGCCGGAAAAAGATGGTCGATGGTCTCAGCGTGGTCGATCAGCGAATACTGTCGTGCGCAGAGGCACACGTCCGGATCGGCATCGTCCATCACCTTGTGGATCGCCATCGGTGTGTTCACGCCGACGCCCCAGCCCTTAATCATCCCTTCGTCGCGCATTTTCGACAGCTCCGGAAACGCTCCCTTGCGGGCGATCTCGTACTGCTCTTCCCAAGGCGTCGGGAAAAACGCGAAATCCGGCGACAGGTCGTGGACGAAAGCAATGTCGAGGCTGTCGACACCAAGCCTCTGAAGACTGTCCTCGATCGAGCGGCGGACGCCATCCGCGGTGTAATCGATGACAAGATCGTTCGGAGAATCCGACAGAGGATACATCTTCTCGTGGCTGTTGGATTTTGACGCCTTGAGAAGCTTGCCGACCTTGGACGACAGAAGATAGTCGGAGCGCTTCTGATTGTGCAGGAAGTGGCCAAACCGACGCTCAGCCAGACCGAGGCCGTACCAGGGAGCGACGTCGAAATACCGGACGCCCACGTTCCAGGCCGTTTCAAGCGCGGCATGCGCCTCCTTGTCGGTGATCTTGTTGAACTCGTTTCCGAGCGAAACGCCGCCCATCCCGAAGCGGAATTCCGGCTTGAAGATATCTTTGGCACGTCCGGTCTTTGTCATTGCTGGCTCCGTCGCTGTTTGGATAGGGCACTGACTAGGCACCGCCCTTCGGATCAAAACGTTAAACCGGCGATGAGTTCGAGAGAAAATGATCGCCCGGCGGCAAGGTCCGTCGAGCGACATCCCGCGCTTGGCGCCGGAACCATTCGGCCGTTCGCCCGGTTACTCCGCCTCAACAAAGCGAGGAAGCAATCATGGCATTTATCGAAGCGAAGGACGGCGTTCAGCTCCACGTGAAGGATATCGGCAAGGGCCAACCGGTCGTACTGATCCATGGCTGGCCGCTGACCGGCGACATGTTCGAGTATCAGACGCTGGCGCTCCTCGAGGCCGGCTATCGCGTCATCACCTATGATCGCCGCGGCTTCGGTCAGTCAGGCCATCCAGGCGACGGTTACAACTACGATGTCTTCGCCGACGATCTGGCTGCTGTCCTGGAAGGCCTCGATCTGCAGCAGGCACATCTCGTCGGCTTCTCGATGGGCGGCGGTGAGATCGCGCGCTATCTTTCGCGGCATGGCGCAGGCCGCGTGTCGAAGGCGGTGCTGGTGTCATCGGTCGTCCCCTATTTGTTAAAGGACGACTCCAACCCCGACGGCGTCGATGCCAGCGTGTTCGCCGATATGAAGCAGCAGGTGCGCGAGGATCGGTTCGCGTTTCTGCAGAGCTTTGCCAAGACGTTTTACGGCGTGGGGCTCGTCAGCAAGCCTGTCAGCCAGGGCGTGCTTGACTGGTCCTTCGTCCTCGGCGTCATGGCAAGTCCGAAGGCGACGATCGATTGCATCGATGCGTTTGGACGAACTGATTTCAGGCCGGATCTGCAAGCCTTCACGGTCCCGACGCTCGTTGTCCACGGCACGTCGGACAAGACCGTTCCCATCGACCCTGCCGGACGTGCTGCCGTTAAAGGCATCGTGGGTGCGCGCCTGATCGAATACGATGGCGAACCCCATGGCCTTTTTGCCACCGCACCGGAAAGGTTGAACCGCGATCTCATCGAGTTCCTGGCCTGACCATCCTCGCTACCAGCCATGTTCATCGCAACATGGCTGGTAGCGCGCGCCCCCTTTGAACCAACAGGTGTGTCATGACGACATCAGCACGCAAACCGCCGGAAAAGCCTAGCGACGAAGCCGATCGCCACCAGGCGTTCTGCACTGGGTTTCACCCGGCTCGATCTGGCTTTCCTCTCACATTTCGATCGCGATCATATCAGCGGTTTTTCGCGCCTCGTACAGACATCTCGAATTCGTGTGATCCTTCTCCCCTATCTCACGCCCATCCAGCGCCTCGTCTTGGCGCTTCAGCAGGGCGTTTCAACCGACGACGCCGAGTTTGGCTTCTACGTTGACCCGGTCGGCTATCTCAGGGGCTTAGACGGAAGCGATATAGGCGAGATCGTGTTTGTGCTGCCCTCCGGACCAGAAGACGCCCGCCGCTTTCACCTATCGAACCGGGTCCAGATCTTGAGGGACCAGAAGAGCCCCCCATCAAGTTTCCCGAGGACACGCCACCGGAAGGGTCACAGGACGAGCTATTCAGTTCACAACACAATGCGAATGTTCGCTATCTGAAGCGAGGCGGAACGATATCAGTACCGTTCGACTGGGAGTTTCTTCCCTATAACGACCCCTCAGTGTTGCCCAAGGTCACGAAAAAATTTCAGATCGCAGCTTCGAAGTTGGTAAGGGAGATCCTGAACGTGCCGACGACGCGCAGCGCCACGCTCGACAAACTAAAGAAGCTCTACGATGCGCACTTTGGGACATCGCCCAAGAACCGGAATATCATCTCGCTCTTCGTCTATTCCGGCCCTGTCGATCAGTCTGCGATTCTCCTTTGGCAATCCTCTACGTGAGCCTGATTGCGGGACAAAGCGGTTTGCGGCGACTGTCGGACGAGATCGTCGCAGACCTGCCTTCGAAGATCGGAGGCGTCGTCCCCTCAATCATTGAGGATCCGGAAGGCGGCTTCGATCCGGATACGGTCCTCGCTCCGAAGGACCAACGCAAGGTCGACCGGTTCATCATCTTTGCACTGGCGGCCGCCGAAGAAGCCCTCGCGCAGGCGAACTGGAAACCGACGTCGAACGAGGACCGGCTGAGAACCGCGACGATCATCGCATCCGGCATTGGCGGCTTTCCTGCCATCACCGAAGCCGTCCGCACCGTCGATCAACGCGGTGTGCGCCGTCTTTCGCCCTTCACCATCCCGTCGTTTCTCGTCAACCTCGCAGCGGGACAGTTCTCGATCCGCCATGGCTTCAAAGGTCCTCTGGGGGCACCAGTCACGGCGTGTGCTGCTGGTGTCCAGGCAATCGGCGATGCTGCCCGGCTAATTCGATCTCATGAAGCAGACATCGCAATTTGCGGCGGGACAGAAGCCTGCATGAACATCGTGAGTTTGGGCGGTTTTGCCGCCGCCAGATCGCTGTCGAGCGGTTTCAACGAATCGCCCCGCCGCGCATCGCGCCCCTTCGACACATCACGCGACGGCTTCGTCATGGGCGAAGGAGCCGGCATGCTTGTCATCGAAGCTTTGAGCCATGCGCTCGCGCGCGGTGCAACGCCACTTGCCGAACTGGTCGGATATGGCACGACCGCTGACGCCCATCACATCACCTCTGGACCGGAAGACGGCAACGGCGCACGCAGGGCGATGGAGATCGCCATTGCGCAGGCCGGAATTTCTTCGTGGGAGATCGGCCATTTGAACGCTCATGCGACGTCTACTCCGGTCGGGGATCTTGGTGAAATAAGGGCCATCAAGAGCGTATTCGGGTCCGACAAGACGGTCGCCGTTAGCGGGACCAAATCGGCAACAGGGCATTTGCTCGGTGCGGCCGGCGGTCTCGAAGCTATCTTCACAATTCTGGCGCTTCAGAACCAGATCGCGCGCCGACGCTCAACCTGAACAGTCCCGATCCTGAAGCCGACGGCATCGATTTCGTTGCGAACCAAGCGCGTCGTTTGGACGCTGAGTACGCCATATCGAACGGCTTCGGCTTCGGCGGTGTTAATGCCAGCGCACTCTTCCGGCGTTGGCCAAAGGTAAACGGCACTTCGACATCTGCCATCGCCTGACAGTTAGCGTCGAGCGACGATCTCCTGAACAGCCTGATCGATCGAAGAACAACAGCTTCATCCGGTCACGCCGGCGATTGCTAGAAGGCAAACACCGCAGGGGCAAACGGGTCCAACGCCATCGTCTCGTGGACCAGGACCGCAAGGCTGTTGATGCCGGCCCGGAAGTCGATCGGCTCCCGATGCAGGTAGACCTTCAGATCAGCGCCCAGTCTGAACATGACCCAACGCTCCTATGATTTCCAGCCCATTCTCATCGTCATACTCAAGGGTCAGGCTGATCCCGTTCGGCAGGAGCGCACTCACCTTGGACGTCTGATACGGCTTGCCCAACGGCACGCTCTTTGTCAGTAAATCGCCGCCAGAAGTCGGAGGCATATCTGGAGCAATCTGAACCGGAACGAATGCCGAGACCAAAGGCAAAGGACGCTTCTCCATGGCCTTCTTTTTCCACTTGCGAACGAGATTAGCATTCACGCCATGTTCCCGAGCAAGTCGAGAGACCGAAACGCCGGGCTCCAACCACGCTGCGACGAGCTGATCACGCGAAGCAGGGTCATATCGACGGCGGCCGTCGCGACCAACAAGCAGCACCTGCAATTTAAGAGCATCTTCATCCATGATTTGGTGTCCACCTATTTTGGTGGACACCTCATGCCTTAGAGCGCTGCGCTTCAGAAGGTGCGCAGAAATTCGCGCTTACCTTCAATCATGCGCGATCGTATGTGAAGGATGTGAGTAGCGTGGTGACGAAATTGCTTGCCCGTTCCTTGACCAGCGTCTCCGTCCACTCGCTGGTGCCGCGGAGCCTCAAGTCTGTCTGGATGCTGTCGACGGCAGCTTCCTCAATTCGCTTGACGTGGGCGTTGAACGTAGCCTCTCCGCCGCCGTGGTACATGTCACGAATGACCATGCGCAGAATTTCCTGGATCGCAATCTGCCAGGCCGTATTGATCGCCTGCAGGTCTTTGGTGTTAGTTTCCATAGCTGCGGTCCTTGGGAGTTATGACTGAATGACGGGCGCGCCTCGAGTGAGGGCGCATCGCTGGATCGGCAGAAGCGTAGATCCGCCATCCTACAGGCCTAAGCCTGGCGGGACTTGCGGGCGGCGTAGCGTCGGTCGCGCTCAGCCTTGCGAGCGGCCTCGTCCTGAACCACCCGCGAGATTCGGGCATTTTCGGCCGAATTTCGCGCCTCGATCTCGGCCACGGCGGCCGCCTCGATGGCTGCCTGTTCTTGAGCGGCAAGGGTGACGATCCGGGTCTGTTCCTCGTGCTTTAGTCGTTCCCGCTCTGCACGGCGCGCCTCACGAGCTTCAACGAGGGAGATCCGCTCGGCCTGTCTGGCGGATCGTGAAGGCTCGGCCGCCTTCTTTGCTGAGCGGTAGGCGATGAGAAGGGCAGCTTTGGCGTCTGCAGCAGCCGAGCGTCGATCGGTGAGTTCGTTGTTTCTGGCGTGTCTCAAATCTTTATCCTGAGTTATCGTTTGGGATGTTCAGCTGAACTTCGATCGTTTGGCAAGCAGTGCGGATGTTGCAGATGCTCTGTCGGCGCGTTCCTTGGCGAGGCGCGCTTCGCGCAGCCTCATAGTCTTGGCGTCGCGAGCCTGAGCCATCGATGCGAGCTCTTCCGCCGCATTGTTCTTGGCGAAGAACTCCGTCTGAATATTGCCAAAGGCAGCCTCAGCCTGTTGTCGAGATTTACTGTATGTCTCTGTCATTTGTCGTCGATCTGGCTATGAGCCGAGATGAAAAAGGCCAGGCGAACCGCCTGGCCTCAAAATGATAACTGCTTCCGGCAGTGCCAGTACATCCGTGGTCAAAGGGAAGCAGATATCGATCAAGCGGACTGCAGATTGCAGGCTGACATCTTGCCCGACTTCATGTCGCGCTCGAGTTCGAAGCCGATCTTCTGGCCTTCGACGAGTTCGCGCATTCCTGCGCGCTCGACAGCCGAGATATGAACGAAGGCGTCAGCGCCGCCGTTGTCAGGCTGGATGAAGCCGAAGCCCTTGGTGGAATTGAACCATTTTACTGTGCCAGTGGTCATGAAGAACCCTTTCAAAGCATAGAGTGAGGGACCGCGAAGCAAGCACCACGCAGCGGAAAACCGACTATTTTTGAGAGAGAAGTTCGCTTAAAGCGCGGTGCCAATCGCGCGGTAGACAAAGCTCGGCAAGCAAAAGATCGATGAAGCAGAATTACCGAATAAAGAGTGCTACGTCAACGTTTAGTTTTCAAAATGATACATTTACAGCCTCGGGTTGCGTTATCTTTAAAACCGTGCGGCGCTTCGGCTGGATTAATTCCGGCGCACAGTATTCAGATCAGGGCATGGTCTGGCAACGAACCTATCCCGCAGTCTCTGTGGGCGGGAAAACGGCGGCAGCGCTCGCCTGATCATTCATGAGCTTGCGACGAACTCAGCGAAATATGGCGCTCTGTCTACGGTTAATGGTTACATCAATTTAGAGTGCCATCACGACGACGACACCCTAAACATCGTCTGGCGTGAGACAGGGCGGACCGCCTTCGCCCGGCGAGCCTACGAAAAGAGGCTTTGGCACGAAAATGGTCAACAGGACGGTGGAGGCCCAACTTATGGGCAAGATCGCGCGACAATCTAAAGGACTCGGCTTGGTGATCACACTTGCCGTGCCGCTAGCTGTCATTAGACGCTAGCGGTGGCTCGGAACAGCGGTCCCAACAGGCCCGCGCGAGGCTAAAGCCGAAGCTCCGGGAAAGTACATTTGTCCAGGGATCGACCATTGCAATTCGCGCGTACATGCGTTTATCGATTGTCCCGCCGATTTCCACCACACCAGGAGCCACCGTGCTTATCCTCGTCCGAGACAATAACGTCGACCAAGCCCTGCGCGTCCTCAAGAAGAAGCTGCAGCAGGAGGGCATCGTCCGGGAAATGCGTTTGCGCGAGCACTTCGAGAAGCCTTCGGAGAAGCGCGCCCGAAAAAAGGCAGAAGGCATTCGCCGCGCCCGCAAACTCGCTCAGAAAAAGCTGAACAAAGAGATGGGTCTAAGTCCTGCGAAGAAGTCGAAACCATCACGATCTAAATAATCGTCTCCTGATTTCGTAGGGCCGGTCACCTAGCCAGCCAAAGCATCGCCATATACGTCCGGTGATAGACAATGAACCCCCATCACCCGCACTCCGAACTTTCTGGCCGCTACACCGAGAACGGCATCACTGTCATTGTGGAAATCTTCCGCCCGTCCGGGGGAGATGATTGGCGGATGGAAGTCACAAGCCTAGAAGACCAGCTCACCGACTGGGATGAACGTTTCGCATCCGCCCATGAGGCATGGGAAGAGTTCATCTACGTCGTCAATACGGAGGGGATCGCGGTTTTTCTTTAGCGCCTCCCGACCTTATGGAGGAACTGAGATTGGCGTTCGACAGCGAAAGACGGCGAATGATTTTCGATCAGGTTCGCAGCAAGGCGATGTCGCGGGGCACGCCTATCGACGATGACCCAGAGTTTTTGGCTTGGGTCGAGCTGTGGATCAGCGGTGAGTTCGACATGTCTGAACTCAGGTCTCGATACAATGATCTCGCGATCCGCCGAGCTCAACGATCCAAGTCTGCCGCTGGTGCATTGGAACCCGTCGCCTCCGAAGCCACTACCTTGGATACCGATTGAACTTGATGGCGTCTTTTCCGGCAGCCTTCGCATCGTAAAGAAGCGGGTCGGCTTGCTTGAGGAGTTCGGAAACATCACGCTTTTCGCCCGTCCAGATACCGCCAATGCTGGTGCGGACGTCAGCGATCTCATTGGAAATTGCGGTAGGCTCCTTCATCCGTGCGAGTATCCGCTCAGCAGCCGCTTCGCCTGTGGACTGGTCGCCCGCGACGACCACAACGAATTCATCCCCGCCCGTGCGTGCCACAAGATCGCTTGCTCTGACGGCTGAGGTCAGGCGCGCGGCTGTGGTCTGCAGGACGACATCTCCCATCGCATGCCTATGAGCATCATTGACCTCCTTGAAGCCATCGAGGTCGAGTGCGAGGACAGCAAAACCGTCCGCAGACGTTAATGCCGCGAATTGCATGGACAGTTCACGCCGGTTCAGCAACCCAGTCAATACGTCAGTGCGCGCTGTCTCCTCCAGCATCTCGATCCGGCGACGCTCTTCGGTAGAGTCGATTGCCATCCCGACAATCTTGATCGGATGGCCGTCGTTGTCACGCAAAAGCCGCCTATCACAGCGCATCCAGCGTTCGCCGTGGACGGTGTCCAACCGGTACTCGGCGACATTCTGATCGAGCTTACCAGCGATCAGCGGTGTAAGATCGGCCTAGGCGCCGTCGTTTACGTTGACCCTGTTGACATAGCACTCAAGGTCGAGCCGCACAGCAGTCGGCCCACCGATGAACTGAGCCAGTCGATCCGAGGTCTCGAACTTGCCTGTCAGAATGTCCATCTCCCAATTAAGTGCCATAACCTGCCGGAACGGGCGCATTCTTACGGTTAAATGCCAAACGACACGGGTTGATCGACGGAGATCCGGGGCCGGACTAGGAAGCCATCCATCAAGAGCGGGATTGGGACGCCTCCATGGACCCACCGCACCAACAGAGACCTCGCTGGTGCGGGTCCATCGTGGCCCCGATATTCTGATCCTCTGTTGGTTCGCTTAACAGATGAGTCAGAGTTGACGCTACGAAAGGTGGAGAAGGCAGCGCAGGCTCTGACAACCGTGGTCAAGTCTGCATTGCAGCCGAAGCTATATTCAGCTCACTCGTGGGAGATCCGGAACCAGACACGCGACCGAATAGCGAGCGCGAGAACGACGGAGTAGATGACCAGAGCCGCCGCCAGTGCGACGTACAGTCCCGTCAGGCTGCCGGTGACCTTCAGCGCAATCCATCCGCCGCCGATTGCGATCAACAATCGAAGCAAGCCACATGAAAGAGGCCACAGCAGTTTTCCCGCACCCTGCGATGCAAAATAGAGCGACAATCCCAAACCGAAAAAGCCGTATACTGGGCCGACGATGCGAAGGTAGCTCACGCCGGCGTCCATGG
The DNA here is from genome assembly GCF_040675795.1 of Neorhizobium sp. LMR1-1-1.1. Taxonomy (NCBI): domain Bacteria; kingdom Pseudomonadati; phylum Pseudomonadota; class Alphaproteobacteria; order Hyphomicrobiales; family Rhizobiaceae; genus Neorhizobium; species Neorhizobium sp. LMR1-1-1.1. The sequence continues at coordinate 103,996 of NZ_JBEGHE010000013.1, forward strand.
TTCCCTGTTGTTCGCTGAACAAGGATATCCAGGCCGCTGGGAACAACGCCGCGACAATGCCGATAGCCTCTGTGATCACGAAGGCGATTGCTGCGCCGGTAAAAGCGATCTGTATCGCCCGGTCTCTTTTTCCCGCGCCGATATTTGCCCCTACCAGAGCCACCATGGGAGCACCGATCCCGAAGATGACCGGGATGAGCAGGAATTCAAGCCTTGCGCCAGTGCCAAAGCCCGCAACCGCCTCTACCCCGGCGGTTGTCGCAACAAATGCGGTCGCAATACCGATCGTGACGTTCGTCAGGACGGAATTGATGGATGAAGCTCCACCAAGCCGGAATATCTCACCGAACACGCTCTTCCGGTAATACCCTGTCCTGAAGCCAACCGTATTGCGTCCGGACAGAATATACCAGCCGAGAACCATGGTACCGCCCAGGCTGAACATGAGCAGCGCGAGGCCGCCACCCGCGATACCAAGAGCTGGCATAGGCCCGAAGCCAAAGATCAGCAGTGGAGACAATGGAACGAGCATGACCGCGCCGACGCAGGTTACGAGCGCCGGGAAAATTATGTTGCCTGTGCCGCGAATAATGCTGGCGAGGCCATTCATAAGCCATACCAGGATCATTCCACTGAACACCACTCTCGAGTAGGTGACGGCCGCTTCGAGTTCGCCACCCTGCCCGCCGAGTGCGCGGTAGATCGGACGGCCGAACATCAGCATGATCGCGGTAAAAACCAGACCCATGAAGATGTTGACGATCACGGCATGGGTTGCGATCAACTCGGCGTCTTTGTGCCTTTCCCCCCCCAAAGCACGACTGATGCCAGAGGATATAGACCCACCGAATGCGCCAGCCGACATCATCTGCATGAGCATGACGGGAGGAAATACCAATGCCATGCCGGCCAGAGCTTCCGTGCCGAGGTGAGAAACCCACCATGTCTCGATCAGGCCAGTCGACGCCTGCGCCAGCATGATCAAGATGTTTGGCCAAGCCATCCCCACAAGCATGGGAAGGACCGGATCGTTGAGCATCCGCTGGAGGCGTGGGTTTACCACGGGAATATCGTCGGTTATCGCCGCAGCACTCATGACCGAGCCTCATCGCCGGGTTTGAAATCTTGGATTGACGGATAACGTCGGCGGACACGATCTCCGGCAGCTGGACCAGCCGCGTAGACGAAAATCGGATCGTCCAGCCGCTGTCCTGTCCGCTCGTCGACGACGACTGGCTTGGCCACCTCGCCAGTTATCGAATTGACGACGACCACGCTCTCACCTTCTGGGGCAAGGTGACGATTGCCCCATGCCAGCATCGCCTGAAGAACCGGTTTGAAATCCAGACCAAGTTTCGTCAGGTGGTATTCCTCTCGCGGCGGGCGGACTGAATACCGACGACGTTCAAGCATTCTGCTCTCGACGAGGGCGTTCAATCTGGTCGTCAGAATGTTTGGCGCGATATCGAGGTTTTTCTGAAACTCGTCGAACCGCGTAGAGCCGGCGATTGCGTCGCGCATCACCAGAAACGTCCACGCGTCTCCGACGTGCTTCAAGCTTCTTAAGATAGGACATCCGGTGTCTGTGGGACCAGTGCGCTTCATTCATATCTCCATGAAGAAGGCACCGTGTCTCAGTTACTTTCATTTTGCAAGTGACATATTTCGCTGCTGCCGGATGATCCACTCTCCCGAGAGGAGCGTTGGACGCCTTGCGCAAGATCGCTGCCGACGAACTCAAAAGCAGGAAAACTGGATGATATCGAACGACGGCGAAATTCAGCTCTGCGAGTCAGCACCCTTCCTGTATTTTGAGAACGGTTAGATGGCTGTGACCGATGGCGCGTCCGTCTGGCTTGTGATCGTCACCTGCGAAGCCATCAAGGCCACGACATCCCCGCCGGAAATGTCGCTTCGACGGCTCGTTCGTTCTGCCGAGTATTATCGCGACCTGGCCGCAGCCGCGATCCGCCGAGGTGAAGACATCGATGGCAAGGTCTGGGTGACGGAGGCGACGGTCCTTTCGTCGCCAAGGACATTTGGATTGCGCAGCGAACCGATCTCGTCGCGACGTCGTTCGCCACGCGCAATTCGGCAGGAGCCGGCCGATGCCAGCCACGGTGCATGAATACAAAAGATATCGTATAGCGATCTACAGCCCGAGTTCGCATTTCGCCGTGATCACCGCGCCGAGAAGCAACCGGGTAATCGACCTCCAGGAGAAGCATCTTCGGTCGACCGTAGTCGAAGGGCCGCTTGTCTGCCTTGATCGAGCCAAGGCGTTGGTAGATGCTCTCATCGCAGAAGAGCCACCAAGGGTGACCATCTCCGAGTAAACCACGCGGCGGCTAGAAGCTCACGCCGAGACGATCACGGCGACAGGCATTTCTCGCAGATCCCATAACAGTCTTCTTCAGTCGACGCGGGCCGTCCACACCAGTCGCATGGAGGAGCCGCCGGATCGGCCGAATGGATCTCCGGCGGCAGGATCTCAATGTCGGCGTCTGCAAAGAGGCTTGGGGTGTCTTCTCCATCTCGATGCTCCAGGTCGAGGGTCCCGACGCGAGATAATTACGCGGGCGGCAATTGTCGTTTTGAATTTAATCGGGGTCTTCCTCAATTTGTGCGGAGATCGGTCAATTTGATTGGCATCATTCGCGCCCTGAGCAGCTCTGGTTCCGCCCGGCCATACATTGCGCGCTTGTTCGTCTTCAGTCGGTTGATCTGGCCTTCTGCCTGACCGTTGCTCCAGGGCAGGTAGAGGAAGACCCAATTAAATGCCAAACGACAAAATACGATTCATGCTGATCTTCGTGCCGCCGCCGAGCACCTCGCGCAAGTCGGGTTGTTGCTTTTTCACGTCGTCAATCTTCTCTGCGCGACCAGATTGCCGACGGAGACCTGCACGGGTTCGTCATTCTGGTTGAGCGTAGTCGTGCGCACTTTGACTATTCCCCGGTCCGGCTTCGAATGGGAGGGACGTATCTCCACCACCTCGATCAACAGATGCAGCTCGTCGCCCGGCCGGACCGGCCGCGGCCAGTTCAACTCATCAAAGCCCGCGCCGATGATGCCGCCAGCCAACGAAAAACCGCTATCAACTGTCAGCCGCATGGTGATCGCCGCAGTGTGCCAGCCGCTCGCGGCGAGCCCGGCGAATAGTGTAGTCTTTGCAGCCTCGGCATCCAGGTGAAACGGCTGCGGATCATATTCCCGGGCAAAGCGATGAATCTCTGCTTCGTCGACCCTATGCCGCCCGCTGGTGAAGCGCTGCCCCTCGCACAGATCTTCCAGATAGAGCTTCGTCATGCTTCCTCGCTCCCTTTCATCATTCAGTTGTACGCACTCCGCCAGCCTTCGGGTACACGGCCATGCAGGTCGATGTTCGCTGTCCGTACAACTTGTCGGCTGCGCTCTCCGCCTGCCCCGATCGGATGGGTGAGGACGATATCGGTCTGGCCATATCAGGTCTACTGCAAGCCCGCACGTCCGGCCTTAAACTCCAGTGTCAGGCAACGGCGCGCCTCGTCGCGCGAGGCGGCGCACCCGCCGGCGCGCTGGCCGCATCCAAGCGCGCGATCTGCTCTGCCGAAAGGGTCAGCGCCGCGGCGCCGATATTGCTCTCCAGTTGGGCAAGCGATCGCGGTCCGATGATTGGCACTGCGCCATGTGTCATGGCCCAAGCGATGGCGACCCGATCGGGACTGGCGCCGGTATCTTCCGCCACCTGCAGAACAGCATCGACGGTGGCCGTGCGAAGCGGCGTGTTCTCCGCCTGGAAAACGCGGCCCCCAAAGCCTTCAGCACGCCCGGTCTCGCCTTTGCGATATTTGCCGGTCAACAAACCGCCACCCAGCGGTGACCAGGTGACCGTGGCGATCCCGAGCGCTTCGCAGGCTGGGAACAGGTCGGCTTCGGGCTCCCGATGGACGAGGCTATGTTCGAACTGTGCGGCGGCGACCGGCACGGCGCGCGTCAGCTCAGTCAGCGTCGCCGCGCGGGCCAGCCGCCATGCGGGAAAGTTGGAGAGGCCGGTATAGAGGATCTTGCCGGCGCGGGCGAGATCTTCCAAGCCGCGCACGATCTACTCGATCGGCGTCAGGTTATCGGGGTGATGCACCCAATAGAGGTCGATCCGTTCGGTTTTCAATCGCCGCAGGCTCGCCTCGACCGAGGCGGCCATCGCTTTGCGGCTGTTGCCCGTCACCAGCCGATTGGCATTCGGCGTTGAGCCGCTGCTGAACTTTGTGGCAAGCACAAAATCCTCCCGCCGTCCTTCCAGCGCCTTTCCCAATATCTCTTCCGACTGGCCGAACTGATATACATCGGCCGAGTCGATGAAATTGCCGCCTGCCTCGGCGTATGCGTCCAAGATGGCGACCGCCGTCTCGGGATCGGCGCCATATCCCCAGCCGGTACCAAAATTGCCTGTGCCCAACGCCAGTTTTGAAAGCTGAAGGCCGGTCCGGCCGAACGTCGTATAATCCATCAAATTTTTCCCATTTTGGTGCGGTGCTGGAAATCAAGCAGTGAAGAATGCCTTGGCCTTCGCAAGGAAGGTGTCGTGATACTGGAATATGCCGCCATGGCCTGCGTCCGGGTAAAGGACGAGTTCGGCGCCGGGGATGCGGCGCGCCAGATCGGCCGAGTTCTCGCTCGGCACCATGATGTCATGATCGCCATTCGCCACGAGGACGGGCGTGCTGATGGTGTCCAAAGGTTGCTGCGCCTGGAGGCCCCAGGCCTTGATCGCCGTCAACTGACGGAGGAAGGCTCTCAGCGGGACCGTCTTGTCGCGATCGCCGGTGCGCTCCTTAAGCCGTGCGAGGAATGCTTTCGCCGCTTGCCTGCTTTTGCTGCTCGACGTGAAGAACAGATAGAATTTTGGATCACGGAAGGTCAGCAGGCCCTTAACGATAAGCGGCCATGACACCGGGCCAACCCGCTCGATCCCAGTCCCGCCCGCAGGCCCCGTGCCGGCAAGAATGGCGCGGCGGACGAGATCGGGTGCGTCGAAGAGGATTTGCTGCGCGACGAAGCCACCGAGCGAGAAGCCGATCAGATCGACCGATGCCAGTCCCAGCGCGCGGATCGTGGCGATCGTGTCGGCGGCCATTTCGGCCACGCTGAGCGGCGCGGTGCCGCCGGACGCGCCGATGCCGCGATAGTCGAGCGCATAGACCGCCCGAACCGACGCCAGACCCCCGACGATCCTGGGATCGAAATTGTCGAGGTTGGCGCCCCAGTGGTTGAGCAGCACAATCGGCACCCCAACATCAGGCCCGAGCCGGCGATAAGCGAAACGCGTGCCGCGAGCCTCAACGTGTTGGGTTGGTGTTATCTTCCAGTCTGCATTATGCGTGTTGGTATTCATATTGCGGTCCTTGTTTCGAGATATCGCGTCACTTGAGCGTGACGACGACCTTCCCTTTGGCGCGACCGGTATCGATGTAGGCGAAGGCTTCGTTCAGTTCCTCGAACGGGAACGTGCGATCCACGACCGGACGGATCGTGCCGTCTTCGATGAGTTGGGTGATCTGCTCGAGCTGTCTTCCGTCGGCGCGCATGAACAGAAAGGAATAGTCGACGGCCGCGCGCTTCGCCTTGCGACGGATGGCCGAGCTTAAAAGGCGCAGCACCAGCCTAAGCAACGCATTGAGTCCCTGGGCGCGTGCGAAGGCAGGATCGGGCGGACCGGAGATCGAGATCAGCTTGCCGCCGGGCTTGAGGACCTTCAGAGATTTTTCGAGCGTTGTTGCGTCGAGGCTGTTGAGGACGACGTCGTAGCCCGGCAACTCTTCCTCGAACTTTTGGGCCCGATAGTCGATGAGGACATCCGCTCCCAGTTCCTTCAGCATCGCGGCATTGGCGGCGCTCGCCGTCGTCGCAACGATCGCGCCAAGATGTTTGGCGAGCTGGATCGCGAACGTGCCGACCCCACCCGACCCGGCATGGATCAGCACTTTCTGTCCCGGCTTGATCTGCGCGCGCTCCACCAGTGCTTGCCAGGCGGTCAGCCCAACCAGCGGGATGGACGCGGCTTCCGCCATCGATAGGTCAGCGGGCTTGACCGCCAGATCGCTTTCCTTAACCGCTATGCGCTCGGCAAACGCGCCGATCTGCCCGTCACGAGGGCGAGCGTAGACCGCGTCACCGACTTTGAAGCGCCGCACATTTGCGCCGACACGGATAACTGTGCCGGCCACGTCATGGCCGAGCACAAGCGGCGGCTTGTAAGGCAGGATCGGCTTGAACGCGCCGTCGCGGATCTTGGAGTCGAGCTGGTTGAGACCGGCTGCCTCAACCTCGACCATCACGTCATCGGGACCGGGCACGGGTTCGGGCATGTCGCCATAACGCAGCGCCTGTTTTTTGCCGTAGCGCTCGAGGATGAAGGCCTTCATGATGCTGCTCCTCCGGATCAGGCGTCAGTAGATACGATAGCGGTGGGATAGTCAGTGTAGCCTTCCGCGCCACCGCCATAGATCGTGGCAGGGTCCATTTGAGCAAGCGGGGCGCCGCTTTGCAGGCGCTCGACGAGATCGGGATTGGCGATGAAGTGATGGCCGAAGGCGATCAGATCGGCCTTGCCCTGGCTGAGGCGCAACTTCGCCAGCTCAAGGTCATAACCGTTGTTGGCGATGTAGGTGTTTTGAAAGCGCTGCTTCAGCGCGTGGAAATCGAACGGCGTCGCATCGCGCGGCCCGCCCGTCGCACCCTCGACCACATGGATGTAAGCGATGTCCAGTCCGTCGAGGGCTTCGACGACATGGTTGAACTGCGGTTGCTCGTCGCTTGCCGGCACGATGCCGCTGGCCGGCGACACCGGCGAAAGGCGGACGGCCATGCGATGTGCGCCGATCTCGCCTGCTACCGCGGCCGTCACTTCGATCAGCAGCCGGGCGCGGTTTTCGATCGAACCACCGTGGGCATCGGTCCTGACGTTTGCGGTTTCCCGCAGGAACTGGTCGAGCAGATAGCCATTCGCGCCATGCACCTCGACACCGTCGAACCCGGCTTCGATCGCATTGGCGGCGGCCTTGCGGAAATCCTCGACGATTACAGGGATTTCGTCCAGCGCCAGCGCACGCGGCTCCGATACATCGGCAAAACTATTGTTCACGAAGGTCTTGGTCTCGGCGCGGATTGCTGACGGCGCAACCGGAGTTTCACCATCGTGAAGGTCCACATGGCTGACGCGGCCGACGTGCCAGAGCTGGACGCAGATGCGCCCGCCCTTGGCATGAACCGCGTCGGTCACCTTGCGCCAGCCGGCGATCTGCTCCGGCGTGTAGAGGCCGGGCGTATTCTGGTAACCTTGGGCTTGCCGGGAGACCTGCGTTGCCTCGGTGATGACGAGTCCTGCACTCGCGCGCTGGGCATAATAGTCCGCCGCAACTGGCTGGGTACGAGGCCTGCGCCAGCGCGGTTGCGCGTCAGCGGCGCCATGATAATGCGGTTGGCCAGCGTAAGGCCGCCAAGGTCGTAGGGGCTGAAGAGGTCTTTATCTGTCATTGTCGGTTCTTTCGTTTTTGTCTCGGTTTGTCTAGGAGGCTGGAAGCGGGCTCAGGCGTCCGCGAGATAGCGAGCGGCCGGCCGGGATTGTCCAAAGCCCGGGATCATGGCCTGACGCGCCGTCTCGAATGCGTCCCATTGGCCGACATCGTGCAGTGGGGGTATGGTAACGGCCTCGCGTTGATCGAAACCTGAGAGCGCGGCATCCACCAGATCGCTCACTTCCATCACTGCCTGCAGTGTATCGACATCGATCCCGGCATGGTCCCAAATTTCGGTTCGGGTAGTGGCGGGTAGCACCGCCTGGACATAGACGCCCTGCGGTCCGAGCTGCAGGTTGAGGGCCTGCGACAGGTGAAGCACGAAGGCCTTGGTCGCGCCATAGACGGCCATGCCGAATTCCGGCGCCAGGCCGACCACCGAGCCGATATTGATGATCGAGCCTCCCCCAGCTTGCGCAAGACGCGGAGCGATGGCGTGCGCAAGGCGCACCAGAGTTGTCGTGTTGAGCGTCACCAGCCGCTCGATATCGTCCGTCGTCTGCTCCAAGAAGGTCTCTGCCAGGGTGGTGCCGGCGTTGTTGACGAGGATCCCGATCCGCGCATCGTCGCTGAGCCGTGCTTCGACCACAGCACGCTCTGCTGGATTAGCGAGGTCAGCAGCAATGATGTCGATTGCAACCCCGGTCTCGCCCCGCAGTTGTTCGGCCAGGGTCTCCATGCGCGACGTGTTGCGCGCGACCAGGACCAGGTCGTGGCCGCGCCGGGCGAAGCGCTCGGCGTAGCCCGCGCCTATGCCAGTGGAGGCGCCAGTAATGAGGACGGATGGTTTGGCAGTCATAGTATTGCCCTTTCGCGGAATCGAAACTATATTCATGATGAACGTCATCAATGGCTACTAAATATGATAAGCATCATCAAAATGTCAATGCCGCGCGGAGACCGACAGAAATGAAAGTAAGCCAGGAGCAAAAGGCTCAGAACCGCAGCCGGATCCTCACCGAAGCGGGACGCCTGTTCCGCGAGAAGGGTTTCGATGCCGTGAGCGTCGCTGAAGTGATGAACGCCGCCGGCATGACCCACGGCGGCTTCTACGGGCATTTCCAATCGAAGGACGATCTGGTCGCCCAGACCATAGCGCACGCCGCTGGCAGTCAATCAGGGATCGTCGATCTCAGCGCCTGGATCGACACCTATCTCTCGAAACCCCATCGTGAGCATCCGGATCTGGGTTGCCCCATGGCCGCTCTCGCGGGCTTCATGCGGCAACAGGCTCCCGATGCGCGCGCTTCGATGGCGCAGGTTCTCGCCGCGCAGATTGATACTCTGACTGAGATGGTACCGGGTATTGATCCTGCCAAACGCCGTACAGCCGCCATCGGCAGCTGGTCTGCGATGGTTGGCGCGCTCATCCTCGCCCGGTCGATTGATGATCCCACCTTGGCTGACGAGCTCCTGTCCGGGACGCGGGCGTGGATCGACGAAAAAAAGACGCCCGACGCGCCCGACCCTGCGCAGAAAAGATATGTGGCATGAACGTCAAAGGCGGTAGAAATATGCGGCGTTGTCATGAAACAGCTTCAGGCGTTCGCCCTTGCTGAACCCGGCAGTGATCTCGCCGAATGCCTTCCAAAGCGCATCATAGGTCGAGAAAAGCTTATCCACCGGGAAGTTGGACGCGAACATGCACCGGTCGATGCCGAAAGCTTCGATCGTTTCTTCGACGTAAGGACGAATCGTTTCTGTTGTCCAGGTCCAGTCTCCCATTCCGAGACCGGAAATTTTGCAGGCGACGTTCGGGGCTTTGGCCAATATTCTCATGCTTTCGCGCCAGCCCCGGAAATGGTCCAGACCATCAACCTGCATACCCGTGTGATTGAGGATAAACTGCACATTGGGAAAGTCGGATGCCAGGTCCAGAAACTCCTGCATCTGCCAATAGTAGATCTGCAAATCGAAGCTCAGCTTGCGCCGTTCAAGCTCGCGAAAGCCTCGTCGCCATTCCGCCATACGGCTGACCTCGGGTTCCAGAAGATAGGTTTTGGCCGGGTCCTTGTGAAAATTCATGGATTGGCGGATGCCGCGAAAGTTTTCGTACTGCATATGCCCGTCGAGAAGATCCGCGACGTCGGGCCTGCGGAAATCGGCGTAGCCGACAATGCCGGGCGGAAATCCGTGCCTGTCCGCAACGCCCTGCAGCCAGCGTGTCTCGCCGACCGGGTCCCTGGGGTCATAACCGACATCCAGATGCACTGCTTTCACGAGGTTCTGGTGCTTTGCATCGTTGAGGTAGTCGTCGATGAGATAGGTCTTATTGATGGCCGTATAATCGCCGAAAGCGGAAGGCTTCACGCCATCAGAAAGCCAGGGGTAATAGTGATTGTCGAGGTCCCACAGGTGAAAATGTGGGTCGATGATGGGCAGATCGTCCATAAGCTGCATCCGTTATTGTACGCTGAAGAATGAGGCAGCGGCCGATACCGGCTACTGCCCTGTCTGACTTTCACTTGGACGCAGGGAAGACGCGGGCGATGACCGCTTTTGCCTCGGACGATTCAACCTTGTCGGCAGTCACCAGCGGCATGACCAGGGCGAGATCCTTTTTCACCGGTGCTTTCGTCAGGGCGTTGAACACCTGCTGCGTGCCATCAATGCCCTGACCGACTGCTTCCTGAAAGAAAATCCCCTGGATTGCGCTCGACTTGAGGAGAGCGATCGTCGTGGGGCTGCCATCGGCAACGGCAATGCCCACCTTGCCGGTCAGGCCGCGTGTCTGGAGCACTTTTGCGGCGCCGGTACCGGCCTCGTCATACATGCCGTATATCGCCTTGATGTTCGGATGCGCGGTCAACATGTCATTCGCCTGCGTGACCGCCTCATTGACGGTAAGCCCGCGCGTCTCCAGCATCTGTGCCAGCTTGCAGCCGTCAGCCTTGCAACAGAATCCGTAAAGTTCTTCAACCAAGAAGGGCTTCGGCTTCATAACTCCCGACAATTGCGGTTCTGATGTATTCGTCCATATCTCGGCCGTGACTAGGGGCGGGCCGTTACAGGACGGGCAGAAGGTGGAGTTATGAGATTGGCCAGGACCGCAAAACCGGAAAGTCGAAGGCCGAGAATGTAACCGCTCTGTAATCATCGATACGCAGATAAGCGAACAACGCTGAATCAATCTGGCCACGCGACCAACATGGCCGCTGCCTGCGTGAGATTGCTAAATCAGCCAGTTAATCCGCGTTGAGGCGACCGGCGCAGACATTAGCCCCACCGGAATGCTACCTCAAAAACTCGCCGCCTTTTCCTAAACCCTTCGATTAAGTCGGCCTCCATGACTGTTATCGCATCTTTTATCTACCGCGGCGGCGAAAGTGCCGAGGAGCTGCCCCTCAGCGACAAACCGTTTCAGCAGGTCGATGGTGAATTCGCCTGGATCGGGGTTGCTGAGCCGACGGTTGAGGAGATGACGAACCTGAAAGCGATGTTCGGCCTGCATCCACTCGCGGTGGAGGATGCCTTGAACGGCAAGCAGGTGCCGAAGGTCGAGGTTTACGGCGATCAGCTCTTCGTCATCATCAAGACAGCCCACCTCGAGGGCGACAAGATCGCCTATGGCGAAACCTGCATCGTCGTCGGCCGGCATTACATCGTCTCGGTGTGCCAAGGTTCGGCAAAGTCTCACAAGGAACTGCGCGAGCAACTCGAGCACTCGCCAAAACTGCTGGACCATGGGCCTGATTACGTCTTGCACGGGATCATCGACTTCGTTGTCGACGGTTACCTTCCAATGGTCGAGACGTTGGAAGACAAGGTGCTTGAGATGGAAAAGCACATGCTAATCTCCTTCCTGGAACGCGAGCAAATCAGGCGGCTGTTCCGGATGCGGCGGCAGGTCATCAAATTCCAGCGTATTTTGGGGCCCATGGGTGAGGTAGTCGGCAAGCTGGCAAACCTGGAGCTACCCTGTATCGACGACAATGCCAAAGCCTATTTTCGTGACATCCTCGATCACGTGCGCCGCGTGGAATTCATGATGTCCGGCCTGAGGGAAGTTATCACCTCCGCATTTGAGGCGTCGAACCTGCTGGAGCAGCAACGGCAAGACACGATCACCGGTCAGCTCGCCGCATGGGCTGCGATCCTCGCCGTACCGACAGCGATCGCCGGCATCTATGGAATGAACTTTGAGCAAATGCCGGAGCTGAAGACAGAATACGGCTATTATGTCGTGCTCGTGGTAATCCTGTCGCTCTGCGCGATCCTTTATTTTCGCTTCAAAAGGACGGGATGGCTGTAGCCGCCTGAACTATCCCTTCCCACTGCAGCGATGGGCGCTATGTAGGCTGCCTCTACTTGAAGACGAATAGGAGAGACATTGGCGACCGGTTTGATCGCATTGCTTGATGATGTTGCAGCAATTGCAAAGGCTGCCGCTGCGTCGGTCGATGACGTCGCAGCGCAGACGGCCAAAGCCAGCATCAAGGCGGCGGGTGTCGTTATCGATGACACAGCTGTCACCCCGACATATGTCGTCGGCTTGTCCCCTGCCCGCGAACTGCCGATCATCGGCAAAATTGCGCTTGGTTCCCTGAAGAACAAGCTGGTCTTTCTCCTGCCGATCTGCCTCATCCTGGGATATTTCGCGCCGTGGCTGATCACGCCACTGCTGATGATCGGCGGGATCTATCTCTGCTTTGAAGGTGCGGAGAAGCTTCACGAGGCCCTTGTTCCGCATGCCTCAGGTCATTCTTCAGATTCAGAGGCGTCGCTCGACCCGGCCAAGCTGGAGAACGACAAAGTCGCGGGAGCGATCCGCACCGACTTCATCCTCTCGGCTGAGATCATGGCGCTAACACTCGCCGGCGTTTCGACGTCGACCGTCTACTCTCAAGCTGCAGTTCTGGCGGCTGTCGGGGTTCTGATCACTGGAGCAGTCTACGGTGTCGTCGCCTTGATCGTCAAAGCTGATGATATCGGCTTTTACCTGACGCGAAGTGGAGGTGTGGTCGGAAGAGTCATCGGAACGGGCCTCGTCAAAGGCGTGCCGGTGCTCCTGACAATTCTTACGATGGTGGGCACGGCGGCGATGTTGTGGGTGGGCGGCAGCATTATCGTCCACAGCCTCGCGGAGATGGGGCTCCATCAGCCGGAACATTTGATCGAGGCTTTTGCACACTTCGCCGAACATACGCTTGTTGTTCTTCCGCGGATGACAAGCTGGTTCGCCACGTCTTTCTTGCAGGCCATTCTCGGCATTCTCATCGGTGCCGCCGCAATCATCTTGCATGGGATCTGGAAGCGCGCTTTCGTCAGGGACAGAGGCTCTTCGGGCTAGCAGCTCGCCGCAGTCTGCCCTGAGACGACCAATATCACTCGATAAGAGACGTTTCTTCGTCCGTCTCGCTGTCGCCGCCTTCCTACAATTCGGGCTGATCTCGACCTGAGTGCAACAGCAGCCGGCTGGATCGGCTGCTTAGCTTTAGCATTATATTGCCTCGGCATTGTTCTAGCATTCACTCTGGTTGACCGGTTGAGCGAACGCAGCGTCTCCATATTTGCTGGACTGTCAGCGTCAGGCGCAATGACAATACCCTACTGCTGTGGGGTATCTTGATTTATCCCAGACGCCCGGCGCTGGGGTTGGGCGTGCCCTTTCTTGTTATTGCCGTCGGCCAGACCGCTGGAGCTCCATTCTTTGGAATGGTGTGAGAAACTGGAGGCGTTGTCTTGGCGATCATGGTCTTCGCCGCCATCACTGCGAGCGGCGCAAAATATTCTGTGACAACGCCGGAACTGGGAAACTAACCTTCCCGATATCGATTACATTGCGCTCGAAGCAGAAGGACGCTTTTTAAACCACTGTAGGACGCGAATTTCCTCTTCGTCCAGCCACTGTTGAAGCCGTTCGCTCTTGGTCTTCAACTTCAGCACATCATGAAGCATCCCGGCTTGAAAATCCTCAAACACCGCTGGATGGATATACGAGGAGCGACAAACGGAACGGGTGTTGACGAGTTTTCGCAGCTACCGCGTCGACTGCCTCGTTGAGTTGACGAGCGAGATCGCGCTTGTTTGCTGCGGCCTCAAGTGACGCAAGGCGTTCGACCGCCATGCAGGTTGCGCCCCATGTGCGGAACTGTTTTGAGCTGAAGTCTTCGCCGGTGATTTCGCGGATATATGAATTTACGTCGTGCGACGTAATTGGTCTGCATCCGCTCTGACAATTCTACGGTCGCTGTGAGCGAGGTTCCATTCCTTGCCTGACTTGCCCTTGAAGCGCAACTTCAGGCTCCCACCCTCGACCTTCACGTGGCGACTGCGCAACGTCGTCTGTCCTTACGACTTGTTCGCTTCGGCATAAGCGGCGTTACCGACGCGGATGTAAAGGTTGTCGAGCATCCATACGACTGTAGCCAGCGCTTTCTCCATTGTTAGGCCGCGGGATCGCAGATCGATTTCCACCCGCTCGCGAAGATCCGGTAGTCGATCGGCAAAGTCGACAATCCGCTCGAACTTGGCTCTTCCAAGCTCCGCATGCCAATCGGAGTGGTAGCGATACTGGCGCCGGCCGCGTGCATCCATCCCTATCGCCTGGAGATGAGAAAACGGATTGGTCGAAATAATGACATCGGTATAGGCCGGCGGAATTGCCAGGGCGTTCACTCGCGAGATCTCGGCAGCCTCCGTGATGCGTCTTCCATCTGGACGATAGTATAGGAACCCTTTAGCGCCCAATTTGCGCGTAATCCCGGTCTCAAGTCCGGGAACATAGACCAAGCCAGACGACAGCTTGGCTTCTGCGGCGATCGTGTCGATTTCTGTGATGACCTGGTTCATCTCGCCATCACTCACAGCGCAATAAGCTGTTCCTTCGCATCAGGCTCATGGCTGCGATCACCGGCATCGCAAAGCCTGAGTCTTTGCCTTCTTCTAGCCAAACCATTCATACTCCTGCGACTGACTGCTATCGCTTCTGGTTCGAACCGAGCATCGTCAGCGCATTTTCCATTGCGGCTCCGGAGGCTGTGTTATCGAAGACGCACCAGCTGTCCGATGCCAACAGTTTAGTGAATGACCTGATCTCATCCTCGCTGTAGCTCGAATAGTAGATCTTCGGCCTGCCGTGCAGACGCACATATCGTGGCGGGTCAGCAAAAGCCTCTGCTGGCCATACCCGCGACGGATCGGCAAGAACCCGATCGATGGCATAGTTCTTCAGCAGATCCCGCGCCTCTGCCGACGCCCAGCTCTTGTGCCGCGCCTCGATGACGACTGGTCCGTCGTCGATGTCCCGTATAGCCTTAAACGCGGTATCGAGTACGGCGGCATCGAACGCTAGTGATGGGGGTAGCTGGCAAAGCAGCGGGCCTCGTTTATCTACGAGCGGCGCAATATCAGCGCAGAAAGTGGCGAACGGCTGGGCTATATCCTTCATCGCTCTGGTGTGAGTTATCTCCTTGGGTACTTTTACCGAGAACCGAAAGCTGTCCGGTACCGACTCCACCCACCGGGCGAACGTTGACGTCTTGTGTCTACGGTAAAAAGTCGAGTTGATTTCGACGCCGTCGAAGACCGATGCGTATCGCGTCAGGCCACTTCCCTCCTTTGCAAACTGGTCGGCCGCCTTTATCGGAATGGACCAGGCGGCAGTGGCAATAGTTGGCAATTGCAGGTCCTCCAGCTTGCTAGCCCCTGAGCGAAACGAAAGGATCGATCGCCGAGTTCCTTAGACCGATTGAGCGAGGTTCGGAACAAGCAGGCGACTAAGAACGTTAGGAGAACAAATTCAGGAGATTTTCATGAGTGACAGCCCAAAGACCCATACTTCGTCCAACACACAGAAAGACCCCGATGATTGGGTCAGCGGCGATGAGCCGATGACCGGAGCGCAAGGCTCCTACCTCAAAACGTTGTCTGAGCAGGCGCACCAGCCTGATGTTTACGCTGAAGACCTAACCAAGGCGGACGCTTCGAAGCGCATCGATGAACTCAAGCAGGCACTCGATCTTGAGTGACGCCTAGGGTCGATATACCCAGCGACACTGAGCACCCCTCGACATAACTTTGAGAAACATGTGTTTCATCGAAAGCGATATGGTCGCGAAGTCAATGACATCACGAACAGGGTTTCAGTTATTGCAGTTACGGGCCATTCGCGTTGTATAGGCGGCCAAGGAGATTTTCATTGCTAGCCAAGTCGTCCATTTCGCCGGATTGTCGGATCGTGATCGCAAGGGAGTTTCGCCTTTGCCGAAGCTCGCTGCGGGCGACAGACTGGAACTTCACGTGCGTCACGAAGGCCGCGAAGGACAGACACTAACAATTCCGCCAACCGCCGCCGCGGCGGTTGAGACGCTTCTGGCGCATTTGCTTCGTGGCGAACGCGTCGCTGTGCTGGCCGAAGACCAGGAATTAAGCCCGACCGAGGCATCGGCTGTTCTCGGTATCTCGCGTCCACTTGTTGTTTTACGCATGGACCGGGGCGATCTGCCGTTTCGCTATGTCGGAAAACACCGCCGCGCCTTGCTCAAGGATGTGCTCGCGCTAAAATCCAGGTTGGATGTTCGGCAGGCTGCGATAGATTTGCTTGCCGAAGATACCGATGATCTCGTTCAGACCCATGGCCTCTAAACCGCCCGTCGCGGTTTATGATGCCTGCGTCCTCTATCCATTCCACCTTCGCAACGTCCTCGTTCAGTGTGCTTTCGACGGCCTCGTCGAAGCGCGCTGGAACGATGATATCCATGACGAGTGGATCCGAAATCTTGCCGCCAACACGCCGTCCTTGTCTATCGAGCGCCTGATAGCTACGCGGGACAGGATGAAGGCCGTGCTGCCGGAAGCGAACGTGACGACCTACCGTCCTTTGGTAAATGACCTTAAGTTACCCGACCCCGGCGACCGGCATGTTCTTGCTGCCGCCATCGCCGGGAGAGCTCCCGTTATCGTCACCTGGAACCTCAAGGATTTTCCACCACAAGATCTTCAGCCTTACGGCGTGACCAGCCAGTCACCGGATGACTTCTTGTCCGATCTTCACAAGCGCATCGCGCAAAAACCTTCATGCGACTGTCATGTTTTTGCAGCCGAATTTCGCTGTCGTCGTCATGTCGTACGTTTCTCGCCCCAGTTTACATGATTCGCGGGAGAACATGCTTTTGTCGAACCGTTGCGAAGATGCGACACGTCCTAAAGCAGATGGCCAAGACCGAATGCCAGAAGCGAGGCGCCTGACACCAGCGTCACGACATCCATCATTGTCCTGAAATGATGATCGCCAAGGCGCGCCAAGAGGGGGCGAATTAGAAACGTCCCTGCCATCAGCGCACCACCGATGACGACGCCCCGCAGCATGTTTGTCACCGTCATGGCGCCGAATTCCCGGAAGCTGATGATCTTGGCGGCCTGGACGAGAAGCGACGCGGCCGCTTCCGTTGCGATGAAGGCGCCGCGCACAAGGCCGAAGGCCAGGAATGCCGGGACGCTCAGCGGACCCGTCGAAAGGAATATCCCCGTCAGGAAGCCGACCACGGCGCCGGTCAATGCCAGATGGCCGATCTCGGCCGTTGAAAATCTGGCCGTGGCCATGCGGCGGATCGGCACCAGCGCCATGATGAACAGGCCGAGCATCGCTTCCGGCCATCCCGCCGGAAGGTGGATGAGCGTATAGGCGCCGAGCGCTGCGGCCGGCATGCCCGGCAGTGCGTAGGCGAGCACCGCTTTCCAGGCGATCGACCGCCACCAAGCCAGTGCCCGCGACAGATTGGCGAGAAAACCCGCCACCGCCATGATCGGGATCGCTTCGACCGCGCCGAACATTGGCACAAGAACCGGCAGAAGCAGAAGGCTGGCTCCGGTGCCAACCAGTCCGCTCATCGCACCTTCGGCTAGAGCGACGCTCAGAAGGACGAGCCCTTGATCCAAACGAATATCCTTTTCCGGTCCGCTTCAGCTTGGAAAAGCGTCGTTCAATTTGGTGGTCGCCTCGTAGGTCAGCAGCGAAACGGGGCGATTGCCACCGGGAAGAAGAGCTTTGCCGCAGTCGCCGGAATGCCGGGTGTCATGAAAACGGCAGAGATCATCCACTTGGAGCTGCAGCGAAACATGGCGCTGCTGGGTGTCGCGAGTATTGACGCGATATCGGTCGATCATCTGCGCCGGAAAAACTGATAACATCCGCAATTCGTAACGCAAATGGGAAAAGTCTGTTTCGGCGCCTCTTACTGGTAAACGCCGTCGATGATTTCGCAGCCCTTGGCCGACAGTTCCTTGTCGATCCAGTCCGTGTTGAGCGTGCCGGCCTTGATCGAAGCCATCTTCTCTTCTTCGGCTGCGTGTTTTTTGCGCGCCTTGGCAGCGATATCGGCAGCATCGGCCGGACGCACCACAACGATCCCATCATCATCTCCGACGATGATGTCACCGGGATGGACGACAACGCTGCCGATGGAAACGGGCACGTTGATTTCACCCGGACCATCCTTGTAGGGACCTGCCGGCGTAACGCCCGCTGCAAAGATCGGGAGATCCATTTCGCGCAGCGTCGCCAGATCGCGGATCGCACCATCGATGATCACGCCGCCGAGCTTCTTGCGCACCGCAGTCTGCATCATCAGCTCGCCGGTAATGGCATTGGTGAGATCGCCATGCGCATCGAACACGATGACATCGCCCGGCTGCGCCATGTCCAGCGCCTTGTGCAAAAGCAGGTTGTCGCCGGCGCGGCTTTTTACCGTGAATGCAGGTCCGAGCACATTTCCCTTTGAAATTTTCGAAATGCGGGCATCAAGCTGCGAGGAGCGATTGAGGCAATCGCCGATATTGGCCGCCGGCACACCACGAAAACCTTCGATCAGCGACGGTTCCGGACGGTTGATTTGGGTGAAGATACGAAATCCGACATTGGACATCTTTTGATCCTTTCTGGAGCGCTTAACGGGCGAGAACGGCGAAAATGTCGTGGTAATCGGCCGGTGGCTGCGCATTGAAATGTTCACGGAAACCCTGGCTTACGCACCATGCGAGCTTGTTCTTGGTGGCAACCGACATGGTGGCATCGACATCGAGGCTGTTGAGTGTGGCGATGACCTCGTCCATTTCGTGCTCGCGCCGCTCGGCATGGATGACGCCACGGGCAATCAGATCATTGACCTGCTTCAGGAAATCGCCACCGGTGATGGTGTCGCGGATCGAAACGAGCACGTCGTCTTCGAGGCCGAACTTGCGTCCTGCGACCACCGCCTCCAGAAGCAGCATCACATAGCCCTTCATGAAAATGCTGCGGAACATTTTTGAAGCCGATGCCTTGCCGGCCGGACCTTCGAGCGCGGTCACCTTGGCCCCAAAACCGTTGAGATACTCAGCGATTTCCTGGGCGCCTTTGCCGGCGGCCAGCATCGGCACTTTGTGGCGGTTGCCGGGCACGGTGCCCATGACGGCCACATCAACAAAAGTGGCATGATGAGCGATGATCTTTTCGACCTCGACCTTGGTATCCGGCCCGGCCGAATTGAGATCGACATAGATCTGGTCCGGGCGCAGCGAAGATGCCACCTGCTGAGCGACCGGCACGGCCATGTTGGCACTGATCGAGCAGACGACGATATCGACTTTGCCGATCAGGTCTTCGGCGGAGTTTTCCAGCGTCACGCCTGCGCGTTCGGCACGTTCGCGCACCACTGCGCCATAAGGCTCACGCTGCCAGCCGGCATCGAATGCGCGGATACCGCTCAAACCCTCGTCGCGCAGACCTTCGGAGATATTGAATGAGGCTTCGCCGAAGCCGAGAAAGCCAATGGTTTTCATACTATGTTTTGTCCTTTTGTGATTTGAACGCCCCCGATCAGATCGGGAGCACGCCGGTCAAAATGGCGACGACAAGGAAGATGAAGAACATCGGGATGGAGTATTTGAAGAATTCCTTCTGGTACTCGGCGAAAGACATCTCCGTGCGGTCCATCAGTAGGAACAGCCATGCGACGGTCGGAGAGCCGTAGCGGATCGCCTGCCCCATGAAGGAGGCCATGCCGATCTCGTGTGGTGTCAGGCCGTATTTCGCTCCGATCGGTGCGATCACCGGCAGGATCCCGAAATAATAGGCGTCGATAGGCAGCGCGTAGCAGGCGATCGCACCGACAAAGGCGAAGATCAGACCGATATGGCCGCCCAGCGATTCCGGGATGAGGTAGGTGAGCGTCTCGGCGATGGCATTCGACATGCCGCTACCGTTGAGCACGCCGAGGAAGAAGCCCGCCGCGATGATGATCGAGGTGACGGCGATTGCATCACCACCATTTGCCGTGATGCGTTCGCGTTGTTCGGCAGCGGAATAGTTGGCCGCCAGCGCAATGGCCGTGGCGATCGTGAAGGCAAGCGCACCGCTGACCCAGCCCATCAGTACGGCAACCAGGGTTGCGACGGTCAGCGCCAGATTGAAGAGGAAAAGGCGCGGACGCTTCAGTTCCTTGTCATTGTCGAGAATGACATTGACCATCTCTTCGATCTGGGCCGGATCGAGCTGCTCGGACGACTTCGGATCGTAACCGAGACGTTTGCGCTCCTTCTTCCCCATGAAATAGGCAAGCACGAAAATATAGATCAGCGACACCGCCAGAATGGGCAGGATCTGGATGAAGAGTTCGTTGACCTCGACCTTCAGAACGGCCGCGGCGCGCACCAGCGGCCCCCCCCATGGCAGGCAGTTGCCAAGCCCGGTCGGCAGGATGATCAGCATCGCCAGATTGGAGAGCTTCATGTTCATGCGGCGATAGAGCGGCACGAAGGCGCTGGTGATGATGAGAATGGTCGTGGTGCCGTCGCCGTCCAGCGTGACGACCGAGGTGACGAAAACCGTAACCATCAGCACCTTGAGCGGATCGCCCTTGGCGCGTCGAATGAGGAAGGTGCAGAGCGGATCGAAAAGCCCGACATTCATCATGATCGAGAAATACATGATCGCGAACAGGATCATGATCGTCGGGTTGATCGTGCCGAGGCTGACCTTGCCTGCCTGGTTGACGGTATAGAACAGGCCATCACGGAACCAGCCAAAGATCGGCTCTATCGACCCGACGTTCCAAAGCGCTGCGGCACCGCCGAACACGATGGAAACGGCAACGAGGCCTGCGAATACAGAAATATGTTTCCTGATCACGAGAAGCAGGAATGTTGCTATCATCAGATAGCCAAAACTGGCGATCAAAGTTTCCTCCCAGCGACTCTCCGTCGCCATCTTCCAGACTATGGATCAGCTGCGGTTCCTCCCGGTGATCCATAACTCCCGATTTTGAATCATTTTCCGGCAGGTGTTCTTCCTCCGGCGAAAGGAATATTGACGTTGCGTTTTGCTAAGTCTATTTGCAAATATTCAACATCTCATAACCGTGAGTTATCGATGGACATCCGCGACATCCGCTATTTCCTCAAGGTTTCGGAACACGGTCATCTGGGTAAGGCGGCGGAAGAACTGCATATTTCGCAGCCCGCCTTGTCGAAATGCATCCAGCGGCTGGAAGCGATTTACGATGTGCATCTATTCGAGCGCGCCGGACGCGGCATTGCCCTGACGGAGGCCGGGCACCTGTTGCGCGAACGGTATCAGTTGCTTGAACAGGATTTGCTCGACATACGTCGTGAGGTGTCGTCTTACAGCAGCGGGATTGCCGGCACCGTGCGCATAGGCTGCTCTGGCTCGATCGCTTCGTTTTTCCTGCCGTCGGTCTGTCGCGCAATGCAGGAACGGGCGCCGGACCTCAAGGTTCTGATCCGTGTCGGCATGGACGACGCATTGGAAGATGCTCTGCGGGCAGGCGCGATCGACGTCATCATCGTGCCGGACCGCAAGGAAATCTCCGACGGGCTGATCGTATCGGCGCCGCTTCTGTCGGACACGGTGGTTGTTGTTGCCCGCGAAGGGCATCCTCTGGCCGGACGAACATCGACACTTTCCGAACTGCTACAGTTCGGCTGGGTTTTGCCGACACCGACAGTTTCTATCCGCCAATGGCTCGAAAAGGTATTTGCCGATAAGGGTCTGCCAGCCCCTCAGCCAACGGTGACCGCTGCACCGCTGGTACCCGCCCCCTATATCCTTGCGGAAACAGACTTGCTGAGCTTCATGTCACGGCGAAACCTGACAGCCCGGCGCCCGCTCGTGGAACTGGTGAACGAGCAGACCACGATGCATCGACAGTTCGTCATCAGCCATCGCGCACGCAGCTTTGTATCGCCTGCGGTCCGATATTTCGTGACGTTGCTGCAGCAGGAAGCACGCGATCTATAGGATATTAAAGTATGTGCTTGCAGTGGGTTTAGGTGGTTTAGCGACCTATTCATCCCGGGTCTTGAATGGGTTCGAACCGGTGACCCATTATTGTGATGCATGGGCTTCAGGAAAATCGCCGATTCTCATATTCAGCGGCTTGATCGTCCTAAAGGGATCTGATCGGAGCACCGTCGAGCCACGCCAGTATGTTCTCGACAGTCTCTCGATAGAAAATCCGGAACGATCGCTCGGTGACAAAACCGATATGGGGTGTCGCAATCACATTGGGAAGCGATATCAGGCGGTGCCCACGTTGAACAGGTTCGTGGTCGAACACATCGATGGTGGCACCCGCAATCTTGTTGTCGGTGAGAGCTGCAACGAGTGCATCCTCATCGACGAGCGGGCCACGCGACGTGTTCACGAGCCAAGCCGTCCGCTTCATCAGAGCGAGTTCGTCACGACCGACCACACCTCGCGAGCGATCGGAGAGGACGAGATGGAGGGTGACCCAATCTGACCTCCGAAGCAGCTCCTCCTTGTTTACACGGGTGACACCTGCGGCTCGGGCCGTTTCTTCCGTCAGGTTCTGGCTCCATGCAATGACGTTCATGCCGAACGCCGTCCCGACGCGCGCAATCTGCGATCCGATCCGGCCAAGACCAATAATGCCAAGCGTGCTGCCATTGAGGTCACGACCGACTGTCGTCTGCCATCCTCCGGACTGAAGAGACTCCACCTCGGCAGGGATCTGCCTTGCGGCAGCCAGGATTAGCGCCCAGCTCAGCTCAGGCGCGCCGCTGCCATTGGCTCCGGTGCTCGACACCGTGATATTGAAATCGCGAGCGGCCTCAAGATCGATCGACGCATTCCGGGCGCCTGTGGATGCTATAAAGCGAAGGCTGGGCAAGCGCTCAAGCACTGATCGCGGCAGTGGGGTTCGCTCGCGCATCACGCAGATTGCGTCGAACGGCTCCAGCCGGGCGACAAGTGCCTCCGCATCCGCCACGTGATCATTAAAGACAATGACATCCGCTCGTGCCTGGACGGCAGACCAGTCCGCAGTCTGCATGGCAACGTTCTGGTAATCGTCCAAAATCGCGATCTTTGTCATTCAGTCCTCTCGGCTTTTCCGATCAGTTTACTCGGCGATCTTGACGATCAACTTGCCGAAATTCCCCCCGGACAGCATGCCGATGAAGGCTTCTGGCGCATTCTCGAGACCGTCGACAATGTCCTCCCGGTA
This sequence comes from Neorhizobium sp. LMR1-1-1.1, assembly GCF_040675795.1. Lineage (NCBI taxonomy): Bacteria > Pseudomonadati > Pseudomonadota > Alphaproteobacteria > Hyphomicrobiales > Rhizobiaceae > Neorhizobium > Neorhizobium sp. LMR1-1-1.1. Next base: position 127,016 of record NZ_JBEGHE010000013.1, read on the forward strand.
CCTGATTTTGCCTGAAGCCACCTGTGGGCCGACTTCATTCAAAAACTCGTCAAAATGATCAGCTGCGAACTCGGTCTGAATGAAGCCACGAACAAGGAGGCTCCGTCTAAGGATCGTCGACATGGTCGCCGGCAGCTGGTCGGTATCGGCGGAACCTGACCCATTGTAGTGAGCGACGAGACCGCAGACCGGAACGCGGGCAAACTGGTTGAGAAGCGGCAAGACGCCATTCCAGACGTGCCCGCCAACGTTTTCGAAATAAACGTCGATACCGTCGGGACAAGCAGCCTGCAGATCCGAAGCGAAGCTGTCCGAGCGGTGATCGACCACAGCATCGAAGCCAAGTTCGTCCTTCACGAAAGCGCATTTCTCAGGACCGCCGGCGATGCCGATGGCTCGGGCTCCCGCAAGTCTTGCAAGCTGACCGACCATCGATCCGACGGGTCCGGAAGCGGCTGCAACTGCAACCATCTCTCCCTGCCTGGGCTTTCCGATGAATTTCAATCCGCTCCAGGCCGTGAAGCCAGGCATGCCAAGCGAACCGAGCGACGTCGTAATCGGCGCACCATGGGTCTCGACGCGCCGAAGCTGATCGCCGTTGATCACGGCACCGCTGCTCCACCCGGTACGACCACGGACTAAATCGCCAGGCGCAAAGTCATTGTGTCGCGATTTGACCACTTCGGAAATCGCCTCCCCTTCCATCACGCCACCGACGGGAACCGGCGCTGCATACGACTTGGCATCGCTCATGCGGCCGCGCATGTAGGGATCGAGGGAGAGATAAAGTGATCTGACAGTGACGTCGCCTTCGTTAGCCTCTGGAAGATCGAACTCCTCCAGACGAAAGTTATCCTGTCCTGGCTGACCGGTCGGCCTGCTTGCTAGGACGATGTGGCGAGCTGACGTCATGAGCTACTCCTTGATGTTTCATGCGAATGTCTGATCTAGGGAAAATCGAGTGATTTCCAAGGCGAACAGACAGATACTGACTGAGAGATGATGCGGATTGCGAACAGCAGAGCACTGCGACTGCGACGTTCGGTTTGATTAGAAAAGCCCGAGATCCGACATCAGACGCGATCGGATTGCGTCAGCGGCTATGCCCACTCGTGGCCTGGGCCGCGCAATTTCCACGGAGGTGACGGACTTGATTTCTCCAGGACGTGGGGACATCACGATGACGCGGTCGCAGAGATGGATCGCCTCGTCGATGTCGTGTGTGATCAGGACGATCGACATCTTCCGGCTTTGCCAGATCCGGATGACCTCATCCTGCAACTGCATCTTCGTCAGAGCGTCCAGGGCAGCAAAGGGTTCATCAAGCAGAAGTAGTGATGGTCGTGAGGTCAAAGCGCGGGCCAGAGCCGCACGTTGGGCCATGCCACCAGAGATCTGGTGGGGAAACTTCGTCTCGAACCCAGCCAGTCCAACCAAGGCAAGATTGCTCGCGACGAGTTCCTGCTTTTCACCTGAGGGCATTCGGGTTTCATGGATGGAGATCGCAACGTTTTGTTCGACCGTCAGCCAAGGGAAAAGGCGCGGTTCCTGAAATACCACCCCTCGTTCGAGTCCCGGGCCAATAACCTCCCGGCCATCCAGCGTGATGCGTCCGTCGAAACCACGATCCAGTCCAGCGATCAGCTTGAGCAATGTGGACTTGCCGCACCCGCTCCTGCCAACGATGCCAAGGATTTCCCCCTCACCCACATTGAACGAGATATCCCGCAGAACTTCCGTAGTGTCTCCTTTGGCCTCATAGGACTTGGAGACGCCCTCCACGGTCAGACCTCCGTCCTTCAGATCAATAGGAGGAATTATTGCACGGTTAGTGATCTGATCCATCGCAAGCGCTCCTTAAACCGTCGCCACCCACCGCCAGCGGGTCACATATCGTTCGATGCCTCCGATCACCCCGTATTCGAGTAGTGCCATGACCCCTGCGAAACCGATCGTCCATGCAAGGACACCGGCCACATTCATGGCGCTGTATTCGGTATTCAAGCGGTAGCCGACACCACTCGACAGACCGAAAATCTCGACGAGTACGATAACCTTCCAGCCCATGACAGGCCGATGCGAATTCCGTTCAAAAGGAATGGCGTGAGCGTGGGAAGGAAAAGGAACCGTAGCCGGGACCAGATGGAAAGGCGGTAGACCGCGGTTATCTCCTGGAGATCGGCATTCACTGTCTTTATGCCCTGCGCGATGCTCAATGTCAGGGGCGGAGAAAGGCTCAGCGCCACTGCGAGAGTGGATGTCGTCAGCGAAATGCCAAACCAGATGACGCAGAAAAGCGCCCATACCAGGCCGGGCACGGTAAGCCCGATCAGGATCGCTGGCTCGAAGAACTGTCGGGCGTATCGATTGCGCCCCATGCAGATGCCAAGGATAAGCGACACGACAAACGCAACCAGAAATCCGAGCGCCACCCTTCCAAGCGTGATCGCCATGTGGCTGAAAAAAATGCCGCTGGCGAAGATGGCGACCAGTTCCGTCGCCACCTCTGCCACATCCGGGACCAATGGATTGGCCAGGCGCCGCGCCATCACTTCCCAGCCCAGCGTCAGCAGAGCAAGGAAAGTGATGGGCAGCCCCAACGCCCCAAGGACGGAATGGCTAGAGAACCCGAGTGTAGCTGTAGTTCGGCCGGCTCTCGACGATCTTGAGATCGATCGCGACTTCGAGCTGTCGATTGAAGTCATTGATAACAGCCTCATTCCATTCCGTTGCATAGACCCTCGGAAGACGCTCTTCGAGAAGCGTGAGAAGCTCCACGGATGAGTTCTTCAGACCCATCCCAGCCTGTATTGCAGGATCTCGGATGAGCGACGGTTCTGAAACAAACCGCTTGTTTACCCCGAGCGTCATCTGCGCAACGCGCCGAGCTGGCTCTTGGTTTTCGTCGACCCACCTGGCGGTCGCGGATACACCGACAAGCGAAAGCGTGGCGCTGTCGCCGGTCGCATCTCGCCACTGATCCGCTACCCGCGCGATCTCGCGATGCCCCTGCGCAATCAACTGCGTCGAGACAGGCTCGATCGAAATCACGGCATCCACGTCACCTCTGTTGGTCGACAGCCGCGAGCGCATTGGGACGATGCGCGATAACTACAACAATCGATCCTTTCTGCCGCATGGTCGTGATGGCATTGGTCAGGGCATTCTCTCCCTCGGCATCGAGGCTCGCATTCGGCTCATCGAGAACAACGAGGAAAGGATTTCCGAATAATGCCCGGGCCAATCCGACGCGCTGGCGCTGTCCGGCGGAGAGGATCGACAAGTCTTTCATCGACGACATGCATCGAAGCGACAGCCGCGCGCTTGTGGTTGCGATGATTGACATGGCGCGCGCAAAGGGGCTGAAAATCACGGCGGAAGGCGTTGAAACGACCGAACAGCGTGAAGCGCTGGAAAGTCTGGGCTGCGACGATATACAAGGGTTCCTCATGTCTCGGCCTCTGCCAAGAGAGGCGGCTATTGCCTATGTATTCGCCGTAACGTCTGGCGCCCAGATGGCACTTAAATCAACTTGCTTCTAATCGAATTGATTGTTCCGCCCTCTGTGATCTTGTCATCGGGTAGAGCCCTGCCGGCTCAGGACATCTGCTCGTAGAACGCGTCAGGGTTGCGAGTTCGGTACCATGCTTCGTCGGCGAAGCACGGGCCGTCATGTGATTGGCATCAAACAGGAAGAACAAGCCATCAAAGTTGAACTTCGTCTTTGAACTTTCGCTGCGGGCATCTCACGCAAATACGTCGAACGGAACCCATCGCCTGGCTGCTCGCCATCGGCCTCCCGTACGGGTATGGCACGAGCGTTTTTGTGCGCATTTGACGAATTCCCGGTTGAGGGTAACTCGCGTCGTGATGCCCCGAGGTCCTGTATCCCCGGTTCCAGCGAGGAGACTTTAGAACTGGGCAACAGTAGTGTCCGTAGCACTCCTGATCGAATTCTTTGCCGACTCCGATATCGGCCCGGAGCACACCTTCCTACCACCCGAAAAAGGCTGGTACGTGTTGTCCTCTATCCGATATGAGGTGTATCGCTCCATGCACCACCGCTTGTTGACGTCTGGCTCACTCGCACCGCCGTCGGCGACCTGCTGAACGGGGACGGAGGCCGCTTCGATCGGAGCGGCACAGGCGCGCCGCGGCCCGCCCCCATATGGCTGGTACGTGTTGTCGGCAGCATTATATGAGCGGTACCGAGCACCACACCACTCCTGCGCCTTGGCGGATAGCGTTTCGGACAGGAAAGCAACCTGGGCCCCGGTCACATCGGGTTTGTTCGTGGGGCTTAGCGGCACATTCACGCGCTGCTCGGACTTCGCTTCGGCCACGAGCGTATTCTCGGGCAACACAGCGGGAAGCCTCTCGTAAGCCTGCAAGCTGGAATCCACCCGCCGTACCTCGGGCGACCACAGTGGCTCGCCATAAATATCAGCAAATCGATGCGGCGCAAAAGGTACCGCCAAGTAGGATGACACCCGCATCCCAGCCGCTGCAATCGGCAGGAGACAAGAAGCTAGAAAGAGACCTGTTAGTAGTTCGCGCATAGGACATCAACCTTATGAATTCGCTATCCAAAATGTCGATAGAGACGGGTTTGTTCCTAGGTCAAAAGTCCGATATCGGCTGGCCCTGCATCGGTGCTTCATCATGTTTCTGGCATGGTCGCTCAAGGTCTCAGCAGCCCAACTTCTTTCGCCGCACTCAGAAAAGCTTGGGCCGCGACCACAGAGCTGACGTTGCCCTTAAGCGCACCCAGGCAAGCTTTTTTTGCGACCTTGAAATTCTTTCCGGCGGGTCGGGGCCAGCAGGTCATCAAGACTTCCAAAGCTTCACGGCTATTGCCAACGCGTTTAAAGTGGTCGCCACAATCGAGGCTGATCTCATAAGTGGCTTCCCATAGGTCGTTCTGCATAACGTTGCTCCTGGTCCCAACCTCCCTTCCCTCGAACGTAAAACGCTCACGGCTCGTTCCAGACTAAGACTTCAGTCCCACCGTCACGCTGCTATGCCACAGGAGCGATCTACGAGGTTCCGGTTGGAAGGCGAAGGATAGGTTTCAACAAGTTCGGTCGCTTTGTTGAAAAATCTAGCTTTTCTCTCATTTTGCCTAAAAGCCCGCGTTGGAATTGCTTCGATTCATCCCGGGACATTTGCCACCCCGTGCAGCTCGTTGGTTGAGCTTTGGGGCCAAAGGTCCAGCGGGAATGGACTTTGAGCGTCGCCGCAACATATTTCCAAGGGCATCGGCACTGCCTCCCAATCGAGGATTGGGACAGGCGTGGTGGATTCAACAGGGAGGATATCCATGAAACGCATCGTAATCATCAGCCTTATGGCGGCATCTCTCGCCGCCTGCACGGCAACCGAACAAGGGGCGGGGGTTGGAGCGGCAACCGGTGCTGTCATCGGCGGCGTCGCCACCGGCAACGTCCGCGGCGCAGCCGTCGGCGCCGCAATTGGCGGTGTCTCGGGCGCTTTGATCGGCAGGGTCGCAGAGCAGCCTGGCCGCTGCTACTACCGCGACCAATACGGACGCCGATATGTCGACCGCTGCTAACTAGTACGCAATCTAGGGCATTTGAGGCGGATGTTTCACATGCCTGTATCCCCGACAAGATACAAACCTCGCCGTCGAGCAATCACCAAGGGTGTGGATCACTGATTGCAGAGGACCTATATAAACATCCCACGAACCTCTGCAAACTTGCGATGCGAGTGCAGACTGAGATCGGGTTCGTTGACGACCTCGCGGTGACTTCTCCCATCCGTCATATTTTCCGGGGAGAACAGGTGGCTATAGCGCCGAATATAGTCCGTCACTCGTCTCCCTTATTCCGGGCTCAAATCTCGCTTTTGCGCTAGCATCGAGCCGATCGCTCTCGCTTAATCAAATACCAAGATCCCCAGGGTCAGGGCTATCACAGGCCGGCGACCTTAAAAGGATAGCGGATCCGCGTTTCCGGAATCCTCCAAAGGACCCTAGCTGGCCCACCACCTGATAAAAAGCTTCCGGTTGGTATTCGTCGCGTTGCAGAACTTCCTGGGCGTCCGGAGGACTCGTGGTGCCGGAATCTAACATTGGCAAAATTCATTGATTCGATGCTTGAGAGTACGGCTCCGTCGAACTCCCAATTACACCATTTTCAGGAGCATGATCTCGTTCGGACATTGGTTAGTACAGCTGGGCCCAAGGTCTCACCTTCAGTCCGACTGACGGCCCGCAGTAGGAACAACAGTCTCTATCTACTGTTTCCCATATAGCTTCGAGAACGCGATGTGCGTCAGAAGCTGGAGGAAAACCAAGGAGATGAGCATGAATATCGCAGTACGTGCGGCGTTGGCCGCAGCACTTCTCACAGGCACAGCCCTGTCGGCTTATGCCCAGACCAGCAGCACGGTCGGTACCGGGGGCACTGCAGCGGGTGGCGGAACATCCAGCAGCTCCGTTGGCACCGGCGGTAGCTCTGCCGGCGGCGGCACCTCCAGCAGCTCCGTGGGCACCGGCGGTTCGGCCGCAGGCTCCGGCAGCGGTTCGGGCTCCGCTTCGACGCTTGGTACCGGTGGCACGTCTGCCGGTGACGGGCAGTCGAGCAGTTCTGTCGGAACCGGTGGTTCGGCTGCGGGATCAGGTAGTGGTTCTGGTTCGGCGTCCACGCTCGGAACCGGTGGCACCTCGGCTGGCGGCGGCCAGTCCTCAAGCTCGGTCGGTACAGGCGGGAGTTCGGCCGGGGCAGCTGGCGACGATCATGGCAAAAGCAAAAAAGGATGCCCTCCTGGCCAAGCTAAAAAGGACGGCAGTTCCTGCTAATCATCAATGGGCGGAAGCCATAGGGCTTCCGTCCTCTCTCAGGAGGACCGGGTATGACCTCGGCATCATTCTCACATAAGAGCGCCTTCGCCCTGCCGCTGATTTTCGCGATAATCATCGCCGGTGCGGCTTTGGCCAACGAAACCATCAAGCTCAACGACGGTACTACGTGTAGCGTCATTGAAAGCGGCAGCTCGGCGGGAAATGGGTCATCGACGTCAGTTACCGCTGGTGGCGGTGGTGTGTCGTCTTCGACGACGATCGGCGGCACGACGAAAACAGTACAGTCACGCAATGGCTCGACATCCTCAAGCGCGGGTTCGTCGATTACGACCGGCACGGCTGGTACGCAGTCTTTTTCGACAGCGAGCGTCACCCGTCCGGACGGAACCATCATCACTCGCCGCTCCGACGGGACCTGCGACGTCACGAAACCTACGAAATAGAGGAGAAATCATTATGCCTAAAATGATCACGATGGGAGGTATTGCCCTTCTCGCCTCGGTGTTCTCCACGCCGGTACTCGCACAAGATTGTAGTGCCGCGGGCACTGTGGGTTCTGCTGGCAGCGCCGCCGCAGGCGGAACCTCCGCCAGCACAGTTGGCACAGCGGGTGCCTGCCAGACAGACAGTGGTACGACAGCCTCGATCGGTTCAGGCTCGAGTGCTGCCGCCGCCGACGGCAAGTCGAAAAGCCAGACGAAGGTGAACGAAAACCCGAAACAGTTGCGCGCGCAATCCAGAGCGCAGGCGATGGATAAGGGCACCTTTAGCAAGTCGCAGACAAAGACTCGCGTGAAGGGTGATGAACTTCAGAGCAGGACACGCAGCATGTCCCATGTGCCAGGCGAAAAGCCGGTAAAGAGCACCACAGACAGTAACGTTGTGCTACCGCAACCGTGAGACGCCACTAGTCGGTCGTATGGGCGCAGACCGGTCACCCGCCAAGCACCAGACGCACTTAGCGGCTTCGTGGCCGCGGCTTTCCTACCGCGTCGGCCTTAAGTCCGATGCTGGAACGATCGTAAACATCAAGGGATTATAACCCAGCGGATCTCGCGACGAAGATCCGAGCTAGGAGGAAACCATGCATAGACTTATTCTGACCGCCGCCTTTGTCTCCGTTTCAGCTTTGTCAGCATTCTCGCAGACCGCGCCTGCAGCCAATAGCGAGGGGAACACACCTGCTGTCGCTACGCCCGACACCAAGAACCCGACAGCTCCTGTAGAAGGCGCCAACAGCTTTACAGAAGACCAAGCCAAGGAACGGATCGAAGAAGCCGGCTACACCGGCGTCAAGGATCTTAAAAAGGATGACAAGGGCATCTGGAATGCCGCTGGCATGAAAGACGGCAAGAGCGTTTCAATCGCACTCGACTACCAGGGCAATGTCGTCGCCAAGTAGCGAAGGGAGATTACCGATGAGAACTGTTACCGGACTTTTTGACGATTATGCCGATGCCAGCGCCGCGGTTGGCGAGCTCGAAACCGCGGGCGTGCGGTCCAACGATATCAGCATTGTTTCAAACAATGCGGATCGGCGGCATGGCGACTCCAACGCCGCAGAAGGAGCAGGAACCGGCGCCGGGATCGGCGCGGTCGTCGGTGGCACGGGTGGCCTGCTCACCGGTCTCGGCCTAATGGCAATCCCGGGTGTTGGCCCGGTTGTCGCAGCAGGTTGGCTTGCCGCAACGGCGGCCGGTGCTGCAGCCGGCGCAGTTGCTGGTGGGGCCGCCGGCGGTATTATCGGTGGGCTGACGAGCTCCGGCGTCCCGGAACGCGATGCGCATTTCTATGCAGAAGGCGTCCGTCGCGGTGGCACACTTGTAACTGCCAAGGTGGAGGACGCTCTGGCGCCGGAAGCTGAAGCTATCCTTAAACGCTCCAACTGGGTCGATCCAATGGAACGTCGCACTTCCTACGAACAGCAGGGATGGACAAGGTTCGACGAAACGCTTGACCCTTACGACGCCCAACAGGTTGAACAGGAAAGGCTTCGCTACCGCCGAGGCGGTATTTGAATTCAGCAGCGGGGCGCCTGAAGAGGCGCCCCTTTCGCCGCCCGACAGCTGATCTGATCTCGTATTACGTTGGTAGTGCGACATATTCGAAGACCAAATAGCTACGTAGGCGGTACGGGCACATCAGCTACTTTAGCTCAGACCTTGGTCGGTTATCGAACACCGATACCTTTGCTAGGATGCGGATGGTCTACAGGGGAGAAACGGAAGTGCAGCTGGGAAATGCAAAGCGAACTGCCCTTACCTGTCTCACCTATCAGCAAAGACAGTTGCTTTTTGCGGGGCTGAAAAGTGAGGTTAATCGCAGCTTCTGCATGCTCGATCCTCAAGCACAAAGACGCTGGGCTACCGCAGCCCAGAAGCTCACCGAAATCTTAGAATTCTTCGAGCATGCGCCTCAAGACGCCGAGGGCTGCTCAATGGTCAAAGCCGTGGAACTTGCCTGCGAGTTCACCATTCAAGCGATCCCACCGGAACATGAGATCGCGAACGCGACCATACACTGATCCTCAAGGTACTACTCTGTCGAAGCGGGGAGCAACGACATTGTTGGAGCGGGCGAAAAACTTTCGTTGTAAAAACTGGAAAAGAACCACGCCCAAGATCATCAACAAGCGAGCGGGAAGTAGTCTGAGATGGAATATCCGATGATTTCACGCAGATCGCTCATAGCGGGAATGGCGTTTTT
>NZ_JBEGHE010000014.1:0-247 GCF_040675795.1 Neorhizobium sp. LMR1-1-1.1
AGGCATGCGCCTCGTCGCATCACTGGGCACGCGAGCTTCGCGCTCTTGGCCATGACGCCCGGATGATCCCTGCGTCGTACGTGAAGCCCTATGTCGCGCGTCAAAAGAACGACGCAGCGGACGCCGCGGCCATCTGCGAAGCAGTGACGCGACCGGCAGTTCGCACAGCTCCGATCAAGTCGCTGACGCAACAGGCGTTGCGTGTCCTGCATCGCACACACGAACTTCTTTCGCGACAGCGGGTTTC
>NZ_JBEGHE010000015.1:0-244 GCF_040675795.1 Neorhizobium sp. LMR1-1-1.1
CTGTCGCGAAAGAAGTTCGTGTGTGCGATGCAGGACACGCAACGCCTGTTGCGTCAGCGACTTGATCGGAGCTGTGCGAACTGCCGGTCGCGTCACTGCTTCGCAGATGGCCGCGGCGTATTGCGCGGCAATCAGGATGAGACGCGGGCGACAATCTGGATGAGATTCTTAGGTCGCGGTCGGGATCAAGTTATCACGCTGATTGCCGCTGACAAGTTCTTCGTCATTTTCTGATTGCCGCTCC
>NZ_JBEGHE010000016.1:0-215 GCF_040675795.1 Neorhizobium sp. LMR1-1-1.1
GTGGTCATGGCGGGGCGGCCGCACCCGTTCCCATTCCGAACACGGCCGTGAAACGCCCCTGCGCCAATGGTACTCCGTCTCAAGACGCGGGAGAGTAGGTCGCTGCCAGGTCTTCTAAAGGCAATGTAACAATCAATCTTCTCGACACTCCTCGGCCCAAGCCGAACATCCAATTGGGCCGCCTAAGCGGCCCTTTGTCGTTTAAAGGTCTTTGC
>NZ_JBEGHE010000017.1:0-134508 GCF_040675795.1 Neorhizobium sp. LMR1-1-1.1
CATAAAAAATGGCCCGCGTTTGCGGGCCATCACTCATTCTGTGGCAGGAACGATCAGGTCTTGTCGACGACCTTTTCCACCGCGTCCTTGGCTTCACCCTTGGCCTGCTGTGCATCACCCTTTGCTTGCTGGGCGGCACCCTTTGCCTGGAGCTTGTTGTTGTCGGTGGCGCCGCCAACGGCCTGCTTTGCCTTGCCGGTCATTTCATTCGCCTTGCCGGAAACTTTATCAGCTGTGGAACCCATAATGGGATCTCCTGTATCAAGCGGGGACGCACGGTCTTCCAAGTCGCTATCCGGTCATCTGCCGGGGAAGTCCATTACCAGACCGTTTAACGATCCGCTTGATGAGTGAACACTCGGGGAGCCACATCGTTCCCAATTCAGCTGGCCAACTCGCGAAAGGACGGCTTCTGGTGAGCAACCAACACTGTTTACATGGACGAGCAACCGGAAACGCAATAGTCTGAGGAGACTTTCCATCCGAACCTCGAGAGGTGGCAAGATCCTCTTGATGGAAAGCCAATGTCAGTTCTCAGCAAAAACAACGTGAAAGCCGCCGGCTCAGGCGATCGCACCATGGTCTTCGCCCACGGGTTTGGCTGCGACCAGACCATGTGGCGGTTCGTGGCACCTCATTTTGAGCAGACTTTCAAAGTCGTCACCATGGATCATGTCGGTGCTGGCCAGTCCGATCTGTCAGCGTACGATCCTGTAAAATACGCATCTCTCGATGGCTATGCCGCAGACATCGTCGATCTCTGTCATGAGCTCGGGATCCGAAATGGAATCTTTGTCGGACACTCGGTGAGCGCGATGATTGGTGTAGTCGCGTCGCTCAAGGCCCCTGAAATCTTTGATACACTGATCATGGTTGGCCCCTCCCCTCGATACATCAACGACGGTGAGTACGTTGGTGGATTCGAGCGATCGGACATAGACGAGCTGTTGGCCTCGTTTGCGGATAATCCTCTCGCGTGGTCGGCGACCATGGCTCCGGCGATCATGGGTAACGCCGAGCGGCCAGAGCTTGGCCAGGAGCTCACACAGAGCTTCTGCCGGACTGCCCCGCAGATCGCGCTTCAGTTTGCGCGTGCCACGTTCACATCCGACAACCGTGCCGATCTGCCTAAGGTGACCGCGAAAACTCTGATCCTTCAATGTCGCGACGACATTATCGCCGGGGAAAACGTCGGCGAGTATGTTCGAGACCACGTCGCGGGCAGCAAGCTCGTCCTTCTCGACGCCACCGGACATTGTCCTAATCTCAGCGCACCCAACGAAGTCACGAGGGCGATCATGGATTTCGTCCAAACATCGGCATGACGGAGCGGCAGGCTAACCTCGATTACAAGCAACTATTCGACGATGCGCCATGCGGCTACCTTCTGGTCGCGCCCGATGGGGTAATTATCCAAGCCAACAACTGGATATCGTCACTTCTCGGATATCCATCCGGTGGGATTGATGGGAAGCGGCTGCGCGATATTCTCAGCATTGCCGCACGCATTCTTTACGAGACCAATCTTGCACTGCTGCTGAGGCTGCAGCAGGGCGTAAGTGAGGTCACCATTGATCTCAAGAGACGCGATGGAAAAGCCATTCCCGTGATCATGTCTGCTTCGCAGACACTTGATACGGCCGGTCTACCTGACACGACGCGTATTGCGTTTGTGCTGGCTGCCGAGCGCCGGTTGTATGAACGAGAGCTGGTCAGCCAGCGAGACAGTGCCGAAGAGGGATTTCGGCAGGAACAGGCGGATGGGGTTCTTCGGGAGCAGTTTGTAGCCATTCTCAGCCACGATCTCCGAAATCCCGTTGCGTCGATCACTGCGGCCACGCGTATGCTGGCTAAGGAAGCGCTTAGCGACCGGGGCAAACAGGTCCTTGGACTGATGCAAGGCAGCGCGCTGCGGATGTCGAGCCTGATCGAGAACATCCTCGACTTTGCTCGCGCCCGGCTAGGAACTGGTATCGGCCTGAGCCTGCAAACGGAACAGTCGCTGCAGCTCTTGATCGACCAGGTTGTTCAGGAACTGCGAGCGGTTCATCCTGATCATGAAATTCTCGCGTCCTACGAGCCTCTCCAGCCGCTAACCTGCGATCCCCTGAAAATCGGACAGTTGGTATCGAACCTTCTCGGCAATGCCTTGACCCATGGGGACAAGACCCAACCCATTCGCCTTGATTGTAAAACGAGACACGGCCAACTGCGCCTGTCCGTCGCTAACGGCGGCAAGCCTATCCCGGATGCAGTGATCCCAACTCTCTTCGATCCCTTTGTTCGCGGACAGTCTGAGGGCTACAAGGACGGACTCGGTCTGGGACTATTCATTGCAAAACAGATCGCAACAGTGCATGGCGGTACTCTGGACGTATCCTCAGGAGAGGACGAGACCATGTTTACCTTTACAATGCCGTTGAACGGACCAGGCGGGTCGGTTGAATACAGATAACAATCTGCGGCAGTAGAGCCCACCGAAGGCATTCCGGGTAATCCGGAACAAACGCGGGGATGCCTGCTTATGACCCTACCCAACCAAGGTCAAAGATGGCATTCGATGTACTCATTCTTGAAAGATCAGGCACTGATAGCGATGGAGATCGAAGATCCTGTCCAGTCGCTCGGCTGTCATGTGGCCGGTGTCGCGGCATAGAAAGCCGATGTTGCGGGTGTCAGGGGTCTCTGACATTGGCCTCGTCGACATTAACTTTGCTCGATGGCGCGACGGGCCCAGAAATCGGAAAAAATCTCGCGCTCAATTGGGATAATGCCGGTCTATCGCTACCATATTTACCTTATTGGGCCGACTGCACTGCCAGTCTCGATTGAAGCCTCAGAACTCCAAGAACAAACCAAAGCACGAAGGAGGATGATGTGGCTGCACTAAGGTGAGCCATAGTCTGATCCAATTCTGTCGTTCAGCCGATCCAGAACCGCTGCTATCTTCTTCCATTTCGCTATATTCACGAATTCCCGCCTAGAACGGCCGCCACAGCGCCCTGCACATCATCTTCGGCCCTTCACTCGTACGCCACCGCGTTTGACGTCTCACGGGGCTGGATTCTTCACATAATACACGCTTGCTCACACATTCCTTATCTGTACAAAGCACCAGATACTCACGCGAGAAAGTCATGGCAAAACGACAGGCCGTCAATCCAGCGTCGGCCCCCAAACGTCGTATCGGCTATGCCCGCGTGTCGACCGACGATCAGGTCCATGATGCGCAGATGGACGACCTGCGCGCGGCCGGCTGCGAGCGGATGTTTCAGGAGCACAGTACTGGCGCTTCACGGGCCCGGCCGGTGTTGACAGACTGCTCGGAGATCTGACTGCCGGCGACGTGCTTGTCGTCGTCCGGCTGGATCCCCTTGCCCGCTCCATTAGCAATCTGTTGCAGGTGATCGAGGATCTTGAAGAACGCGGCGTTCGTTTTCGATCTATCGGCGATCCGATCGACACGTCCTCCCCGCAGGGGATGTTTTCCCTTCAGGTCCTTGGCGCCGTCGCCCAGCTCGAACGGGCACTGATCGCCGAACGGACTAAGGCTGGTATCAAGGCGGCAAAAGCGCGCGGCAAGCTGCCAAGCAATCCCGGGCTGCGAAAGCGGCGGTCAGAGGCGATCGAGGCGTTGTCGAAGGCACAAATACTAGATCATTCAGTTAGATAGCACAGTGGTCAGCTGACCACTGTTATTTCTCTTAAATAAATCGGCAAAAGCTTGCGCGCGTTTATCCCGCTCGCTCCGCCAAAGGCTCTCTTACATGCGCTTTCATAAGGGCCATGATCATTGGTCCGAGTGAGAATTCGCCACGGGTCGACCGCTGCGTCAGACTGCGTAAGTAACCGCCGGCTGAGCTAATCATGTTGGCTCTTTCGAGGATGCAGGCCACGGCGGTTGCTGCGTTTTCGGGTCCCACCGCCTCGCAAGCATCCTGATATGCGGACGGGGGTTATCCCGAGACGAGCGGATAACAACCTTGGCGGGCACAAGGTCCCGCCAGTTGCAGATGCCCTCACCAGGTCCGTAATCCGAAGTCTGAGGGCATGCCTTGCAGCCGAGTACATTTAATCCGTAATTTCAATGGCTTCTCTTTGAAAATTTTCGCTTGTCCCGATACTACCAGCAACCGCTCCTCGCCGATCGGCATCATCTTCACGGGTTTGCCTGAACAGAAAGTCTCGGTCAACGAGATGGCCCGACAGCAGTGACGTTGTCGTTGAACTATATCTCGCGAGATCCATGGCAAAACCTCCCATGACAACGAGCCTCCTCAGTTCAGCGCTTTGCACGTCAGAACTTTACTTTAGATCGCGCCATGCAGTTCGCTGCATTTCGGGCATTGGAAGATGGTATCGACGTACGTATCCAGTTCTGCGATCCATGCGCGCCATGGCTGAAATGTGCGATAGAAAACGCAAGCGAGCGCATCCGCCGCTTCTTGCCGTCAGACCTCAAGGTTGATGTCCCAAGCAATGTGGAACCAGATCGCACGCATTCTCAACGCAGAAAATGCCTAGGCTACAGGACGCCGACTGAAGCGTTCATGGCCAATTTGCAGGAAGACGCCGGCTCCCCTACCCTGCGAAATACACATGACGCACTTGGAGTAGCTTCTCCAGTGGGTGGTTTCGAGGATGTTTGCCCAAGGCGACTTAGCCATTCAGCCGCTAAAGCCGAGGCTCTTCGAAGCCATCTGTCCGGCCTCCAATAATATCCGAACATATGTGGATTTGCGGGCCGGATCGAAGCGGAATAGCGGAAATGAGATACTGATTGCTGCGATTGACTTTCCCAGATGATCGCGAATGGGTACAGCCATGCATCGTACTCCTACCTCACTCTCCTCCAGTTCCTCCGAATAACCGTCTTCGCGGATACGGATCAGCTGTTCACGCAGTGTCTGAACATCAGTAATCGTTTTCGGCGCCAGTTTCTCGAATGTCATCTTAGACAACCGCTCGGCGATTTCCGTTTCATCGCGATAGGCAAGCAACGCCTTTCCAAGAGAGGTGCTGTGCAACGGATTACGTTTGCCGAGCGGAGAGTTCATCGACAGGCTATAGGCACTGTCGTATTTGTGGATATAAGCGACGCGCTGTTCTCGCTCGTCCATCACCCCAAGATTTATGGACTCGCCAGTCTCACGAGAGAGCACGCCCATAGCACGGTCTGCTGCCTGAAGCAGATGTGTCTGGCCACGCAGTGTGCGCGCGCCCAGCCCAAACAATTTCAATGTCAGCCGATATTTTTCGGTCTCCTCCTCCTGTTCGGCATAGCCGAGATCAACAATTGTCTGCAGCAATCGGTGTGTGGTGGCCTTCGACGTCATGGCTCTTTGAGCGATATCGCCCAGGCTGGAGCGCCCTTCCTCAGCCAGCGTTTCAAGGACCGAGAAGACCTTCAAAACCGCAGCCACATTGTCAGATTTATTGCGCGAGGCGTCAGACATCGATCACTCCAAAAAAATAGAATTACATTTTGAAAATATTGCAGCACATTGTCAACCTCTGCCGCACCGCCGAAAAATCCCTTTAAAACCTTAGTTCTTGCGGTTTGAGAGGTTTCTATCGATAAATCCTGAGCGCCCATTGCATTTCATTTTTTTGTATGCTTCCTTCAAATTCAGAATGAAATCGCGTTCCGATTTCGTGGCCGGGCGCGGAGGTCCGGCGGCACTGGAGGGAAGTATCTTTGACTATGCATGCGCTTCTGCGGCAGAAAAATTTCGTGGCGCCGAGACAGGAAGTCTTGGGCTTGATCCAGCGACTCGCGGATAATCTCGTCGCCATAGAAGACGAGACGGGCGAATTTCTGCTGCGTCTTGAAGATGGCCGGGTGATCGACACGAAGGGCTGGGCCGGTTGGGAATGGACCCACGGTATCGGACTTTATGGTCTGTTCAATTACTGGCAGCAGACCGGCGACCAGAAGGCGCTCGACATCATCACCTCATGGTTCGATGCGCGTCTGGCCGAAGGTACCCCGACGAAGAACGTCAATACCGTCTGCCCGTTCCTGACGCTTGCATGCCTCTATGAACTCAACCCGAACCCGGCCTGGAAGCCCTACCTGGAAACTTGGGCGGAGTGGGTGATGCATGAAATGCCGCGCACGAGCGAAGGCGGCATCCAGCACATCGTTTATAACAACGTCAATCATCAGCAGATGTGGGACGACACGCTGATGATGAGCGTCATGCCACTGGCCAAGATTGGCCTGCTCCTTGACAAGCCTGAATATGTGGAAGAGGCGAAATACCAGTTTCTCATTCACACCCAGTATCTGGCCGACCGCAAGACCGGACTGTGGTTCCACGGCTGGACCTTCGAGGACAAGCACAATTTTGCCGAAGCGCTCTGGGCACGCGGCAATTCGTGGATCACCATCGCCATCCCGGAATTTCTCGATCTACTCGACCTGCCGGAAGGCGACGCGTTCCGGCGTCACCTGATCTCGACGCTGAAACGTCAGGCTGAAGCGCTGGCAGAACATCAGTCGCCGTCCGGTCTCTGGCACACGCTGATCAATGATCCGCAAAGCTATGTGGAATCCTCGGCTGCCGCCGGCTTCGGTTACGGGCTTATGAAGGCCGTGCGCAAGCGTTACCTCGGTCCGGAATATCTTCCCGTGGCGGAACGTGCGGTGAACGGTGTGATCGGCCATATCGATGCGGCCGGTGAATTGCAGAACACGTCCTTCGGCACGGCCATGGGATCAGATCTCGATTACTACCGCCAGATCAAACTGACGGCAATGCCGTATGGGCAGGCGATGGCGATCCTATGCCTGTCGGAATATTTGCGTTCCTATATCTAACGACCAACCCGGGGGTTCCGGGCATTTCATGACCTTGTGATACGCCCGGCGCCTGTCGCCGGGCCGATGAACGCTGTCCTTTTTAGGAGGAGGAAAGCATGCATTCGCAATCAGTTTCCGAAATCACGTTAGCCTATATCGGCGGCGGCTCACTGAATTGGGCTCAGGTCCTGATGGCCGATCTGGTTCACGACCGTACAGTGGCCGGCGAAATCCGTCTGTTCGACCTCAACCTGGAAGCCGCGCAGCGTAACGCAGCGATCGGCAATCGTCTCTCTGAAGCCCACGGGCTTTCTATTCGTTATACCGCAAGCGAGACAATCGCGTCGGCTTTGACCGGTGTCGATTTTGTCGTCGTATCGATCCTGCCGGGATCGTTCGACGACATGGCAAAGGATCTCGAACTGCCGGAAGCCGAGGGCATCATTCAGGCGGTTGGCGACACCGTCGGGCCTGGCGGATTGGTGCGCGCCATGCGTGCGATCCCGGCCATGGCCGAAATCGCCGAAGCGATCCGAAAATATGCGCCCAAGGCCTATGTGTGCAATCTGACTAACCCTATGTCGGTCCTAACGGGCGCGCTTTACGCCGCTTTCCTCGATATCAGGGCATGGGGCGAATGCCACGAAGTCACCAAGCTGCGCCACATTATCGCCTGGCTCGCCAATCGGGCAGAAGGTGCGATCCGTTACGGTTTTCGCGATGTGCAGGTTAATGTTCTCGGCATCAACCACTTCACCTGGGTCGACCGCGCCTTCGTCGGTGGCCGGGACTGGCTACCGGACTATCTGAACTTCGCGGCGGAAAATCGCGAAAAGGGCTGGCGCGCCAAGCCCCTGGATCCGAACGACGAATTCCAGCGCTATTTCGAGGACGTCAACAGAGTCAAGTTCGATCTGGCCTCGCGCTTCGGCATAGCGGCTGCGGCGGGTGACAGGCATCTTGCCGAATTCCTGCCCGCAAGCTGGTATCTCAACCGCGCATCCGAATGGGGCTTTGGCCTGACACCGGTGGATTGGCGCCGCCGCGATCAGGCCAAACGCCGGGAAGACGCACGCCTAGCTGAGACTGGCAACGAAGTGCCACCACTACGGACAGTCTCGGAAGAGGCCCTTGTCGGGCAGATCCGCGCGTTGACCCGTGGCGAGACGCTAGTCGTCAACGCCAACATGCCCAACATCGGTCAGATGCAAGGCTTTGCACCGGGCACTGTCGTCGAGACCAATGTGCTGTTTTCCGGTCATGGGGTGCGCCCGATACATGCCGGACATTTGCCAGCAGCCGTCGAGGCTTTGGTAAAACCACATGCGGAGCGTCAGAATGCCGTATTGCAAGCGGTCCTCGCTGGTGACGGCGCAACTCTCGAAGGCCTGTTCCTTTCCGACCCGCTGGTTGCACCGCTAGGTCAGGACCGTGCCGCAAAACTGTTCCGGGCCATGGTTGCCGCGACAGCCGCGCGCCTGCCGGAGAAGTTGAGGAGGTTCTCTGCATGAGTGGCGATAGTCGACTTCTCGGCTTCTGGTACGTCCTGCCGTACCTGATCGGCCTGCTGGTTTTCACGGCCATACCGTTTCTTGGCTCGCTCTACCTGTCGTTTACCGATTACCGGTTGATGCAGGGCATGGATTTTGTCGGACTGCAAAACTACATCGACATTCTGACCAGTGACCGCACATTCACGCGGTCCTTCAACGTGACGATGCTCTTCGTGGCGCTAACCGTGCCGCTAAAACTGGCCTTCGCGCTTTTTATCGCCAGTATCCTCAACTCCAAGCTCAAGGGCATCGGTATTTTCCGCACCGCCTATTACGTGCCCTCCATTCTTGGCGGCTCGATCGCTGTCGCGGTTTTGTGGCGCTACATGTTTGCCGATGTCGGTATGGTCAACATGGCTTTGACCGGCCTTGGTTTCAAAGCCATCAACTGGTTCGGCAATCCCGGTACGGCGCTGTTCACCATCACCATCCTGCGCCTGTGGCAGTTCGGGTCGGCCATGGTGATTTTCCTGGCGGCGCTGCAATCGATCGACAAGTCGCTTTACGAGGCGGCGGCCATCGATGGCGCAAAGCCGTGGCGGGCCTTCTTCGCCGTCACCCTGCCGCTTCTGACGCCGGTCATTTTCTTCAACATGATCATGCAGATGGTTCAGGCCTTCCAGGAGTTCAACGGACCTTATGTCATC
This sequence comes from Neorhizobium sp. LMR1-1-1.1, assembly GCF_040675795.1. Lineage (NCBI taxonomy): Bacteria > Pseudomonadati > Pseudomonadota > Alphaproteobacteria > Hyphomicrobiales > Rhizobiaceae > Neorhizobium > Neorhizobium sp. LMR1-1-1.1. The sequence continues at coordinate 9,006 of NZ_JBEGHE010000017.1, forward strand.
ACCAGCGGCGGCCCCTTGAAATCCACCTACCTGCTGCCGCTGTACATCTATGAAATGGCCTTCAAGAAATTCGACATGGGGTATGCCTCCGCCATCGCCTGGGTGCTGTTCACAGTCATCATGGTGCTGACGCTCATCGCCTTCTGGTCGTCGAAATACTGGGTCTATTACGCTGGCGACAAGAGGAGCTGACCATGAGTGACAGTATCATTCACTCCGACGACAAGGCCATCGAAGAGGCCGAACAGTATCTTGCCGTGCAGAGGCGCCGCGAAAAGATAACGCTGACCATCCGCTATACGATCCTGACGGTTGTTGGCCTCATCATGCTTTATCCATTGATCTGGCTGGTCGGCGCAAGCTTCATGACCAATAAGGAAATTTTTGGCAGCGCCGGCTTCATGCCAGCGAACCCGGTAATGGACGGTTATATCGAAGGCTGGCAGACGTCGACGCCCTACACATTCGGTCGCTTCTTCTGGAACACGTTCCTGATCATCGCGCCGAAAACGATCTGCACGGTGATTTCCTGCACGGTGGTTGCCTACGGGTTTGCCCGTTTCGACTTTCCCGGCAAGAAGATTCTGTTTGCCGCCGTGATCGGCACGCTACTTCTGCCCAACGTTGTTACCCGCATCCCGCAATACATGCTTTTCAACGAACTCGGCTGGCTCGACAGCTACCTGCCGCTCTGGGTGCCGTCCGCTTTCGCCGGCGATGCGTTCTTCGTCTTCCTGTTGTTGCAGTTCTTGCGTTCCATTCCGCGTGACATGGAAGAAGCGGCGCGCGTGGATGGCGCCACCAGTTTTCAAGCACTGATCTACGTGGTCGTGCCGATGCTGGTGCCTGCGATGATCTCAGTCGGACTGTTCCAGTTCATGTGGACCATGGACGATTTTCTCGGCCCGTTGATCTACATCTCTTCGGTTGAAAAATTTCCTGTTTCATTGGCGCTCAAACTGTCGATCGATACGGCTGAATCGTTCGAGTGGAACCGCATCCTTGCCATGTCAGTGCTGGCGCTTCTGCCGTCGTTGCTGGTGTTCTTCATGTCTCAGAAATACTTCGTCGAAGGCATCTCTGCCGGTGGCGTAAAGGGTTAATCCAATGGCACAATTGACTATCCGTAACCTGGAAAAGGTCTATAGCGGCACCATCAAGGCGCTTCACGGCATCAATCTCGAAGTCAAGGACGGGGAATTCATGGTGCTGGTCGGTCCTTCCGGCTGCGCCAAGTCGACAACGCTGCGTATGATTGCAGGCCTGGAAACCGTTTCCGGCGGCCACATCACAATCGGCGAAAAGGTCGTCAACAACCTGCCCCCGGGTGACCGTGGCATCGCCATGGTCTTCCAGAACTACGCGCTCTATCCGCATATGAAGGTGCGCAAGAACCTCTCCTTCGGGCTCAAGCTGGCCGGGGAAAGCAAGGAGGAGATTGCAAGGCGCGTTGCTGAAGTCGCCGAGGTGCTGGAAATCGAGCCCTTGCTAGACCGCCTGCCCAAGCAGCTCTCCGGCGGCCAGGCCCAGCGCGTAGCGCTCGGACGTGCGCTGATCAAGAAGCCGGAAGTGTTTCTGTTCGACGAACCGCTTTCCAACCTTGATGCCAAGCTGCGTGCGTCCATGCGCGTACGCATCACCGATCTGCATCGCCGGCTGAAGGAGCAGGGGCAATCGTCCACCGTGGTCTACGTTACCCATGACCAGGTCGAGGCGATGACGATGGGCGACAGGATCTGCGTCATGAAGGACGGCCACATCATGCAAGTGGATGATCCCGAAACGCTCTATGCCCGGCCGGCAAATGCGTTTGTTGCAGGTTTCATCGGCATGCCGGAAATGAACCTTGTCAGTGCCAGCTTGAGCCGCGGCGAAAGCGGGCCGGTCGTGACCTTCGGAGACCAATCGATCCAGTTCGGCAAAGAACTCGCAGCGCGTCTACAATCGGGTGTGGACGGCGATGTAACCTTCGGCGTGCGGCCGCAGCATTTCCGCCTGGCAGAACCGGGTGAGGATGCCTTGATAGCGAAGGTCATCAAGGCGGACTTCCTTGGGCATGAAGTCGATGTGCACATTACCATCGGCGGTCAGCGTTTTACCATCGTTCTGCCTGTCGAGAACTTCCGCAAGGCTGTCGTTGACGGCGCCATCCGTATTCGCCCGGAAGAGGAACGGGTTTTCATCTTCGACCGCGCAAGCGGTTTGAACGTCAGCTTAGCCTGAGGGCGCAGCCGACGACTATGTCACCGATGCAGGGTTTCAGGAGGAAAAACGCATCATGAGTAAGAAATCGATACTGAAGGTTCTATCTGTTACACTGGCAGCGTCCGTGGTTGCCACAAGCTTCGCTTCGGCGGCGGATCTGCGCATGTCCTGGTGGGGTGGCGATGGTCGCCATGTCGCCACGCAGAAGGCTTTGGAATACTGCTCGACGAAGACGGGGCATAAGGTCAAGGCCGAGTTCGCCGGCTTCGAAGGTTATCTCGAAAAGCTGACGACGCAGATGGCCGGCAGCACCGAGGCCGATATCATCCAGGTCGACTGGCCTTGGCTCTTCCAGTTTTCCAAGAACGGCGATGGTTTTGCCGATCTCAAGCAGTTTGCCGGCGAGCTTGACCTGACCCAGTGGAATGACAGCCAGCTGGCGCCTGCCATGATCAACGGCAAGCTCAACGGGGTACCGGTTTCCGTTACCGGCGCCACCTTCTACTTCAATGACGAGATCTACAAGAAGGCCGGCCTTGAGACGCCGAAAAGCTGGGATGATCTCGCCGCAGCGGCCAAGAAGCTGAACCCGCAGGGCCTCTATCCGTTCGATACCACCCGCGTCATCCTGATGCTGATGGTCGAAGCCTTTGCGGCACAGATTTCCGGTCAGGAATTCGTCAAGCCCGGCACCAATGAGCTGGCCTGGACTGCAGAAGACATCGCCGGTGCACTCAAGCATTACCAGTGGATGGTGGATAACGGTATCGTACGCTCCGCCAAGGATGCGGCCGGTGTCGGCAATATCGAAATCTTCGACGATCCGGCCTGGGTCACGGGCAGGATCGGCGGCACCTATTTCTGGGATTCGACCTATTCGAAATACGATGATCCGCTGACGGTCGGAAAGCTGATACCGGCCGCTCCGCTGCAAATCCCGGGAGCGAAATCGGATGGCGTCTACAAGAAGCCGTCAATGGTCTTCTCGATCTCCAGGCATTCGAAGGATCCGAAAGCCGCAGCCCAGGTGGTCAACTGCCTGCTGAACGACAAGGAAGCCATCATGATCCTTGGCGACAGCCGCGGCCTTCCTGCTTCGGCTATTGCCAAGTCGACGCTTGAAGCCGCAGGCAAGCTGACACCGGAACGTCTCGAAGGCGCGAAAATCGTTGCGGCGGCCTCTGGCCCGACCATGTCTCCGCTGATCGAGCATCCGACGGTTCAGGAACTGTTCAAGGACGTCATCGAGCAGTTTGCTTATGGCCAGCTGACGGCCGATGAGGCCGGCCAGGAAATCGTCGATGGCCTGACCAAGGCCCTGCGTCGCCTTTAATCATTGCGATGGCCCATGTCGAAGGGCATGGGCCATAATAACGGCTGCGCGACATGTGTCGCCTCAACCCAGAAATGCCTCAACATCCCTATCTCACGCTGGGAGCCGAACGCGTGATTGCTGTTTCCGTACCAGATGAAGCCAGTCGGCCGATACACGGCTTTCTAATGGCGGGGATCCCGTCGCTTATCTCAGTTATCGCGACAGCTCGTTTTTCGCTCAGGCTCTTCCGAAAACCATTCTTTAAACGAGCGCAATTCGAACTCCATACAGTCTATGAGGAACGCGATGTCCGCAGCTTGAAGGCAAGGTCGATGGCGGGCGACGGCGTTGCGAGGAATAGCAGACTCGCAGACCTCCAAACCGCAGCGCAAGCTCAGCCAATCAGCATGGCAACAAAAGCGTCGTACAGCGAGAAAACAGTAGTCCCAACGCGATTGTCATGGATTTCCACCAGCAGCATTACCAAAAGGATAAGATTACCGGTGATCAAAAACGGCTTGGCCCAGTTGCGATGACCGGAGACTACAGGTTCGATATCGCCTTCCAACGCTTTCGCCGGACCTGCACCGAGCGCGACATGCGCTTCGGTAAATTCGACCGAGCGACGTATCGCCTCGATTGTGGTGCTCAGCTTGCGTATTTCCTCATCAAATCCCGGCGGTGCGGCTGCGGGTATCACCGCCGGGCTGCGGGCAACGGTCTGGCGCTCGACACGCACGATACGCGAGCTTTCCTGCGCCGTATTGTCCTGCCCGATGTCTCCGCGGCGCAGCAATTCGCCGGCAATTGAGTGTACGTCCGAAAGTCTGTTGTCCATGTTACTCCCTCAATACTCCGTGAGGCATTCTCGATAGGAACGGTTCCAGTCGCGATCAGCTTTCGCGCATTGCGTGACGCAGCTGATCGGAAAGCGGCTTGATCATGTAGGACAAGATCGTGCGGTTTTCGGTCTGCATGAAGACTTCCGCGGGCATACCTGGCTTCAGCATCGTGTCTCCCACCTTGGCGATCTCGGCTTCGGGGATGCGCAGCCTTGTCAGGTAATAGCTCGCACCGGTCTTTTCGTCGGTGGTCAGATCCGGCGAGATGTCGATAACCAGCGCGCCGAGCTCCGGCGTCACCCGCTGGTTAAGCCCACTCAGGCGAACGCGAGCATCCTGACCGCTGAAAACCTGATCGACATCGGCCGGCGCAATCATCGCCTCGACGATAAGTTCGTCGTCTTCGGGGATGATGTTGACCAGCGTCTCGCCCGGTGCTGCAACGCTGCCGATCGTATGGACATTGAGCTGATGCAGAGATCCGGCAATCGGCGCGCGGATTTCGAGTTTGCGCAGTCTGTCGAGGGCGGCCACGCGTTCCTCATTCAGCTTGGCGATCTCAGGACGTTTCTGGTCGAGTTCGGTCAGCACGCTCTCATAGAAAGCTTCGTCCACCTGGATGAGCTTCAGTTCCGCCTGGGTCTTGGCCTGTTGCGTCTCGATGATTTCAGCCGTCAATGCGGACTGGCTGCCGGTGAGTGAAGCCTTCTCGCGTTGCATCGCGATCAGCTGCGATTGAGTGATCAGGCCGCGAGCATTCAGGCTGTCGTAGCGACGCAATTGATCATCGACCAGCGCCATATTGGCGTCCACCGCTTTGCGCTGCGCCTCGAGCGCCGAGATCTGTTCCGCGAATTGTCCTACTTGTTTCTCCAGCTGAGCCTTCTGGCTGCTCCTCGTCATCTGGCGGGCAAGCTTGAGCATGATCTGCGCCTCGGCCAGCAAGGTACGCCGGTCGGTCGGCACGAAGGAGAGTTCGGCTGGAAGATCAATACCTGTGCGCCCCGCCTGTTCTGCAAGAAGACGCGCTTCCTGCACCATGAGCTGCGCAAGCTGGCCTTCGATGATGCCGAGATTGGCGCGAGCAGTCGTCCCATCGAGGCGGAAAAGCAACGCGCCGGCCTCGACGCGATCTCCCTCGTTGACGACGATTTCCGAGATGATACCGCCATCGGCATGTTCGACCTGCTTGGCGCGACCGAGAACGATGATCTTGCCGGCAGCCATCACGGCGCCGCTGATTTCGGCATAGGCTGCAGCGGTGCACACGCCTCCGAGGAAAAGCCCCCCCACACCGATCGCCAGGAACAGCTGCTTGCGGATGGCGCTGGTGATGGTCCTGTCGAGTGTGTCATAGCGCATTGGCGACCACCTTTCCGGGCTGCTGCGAGCCGCTGAGCATCGAGACATTGGAGAGTATCTGGTCCTTGTCGCCGAACGCGACCTGTTGGCCATTCTGGATGATCAGGACCTTGTTAACGGCAGCCAGTGCGCTTGCGCGATGCGCGACCACGACGACGATGCCACCGCGTTCGCGAATATCCATCATTGCGCGGGAAAGCGCCTGTTCGCCCTCGACATCGAGATTGGAATTGGGTTCGTCCAGAACGACGAGGAACGGGTTGCCGAAAAGCGCGCGGGCGAGGCCGACACGTTGCCGCTGGCCAGCGGAAAGGCGCGCGCCGGCCTCGCCGATCATCGTGTTGTAACCCTCGGGCAGACCGGCGATGAGATTGTGGATACCGGCCATCTTGGCGGCGGCGACGATTGCCACGACATCGGCATCCTTGTCGAAGCGGGCGATGTTTTCCGCAACCGTTCCCTCGAACAGCTCGACATCCTGCGGCAGGTAGCCGATGAAGCGGCCGCGATCCTGATCGCTCCACTGGTCGATCGTCGAACCGTCGAGGCGGATGGCACCCTTGAGCACCGGCCAAACGCCGACCAAGGCGCGGGCAAAGCTCGTCTTGCCGGAGCCGGAGCCGCCGATGATCCCGAGCCCGTCACCCGCCTGCAGCGAGAACTCGACACCCTGAAGGAGCACGAGAGGTTCTCCCGGCGCACTCGTTGCGGCATCCTGAACGGTCAGTTCCTGCCTCGGCAGCGGCAGACCTTCCAGCCCCTTGTCGACATCGCATTGGAGCAGGACCTGGTTGAGGCGACCGGCGGCCTGCCGGCAGGCGATGAAGGATGGCCATTGACCGACGGCCTGTTCGATCGGCGCGATGGCGCGGGCCATGATGATCGACGAGGCGATCATCACCCCGCCGGAGATTTCCTGCTTGATCGCCAGATAGGCGCCGAGCGCCAGCATGGCCGATTGCAGGATCATACGCAGGAGCTTGATGACCGATGAGTAGAAATTGCTGCGGTCGGTCGCCATCTGCTGCGAGAAATAATAGGGCTCGACCAGTTCCGAAAACCGGTCCGACAGCCGCCCCAGCATGCCCATCGCGTTGACCACTTCGGAATTGCGCCTCGCGCTGTCCATGATCTTCGATTGCGCGGCGGTACGCATGCCCACTTCTTTGGTCGGGCTGCGCGAGGCGAACTCGTTGCAGATGACCAGCACGAAGATCAGCGCGCCGCCGGCAAGGGCCAGATAACCAAGCGCGCTGTGCATGATGAAGACCAGCGCAAAATAGAGCGGCATGAAGGGAAGGTCGAAGATTGAGGCCGGGCCTTGCGAGCCGAGGAAGCGGCGGATCGTATCGAGGTCACGGCCGGGATGAACGCCCGAGCCCTTCGAACCAAGCAGCACGGGAAGACGGATGTTGGCACGCAGCGACGGATTGCAGAGCCGTGTATAGACCCGCATGCTGATCCGCAGAAGCGCCTTGGAGCGCAGGATGTCGAGCATGCCGCTGAACAGATAGAGCGACAGCGTGATCACCGACAAGACGACCAGTGTCGGTACGCTGCTGCTCGAAAGCACCCGGTCATAGACCTGAAGCATGAAGATCGGCCCGGTCAACATCAGGATATTGAGCACGGCGCTGATGACGAAGATGCCCCAGAATGCCGACCGGCAGGTCCGGATGGCGTCGGCGACCGAGAGATTGCGATTACGTTTCAACATGAACTCGCCCCAGTATCCGGCCGGTTTTCATCCCGGCCATTCCCCCTTGATTGGCGGCGGCGCCCTTCAGCAGGCGCCGTCGCCCGATCCCGTCAGATGACGATGTCGTAGCCCTGCAGGTGGTTCTGCTCCTGCTCTTCGAGCGGCGTCGTGCCGAGATCCGTGATCTCCGGGGCGGGCGGCGTGTCGTCGATGGCGGAGGTCTCGCCATCCAGACCGAGGCTCATCAATGTCATCGCGGATGCACCTGCCGGTTCCAGCGAGAAGGACGAGAAGTCCTGCGAGCCGCCGTTGAAGGTCAGGCGCACGACCGTGGTACCCGCATCGAGCGCGACGCTGACGGTTTCGGTGTCCTGGAAGTTCGACCAAGTTCCGGTTCTGGGCGTCGCGACCGTCACCGTGTCGACTGCCGAGCCGTTGGTAAAGGTGGCCGTCACGCTGCGGTTCGGGCCGCCGGTTTCGCCAAGCGACATGGACAGGTTGAAGTCGTAAGTACCGGCCTCTGTCACGTTGATCGTGTATTCCAGCCATTCGCCGTTGGCGATCCAGCCCACGTCGCCGCTGCTGGTTATCTCGACCGACGAACCTGCGCGGCCACCATTGGTGCCACCCTGAAGGCCAGCGGCATCATTGTAAGCGACGCCTTGACCGCCATTGTCATACTCGACGCCGTCGAAGACGAGACCCGCATCGCCGAGTGCCGGAGCCACACCACCGAAGGGCTGCTGGCTGGCCGGCGCCGTCAGCGTGAAGGATGCCAGATCCAGCACGTAGCCGTTGGAAGCGAGCGGACCGTTGAAAGTCAACCGCAGCGTCTGCACACCTGCACCAAGATTGATCGATATCGGCGCACTCTGGGCAAAGGCGGCGCTGTCGAAATTCGAACCGCCCGCGTGGCCATCGGCAAGGGTGACCGTGCCGAGCTGGGCCTGGCCATTGAGGGAGACGCCGATCGTGGCGCCGGCAACCGGCGTCTTGGCGTTGGCCGAGAAGGTGTAGGTCCCGGCTGTCGGCACATTGATCGTGTACTCCACCCACTCGCCCGGCTTAACATGGCCAATGTCGAGACCCGCACCGACCAGCTCGACACCGCGCCCCGGCCGGAAGGTCGGGTTGCTCGTCGGATTGTCGAGGCCAGCATTGTCATTCCAGGAAATCCCCTGGCCGCCATTGTCGAAGTTTGTGGCGTCGACGGTCAGCACCCCGTTGGTGAAGGTCGGGGCGGCTCCCGGATATGGCGTCTGCTGGTTGACCGGTGCCGTCAGCTTGAACGAAGCCAGATCCAACACATAGCCGTTCGATGCAAGCGGACCATTAAAGGTAAGCCTGAGCGTCTGCACGCCCGCGCCGAGGTTGATCGAGATCGGCGCACTGTCGGCGAAAGCCGCATTGCCGAAGTTCGATCCGCCTGCATGACCGTCTGCCAGCGTGACTGTTCCAAGCTGCGTCTGGCCGTTCAGCGAGACGGAAATGGTGGCCCCGGTCACCGGTGTCTTGGCATTGGCCGAGAAGGTGTAGGTTCCGGCCGTCGGCACATTTATCGTGTACTCCACCCACTCGCCCGGCTTCACATGGCCGATATCGAGGCCCGAGCCGACCAATTCGACATCACGGCCCGGCCGGAAGGTCGGGTTGCTTGTCGGGTTGTCGAGGCCTGTATTGTCGTTCCAGGAAATACCCTGGCCGCCATTGTCGAAGTTCGTCGCGTCGACTGTCAGCACGCCATTGGTGAAGCTCGGAGCCGTGCCGCCATAAGGTGTCTGCGGTCCGGTCGGCGGAGGCGTGGTCGTGTCAAAGAAGTTGACCGTGCCGTCATTGTCCGCATCAAGCCGCAGCGCATCGTTGATGCCGTCACCATTGGCGTCATTGGCAGCCGTCAGGACATGCGGCTTGACGTTCTTGATGATGAACATGTGGTCGTTGTAGTCGTAATTTCCAGCGCCCGGATAATCCTGGATGGCGATATAGGTGCCGGGAATGACGTTGCCGTCGGCATCGAGCGCCTCGAAGAAGCGGATCAGATGACCCTGGTCCTCGCCGACGAGCTGGCCGAAATTCGGATCGATCTTGTTGGCTTCCGGGTCGGTCCACGAGGCGTAGGTCGGGCGGCCATCGACCGAGATGAACAGACCGAAGGGCGTGTTCTGGTTGATCACGCCGCGGGCGACGGATGCACCGGCACCGTTTCCCGTCACCAGTTGATCCGGGAGAACCGTCTGGCCCTGCTGGTCGTCATTGGCGAAGAGATTGGTCACGGCGCTCGATCCGACCTGGTGATAACCGAGGCGAGCGACATTGCCCTGCTGCAGGAAGGCCGCCATCTGGATGACCTCGACGCTCTTGGACGGGTCGAGCTTTTGCAGATAGGGCATCAGCACTTCGTCGCCGATCCTTTCCACCTTGCCGCCATTGGCAAGCTGGCCCTGCGCGATATCGGTCGAGTAACCAAATGCCTCGACAATCTGGGCGACAGTCGGCTCGGAATTGTTTTCGGAAAACTCCTGCGCCAGCCCGGCAAGCCGGATGACCTGCGCACCATCGTAATCGTTGGAGTTGATCGTCAGCGTCGCTTTGTAGAGATCCGCACCGGCAGTATTGCCGGCATGGGTACCCTTGAAGCGGACGGTGACCTGAACGGAGGCGCCGGCGGCAACGCTCGTCGGAACCGTGCCGACAAATTCGAAGGCCGAAGTATCCGACAGGACAAGGCTCGTCAGTGTCAGCGCGGTAAAGCCATCATTGGTGATGGTGAACGTCGCCTCGTTGCGGAAAGTCTGCGCGGCATTCACCGGCTGGTCGATATTGGTGAAGACCAGACGGTCGTCTGCTGCGGCATCATCGAGACTGGAAATGACCATATCCGCACCGAAACCGACCGGCTGGACGCCCTCGATGACGAAGAGGTTGTCGTTATAATCGTAGTTGATGCCGGTATAGTCCATGATGCCGAGATAGACATTCGGGATCACGTTGCCATTGGCGTCGAGCGCCTGGAACATTTTCACGGTATGCCCCTGCTGAGCGCCGGGTACGATGACCCCACCTGTCGGGTTGAGACGCGGGTCGGTCGAAAGGCCGGCCACGGTTATCCCGAAGATTTCGTTGCCCGCCCAGCCGTCAGGTATATCGTTGTTGGTGAAGTTGCGGGTGGCAAAGGTGTTGTCATTGCCGGCATTGGGCAGAAGCCGCTGGTTGTCGTTGCCTTCGTGGTTCCAGAAGGTCGTGCCCTGCCCCTTGTTGCCAGGATTGTGGATGCCGATCGTCGCGCCGCCAGGGCCGTGGAATGCCGCGATCTGGGTGATCTTCGCGGTTGTCACGCCATCGGCGAGCTTCCAGTACGGCGACAGCACTTCCGTCTCATCGGTCTTGGCAAAGACGTCGTCGGTAGAGAGAACCGAGTTCTCGCCGCCGCCCTGCAGCCTCAACCCCTCGATGACATTACCGAAGCCGAAGATCTTCCAGATCTCGTTGACATTGGGTTCCTGGCCACCCTCGTCGCGTGCCTGCCAGAAACCGGCAAGTTTTATGTTTGCGACAGGGCTGTCCTGATCATTGGTGATGAGTTTCAACTGGCCTTCAAAGACGGTCGAGGTCGCATCGACATTGGTGGTCGGCGGCGTATAGGCCGCACGATTGAAGACAACCGTCACATCAAGGAAGGAGCCGGGCGCGATCGTGGCGCCGTTGAGCGCATTCGGGTTCTGCAACACGAACGGGCCGGTGAGCTGGTAGTCGCTGATGGTCAGCGGCTCGGTGCCGGTATTGCTCAACCGCACCGTACCGGTATCCTTGAAGTCGCGCGGCGCGCCGGGTTCCACGGCATCCGGGTCCTCGATATAGGAGAAATGCAGCCGGTCGTCGAAATAGGCGGCATCGAGGCTCTGCACCGCGATATCGGCATTCGGATTGCCCGGCGCCGGCTGGATATCGAGATAGTCGAGACCGTTGGCACCCGGTGCGTTCGAGACGATGCGCAGCTGGTAGTTCTCACCGGCTTCGAGCGCCAGATAGACGGACTCCTCCCCTGCTGTGCCTGCGCCCGGGAAGGCGCTGATATCCACTTCGACGCCATTGAGGAACCACTTCAGCGACTGGCCATTGACTGCGTTGGCATTGGCCGCGACATCCAGCTTGTAGGTGCCATCCGCATCGACGGTGAAGTAGAAGTCGACGGTGCTGCCGTTGACGGTATGCGCCGAGCCATCGGTCGCCTCAAGCTCTATGCGGCCGGAGCCGTCGATCTCGGCGTAATCCGGTTCGAAGATGGCGACCGCATCCTTGGTGACCCGGATGTAGTCGATGTTCGGACCGACACCGCCCGGCGCTTTCAGGGTAATAACGTTTGTGCCGGCAGACAGGTCAAGTGTGACCGACTGCGGCCCCCAGACGGTTTCCCCGGCATTCGAGTTGGCGGCAAAAGGTAGCGTCTGGACCGCGACACCATTCACGAGAATAGTCATCGGGCGCGCGGCCTTTCCCGCACCAAGCGCATAGAGGATATCGAGGCCGTAGCTGCCGCTGGTGCCTGTCGAGATCGTCCAGCTGACCGACTGGTCGGCTGTGCCGACATAGTCGACAAAGGCGCCGCCGGACTGGTTGCGGTTTTCCGTGATGATCGCCGCACCGCCGAGATCACCCTTTTCCGCCTCGTATTTCACATAGGTCGTGCCGTCGACGACCATTTCGCCATCATTGGGAACGGCATTTCCTTCGCTCGCCACCAGCACTTCCAGCTGGTCGATATTCGGGCCGGTACTGGAGACGGAGCGTAGCGTCACCGTATTGGCGCCTGCCGCCAGAACGACCGGGATTTCGATCATCTGCCAGTGGTTCCAGGGGTCCGAACCATCGGTCACCGACGTCGGTGCAAAGGACTGGACCTTGATGATCGTGCCGTTGATTTCAAGCTGCAATGGCCGGTCCGTCGTGCCGCCATTGGCATACCGGAAGCGCAGGATGGCATTGCCGGCCTGATCCGACGGAACCGAGAAATTGAAGCTGATGAAATCGGCATTGGTGGACCCGAAGTCGGCATAACCGCCCGGAATTCCATCATTGCTGTTGGTATTCCCGTCCGTGCCGTAAGCACCCGGACGCAGGCCGTTCACCGTACCGGCGACAGTGCCGGGTTCGATATTGGACGCATCGCGGATCTGGATCTGCGGTGCGGTCCCGTTCGGCACGACGACGGAGGTGCCGTCATTCGGTGTCCTGTCTTCGGCCTGAATGGTGGTGAGAAGCACGAAATCCTCACCGGAAGGCTCTTCGCCCGGCACGAAATTCAGGCTCACGGTCTTGCTGTTGAGCGCGTCGTCCGTGACTTCGAGGCTGGCAGTCACCGGCCCCGAGGTTGTTCCGAGATCGATGGTGAACTGCTTCTGCGCATTGACGGTAATCGTCTGCTTCGGCCCGCCATCGAAGGAAATGCGGATCGCCGTGATATCGTCGTCTAGACCATCGATGCGGAAGATCGCGGCTTCAGGATCGGTAACGTCGACGGCGACGAGGGCGAGATTGTTGCCCTCGTCGGCCGTCAGATCCTGCGTAACGCCACCGGGCGCCGGGGTAAGCAGGATCAGCTGGCTCGCACCCGTGCTGCGGTTCAGCGTCATCAGGTAGAGCTGGCCGGTCACGGGGTTTTCGATGATGTCGAGCGGATCGATATAATCGTCGATGACCGAACCGTCGGGACGACGCAGCACGTCGTCGTCGATGATATTGCCCTGGGCATCGACACGGATGTAGCGGACGTTATCGCCGGTCGAGAACTGGGCGAAGAGGACCGCACCCTTGAGGTTGGAACCGAAGGCTCCACCGGTATATTCAATCGCGCCGTTCGGTGACTGGTTGTAGCCAAGATTGTAGACGCCATCGATATCATAGTCGGCATCGGGCTGGACGCCGGTCTGGTATCCATCCGTATTGCTGTTGCCGTCATTGCCGCCGACAACCTCGTTCAGATCTCGGCCACCCGTCGGGTTGCCACCATTGAGGATATACTGGTCACGCAGAACGTTGGGATGGCCGTAATAGCCACCCTCGTCGATGTTGAAGAAATAGTCGTACTGTTTCGGCGAGTTGGCGATCGTCGTGTCGAGGCCCGGCTGGGTCGGATCGGTCGGCGTCTTGCCGCCCGAAGCGGTGCCGTTGGTCGGCACGTAGAGATTGCCGTTCGAATGCCAGACAAGGTCGTAGGCATTGCGCACGCCGGTGGCATAGATGCTCAGCACGGCATCCGGGGCGAACGGATTGTAGAATGTCGAATGGGTGCCGTTCGCATTGAAGCTCGCAGCCGGCGACTGATAGCTCGGGTTTCCGGCGACACTGGGCTCGGTCTGTACGTTGAACCCGCCGGCCGGCGCATCGCGCGTCGGATCTATCTCGAGAATTGCCGCATTAAGCAGGCGTTCTGGACGGTTCCCCCACGCGCCGTCGGCAGCGCCAGCCGCGGAGTTGGATCCCTGGCTGAGATAGAGGAGATATTCCGGCTCGCCGTTGCTCGCAGTGTAATCGGGGTTACGGCGGAACTCCAGGCTGTTGGTCAGGTGGTCGCCACCTGAGCGCGGCAGGCCGGTGATATAAGTTTCCGCCGTCGAATTCTCGAAGACCTCGCTGAGCGTAACCTTGCTGACCCGGCCGGAGAATTCCGGCGTGTCGAACGCCTTGGATTCACGCGGGATCGGCGCGTTGTCGGAAATCCAGATCGTATTGGGATCTTCAGGATCGAAGACGAAGCCGACAATGCCGCGGCGTTCGCCTCCCGGTGCTTCAAGATAGCTGAGCGACAGCGTTTCCTGCGAGGCCTTGTCGATCGTCCCGTTAGGATTGACGTCCCAGCGATGGATTTCACCGGTGATGGTGGCGACATAAAGCTTGCCGTCAGGGCCGAACTCGATCGACGTATAACCGAAGGAGCCATCGGCAAAGCCGTTGAGAATGACGTCGGTCGAGAAGGCGACCTCGCGCGGCACGTCTTCCGGCGCGGTCCCCGTGACGAACGTGGTCGTCAGGTCCTGGAACTGCCTGAGCGGGCCGTTCGGATCGGTGATCGATCCGAGGTCCATCACGTCCTGAACCTTCAGCGTATAGCTGGTATTCTCCTTCAGATCCTGAAGCGGGCGGATGTTGAGCGTATCTGCCCCACCACTGATCTGGATCGCAACCGGCACTTCGATGCCGGTGAGTGTCTCGATCAGCGTAATATTGTCGGTATGGGTGATGTTCGGCCCTCGATTGCCTTCCGCCTGCAGGTTGATGCCGACGACGAAGGTCGAGGTTGGATCGATGCCGGTCGGCAATTCGCCATCCGGACCGATCGCGATCGAGACCTGGCCGTCTTCCAGCGAGGCAGCGACAGGGGCGACGAAGTAGGAGAAATCCTTGTCGGCGCTTCGGCCATCGCCCGGCGTGAGGTCGGGAATGCGCTCGACTTCGAGATACTGGATTTCGGTGTTGACGCCGCCGATCGAGTCCATCGTCAGCCTGCCGTCCGTTACCGTCACCACAGCTGTGACCAGCGTCGAGCGGAAACCGCCGCCGTTCTGGCTGCCGTTGATCGGGTTTGCCGGCGTCCACTCAGGCAAGACATTCACGCCTTCGAGGTTGATGATGTAGTTGGAATCGAAGGCTCCTGCCGTATCGCCGACCGACATCGTCACCTGATAGGTGCCGTTTTCGAGTGCCATTTCCCAGGCGCGTGCACCGGCGGCTCCGGCACCCGGATATTCGAAATGGGCGTAGGTCTTCTGCAGGCTGGACGCGCCGGAAACGGTGTCCTTGTACCAATGGGCATTTGCCGGTTGGGCGGATGCGATCGTGCCGTTGGCGGTTCCGTCGGCAACGCTTGCCTCGGTCACCCAGCCATAGGAGAAGCCGTTTCCGCGGTTGCCATATGCGGCACCGGTATCGGCAAGATAACCCGTCGGGGTCTGATATCCTGTCGGCAGGCCCTGCGTCGTCTGGCCTGGTGCCGGTTCAAAGTTGATCTTCACCACCGGCTCGAAGCGGATGAGATCGCGGGTTTCTCCTGGCCCCTCGTCTCCCTCGCGGCTGATCGTGACATTGTCGATATTCGGACCGTTGGTTGTCGTGTTGGCAATCGAAATGGCGTTGACGCCGGCGTCAAGCTCGATGTCGTAGGTAACCTCCACCCAGTTCGCCCAACCCTGGTCACCGGTGCCGCCGGTCGGGATGGTCGAGTTCATCGATATGGTCTGGTTCTCTCCGTTGATCGACAGCACCATCGGGCGATCCGTCGTGCCACCATTGGCATAGCGGATCGTCAGCTGATAGGTGCCCGCCTGATCGACGGTGACGTTGAAGCCGGCCTTGTCGCCAACCTCTCCGCCCATGTCGAGATAACCGCTGCCCTCATAGCCGGGACGCAGGCCGTTGCTGTCATAGGTCAGTCCGGGCCCGCTATTGCCGGCATTCGCTCCACCTTCCTTGTTGGTGGGCGTGCGATAAACGGTGTCGGCCGGCGTCGAGGCGTTCGCCTCGATATCCGTGATCGTGAATGTCTCGCCTTCGATTGTAACAGAGAACGGCTCGGTCGGGTTCTGCGGGCCTTCGCCATCCAGATATTCGAAAGTTGCCTGGTCGATATTGGGGCCACCGACCGCGCCGGCCGGAATTTCGAGGCGAATAGTATTAGCCCCAGCCGTCAGCGTCACCTCGACGCTTTTCTCGATCCAGGAATTCCAGCCCGTTGCGGCGGAGCCGGTGCCGGTGACCGGCCCTGGAACGAAGGAAACGGAGCCTTCGCTCTCGCCATTGACAGCCATGACAAGCGGACGATCCGTCGTGGCTCCGTTGGCATAACGGAATGTGACAAGGTAGGTGCCTGCTGCCGTCGCGTTTACGTTGAAAGTGATCGCATCGCCCGGATTGGAGCCGAAATCGATATAGGCACCGCCATTCGCGCCGGGACGATAATTGCCCGTTGCATCCAGACGGGTGGCATTGACCTCGCGGGTGAGAGACGTGTCGCTGTCGCCTGTTCCGGTATCGTTGACGGTGACCTTCGTTTCGTCTTCCGCCTGAATGGTGAGCGGCGCGACGACAACCGGACCGGCGATCGTGATATTCATCTGCGACTGCGCTACGTTACCCGCAGCATCGGTGACATAGGCGATCGCCGCGTAATTGCCCGATGCAAGCGCCGAACCGTCGACCGCATAATCGCCGTCGGCATCAGGATTGACCGTAACACGCGTCACGCCACCATCGAAGCTCATCTCCACCTTGACGATATCGTCGTCGATACCGGCAAGGTTGAAGTTGATGGAGTCGGCACCGGCGCCGCTCAAGGGTCCCTGCGGGCCGGAGAGGAACAACGGGATTTCGTCCGCATCAGCCGATGTATCGCCGGTCGAGGGCACATTGCCGGTAATCTCGATGGAATCGAGGTTAGGACCGGTCGTGGCACCCGGCGGGATGGCGAGCGAGAACGTATTGGTCCCCGCCTGCAGCGCCACCGTAACCGTCTGGAACGACCAGTTGTTGAAGCCTTCCGCCGGGCCGGACGTATTGGTGCCGGTGGCGACGAAGGGCAGAGATTGCGCCGTGCCGCCATTGACGACGAGATTGAGCGGGCGGGCGCTATTGCTGGCATAACGGATGCTGAACGTGTAGGTGCCGGCTGCCGGCACATCGACACTGTAGTTCAGGCGATCGCCCGCCGTGTCGCCGTAATCGACATAGCCGGTTCCGGAGAAGCCTGGACGCAGGCCATTGACGAGGCCCACGGTACCGGGGGATTCCTGGTTGCTTGGGTCGCGGATGGTCGTGATCGTCGTGTTCGAACCATTGTCCAGCAGCGTGATCGAGCCGGCTTCCGCCTGGATCGTGGTCGAGAACGGCACCAGGATCACCGGTTCGCCTACCGTGACTGAGAAGGTCACCGGTGCACTCGAAAGCTCACCATCGCTGGCGGCAACCGAAATGGCATAGGTACCGGCGGCCACATTGGTCGCGACGGTCAGCACGCCACCGGCAACGCTGATACCGGTCGGCAGCGCAGAGCCGTTGGCAAGGGTTGCGACATAGCTGACGCTGTCGCCCGCATCCGGATCGGTAGCGCCGAGTGCCGTTGCAAGGTTGATCGTTGTCCCCTCGCCGGCATCCAGCACGACATCGGCGATATCGGCTCCCACCACGAGCTTCGGGGCTTCGTTGACGTCACCGACATTGATCGCCAGGTTCGTGGTGGTCGAAAGACCCTGGGTGTCGGTTGCCTTGACGGAGACGGTTACGGTCTCCTGCGCCTCGTGATCGAGGCTTACGCCATCGGCGAGACGGATCGTGTTGCCTTCGATGGTGAAGCGCGTATCCGTCGTCGTGTAGACGATCGCGGCGCTGTTGCCATCCGGATCGGTGGCCGAAAGCGTGCCGATGATGCCCGCGACGACATTTTCGTTGATCGAGCCACCCGTCAGTGTCACAGCGCCTGGTGCCTGCTGCACCGGCCCGGTGGTCGGGGTGAAGGTCAGCTTGTCGATACGCAGGTGCTCGCCGCTATCCGACTGGCCGGAAAGCTGCGCGATGGTTGTATTATTGATGAAGACCGGATTGGTGAAGGTGATGGTCTTCAGGTTACCGGCCTGCGCGGCATTGCCACGCGTCGCCGACGGATTGTCGAACGTGCCGTTATTGTCGAAGCTCAGATTGCTCGCCAGAACCGTTTCGCCGATTTTCAGGGAGAAGGTGGCGCTGCCGTCTGTCTCATCGAAGACGCTGATGGTGACGGTGTACCAGCCTTCGGTCACGCCGTTCTGCGATAGAACGGTGGTGACATTGGCAGACTGGTTGGCATTGGTGCGGATCAACTGGCCGCCGGAAGCGGCGGGTGCAGCCGAGAGATAGAAGCCGGTCGCCGAGCCCAGACCGGTAAACGCTTCCGCTTCGACGACGAAGCTTGTCTCGCCTGTGGCCTCACCGCCGATCAGGAACGGAACCTGGATTTCCGCACGCAGGCCGGAAGGATCGGTCGCGACAACGGTAAAGAAGCCCTCGCCCGGCTGCGTCGGTGTACCGACAATGACACCCTGCGCATTGAGGCTGAGGCCGGGCGGAAGGTCTTCGACGGAGAAGGTCAGCTGATCGCCGTCGACATCGGAAAACGCATCGCTGAAGGACGAGATGTCGATTGATACCTCGTCTCCCGTCATCGCTTCCATCGGCTCGAACTGGATCGACGTGTCGGCGACCGGTGCATCGTTGATGTCGGCAACAGTCAGGACGAAATCGCTGCTGGTCGAACCACCACGGCCGTCTGTCGCGACAACGGTAACCGTATAGCTTCCCGGCAGTGCCGCGATCGGGCCTGAGAGAACCCCGTCCTCGAAGACGAGGCCGGCAAAACCCTGGGCGGGAACACCCAGCGCAGTCTTCACGTCCAGCGTATAGGTCAGCGTATCGCCATCCGCATCGACGAAGGGAAGGTCGACTTCGAGCAAACCGCGCTCGTTGATGCTCATGTCGGCAAAACCACCGCCGACAATGCCGGGAACGGTATTTTCCGGTTCGATCTCGGCAAGCTGCACGTTGGAGAAGCTGACCGAGCCGAGGCCGTTGCTGGCCTGGTCATCGTCGGCGATGAACACCAGCGAACTGATCGTCTTGCCCGCATGGGCCGAAAGATCGATGGTGACCGTAATAATCTGGCCGGGTGTTCCGGCCGAGCCGTTGCGCAGGTCGATGAAGGAAGGCTGGTTGTGGTTGCCGGCGATCTGGTAGATCGACTTGTCGCTCGCCTCGAAAGGCAGCTCGTCGTTGTCGAAACCGATAGCGATGATTTCCGATAGCGAACTCCCGATAGTGACCTTCAAGGTCAGCTGGGTGTTGTCGGTGATCGTGTAGCTTTCTCCGAGCAACGCGCGTTTCCAGAAATTCCCGTTAAGGGTGAGCGTATTGCCGCCATCGGCAATGACGCCGCCGGGACCGCTGTCCTGCGCGCTGTAGGGCGTCAGGCCGGCCTGGTTGAAGACGAGTGACTGCGGATCAGCCGGTTCGACCGGCTGATCCGGCGCGTCGGTCACGCCGAAGGTGAAGGTTTGCGTGGTCGTGAGCACCCCATCGGTGGCGCTGACGACGATCTGGACAGACGGTTCTGCGACAAAGTCGAAGCTGGCGCCCGGTGCGACGATCAGCTGGCCGCCATTGATCAAGAAACGTGCGTCGCTGACCGCATAGGACAGCACGTCGCCATCCGGGTCGGATCCGCCGACCGTGCCCAGCACAGTGCCCTGCGCCACGTTTTCCACGAACGTGTTTGCGCCCGTAAACGAAATGCCGGTCGGCGCTTCGTTGATATCGGCGATCGTGACAGTGATGGCCTGTGTGGCGGTGGTCTGTCCGTCGCCGACGGTCACGGTGGCGGAATAGACACCATCGCCATCCGCATCGTTCGGGCTTTCGAAATCGGGCGCTGCGATCAGCGACAGGTTGCCATTGGTATCGATGGTGAACCTGTTCGCATCGGCACCGGAGAGCGCATATTGCAGCAGGTCTCCATCGTCGTCGGAGGCGCTGATCTGGCCGACAGCAAGGCTGTTCTCGTTGATGACGAAGCCCGGTTCGCTGGAGATTTCCGGCGCCGCATTGGTGGGATCGACAGGGTCGACCGGCTCGGGAGCAACGGTGATGCTGACCGTGATCGGGGTCGAACTGAGCGTACCGTCAGAACCGACAATCTCCACCGAATAAGAGCCCGGATCGACACTTGCAGCAATCGCGAGCTTGCCCGCAACGATCGAAAAGCCGTCCGGCAGCTCTTCGGCATTGGCGATGACGAGCGAGACATCGTCGCCATCCACATCGTCGGTCGTCAATGGAAGCTCGATGACATGCGCACTGCCTGCGACCACGTTCTGCGGGGCGACGCTGCCAAACAGCAGCGGTGTATCATTCACCGAAGCAACCGTGACGGTAACGGTGGACGTATCGCTCAGGCCGTCCTGATCGGTCACCGTGTAGCTGATCGATGCCGAGCCATGAAAGTCGGCAGCCGGTGTGAAGGTGATGACGGTGCCAAGAACCGAGACGGTGCCTTGTTCTGCCGGCACCGTTGCGATGATGGTGAGCGTATCATCTTCGGCGTCGGAAATCAGTTCCGCAACGTCGATCGTGATCGACGTGTCCTCGACGCCTTCAACCGTCAGGTCGAGCGCAATCGGAGCGGTATTTTCGACCGGCGTCGGATCGGCTTCCAAAAGCTTGATGACGAACTTGTCGATATTGGGACCGGTCGTGACGCCGGCGCCGCTGAGGATCAGTCTGTTGGAGCCGGCCTCAAGATGCACCGTGACGGTTTCGACTGACCAGCCTTCCCAGCCCTGACCGATACCGGTGGCACCGGCCGGGGCTGTCTGGACATTGGTGGGAAGATCGGTCGGGCGCGCCCTCACCGCATTGGCCTGTGTGGAGGCGAAGTTGAGCGTGTGTAGCGGATCGCCTGCGACCGCGTCGCTATAAAGCTTCAACGGCCGGTTTGTTGTGCCGCCGTTGGCATAGGTGACCATGAACGAATAGGTGCCGGAAACGGGAACGTCGAATGTCATCGACACCTGCGCAGCGGCACTCTGCGCCCAGTCGAGATAGGATTCGCCTTCAGCGCCAAATCGGAAGATTTCGCTCGCAGGCGTGTTTGACAGATTGATCGGCCGATTTATCGCGCCGTTGGAATTGTTGCCGACCTGGGTCACAAGGCTTTCCGCCTGGATCACGATCATGTTCGGATCGGCATTGCGGATTTCCAGATAGTCGATATTCGGCCCCGAAAAGCCGTTCGCCGTCAGGCGGATCGTGTTTTCTCCGGCCTGCAGCAGAACGCGGGTCCCGCTCTCCGAAAAGGTGGCGTTGTTTGTCGTGCCATTGAAGTCGAAGACGCGATCCCAAAGCTGGCCATTCACGTCGAGACGCATCGGACGGGTGGTAACGGTCGAGGAAAACGCATAACCGAAACCAATGTCGTAGAAACCCGCCTGGCCAACGGAGAATGTCCATTGGATATACTGGCCGTTGCCGATATTGTTATTGGTCCCGACGCCGGCGAAATCGACATAGGCGTCGCCATCGGCCGCGTCCGCATTCGGAATATCGGTCGCGCCCGCTGTGTCCTTATGAACGACATTCGGATTGGTGGTCACGTTGCCACCGGAATTGCCGAGCGTGGCGACTTCAGCCTGAATGCGTAAGGGCATGGCTGTTACGACCGGCGGCTCAATCACCGGTTCGACTGGTGGCTCCACCGACGGCTCGACCACTTCCTCAACCACGTTCTCCGAAGGTTCGTCTGCGACCAGAGCCGGGTTGTCTACCGAAGGCTCTACCGTGACCAACGCAGCTACGGAGCGGTTAACCGCCTGTCCTCCGATCTCGATCGGCGCAACATACGAAACGGGACCGCCCTCGCGGCCGGAAGAAGAGATATCACCGGCGCCGATAAAGCGGAAATCGCGCCCGCTCGTTTCCGGTATTGCAGCGGAAGCCAAATCAGCCGGCGCAGCTTGCGGTACGGTACCGGTCGTCAGGTTCGCCTTGCCATCCGGTGTTGCAGACGCCTCTTCCTGGGTTTCGTTCGATGCATTGGCGGTGGCAGACAAAGGTGTCGCTGCAAGACTTGCAACCTCTTCGGCCCGTGGCGCAGGCGGCGTATCGTCAGGGGCAGCACCAACCCTCGGCTTTTCCTCCGTCGCGTGCTGGACACTGGGGCTCAGCGCCAGCGCAACCGCGCCGACGGCGGCAATGTTCAACCCGGCAAGA
The DNA here is from genome assembly GCF_040675795.1 of Neorhizobium sp. LMR1-1-1.1. Lineage (NCBI taxonomy): Bacteria > Pseudomonadati > Pseudomonadota > Alphaproteobacteria > Hyphomicrobiales > Rhizobiaceae > Neorhizobium > Neorhizobium sp. LMR1-1-1.1. Next base: position 31,210 of record NZ_JBEGHE010000017.1, read on the forward strand.
GCTGCCGATGTCAGGAGCGAACGGCCGGACTTGCCGCCACTGGCAGGGCCCAGGTTGCTGACGCTGGCAATTTCCGCACCGGCATTGTTGAGCGACGAGAAGGTCAGGACATGCATGCCCTCTGCAAGATCGATATGAAGGACCCTGTTGGAGAAGGTCGTCCAAGAGCCGGTCGGCTCAAACTCGATGACTTCCGGCACCTGGCCACCGACGGACAATGTCGATCGAAGAGGTGCGTTACGGCCATTGGAAAAGGCGATCAGGATTTCCTGTAGGCCACCGACTGACACGTCGAGAAGAAAGCCTTTGGCCCCGGCTGCCTCGCCGACAGTTACCCCCAGCGGGGATGTCAGCTCAGCAACGGAAGTCACGATGATTTTGCCGGATTTGCTTTCGTTATCCATGATCGCCCCCAAAAGGAAGAGCGCTGATATCGCGCTCGAAGTGCTCCGACAGCCCGTGATTGTCCGGGCTTGTCCCCACCCCGCAGTGTGCTTGAGGCGATTGCGATCACAAACATCCCAAAAGGCCGAAGCGCTTGGTCAATTGAGGTAAACGAATGATTAACGACTAAACAAAACGCGCAGCCCCCTACCCGAAACGCCAATTTCTGAATGAAACCGGCAAAGCGCCACTTGCAATCGCAGTGGGGCAAAAGAGAGCATCTATTGAGCTGAAGCGGCAGGCTCGCCAAGGATGGGGCTATCTGGAGACCTTTGAGACGCCGCAAGCGCGGAACCGAAGCCGACGGCAAGAGCAGGATCCTGTTCACGTCTTGAATTCGAAGAACCATAATCCAAACGGGATAAGACAGATGGGATGGTTGTCCCGCAATCGCGCCGAGCGGCGCGGGAAACGCATGCTCAGGCGATAATCGATGCCTGGAGTAGGAGCGTTTGGGTGAATTCGGGCATGAATGTTCGTAGATTGACGGCAACAAAGCCGCAAATAGCCGACATTACGGTTGTTGCCGGCCGGAAGAGATCCGAGCCAACCTGAATGCCCTTGTGACCCACGGCATAAAGCGCCGCTTGGGTGCGATTCTGCATTCCGAGCTTTTTCAGGATGGCCCGAACATGGACGCGAACGGTGCTTTCTGTGATATCCAGTTTTCGGCCGATAACCTTGTTGCTCGCACCCTTCGAAATCAGTCCGAGCACAGCATGTTCGCGATCTGTAAAAGAGCATCCCTCAAGGGCCCGGGCATTCATGTCGTCGTTAAGGCCGGAGTGTCCCAAGCCCGCAACGGCAACCGTCGGCAATAGCGTGATCCCATGACGAACGATGCGCGCAGCAAGCGCTATTTCCTGCAGCGAGGCACCATCAGGCAGCAACGCGCCCACTTTGCCGATGATTGATCGATACTCGTCGACACTTTGGTTTGCCCGCATCAAGACGATAATGTGCGATGTGTCGACGGCGTCGTTGTCACGATTGAGTTGCGCAACCAGTTCTTTCGGATTGACCGCGTCGATGATGACGACAGTGTCGTCCCAGTCGATTACCAGGTCCGCCACGCTTGAGAAGGAAGGAGAGTGTGAGACCTGCGCAAACTCAGTTCTTATGGCTTGCGCCATGGCACAAGCAACGATCGTGCTGTCACTCACAAGAAATACTGAAACACGCATATTCCTTCTCCCCAACACACTAATAAAGGAAATAAAAAAATAATCTACACTTTAATTCCCAGGTGTCGAAAAAGGTTATTTTGGAAAAACGCTAAGCATCTATACTTCGTCGATTATTCAAGCATTGACAGCAAAATATTCATGAACAGATGGAGTGCGTGCCTTACTCTCTAATGAGCTGCTGATGGTAACAATTATCAATCAGCAGGCATCACTTTCGATACTTCGACATAGAAGTTCGGTCTCTGTAAAATGATCTCTCGATACGGGCCGTGTGGGTTCCGTTCTGCTCTTATGAGAGCCCTGTCCGTATTGGTTGAGAGGAGCTAGTAACCGGCGGTTCGATCAACTTGACCTTCCGGAATCTCGCAATGCTTGATAGCTTGGATCGCGCGCAGAACATGCGCCGTGCCGGCGGCGGGATCGACCCAACTGGCAATGTGCGGCGTCACAGTAACCCTCTCTTCGCCCCAAAAAGGGTGGTCTGCAGCCAATGGCTCCTTGCAGAATACGTCGAGCATGGCGCCACAGATCTGGCCGCTGCTCAACGCTCTCAGCAGGTCCTCCTCGACCAACTGTTCTCCACGCCCGGCATTTATGACGTAGGCACCTTGCCTCAACGCTGTGAATGTTTCCCGATTGAGGATGCCAATCGTTTGTTCGGTATGCGGAAGAAGACTGATCAAGATATCGGTCTCAGCCAGGAAGGACTTAAGACCACCCGCTCCGCCAAAAACGTCTAAACCTTCAACCGGCCGCCCGCTTCGGTTCCAGCCGCGAACCCTGTATCCCATCGCCGCCAGCGCCCGGGCGCTAGCCTTGCCGAGGCCGCCCATGCCCATGATGCCGATCTGCGGATTTGATAGATCGAGTTTCTGCCAAATCTTTGCAGCCTGGTTCGCACGCATCTCTTCCATACGGCGATGATGGTTGAGCACCGCCATGACGACGTATTGCACCATGCCATCTGTGATCGATTTGTCGACCATGCGTACGATCGGCAAATGTAGCGGGATCGTGTCGTCGCTCAGGAGATGATCGACGCCCGCCCCCAGCGAGAACACCGCCTTGAGATTGGGGTAACGCGCAATCTCTCCGGCGCCCGGTGCCCAACAGAGCACATAGTCAACCTCTTCCAGCGGCCCCGTTTCGGGCCAGGCATGGACGACAAGATCGGGTGCTTGACTGGCGAATGCCTGCTGCCAGGGAGCCGTCGGGGCGTTTTTTCTGATGATGACGAGGCTCACGCGGCACTCCACAAGCGCATTCAAAAAAGACGCCGGAAAGCGCGATCGGGATGCAAAGCTCCCGCAGAGTTTTCCGGCGACATGAAGGTCAGGACGAACGGCTCATTGTTCGATCATCTTGTTCCAGCGGCTGTTCCATTCGGCGCGCTTGGCATTGATCGCATCCCAATCAAGAACGACGGCAGTCTTCATGTAGGTCTGGAATGCATCAAGCTTCACCTTGCCTTCCGGCGTCGAGGCAACAGCTTTCGGGTTGGACGGGTAGACATCGCCCGCATCGAGCGCCGCGGACTGCGCATCGGCCGACAGCAGATAGGCTGCAAGCTTCTGCGTCAGTTCCGGCTCGTTGTTCTTGGCGATCGTGCAGGCCGTGTACATCAGCACCACGGAGCCTTCCTTCGGCTGAGCGTATTCGACCGGAATACTCTGGGCCTTGAGTGTGCTGACCGCCGTCGGGGTCAGCGGGAAGATGGCCGCTTCGCCTGCTTGGGTCATTTCGGAAATCTTCGCCGAGCTCGGAATATATTCGAGCACGTTCTTGCCGATCGTCTCGCCGAACTTCGTGAAGCCCGGTTCGACATTGGTTTCGTCACCGCCCTGGATGCGGTTGAACATCAGGAAGGCGTGCAGGCCGAAGGACGAGGCGGATGCCGACTGGAAGACCACCTTGTCGGCAAATTTCGGATCGGCAAAATCCATCCAAGAGGTCGGGGCGGCCCAGCCGTTATCGGCAAACAGCTTGGTGTTATAGGCGATCCCGGTCATGCCCATGTTGACACCGACGGCCATGTCGTCCTTCATCCGGGCTGCCTTGTCAACTTCGGCAAGCTCCGGGCTTTCCTTGAGTTTTTCGCAAAGGCCGAGGCCGATGGCGCGATACATGATGCCATCGTCGAGGAACATCAGGTTCATCTGCGGCGCATCCTTTGCAGCGGTCGCCTTGGCGAGAATATCGCTGGATGTGCCCGGCACGACGACAATCTTCACGTCATTGGCCTTTTCGAAGGCCGGGAAGACAGCCTGGGTGAACGTGCGTTCCAGATTGCCGCCGTTCATCCCGACATAAAGGGTTTTGGTTTCGGCATGGGCCGAACCGGCAACGGTCAGGCATGCGATGCTGGCGGCGAGTGCCGCATGGATGGATTTCATCATTCACGTTCCCCTTGATTGAGGGCTCTGCGGTGGAGCGCCGGCGCCCGAGCCCTTGGCGGCGTCGACGAAGAAGCGAGTGATCGAAAAGGCATCGATCGGTGTGGTCGTCTTACCCGTGGTAATCAGCTCGGCGATGACTTCGCCGACACCCGGCGCGATCTGGAAACCAGCACCGGAAAAACCGAAGGCATGGATCAGCCCGGATGTAGTGCCGCTTTGACCGATCACCGGGTTCTTGTCCGGCATCGTCCCTTCCGTTCCCGACCAGAACCGGATTGCATGGGCATGTTTCAGCGACGGGAAAAGCCGCGCTGCGCGTTGCATCACTGTCGTGACGCCGACATCCGTCGGGCGGGAAAAATCGGCATTGTCCGCGCGGGCAACTCCCCGCTGGCCGCCGATAACGCAATTGCCGCGCTCTACCTGCCGAGCATAGACCTCGCCGCCCTCTACGCCGGTATTGACGGTCATGAACACTTTCATCGGCTCGGTGACGATCATCGACGGATAGATCCGGCCGAGCGGCACGCCCTCCCCGAAAATGTCGGCAAACGGCCCCGCCCAGGCACCGGCGGCATTGACCAGATGCGTAGCGCGGATAGCCGGTACACCCTGCGCCTCGACGAGAAACCCTTCGGCTTCCTTCGAAACGCCAAGCACCGGCGTCTGTTCGTAAATTTCGGCGCCCGCCCGCCTTGCGGCGGCGGCAAAGCCGGCAGACACGAGACGCGGATTGGCTTGTCCGTCATCGGCGGAAAACGAAGCGCCAACCGCAATGTTACGATCGATCCAGGAAAACCGCTCGGCAAGCGCATTGGAGCCAAGCAGTTCAAGCTTCAGGTCAGTCGCTGCGGCGGCCCTAGCATAGGCTTCGAGCGAAGCCATCTCCGCCTCGTTGCGGGCAAGTTTCAGCTGCCCGGTGCGACGAAACTCGCCATCGATGCCGATCAACTGCCTGAGCTGCGGCCAGATCGCATGAGCGCGCTGCGCCAGCGGCAATTGCTCGATTGGCCGGCCCTGGCGGCGCACGCCGCCGTAATTGACGCCGCTCGCCTGCGCGCCACAGAACCCGCGTTCCAGCAAGGCAACCGACAGGCCCATCTGCCTCAAAGCCAGCGCTGCGGAACAACCGACCAGACCGCCACCGATGATCGCAACATCGACCTTCATTCCGCAGCCTCCCCAGTGATTGAGGGCGCGATCGCGGAGTAGGACATGGGCAGCGGCTTGACCGGCGCCTGTCCGCGCAGGCGACCTACGGCCGAAATAGGCCGGCCGGTCGAGGCGGCGAGCAGTTCGGCAGCAGCCGAACCGCAGACACGGCCCTGGCAACGTCCCATGCCGACCCGGCTTACCGCCTTCAGCCTGTTCATCTCGACAATGCCGAAATGGTCGGTGACGTCACGAATGGCCGAAACATCGATCTCCTCGCAACGACAGACCATCGTGTCGCCCGGAAGGTCGGCGATCCAGTGCGACGGGAAAGGAAAGGATTGTTCGAGAATGGTGCGGAAAGCAAAGATCCTGCGCAGTTCTTTTTCAAGCACGCCTGCCCGACGCGGATCGACGGCAAGGCCGCGGTCTTCGATCAACGATAGCGCTGCCCTCTCACCGGACATCTCCGCGGCATCGGCGCCGGCAATGCCGGAACCGTCACCTGCAAGGTAGACACCGGCAACACTGGAGCGGCGAGCGGCATCCGTCTGCGGCAGGAAAACACGATCCCGTTCACTGAAGGCGAACTGGCAGCCGGCAAGATCGGCAAGCTGCGTTTCCGGCTTCAGCCCGAGCCCGAAACCCGCGCCGTCGCAGGCAAGATGCCGGCGTTTGCCGCGCACTTCGAAGGACACGCCCTCGACCCGGCTCGTTCCTTCGAAGCGAAGCTTGTTGATTCCGTAATGGAAGGCGACGCCCTTCATCATCATCTCGGCAACGAAGCGCGTGCCGCGCAGCACGATGGCGGGGAAGCCCGACAAGGCCTTCGTCATCGCCATCTGCGCAGTAAATGGCGCGGCATCCAGCACCGCCGCCACCTTTACGCCGGCCTTCATATATTGCCAGGCAACGAGATAGAGCAGCGGCCCCGTGCCGGCAAAGACGACGCGCGAACCGATGACGCAGCCCTGTGCCTTCAAGGCGATCTGCGAACCACCAAGCGAAAACACGCCGGGCAAGGTCCAGCCAGGAACTGGCAGAATGCGGTCCATTGCCCCGGTGGCAAGGATCAGCCCATCATGGGCGAGCCGGCGATGCCCGCCATTCGTCGCCACATCGGCAATGCCGTCCGACAGGTTCCAGACCAGCGTGTTGGGCAGATAATCGATCTTGCCCTGCAGCCCGGCGAATTCTCCATGCAGCCGCTCGGCTTTGGGCGCTTCCGAGCCATACCGCGCTTTAGCATCGCGACCATCCGGCACGAGAGGCTGGCGATAGATCTGTCCACCACAGGCCGGCGCTTCGTCGACGACGATCGGCCGAATCCCCACCGCAACAAGTGTGGCTGCGGCACGGATACCGGCCGGGCCGGCTCCGACGATGAGAGGTTGGGCACGATCTTTTACAGCGCCACTCATGCGGCCTCTCCCGCCCCAGTGATCGCTTGGGTCATCACTTGCATGCCCTCCGCAAGCGGAGTGGAACAGGCACGCACCCGTTCACCGCTCGTGAGTGTGACCCAGCAATCCTGGCAGGCCGACATCTGGCAGAAACCGGCCCGCGGCTCATGGCTGAAATCGCTGGGCCTGAGCCGTTCGTCCACGGTGAGGATGGCGCTGAGCAGCGTGTCACCGCGCCGTCCCTCGCAAGGTTTGCCGTTCAGCGAGAAACTGATCGGAACTTCATTCTGTCGCGCAACGCGATGCAGGAGCGGCATTTTCGTTCACTTCTGCCCGACAAGAATACGGTCCAGTCCGAACGCCCGGTCGAGCACGAGCATGGCGATACCGGTCAGGGCGATCATCAGCGCGGAAACGGCTGCCATCATCGGATCGATGGATTCCGTCGCGTACATGTACATCCTGACCGGCAACGTGACGGTCTGGGGTGAGGTGACGAAGATCGACATGGTCAATTCGTCGAAACTGTTGATGAAGGCGAGCAGCCAACCGCCGGTAATGCCGGGCAGGATCATCGGCACGGTAATCCGCCGGAACACCGTGAGCGGCCCGGCCCCGAGCGTCAGTGCCGCCTGTTCAGCATTGCGGTCGATGCCTGTGAGCGCCGCCATCACCAGCCGCAGCACATAGGGCGTGACGACAACGACATGGCTTGCCACCAGCCACCCAAAGCTGCCCGTTGCGCCGATCAGCGTGAATAGCCTCAAAAGAGCGACTCCGAGAACCAAATGCGGAATGATCAGCGGCGACAGGAACAGGCCATTGAGAAAACCGCGTCCCGGAAACTCGTAGCGGGAGATCGCGATGCCGGCCGGAAGCGAGATCAGCACGGCGATCGTTGCCGCGAGCGTTGCCAGCCACAAGCTATTGTAGAAGGATGCCATGAAGTCCGGATGGACAAACACGGCCTTGAACCACCGCAGCGAAAACTCGGTCGTCGGGATGGTGAGCGTGCTGTCGGGCGTGAAAGCGACCAGACAGATGATCACCAGAGGCGCCAGCATGAAGCATACGACGAGCGTGTGAAAGATGAGGGCGCTTGGTCCGTTGCGATCCATATTCCGCCCCCTCAGCCCAGAACCTTGCGCGCCTTGGCTTCGATCATCCGGTTGTAGGCCAGCATGATCAGAAGGTTGGCGACAAGAACGATGAAAGCGATGGCAGCGCCGAGCGGCCAGTTCAGCTCGTGCATGTATTCGTCATAGACGACGGTCGCCGCCATTTTCAGCCGCCGCCCGCCGAGCAGGCCAGGAATGGCGAAAGAGCTTGCCGAAAGGCCGAAAACGATCAGGCTGCCGGAAAGGATCCCGAGCGAAATCTGCGGCAGGATGATCCGTCGCACTGCAGTAAAGCGCGAAGCGCCAAGCGACCATGCGGCCGGTTCAAGCCCAGGATCGAGCTTCTGGATCGCCGTCCAGACCGGGATGATCATGAACGGCAGCATCACATGCACCAGCGCGATCACGATCGCTGCCTCGCTGTAGAGAATGCGAACCGGGCCAAGACCGAGCATGATGCTGGCTTTGGAGATCAACCCCGTCGAACCGAGCAGCATGCTCCAGCCGAAGGAGCGCACAACGACCGAAACCAGCAGCGGACCTATGATGACGAGCAGGAAGATCGACCGCCACGGGTTCCACATCCGAGACAGGATATAGGCTTCCGGCACACCGATCACGATGCACAGAACCGTCGTAATCAGGGCGATCCTCAGCGTCCGCAAGAAGATCGAGAGGAAATAGGGATCGGAGAGAACCGTCGTGTAGTTCGACAGCGTGTAGCTGTCGAGCACACCTATATTGAAATCATAGGCATGAAAGGAAAGCACCGCGGTCAGCGTCAGCGGCAGAACCACCATGCCGAGGAAGAAGATCAGGCCGGGGAAAGACAGGAACCACGGCGTCGAGGATGTCTGCGCCGTCATGCGTCAATCCTCGAAGTCTCCTGCGTCCGGGCCGAGACACGCGCGCTTTCCGGCGACCAAGAGAGCCCAACGGGCTGCCCCTGGGATGCAGGCAATGAGCCATCCGTATTCGGCCAGGAAACGATGATCTGGCCGACCGCCGTATCGACGTTGAACAGCCAGTGGCTGCCGAAAAAGAACCTTGCACTGACCACTCCGTGCAGATGCCCCTGGCCCGCGGGTACGATGGTAATCCGCTCGGGGCGAAGCGACAGGATGGCCGGCTCGCCCTCTGTGGCGGGACAGTCGGTTGCTGGCAAGATGACACCGGACGCGTGGATGCCCAGCTTGAGCGCGATACCAGGAATGTTGTTCATCTTGCCGATGAAAGAGGAGATGAATTCCGTCGCTGGATGATCATAGACCGCCGCCGGCACATCGGCTTGAGTCATCTTTCCGTGTTCCATGACCACCACCCGGTCACTAATCGACAGCGCCTCGCCCTGGTCGTGGGTTACCATGATCGTCGTCGTGCCGACCGTCTGCTGAATGCGCCGAAGCTCGAACTGCATTTCCTCGCGCAGCTTGGCATCCAGATTGGACAATGGCTCATCGAGCAGCAGCACCGGCGGTTCGATGACAAGGGCACGAGCGATTGCGACGCGCTGCCGCTGACCGCCGGAAAGCTGGCGCGGATAACGATCGGCAAATTGGTCGAGTTTGACCAGCGCCAGCGCTTCGGCCACCCGCCGATCGCGCTCGGCCCTGCCGACCTTGCGCATTTCCAGCCCGAAACTGACATTCTGCGCCACCGTCATATGCGGAAAGAGCGCATAGGTCTGGAATACGATGCCGAGCCCGCGGCGGTTCGGTTTCTCGCGGGTGATCTCGCGCCCGTCGAGCATGACCGAGCCGGCCGATGGTTCGGCGAGGCCTGCAATCATCTGCAGCGTCGTGGTCTTGCCGCAGCCGGAAGGCCCCAGAAGCGATACGAATTCGCCCTTGCTGACTTCCAGATTGACCGCATCGACAGCGGTGAAATTGCCATAGATTTTCGACAGCGAATTGAGCGTCAGAAAGCTCATGTCCACTCCAGTTGCGCCAGTTTTCGCGCTTTCTCTAATTTCGTTCCCAGGCGAAGGAGACAGTAGAAAACTGCCTATGGTCAATGAAAAATTCCAATTAGGAAAATTATCATTGAAATATTTCATTATATGAAATTTATGGAAGATCAGCCCAATCCGGATTACATTTAATGGATGAAGACACTCGCCAGATCTCAAGCGCAAGGCGCACGCTGATCATCCTAAAGGCGCTTGGCGCGGCAGATGCCGCCGGGGTGCGGCTGATAGATGTGGCAAAGGAAGTGGGTTGCAACCAGCCGACAGCCCATCGCGCCATGCAGGATCTGGTCGCCGAAGGGTTCGTCGAACAGGTGTCCGGCGGCAAACGCTACCGCCTCAGTCTCGAATTTTTCGTGCTGGCGGCCCGCGCCGGACGCTCCGACGGATTGCGCGAACTGGCCAGACCGGCACTGCTTCGCCTGTCGTCAACCCTGACGGACACGATCTTCCTGCTCGTGCGAAGCGGTTATGATGCGGTCTGCCTGGACCGTGTCGAAGGCCCCTTCCCGATCCGCTCCTTCACCGGCGACATCGGCGGCAAGGTGCCGCTCGGCATCGGCCAAGGCAGCACCGCCATTCTCGCCAACCTGCCGGACGCGGAAAGAGAAGCCGTTATCCGGTTCAATATGCCGCGTCTGCTCGATCGCAGCCATCTCGACGAGGCAAGCTTCCGACTTCTTCTCGCCAATGCCCGCGAACAGGGTTTCGTCAGCTTTAATGCGGGTCTCATTCCGGGCATGGCGGGCGTCGCCGTTCCCGTCTGCGACGCAAACGGTACGGTGGTCGCGGCCTTGAGCGTCGGTACGCTTGCCGAACGCGCCGAAGGCGAGAGATTGCAGGCGATGGTGGATATTCTCTCGGCCGAGGCTCGCGAACTCGGTCGCCGGATCAATCCATTCGACCCAGCCCTGCGCTCACCGTCACGTAGCCTGAGCTATGTCCAGGCGCAGAACCGACTTCGGTAGTTGGACTTGTTTCGCGACATTGCCCCTAGCGATAGAGTTAAGTCGGCTTCGACAGAGCTCTCCTGTTCAGATCATGTAAAACGTAACATGGCTTGAGGCCTGACACGAGCGCCCCGAGCAGTTCGCGCCAATTATATCAGTGACGGCTTTTTGCCGTTTCTTGGGCTTCGGCGAAGCCCGCTAGTATTCATTCGCCTTGTTCGCCGTTGAGAGCCGTTCGACTAATCGGCAGGGCAAGCGGCGGGTTCCAGGTTCAATAGCCTCACCTCTGGTAATGCTCAGCATGGCCAAGCCCGCCTGCCGGCCAAGTTCCATGAGTTCCATGTCGACAGTGGTCAAGGGCGGCCGGGTTTGCCGCGAAATGACCTCCCAATTATCGAAGCCGACGACGGATATGTCCCTCGGCACAAGAATACCACGATCACGCAGAGCATCGATGACGCCTCTGGCGATCTCGTCGTTGCCGCAGAAGATACCGCCGGGCAATTGGTCTCCGTCTGAAACCAGCCAGGCGATTGCCTCATGTCCCCACTCCTCAGACCAGTCCCCGAACATCGGTTCGCGACAGGCTTCGGCAAAATTGCAATAGGCGGCTGCACGCAGTCTGGCAGCCAGATAGTCTTTCGGACCGGTGATATGAAGGATGCGCGAGCAGCCGGACTTCCTCAAGCGCTCCATCGCCAGGCGTGCGCCATGTTCATCGTCAGGCACGAAACTGACGCTCCCCGGAGGACCTTCTGCGAAGGCGTATATCACTGGAATAGGTAGCGCCAGAAGCTCCCGAGGCTGCTCAAGATCCAGTCGCGTTGCGGTGAAGATAATGCCATCGACCTGCTTGTCGAGAAGCGCCTGAAGATGAAGCTGTGCAAGACGCGGATCGTTGTTGGTGGCGCAGAGGAAAACGGAAACACCCTGATCGACCAGAACTTCCGAGACCCCTGCCCCCATGGGAAGTGTGAGCCGCCCGTATGTATCATTGGTCAGCATGCCGATCGTGGAACTGCGCTTGCTCTGCAGGCTTCGCGCCAGCGCATTGGGCCTGAAGCCGATTTCCTGAGCAATCCTGTTGATGCGTTCGCTTGTTTCAGCGTTGACACGGCCAACACCGTTCAGTGCGTTTGAGGCCGTGGACAAGCTGACACCAGCCGCCTTCGCGACATCGCGCAGTGTTCGTTTTCGATGAGAAATAGGCTTTAACATTCCGCAAGAATGATCTTGCAAAAACGATTTCTCAAGCGTTTTCAGACGTGCAAAAACGTTTTTGCAAAAATCGAATTCAAAATTGTCGACAGGCAAAAAAATCCGCCCTACCGTTTGTTCACGTCCATCGGGAAACTGCGACGAACAATAGAAAAAGGGAACCGTGATGCATAAAGCTAGCCTTGCGCTCGCAGCAATTACGTTTGCTGCGACAACCTCTTTTGCTGCCGCCGAGGAAGTCAATCTCTGGGTTCGCACCTCGTCCGGCGCTGTCTTGCAGTCGCTTGCCGAGCAGTACAACGCCAAGCACGATGACAAGATCATCGTCACCCAGATCACGGCGGAACAGATGGTGCCAAAGCTCGGCGCCGCCATCGCCGGCGGATCACCGCCGGAAGGCGCGGTTCTGGATCTGATCTACCTGCCGACATTTGCCGCCAACGAGAGCCTCGAAGACATTACTGACTTCGTGAAGGGGCTGCCTTATGCAAACGCGCTAAGCCCGTCTCATGTTCGTTTAGCCACCTATGATGACAAGATCTACGGCGTCCCTGCCTTGCCTGACGCGTCGATCATCGCTTGGAATATCGACCTTTTCGAAAAAGCAGGCCTTGATCCTAACAAGGCGCCAGCTTCTCTGACGGAAATTGCGGAAGACGCGAAAAAGGTTCGCGCACTCGGATCCGATACCTACGGATTCTATTTCGTCGCGAATTCCGGAAGCTGGCTGATCTACGATTTCCTGCCCCACCTCTGGGCGGCCGGCGCGGATATTCTCAGCCAGGACGGCCGTGAGGCGACGGTCGATACACCTGCCATGCGGGAAACGATCGCGGCCTATCGCGACATGTGGACGGCTGGCGCCATTCATCCGACATCGCGCTCCGGCAACGGCAACAACGCGGTGGAGGCATTTGCCTCCGGAAAAGTCGGCGTGCTGATGACCGGCTCCTACATCGTCAATCTTCTGACGGCCAAATATCCGGATGTTAAATTCAACGTTGCTCCCATTCCCGGACCGAAGGATGGCGCTTCCAGCTTTGCCGGTGGTGACACGCTGGCACTGATTGCCGGCATCAGCGAGGAAAAGAAGAAGGTTCTGCTCGACTTCGTCAATTTCTACATGCAGCCGGAACAGCAGGTTTTCATCACCAAGGAATCCGGCATGCCATCGCGCACCGATCTCGCAGCGGATGCCTATGCGCAGTTCGACAAGCGAAACCTTGTTTCCTACGAGATCCTGACGAAGGCACGCACGCCTTATACCTTCTCCTCCGATGAGCTTTTCGTCAGCCGGACCGGCCCTTTCCTGAACCTTGTCCAGTCGAGCATCTTCGATGGCAATGTGGATGCAGCCATCTCGAAGGCGCAGGATGACTTTACCAAGATTCTCGAGCGGACAAATCCCTGACGCATGAGCGAGCAGGCAGCCGAAATCTGCCTGCTCCTCCATCAGCATCGATAGCCTGATAGAATGACGACGAGGATTGAATGGTAGAGACCACACTGCCGAGCGCGGTCGCGCGCCCTGTCTCAGCCTTCGGCGGCAGCCGCGAACCGCATGGCTGGCTGGGCCTGTTTTTCATCGCGCCAAGTATGGTGTTCATCATCGGATTGTTCGTCATCCCGCTTTTGATGACCGTATGGATGAGCTTCTATCACTGGCCGCTTCTGGGGCGGAAAAAGTTCATCGGCCTGGAAAACTACGCGGAACTTCTGGGCGACAGCCAACTCTGGTCCTCACTGGGATTTACCCTTCTCTACACGCTGCTGGTTACCGCAGCGATCATGGCAGTGGCTTTTCCGCTCGCTTTGCTGGTCGACCGCCCGCTCCGTAGCGCCGGTTTTTTCCGCACGATCTATTTCATGCCCGTCGTCATCGGCTTCGGTGCCGCCTCGACGCTTTGGACATGGTTGCTCAACCCTGACAACGGCGTTTTTTCCCGCCTTTTTCTCAGCCTCGGCGTTGTTGATGCATCACCTCGGCCGCTCGATAGTTTTTGGCCGGCGCTCGCCGTTATTATTCTGATGGTCGTGTGGAAGACAGCAGGTTTCACCATGGTCATCCTGCTCACCGGATTGCAGAGCATACCCGCCGAGGTCATCGAGGCTGCCAAGATCGACGGCGCCAGTGTCTTCAGCCGCTTTCGCCGCATCACCCTGCCTCTGATGCGCAACTCGCTGCTTCTGGCACTGATCCTCAACATCACATCCTCGATGCTCGCTTTCGATCAGTTCTTCATCATCACCCAGGGCGGCCCCGGCAACAGCACGATCTCCGCCGTCTTCTCCATATACCTGGCATCCTTCTCGTCCTATCGGCTGGGTTACGGATCCGCCCTCTCCTTCGCACTGCTGGTGGTTCTCGTTGCCATCAGCTCCATCCAGCTCAGCTTCATGCGCCACCGCCCGGAGGAAGGCCGATGACACATGCGAATGTTGCAGCCGGCAGGCCGTTTTCGGAGCGAATCGGACACGTCACCTTCCTTCTGGTATCCCTGCTTTTGGCAATCATCTTCCTGATGCCGATTGTCTGGTCCGTGGCCAATTCCTTCAAACCGGCGGCGGAAGCGCTCGCCAATCCAGTCGCGCTTTTCTCGAAGGCCTTTTCGCTGGAGAATTATCGGCGGCTGGAAGATGTCGGCGCCGGCTGGCAGATCTATGCAATGAATTCGCTGCTGATCGCGGCCGGCACGATCATCCTCACCATACTGGTGTCGGTGCCTGCCGGTTACGGTTTCTCGAAATTCCGCTTTCCGGGTCAATCTCTGATCTTCGTTCTGGTCATGGCCACGATGATGATCCCGTTCCAGTCCATCCTGACCCCGCTGTTTCTCATCCTGAAGTTTTTAGGTCTGCAGAACAGCTTGTTCGGACTGGTCCTCGTTTACACGACATTCCAGTTGCCATTTTCGATCTTCATGATGCGCAACGCCTTTGATGCGATCCCCGCCGCGCTGGTGGAAGCGGCACGCATCGACGGTGCCTCGCAATGGACGCTGCTGCGGCGCATCCTGATGCCATTGGCACTGCCCGGTGTCGCAACCGTTGCGATGTTCGCCTTCCTCAATTCCTGGAACGAGTTCCTCGCAGCGCTGATCTTCATCTCGGATCAGAACAAGTTCACCCTGCCGATCATGCTCGTGAACGTGTCCTCCGGCATCTATGGGATCATCGATTGGGGAGCACTGCAGGCTGGCATCACCGTCACCATGATCCCCTGCATCCTGCTCTTCCTCGCCCTTCAACGCTACTACGTGCGCGGCCTCACCGCCGGCGCCGTCAAATAAGCCGCAGAACACTGCAAAAGGAGCTTTTATGTCGTCCTCCCTGAAGAAGCCGACTAACGCCGCCGCACGCCATTTCGACAGGCTCGTACCGATCGAGCATCACCGCGTGGCTTTTCCGGACGGGTTCTGGAAAAGCTGGTCGGAGACCGTTCGGAAGACCACCATCCCGACGCAGCATAAGCGGCTTGAGGAGGAAGGTTTTCTCGAAGTGCTGGACTTCGACAAGCCACCGGCACCGCTTGCGCGCCCGATCCAGCCAAGCGGGCTTTCGATGCAGCATTTCTTCGATTCCGATTTCGGCAAGTGGATCGAGGCCGCGAGCTACACCCTGAAAAACGCCCCTAATGCCGAACTCGAAGCACAGATCGACGCGATCGTCGAAAAGCTCGAACAGGGGCAAATGGAAGACGGCTATCTCAACAGCTGGTTCATTCGCCGCGAGCCTGACAAGCGCTGGACCAATCTGCGCGACCTGCACGAAATGTATTCGATGGGCCATCTGCTGGAAGGTGCCGTCGCCTATTACGAGGCGACCGGCAAGCACCGCTTCCTCGACGTGATGATCCACGCCGTAGATCACATCGACGCGACCTTCGGCTCGGAGCCGGGCAAGCTGCGCGGCTATGACGCCCATGAGGAAATCGAGCTGGCTCTGGTCAAGCTCTATCGGATCACAAAAGATCCCCGGCACCTTAAGCTTGCGGCCTATTTCATCGACGAGCGCGGCCAGATACCATCCTACTATGACGAGGAAGCACGGCTTCGCGGTGAGAATCCGGCTGATTATGTCTACAAGACCTACGCCTACAGCCAGGCACATCGGCCGGTGCGCGAGCAGTCGCAGGTCGTCGGTCACGCGGTGCGGGCCATGTATCTGTTCTCGGCCATGACCGATCTCGCCCATGAAAACGACGACCCGACCCTGAAACAGGCCTGCGACCGGCTTTTCGACAATCTCACGAGCCGCCAGCTCTATGTGACGGGCGGGCTTGGGCCATCCGCCTCCAATGAAGGCTTTACCCGCGAATACGACCTGCCGAACGAAACCGCCTATGCGGAAACCTGCGCCGCGGTAGCGCTCGGATTCTGGAGCCATCGCATGGCCCAGATCGATCTCGACGCAAAATTCACCGATGCGTTGGAGACGGTGCTCTTCAACGGCGCGCTTTCCGGCATATCCCGCGATGGCGAGCATTATTTCTATGAAAACGTGCTGGAAAGCCATGGTCAGCACCGCCGCTGGAAGTGGCATTATTGCCCTTGCTGCCCGACCAATATCGCCCGCATGATCACCTCGCTCGGCCAATATTTCTATTCAGGCAAGGCCGAGGAACTCGCGGTTCATCTCTACGGCGCAAACACGGCCGAACTGGATCTTGGAAATACCTATCTTCGCCTGAAACAAGAAACTCTCTATCCCTGGGATGGCGATGTCAGGATCCAGCTTGGCCTATCCCGGCAAGCGGACTTTACTATCAGGTTTCGTATCCCCGGTTGGTGCCGCAGTTGGACAATCAGCATCAACGGCGTGACCCTTGATGCCGACGGCATTGTCGAAAAAGGGTATGCGACGATCCGCCGATCCTGGGCGGATGGCGATGAAATCAGGCTGTCCTTCGACATGCCGGTCGAGCGGCTTTACGCCCATCCGGCAGTGGGCGAAGATGCGGACCGGGTTGCACTGAAGCGCGGGCCTGTCGTCTATTGCGTCGAAGAAACGGATATCGGCATGGAGCCGCAACGGCTTCGCCTGTCCGCTTCCGGCACGATCGAAGCACGGTTCGATCCGGAGCTACTCGGTGGTGCAGTCGTGCTGGAGGGTGAGGCCATGGAAGCGCAGGTGGAGGATTGGAAGGCAGGGCTGTATCGCAACAGCCCCGCCGCCTTCAGGCCGCGGCGCTTCAAGGCCATTCCTTATCATCTCTGGGCCAATCGTGACGCAGGCGCGATGCAGGTCTGGCTGGCGGAACGATAGGAGAAACACATGGCGCGTCTGGAACTTCGCAATGTCACCAAATCCTACGGTATCTATGAGGCCGTCCGTGGCATCGACCTGAATATAAAGGACAAGGAATTCGTCGTCTTCGTCGGGCCTTCTGGATGCGGCAAGTCGACCACGCTCCGGATGATCGCCGGGCTTGAACATATAAGCGGCGGCGAGATCGTCATCGACGATCAGGTCGTCAACCGTCTTGGGCCAGGTAAGCGCGATATCGCCATGGTGTTTCAGAACTATGCGCTCTATCCGCATATGACGGTTCGTGACAACATCGCCTTTTGCCTCGAACAACAGCGCCTGTCGAAAGGCGAGATCGACAAGCGGATCGCGCAGGCTGCCGAGACGCTCCATATCACCGAACTTCTGGAGCGACGGCCGGGCCAGCTGTCCGGCGGCCAGAGGCAGCGCGTCGCAATGGGCCGCGCCATCGTCCGAGATCCGAAGGTTTTTCTCTTCGATGAGCCTCTGTCCAATCTCGACGCAAAATTGCGGGTGAAAATGAGGACGGAGATCAAACGGCTGCACAATCTGCTGCCGACGACGACCGTTTACGTGACGCATGACCAGATCGAAGCCATGACCATGGCCGACCGGGTCGTGGTGATGAACAAGGGGCTGGTAGAGCAACAGGGCGTGCCGCAGGAACTCTATTTCAACCCGGTGAGCAAATTCGTTGCCGGTTTCATCGGATCGCCATCGATGAATTTTCTGCCCGCGAAACTCGTTACGGAGGGAACAGGCCTCTTTGTGGAGTTGAAGGACAGAACCCGTCTTGCCATTCCGGAAGCCAGGAGATCCCGGTTCGCTTCCGCCGGCGGAAAAGACGTCACGTTCGGTATTCGCCCCGAAGCCATTTCCGGCAGCCAGGAGCGGCCCGGCTGGGTACCTTTCCATGCCAATGTCGAACTGGTCGAACCGCTTGGGTCGACCAACATGGTCTATTTCAACGTTGCCGGAGACATATGTTGCGCCAGCCTCGATAGTGAAATTCCGGTTACAGCCGGAGCAATGCTGCCGGTCTCCATCAACATGAACCAGATGCATCTCTTTGATCTCGAAACGGAACACTCGCTGCTTTGCGGGAAAGCGGCATAGGTTCAAGTGGCAGCGGACAGGGAAAATTCCGTACCCGCTGCCACTGACCAAGCGCTATTGGCGCGAAACGCACCGCTCCCCATTTTCGTCGAAGACATGCAGATGTTGCGGCGGGAAACTGACATGAACCATAGGACCCGCCGAGAGCGCGGCACGATCAAGCGTAAACACCTTGAAGGCCAGACCGTGCAGCGACAGGTGCAGGATGATGCCGAAGCCGGTCGGCTCGACAAGATCGACGCTCGCCGCCATGCCGGCGCCCTCCACGCCCATCACCACGTGCTCGGGCCGGACGCCAACCGTCACTCCTGCGCCATCGTCAAGCGATAGCGGCGCCGGGAGGGCAACCACGGTTCCATCCTTCAGCGTCACATTGCCGTTGGAATAGATCGCGTCGAGAAAGTTCATGCCCGGCGAGCCTATGAAACCGGCAACAAAGAGGTTGGCGGGACGGTCATACAGCTCCAGCGGAGCCCCCACCTGCTGGACCACCCCGCCATGCATGGCAACGATCCGGTCCGCCAAAGTCATCGCCTCGATCTGGTCGTGGGTGACATAGATCGATGTGGCCTTGAGGTCGCCATGCATTTTCTTGATTTCGGCACGCATCTGCTCACGCAGGCGGGCATCGAGGTTCGACAAGGGTTCGTCGAACAGGAAGGCCTTCGGTTGGCGCACGATGGCGCGGCCCATGGCGACGCGCTGACGCTGACCACCGGAGAGTGCCTTCGGTCGGCGGTCGAGCAGCGGATCGAGCCCGAGTTTGGATGCGGCACTGGCAACAGCAGCAGCGATCTTTTCCTTGGCCGTTTTACGGAGCTTCAGGCTGTAGCTCATGTTGCCGGCGACGTTCATATGCGGATAGAGCGCATAGGACTGAAACACCATGGCGATGTCACGGTCCTTCGGATGCAGCTCGTTGACGCGCTTGCCGTCGATGCGCATCTCACCACCGGTGACGCCTTCGAGCCCTGCGATCATGCGCAGCAGCGTTGACTTGCCGCAGCCGGACGGGCCGACCAGCACGACGAACTCGCCGTCCTTGATCTGCAAATCGATGTCGTGCAGCACCTGCACATGGCCATAAGCCTTCTTGACGTTCTGGATATCGATCGAAGCCATAAGATTACCCCTTGACCGCGCCGGCCGTCAGGCCCTGGACGAGGTAGCGCTGGATGAGCAGGAAGAAGAGAGCAGCCGGGATGAGCGCGAGCACGCCCGCCGCCATCATCTGCCCGAAATCCACCGAGAATTTGGAAACGAAGGTCAACAACCCGACCGGGAAGGTCGCGGCATTGTTGCCGTTGATCAGCATCAGCGCGAACAGAAGCTCGCTCCATGCGGCGGTGAAGACGAAACCGAGCGTCGCGGCAATGCCGGGGAGCGTCAGCGGCAGGATGATTTCCCGAAACGCCGTGAATTTCGTGGCGCCGTCGATCATCGCCGCTTCTTCGAGATCCTTTGGGATACCGTCGAAGAAGGACTGCATCAGAAAGGTCGCGAAGGGCACGTTGAAGGCGGTGTATACGACGATCAAGCCTGTCAGGCTGTTGGTGAGACCGAGTGGCGTGAGGATCTTGAAGATCGGGGCCACCAGCATGACCAGCGGAAACATCTGCGTCAGCAGCATCAGCGCCACGATCCAGTATTTGGCGCGAAAATTGAAACGGGAGAGCGCATAACCGGACAGTGACGCGCAAATCGTGACGATTATCGCCGTCAAGCCGGAGACGATCAGGCTGTTCTTGAAAAAGGTCGGAAAGGCGCTGTGCTGCAGCACGAAGGAATAATGTTCCCACGTGGTCCGCGACGGCCACATGCGCACGCCTTCGGAATAAAGCAGGTCATTGGGCGTAACCGAGACCTTCAGCAGCCAGAACAGCGGAAAGAGTGCGAAGACGATATAACCGAGTAGCGCCAGACGATGCGCGATGGTCGGAAGAAGCGACGTTTTCATGGCCCTCACCCCTTGTTCAGCAATGTCTGCCGCAGCAGGATGATCAGCATCGAATAGGCCAGAAGCAGCACGAGCAGCACCAGCGCAATGGCCGAGGCATAACCGAAATCGAGCGCCTTGAAGGCCTGGGTGAAGATGTAGCTCGCGACGATCTGGGTGCGGTCGGCAGGTCCGCCGCCGGTCATGACGACGATCAGATCGGCGAAGTTGGAAATCCACACGGTGCGCAGCAGAACGGTGATGGCGATGGTCGGCGCCAGGAATGGCAGCGTGATCGACCAGAAACGCTGGAACCATGTGGCGCCATCGATGGAGGCGGCTTCATAAAGATCGCGCGGGATCGATTGAAGGGCTGCCAGAAGCGTGATGGCGAAGAACGGAATGCCCCACCAGACATTGGCGATGATCGGACCCCACATCGCATATTGCGGATCGGACAGGATATTTCCCGGCTGACTCATCAGGCCGAGATCGAACAACCAGTGCGGGATCGGCCCGATCACGGGATTGAACAGCCACGCCCAGTTGAGACCTGCGAGAAAGGATGGCACCGCCCAGGGCAGAAACACCAGTGCTTGAACCAGACCACGGCCCATGAACGGCTTGTCGAGCAGAAGTGCCAGAATGAGGCCGAATGTGAATTGGAAGAACACGGAGGCGCCCGTCCACCACAGCGTGTTTTTCAACGCCGTATAAAACGCCCTGTCCTTCGACAGCGTCTCGAAATGTTCGAGCCCGATGAACCCGCCGGAAAACGGATTGAGCAGCTGGATATCGCGAAACGCGTAGGAAATGCCGATGACAAGCGGCACCAGCATGACGACGATAATGAGGATCAGCGCCGGCGCGCTGTAGAGATAAGGCTCCGAGGCATCGGCAAGGCGCTTTTGCCACGGCATGCGATCCTGGCGACGGTCATAGACGTCGGCGGTCATGGACATCAGACAGTTTCCCGTTTGCGGCGCAGGGTTTGCGCCGTCATTGCATGAAGGAAGGCGGGGCTGGCGGCACGGGATAGGCCCGCGCCGCCAGCGACGACGATTACTTCTTGGAGAGGTTCTTCTGTTGTGCCTTGGTCAGATAGTCCGCCCATTCATCGGCCAGTTCCTTGGCCGAAATGTCGCCGAGCAAAGCCTGCTGCGAGGTCTTGATCGCCAGCGAATCCTTGAAGAAGGCGAACTCTTCGAGGAAGGTCGGCATTACGGTCGGAACGGTGTCCTTGTCTGCCAGTTCCTCGAACCAGCCCTTGAACTGGTCACCGGCATAGAACGGATCCTTTTCTGCCGCCGTATAGGCCGGCAAAGCACCGATCTTCTTGTTCCACTCGATATTGCCTTCCGGGCTCTGCAGCGCTTCGATCAGCTTCCAGGAGAGATCCTTGTTTTCGCTCTTGGCAAACATCGACCAGCCGGCATAACCGATCGTCGGGAAGGATTTGCCCGTCGGTCCCTTCGGCAGTGGCGCGACGCCAAAATCTTCCGGCTTCATACGCTCAGCAACTGCTATCAAAGCATCTGGATCCTGATCGAGGAAGGCGCAGGTGCCGGAATAGAATCCGGCCACGACCTCGTTAAACCCCCAGTTGACGCTGTCCTTTGGCGCAAGACCCTTCTTGTAGAGATCGACCATCCACTCGATACCCTTTGCCCAGCCTTCGCTGTTCATGGTCGAGGTGCCATCTTCCGTGAAATACTTGTTGTCGCCGGCCATCGAGGCGGCAAAGATCATCCAGCCATTCAGGCCACCCGGTCCGCCGCGCATGCAATAACCGTATTTTCCCGGCAGCTTGGATACGGCTTCGGATGCTTTGGTGAACTCGTCCATGGTCTTCGGCGGCGCAGAAACGCCGGCCTGTTCAAGCAGCTTCTTGTTGTAGAACATCGCCCGGAGATAAAAGCCGTAGGGCAGCATATAGGCGGTATCCTTGACGTCACGGCCAAGCTCCAGCGCGCGCGGCGTCAGTTCCTTGGTGTGCTGCCATTTTTCCAGATAGGGCTCGAGGCTTTCGAGCATGCCATTGTTGCCATAGAGAGAAAGCCAGGTATCCGGCATTTCCATCACATCCGGCGTATCGCCGGCAGACACCATGGTGGCGAATTTCTGGAAGGCCTCGTTCCAGGGCAGCGAGATGATTTCCACCTTGGTGCCGGGATTGGCGGCCTCGAACTTGCCGACCAATGATTTCAGCGTCTGCGTGCGTTCCGGGCTGGTGATGACTTCCACCAGCTTCAATGTCGTATCGGCCAATGCGCTGCTTGTCATCAGAGTGGCGAAGATTGCAGTCGTTATGATTGTTTTCATTGTCCTGCTCCCAGTTGTCTTGGTTTCATGCGTTATGAGGCGACGGCGATTGCCTCCTGAAGATCGCTCCACAAAGCCTCGGTTCCCTCGAGGCCGACATGGAGGCGTACGGACCGCGCATGGATGCCGAACGTATGCGCGGAATTGGGCTGGGCCTTCTGCTGCAGCACCACTTCGCCCGGAACGATCAGGCTTTCGTGGCCGCCCCAGCTGACGCCGAGCTTGAAAAGTTTGAGATGGTCGGCAAAGGCGCGGATATCCACGCCCTCCTTGAAGATGAAGGAAAACAGGCCCGACGTGCCGTGAAGCCCCGCAGGCAGCCGGTTCGCCAGACCCGGGTGGCAGACGGTTTCCACCACATCGAGTTCCTGCAGCCGCCGCGCGATGGTCAGCGCCGATTCCTGATGAGCTTTCATGCGCAAGGGCAGCGTGCGCATGCCTCGGATCAAGAGCCAGGCATCGAAGGGCGAAAGCTTTCCGCCGAGATAGGGATAGGCCTCCGCCTTCACCCGCGCGATCATCTCCTTCGAACCGGCAACCACACCGGCGACGACATCGCTATGGCCACCGAGATATTTGGAGGCCGAATGGATGACGAGATCCACGCCGAGTGTGATCGGCCGCTGGAAGAACGGGCTTGCCCAGCTGTTGTCGATCATCGACACGACGCCGTGCTTTTTCGCCAAGGCCGCCAGTGCGCCGACATCATGCGCTTCCATCACCCAGCTTGTCGGGCTTTCCAGATAGAGAACCTTGGCCCCCGGCAGCGCCTTTGCGACTGCTTCTTCGTCGCGGCCGTCGACATAGGTGACCTCTACCTTCATGCGTTTCAGCAGCGTGCCGAAAAGGCGGAATGCATCGGGATAAACGTGTTTGACTGCAACGATGCGGTCACCCGGCTCGACAAAGCTCAGGACAGACGACGAGATCGCCGACATGCCGCTGGCAAAACCGAGCGCATCTTCGGCGCCTTCGAGCTTGGCCAGCATTTCCTCGAACATGCGCACCGTCGGATTGAGGCCGCGCGTATAGATCGGCCGCACCTTTTCGCCGCGGTAGGAAGCGATCATCTCGTCATAGTCGGAAAAGGTGAAGAGCGAGGTCTGGAAGATCGGCGGCACGACCGCATCGGCGAAATTTCCGTCGTCATGGGCGGTAATCAGCGAGGCGAATTGCGACGGATCGGACATTTCGTTCATTGGGACATTTCCTTGATGTCTTCCTCGACGACGGCGAGGATCTTTAATGTCTCGCGCCTTGCACCCTCGGAATCTTGGGCGGCGATGGCGTCGAAAAGCGTGCGGTGAAACGGAAAGGAGCGTCGAGCAAAATCCTTGCGATCGAAAGGCGACGCCCAGAAATGCTCGAAACTCTCGCGCATCTGCTCGAGTATCTGACGGAACAGCGGATTATGCGTGGCGTCATAAACGGCGAGATGGAAGGCAAGGTCTTCCGGGCCGGACGAGCCCTTTTCCAGATGCACGGTCTCCATCTGCACCAGCTTCTTCTCGATGATCACGAGGTCATCGTCGGTACGCATGCGGGCGGCCACCATGCCGGCCTCGCATTCGATGCCCCGGCGCACCTGCAGTGTCTGCAAAAGCACGTCACGCAGGCGTGTCGTGTCCAGCGACAGCGGCATATGCACGGTATCGGGAGAAATCGGCCGCAGCAGATAGGTGCCGCTGCCTTTTCGCGTTTCGATGACTCCGAGCGCCTGAAAGTGGCGGATCGCCTCCCGGATCGTCGAGCGGCCGACAGCAAGCGTTGCCATGAGCTCACGCTCCGCCGGCAGTCGATCACCGGCCTTGAGCTGAACATCGGCGATATAATGCGCAAGCGCCGAAGTCACCTGCCGGGCACGATCCAGTGTCGGCAGCGGTTGAAGTGTTGCGGATAACGTCGCTCTCGTCATAACACCATGCAAGCCAAATTGGTCTGACATCATAGCAAAACACGCGACTAAAAGGGTGTCAATCGCTCCTTGTCGTTTTCGCTTGTGGATAGGCTTTTCATAATGCAGCGAGATATCCCGCCCGGCGGTCGCGGGTCCGGGATGCGACGAATGCCCGGAGACGGCATGGTGTCGGGCAAGGGCTTGTGGCTTGGGACTTGGGGAGCGGTTCAGTCGTGTCTGGCTATGCGGGCAATATGGAAAGCCTGCCCACCGCCCGATCCACGGCTGGGCCTCGCCGACGGCATGTGCAGCAACCTCACTTGCAGCGATGCTGGCAATATCGCGCATTGCGCCTGGATGTAGAGCTCTTCCCGGACGTCCGGTTCACACGTCCGAGAGTGCGTTGAGCAACACGATATCGTCCTCGCCGGTAATGATATCGGCATCGGCCTGAAGGACATATTCGACAACGGCGTTTATGCCGCCGAGATGTTCCTTGAGCAGTTTGGCAGCCCGAATTTCATCATGAGCCTTGATCGCGGCATAAAGCGCCACATGCTCTTCCAGAACCTCTTCGAAATAACCGATCTTCGGAAATGCCTGGCGCCGTACGCGGTCGAGTTGCCCCGTCGCGTTATGGATCGTCTGCCAGACATTCGGAAAGCCGGCGATGCGGCAGAGGAGGCGATGGAACTCGTTGTCGACCTTGAAAGCCTCATCGATGTCACGCCGCTTTGCCGCTTCCTGCTGGCGAAAGATAAGTAGATCGAGGTCCTTCTCATGCACAGGATCGAAATTACGGGCTGCAAGACGCACCGTGCGCATTTCAAGGCTGGAACGGATCAGATGCCCCTCGATCACCTTGCGCATGGCGATCTTGTTGACGAATGTGCCCCCGCTCGGAACGATATTGACGAGCCCTTCCTGCGCCAGCCTCAACAAGGCCTCCCGCATCGGCGTTCGGGAAATGCCAAGCTCGGCGCAGGTCTCCTTTTCGTTCAGCGTTTCGCCCGGCGCCAGTTTCATTGTGATGATCGCATCGCGGATGACGTTATACGCCCAGACCGCCTTGGGCTGGCCGGCCCCCATGTCTTCCAATGCAAGTTTAGCGTGTGAATTCACTCAGCGCCTCGTCCGCTCGCTTTACGTGTTTTAGCTTCCTTACATTATAAGCAGTTGCTTTCGTCGGCATAAAGAGGGCACGAGCATCATGCTTCGTTCGCCGCGATCATTGCCATTTCCAGAAGCACCTTGGCTCCGGCCGTCACCTGATCGGGCTCGCACCATTCCTTTTCGCTGTGCGAAATGCCCTGCCTGCAGGGCACGAAGATGATCGCCGTCGGGCAAAGATGGGTCATCGACAGTGCGTCATGAGAGGTCAGCGTCGGCAGCATCATCGACGTGTAGCCCAGCCGTTCCGCCACTTCGAGAACCTGCCCGGCAAGCTCCTGCGACAAGTCAAGCCGCTGGCGATAATGCGAGGTCGTGGCATCGATCGTAAGCCCCGTCTCTCCGGCGATGCGTCCCGCCGCGGCCTCGATGCGATCGATCATCTTCGCCCTCCCCTCTTCGGTTGCATGAACGGCGACATAGGAGAGCTTGGTCAGATGCGGAATGTTGACGCGGTTGTTCGGCCAGTTACGGATCACCGTGGCGCTGACCATGCCCGCCGGCTCGTTCTCGGCTCCGATCGCCTCGATTTCGAGGATCAGTTTGGCCGCAGCGACAAGCGCGTTGCGCCGCGTCGACATTGCGGCCGTCTGCGAATGGCCATTCTCGCCGCTGATATCGATAAATCCGCTGCAACCCCAGGAACTGTTGGAAACGGCAGCGATCATCGCACCTGCCTTTTCCATCTCCGGCCCCTGTTCGATATGCAGTTCGAGATATTTATGCACCGCCCGCCCGCCGACCGGCAGCTGCCCGGCATGACCGATACGGGCAAGCTCGTCGCCGAGCATCACTCCGTCATCATCCTTGCGAAACAACGCATCTTCCAAAGACAGGAGCCCGGCAAAAATGCCCGACCCCATCACGCCCGGCTGGAACCGCGCGCCTTCCTCATTGGTGAAATTGGCGATCTCGATCGCTCGCCGCGTGCTGACGCCTGCCGCATCGAGCGCGCGGATAACCGCAACCCCGGCAAGCACGCCCAGAACGCCATCGAACTTGCCGCCCGGCATCTGCGTGTCGAGATGGCTGCCGATCATTAGCGGCGGCAGCGACGGATCGGTACCTTCCCGCCGCGCGAACATGTTGCCGATAGCATCGACAGTCACCACCAGCCCCGCCTCCTCCGCCCAGTAACGGAACAGGTTGCGCCCCTCGCGGTCCGCATCCGAAAGCGCGGGCCGGAAACTGCCACCGCCCTGCGTCGCGCCGATCGCCCCCATCGTCATGATATCCGCCCAGAGGCGTTCGGCGTTGATTTCCGGCGAGGTGGTCATGGTCTATCCTTTGGCATTGGGTATGGCAGCGATAAGCGAGGCGGATGCTGTCACTGGGTCTCGTGCAGCACCTCTTCGAGCACCTTGAGGAAGATGTCCGCATGGTCCTTGCCGAACGGCAGCGGGGGACGGATCTTCAACGTGTTTCCATGAATTCCGGCGGCGCTGATCAGCACACGACGCTCGCGCATGCGATTGACGACCGCGAGCGAGCGCGGTCCGTCCGGGGCGCGGCTCTGCCGGTCCTTGACGAATTCCAGCCCGAGGAAGAGGCCCGCGCCGCGCACATCGCCGATGCAGTCGAAATGCTGCTGCAGCTTGCGCATGCCTTCCAGCATGTAATTGCCGGTCGACAGCGCATTGCCCATCAGGTCTTCGTCACGGATGACGTCGAGCACGGCATTGGCGGCGGCGATCGATACGTGGTTGGCGCCGAACGTGTTGAAATAGCGGATGTCCTTGCCGAAACGTTCCTGCACCTCGCCCTTCATCACCGCGGCCGCGATCGGCAGGCCATTGCCCATCGGCTTACCCATGACGGCGATGTCGGGAACGATGCCGTGACGCATGAAACCCCACATATGCGAGCCGGTGCGGCCAAAGCCCGGCTGCACTTCGTCGGCGATGTAAAGCGCGCCGGCCTCATGCACCACGTCCAGCGTCTTCTTCAGGAAGCCCGCAGGCTCCGAATAGATGCCGTCAGTCGAGAATATGCTGTCCGCGATGAAGGCCGCCGGCTTGATGCCATGGCGCAACATGAAGGCGATCGCCTTGGACACCTCTTGCGCGAAGGTCTCGCCGACATCCTTGCCATCAGCGCGATAGGCATCCGGTGCCAGCACGGTGATCACATGCATGCCGAGGGGCATGTTGGGGCCAAGCGACGGCGAGATGGCGGCGGCGGCGGCCGTCGTGCCGTGATAGGCGTTCTCGGTAATGATGATGCCGGTTCCGCCCGTGTAGTAACAGGCCAGCCGCATGGCGAGGTCGACCGCCTCGCTGCCGGTGCAGCAATACATGACCCGGTTCATCTCGTCGGGAAATGTTGAAAGCAGTTTTTCGGAGTAATCGAGGATCTTTTCGTCGAGATAACGCGTATGCGTATTCAGCACAGCAGCCTGTTCGGCGATCGCGGCGACAACGCGCGGATGGCAATGTCCCACCGAAGGCACGTTGTTATAGGTGTCGAGATAGGCATTGCCGTCCGGATCGTAGAGCCAGACGCCCTCGCCGCGCACCAGATGCAGCGGGTTTTCGTAGAACAGCCGGTAGGACGGCCCGAGCATCGCCTGGCGGCGCTCGATCATCGACCGCTCGCGCTCCGGCAGGCTACTCAGGCGCGATGCATCGAAGCCGTTGATCATCGTTGTGGCTGGCTTGTTCATGTCTCTCTCCCTCGGGTGTCAGGCGCGGCAGGCCGCTGCCAGGCGCTTTACGGCATCATCTCTTGAAATTGCGTCGAGCCGGGCAAACTGCGCCCATACGGTCGGGCTGTTACGGGTGTAAAGCGCCCGGTGTTCGGGAAACAGCTTTCCGCGCCATTCGGGTATCGCAAGCCGCATCAGCATCCGGGTGGTCACCGCGGTGTAAAGCAACTCGATCTCTTCCTGAGCGAGCGTCTTTTCGGTCGAATACCCTTTCAGAAAATCGCACATCGCCTCCACCGGATCATCGGCGTCGCCCATCTGGTAGGCCGCGCCGACAGCGACATCGAACAGGATGGGTGCATGCACCATGTCGCCGAAATCGATGATGCCGCTGATCTCATCCGGATCATCCTCGCTGACGAGAATGTTCTCCATGTTGAAATCGTTATGGATCACCTGCGCCGGCAGTTCGCCCATGCGCGGAGCAATCAGGGTCTCGAAATCGGCCATCGCCCGTTCCAGCCTTACCCGTTGCGCTTCGTCTTCGAAGACCGGCAGCAATTCGCGAAGCCCCGCGGCGTGCGACATGTCCCAGGTGATGCGATGGCCCGCGGCCTCGTGGGTAAATCCTTCAAGCGCCTTCTGCATGCAACCGAGAAGTACGCCGACGCGGTAGCGCTGGATGGGTGAATGCGGCTGTGATTTCTGTGAAATGCCAGGCGCGAAGGTCACCATGCGCACGCCGCGCGTGCCGCCTTCGTCATCGGTCATGCGGAAATCGGCCTCGCCGTCCAGTGTGCGGATGATCCGCTGGATCGGAATGCCGGGATCGGCCGCTTCGACATGCAGAAGCGCCTGGCTGTGCATGTTCGTCATCGCCGGATTTTCCGCCGGGTTGAGAACCTTGAAGAGATATTCCCTTCCGTCGTCCAGCGTCAGCCGGTAATTGCTGTCCTTCTCGCCCCAGAGCCATTCGGCCTTGCCGGACAGCCCGTATTTTTCCCTTGCGATGCGCTCGGCCTGATCCGGAGGCACGGCAGTCGCGCCCGTCTTCAGCTCTGCGCCAAGCCCGCTTGCCGCTCCTTGGCTTGCCGTGGAGGCCATCTGTCCCATCCCGATACTGCTGTTGATCGTTTGGTGCGGAAGACAAGGCCTCCCGCACCTTTGTTGTCCGGCTCAGCCGAGCCTGGGCGCGCTGAGAACGTCTTCGGGATAGGCGGACTGATAGGCCGCAGCCAATGCCAGCACGATATCGTCGCGGAAACGCGGACCGACGAACTGCAGGCCGATCGGCAACCCGCCGGCATCGAAGCCGCAGGGCACCGATACGGCCGGCTGGCCGGTCATGTTGAACGGATAGGTGAAGGGCGACCAGTCGGACCAGTCCTTGCCCTCGATCCCGCCGGGAAAATCGACACCGGCCTCGATCGCCGTCGTCGGCATGGTCGGCAGCATCAGCGCGTCATACTTTTCGTGGAAAAGCGCCATCGTCACCTTGAGATCGGCACGCACCTGCTCGGCCGTGACATAATCGATGGCCGAGTAGGTCTTTCCCTTCTCGTAGATGCGGATCAGGCCGGGATCCATCAACTTCTTCTGCTCTTCCGTCGGATTGACCATCTCGACGGTGCGGGCTTCGGCGGCGTACCAGAGCGCCAGAAGAGCATCCTGCGGATTGGAAAAGCCCGGATCGATCTCCTCGATGATCGCGCCCATATCCGCCAGCCGCTGGGCGGCCCGCTCGACCGCAGCAGCGACATCCGGCTGCACTTCGGCATAACCGAGATTTCGGCTGTAACCGATCTTCACGCCCTCGACGCTGGTAGCATTGATCCCTTCGTGCCAGTTCGGCACCGGTGTCGGACTATAGCCATACATCGCCTTCGGCGTCGGCCCGGTTGTGGCATTCATGAACAGCGCCGCATCCTCGACCGTCCGCGTCAGCGGGCCGCGATGGGCAAGCTCGAACAGCGCCGTCGGCGTGTCGGAGGGAATCCAGCCATAGCTAGGCTTGATGCCGAACGCGCCGCAGAACGAAGCCGGAATGCGGATCGAACCCGCACCATCCGACCCTTCATGCAAAACGCCCATATTGAGCGCAGCTGCCACGGCCGCACCGCCCGACGAGCCGCCAGAGGCGCGATCGGTGCGCCACGGGTTAAGCGTGTTGCCGAATGCCGGACCGTGAGTGACACCCTTCCAGCCGAATTCCGGCGACGTCGTCGTGCCGAGGATGGTCACACCCGCGCCGCGCAGGCGTTCCATGATCAGGAACTCCTTTTCGGAAGGCGTCGTTGCACCGAGCGCCGAGCCGCGCCGCCACGGAATGCCCTTGACCGGAGTGAGTTCCTTGATCGTCGTCGGCGCACCGTCGATGGGTGAAAGCGGTTCGCCCTTCTTCCAGCGCGCTTCGGATGCCTTTGCCTCGGCGAGCGCCAGTTCTGGCACCACATAGGCGAAGGCGTTGACGCTCGGATTGAACTTTTCGATCCGCGCAAGCGAGGCCTTGGCGGCTTCGACCGGGGACGCCTTGCCCGAAGCGAACAGCTCGGAAAGCTGTGCCGCGGTCATTTCGCCAAGATCGGTCTTTTCCATCATGTTCATGATCTCAATCCTTGATGCTTCAGGCGTGCGCGGCCGCAACGGTATCCAGCGCGCGGGCAACGGCACCGAACATGTCGTCGATCTGTTCGGCGGTAATGATCAGCGGCGGGCAGAAGCAGATGGCTTCGCCGATATTGCGGATGATCAGGCCCTCGTCCTGGCATGCGGCGGCGATTGCTGCAGCCGCATCACCGGCATTGGCATCCGCCCAGGGCTTGATCTCCAGCGCGCCGAGCAGGCCGACGCCGCGCGAGGAATGCGCCAGCGGGTGCTTGGCAAGTTCTGCCAGGCCGCCGAGGAACTTTTCTTCAAGACGTGCGACGTTGCCGACGAGATCCCGCTCCTGGATGATCTTCAGGTTTTCGAGACCAACCGCGGTCGCAACCGGATGACCGGAGGCAGTGAAGCCATGGCCGAACACGCCGATACGGTCGCTTTCGTCAGCGATCGGCTGATAGAAATGGTCGTTCATGATGATCGCCGAAAGCGGCATGTAGGACGACGAGATCTGCTTCGACACGACGAGCACGTCCGGCTCGATGCCGAGCGTCTCGCAGGCGAACATCTTGCCGGTACGGCCGAAGCCGCAGATGACTTCGTCGGCGACGAGAAGGATGTCGTATTTCTTCAGGATGGCCTGAACGCCGGCCCAATAGCCGTCTGACGGCATCAGCACGCCGCCGGCGCCCATCACAGGCTCGCCCCAGAAGGCGGCGATCGTTTCAGGGCCTTCCTTGAGGATCAGGTCCTCCAGATCCTTCAGCATGCGCTTGGTGAAATCGGCTTCGCTTTCGCCCTCGAGACCGAAATGCACATAGGACGGGCAGGATGTATGAACCATCCGGTCGAGCGGCAGGTCGAAGCTTTCATGGTTGCGCGGCAGGCCGGTGATCGAGCCTGAGGCGATCGTCACACCGTGATAGCCCTTGATCCGGCCGATGATCTTCTTCTTGTCTTTCTTGCCGAGCGCGTTGGAACGGTACCAGACCATTTTGCAGGCAAGGTCGTTGGCTTCGGAACCGGAGGAGGTGAAGTGCACCTTCGACATCGGTACCGGTGCGATCTTGACCAGCATCTCGGCCAGATCGATCGACGGGCCATGCGTCTTGTAGGAGAAGCTGTGGTAATAGGGCAGCTTTTCCATCTGCGCCTTGGCGACTTCCGCCAGACGTTTTTCGCCGAAACCGAGCGCCACCGACCACAGGCCGGCCAGGCCCTCGATATAGCGCTTGCCGGTATTGTCGGTGACATAGATACCGTCGCCGCTCTCGATCACGAGGCCGCCGGTTTTTTCATATTTCCGAAGATTGACCATCGGATGCATCTGATAGGCCATGTCGCGGGCTTCGACCGAGTTCGGCATAATCGTCATGTGCTGCTCCATAAGCGGGCTCTGTTGCCCAGATTGATTGATATCCGACGGGCTCAGGCCGTCATCAGCGCTTCCTTTGCCCGACCGGGAATGGCCTCGATCAGGCTTTTCGTGTAGGGGTGCCGGGGCGTGTCGAAGATCTCGCTCCCCGTACCAAGTTCGACGACCTCGCCCTTCTGCATCACCATAACGCGGTCACAGATCTTGGCCGCGACGCGCAGGTCATGGGTGATGAACACGAGGGAGAGGTTGAGGTCTTTTTTCAGCTGGCCCAGAAGTTCCAGAACCTGAGCCTGGATCGAAACGTCGAGTGCAGACACCGCCTCGTCGGCGATGATGATCTCGGGTTCGAGCGCCAATGCGCGGGCAATGCCGATACGCTGCCGCTGACCGCCGGAAAACTCGTGCGGAAAACGATTAGTTCCTTTGGGATCTAGCCCGACCATCTCCATCAGTTCGGCAGCGCGGGCGAGCGCCTTTTTCTCATCCTCACCATAGGCGATCGGCCCCGAGGCAATGATGCGCCCGACCTTTTCGCGCGGATTGAGCGACGAATACGGGTCCTGGAAGATCATCTGCATGCGTCTGCGCATGGCGCGCAGTTGTTCGCCCTTCAGATGCGCCATGTCCTGTCCGCCAAGCAGAACGCGGCCGCTTTCGGGGTCTTGCAGCCGCACGAGGCAGCGACCGACCGAAGACTTGCCTGAGCCGCTTTCACCGACGATGCCGAGCGTTTCGCCGCGACCGAGTGTGAACGACACGTCCTTGACGGCATGCACTTCACGGGCCTTGGAAAACAGCCCGCCGCCCATGCGATAGATTTTCGAGAGGTTCTCGACGGCAAGCAGCGGCTCGCGGGTCCCGATACGCGCCACCCCTTCGCCGGGACGCGGGATCGCCGCGATCAGCTTCTTCGTATAGGGGTGTTGCGGCGAAAACAGCACCTCTTCGGCCGTTCCCTGCTCGACGATGCGGCCGAGCTGCATCACCGTCACATAGTCGGCGATCTCGGCCACGACGCCGAAATCGTGAGTGATGAACATCACTGCCATGTTGCGCTCTTTTTGGAGCCCGGCGATGAGTTTCAATATCTGCGCCTGCGTCGTCACGTCGAGCGCCGTTGTCGGCTCGTCGGCGATCAGCACTTCCGGCTCGAGCGCCAGCGCCATCGCGATCATCACACGCTGACGCTGACCGCCGGAAAGCTGAAACGGATAGCTGTCGGCGGCTCGCGGCGGGTCGGGCAGACCGACCTCCGTCAGAAGCGATAGCGCCTTTTGCCTGCGCTCCTTCGGAGTCAGAAGACCATGCGCCTCGAACACTTCCTCGATCTGTGCCGAGACTTTCATCAGCGGGTTGAGCGCCGACATCGGCTCTTGGAAGATCATCGCCACCCGGCGACCGCGAATGGAGTAGAGCGCATCCGCCGGCATGGTGATCAGATCGGTGGCGCCAAGCAGGATACGACCCTGCGCCACGCGCACCGTATCGGGAAGAAGCCCCATCAACGCATTGGCCGACATGGATTTGCCCGAGCCGCTTTCACCGACCACGCAGAGCATCTCGCCGGGAAACAGCTTGAAGGAGACGCGGTCGACTGCATAGGGGCGATCAGCGCCGTCCGGAAGTGCGATGCTCAGCCTGTCGATATGGACGACCGGTTCGCCCCTCCCCTCTTCCTTCAGAGCACCCGGATGGATGACGGCGGCAGCGGTTTCGTCGGATGTCACGGCATTGGTGTCGATCATGTCTGCCATGGTTACCTCCCCTTGCGCGCAAGGCGCGGGTTGAGGGCGTCGTTCAGCCCTTCGCCGACGAGATTGAGCGCCAGCACGGTCAGAAGGATTGCAAGGCCCGGGAAGAAGCTCACCCACCAGGCCTGACGGATCACGGTGCGGCCCGCGCCGATGATATAGCCCCAGGACATGATGTTGCGGTCGCCCAGCCCCAGGAAAGACAGCGAGCTTTCGATCAGGATCGCCGCCGCCACCATCATCGAGGCGAGCACGATAATCGGCGAGAGCGTGTTCGGCAGGATCTGCCGCCAGATGATCGTCGAATGCGTCTGGCCGGAAAGAACGGCGGCCTCGACGAATTCACGCGACCGGAGCGACATAACCTCGCCGCGCAGCAAGCGCGCCACCGGCGGCCAGGAGACCACGGCAATCGAGATGACGATCGAATAGATGCTCGGCTGGAAGATCGCCACCAGCACCACGGCCAGCGCGAAACTCGGCACGCTCTGGAAGAATTCGGTGAACCGCATCAGCAGATCATCGACCCAGCCGCCGAAATATCCGGCAATTGCGCCGATCGGAATACCGATCAGTAGCGAGACGACGGTCGATACGAGCCCGACCAGCAGGGAAACCCGTGCGCCGTGGGCGAGACCCGCCGCAAGGTCGCGTCCCATCGGATCGGTGCCAAGCACGAAAGCGTCCATGGTGAAGGGCGGAATGAACGGCCGCTGCACCATCGCCCAGGGCGACTTGGTGTAGATGAACGGAGCGACGATCGAAAGAACGACGACCAGAAGCAGGATGACCAGACCGACGACGGCGCCTCGGTTCTGCGAAAAACGTTTCCAGAAATCCTTCATGACGTCACCTTGATGCGCGGATCGACGAGGCGGTAAAGCACGTCGGTGATGAGGTTGAAGAGCAGCACCATCGCCGCCGAGACGACAAAGACGCCGAGCAGCAGATTGTAGTCGCGCTGCGAGAGGGCGTCGAACATCAGCCGGCCGATGCCCGGCCAGGCAAACACGGTTTCGATCAGCACTGCGCCGCCGACCAGCTGCCCGGCCTGCAGGCCGGCAAGCGTCACCACCGGCAGAAGCGCATTTCGCAGTACATGGCGGCGCTGGATGACACTGGGACGCAAGCCCTTGGCCTTGGCGGTCTTGACGAAATCCAGCGTGCTGACTTCCAGCATCGAGGCACGGGTCATCCGGGCATAGACGGCCATGAAGAACAGCCCGAGCGTCATTGCCGGCAGGATAAGGTGCAGGAAGACATCGAGCGCGCGGGCAAGGCCGGTATAATTCGCGCCGACGGTTTCATAACCGAAGCCGGGCAGCCATCCGAGCTGGACGGAAAACAACAGCACGCCCATCAGCGCCAGCCAGAAGAGCGGCGTCGCGTAGAAGATCAGCGCGACGAGCGAGATGATCGTATCGGCCCACTTGCCCTGCCGCGCGGAGGCAAAGGCACCGGCCGCAACGCCCAGGCCGAGCGAGATCACGAAGGCTGAAAGGGAAAGTAGCAGCGTCGCCGGCAGGCGCTCGCCGATCAGTTGCAGCACCGGCAATTGCTGGCGGTAGGAATAACCGAGATCGAGCTGGACCACCGAAGAAACGTAGATCCAGAGCTGCATGTAAAGCGGCTTGTCGAGGCCGAAACGTTCTCTGAGCTGTTGCAGGAAGGCAGGATCGGCATCACCCGCTTCCCCGGCCATGACCGCAGCCGGATCGCCCGGTGCGGCATGGATGAGGAAGAAATTGAGCACGGTGATACAGATCAGGATCACGACTGCCTTCAGCAATCGCCCCGAGATGAATCTCAGCATGAGCACGGCTCCGACTAGATTTTTCAGGTCAGGAATGAGCCAGGCGGAGACGGATCTCCGCCTGAATGTCGATTACTTCTTGATCCAGGCGTCGCGCATGGATTCCGGCAGGCCGGAGGCGGTCGTCACGATATCCTGAACCTTGCAGTTGTAGATCGTTGGGAAACCGAGTTCGAGCAGCCAAGCAACCGGAACGTCTTCCTGAAGCTTTCTCTGCGCCTGGTCGTAAAGTTCCTGACGCTTGGATGCCGGATAGGCGACTGCAGCCTCGTCGAACAGCTTGTCGAGGTCGGGATTGGAATAGCCCTCGACATTGTTGAACGGGTTGCCCTTGGCGATCTGCGAGGTCTTGTAGTTGCGGTCCACGCCGATTGCCGGGTCACCATTCTGGTAGAGATAGGTGAAGGCGATGTCGTATTCCCAGTTGGATGTCCGCTGGTTCCAGCCGGCAACGTCGGCCGCTTCGATTTCGATCGGAATACCGACTTCCTCGAGGTTCTGCTTCACGGCTTCGGCCCAGCGCTGCCAGGTCTCGCCATAGGGAAGCGGCAGGAGCTTCAGCGGCTTGCCGTCATAACCGGCTTCCTTGAGCAGTTCCTTGGCCTTGTCGACATCATGCGGGTATTTTGGCTCGACATCCTTGTAGAAGGGAAGCTTTGACGACAGCGGCCCGGTCGCAACCTTGCCGTAGCCGTTCCACAGAACGTCCTTGGCGAATTCACGGTCGAGCGCATACATCACCGCCTGACGGAACTTCACATTGTCCATCGGCGCTTTGCGGTTGTTGAGCCACAGCCAGGAGAGCGGTGCGAAATATTCCCAGCCCTTTTCGGTTGTGCAGGTATTGGGCAGATCCTTCAGCCGCGGAATGTCGAAATTCTCGACCGAGCCGCCCGGCACCACGTCGATATTGCCGGTCTCGAATGCGACCGAACGCGATGCGCCGTCCGGAATGACCTGGTAATACAGTTCGTCGAGATAGGGCTTGCCCTTCACGTAATAGTCCGGGTTCTTGACGAGATGGATGTAGCTGCCGCGCTTCCATTCGTCGAACTTGAACGGGCCGGTGCCGATCGGCTTGTCGTTGGCCGGATTGGTGGCGTAGTCGGTGCCTTCATAGATATGCTTGGGCAGGACCGGCATCGTGTAGAAGGCCAGACCGCGGATGAAGGCCTCGAAGGGCTGCTTCAGCTTGAACACGACAGTCTTGTCGTCCGGTGCCGTGACGCTTTCCACATGGGTCATCAGGTTGCGATGACGCGGCTGCATCTTCATCAGATAGTCGTTGGCGGAGAACAGCACGTCGGCCGAGGTCATCGGCTTGCCGTCATGCCACTTCACGTCATCCTGCAGTGTGAACGTATAGGTCAGGCCGTCATCGGAGACCGTCCACGACTTGGCGAGCGACGGCTCGGGCTTGAGGTTCTCGTCGTAGCGCAGCAGGCTTTCGTAGATATTGCCGCCGACGAGCAGAGCCGGGCCGTTGGTGGTGGTGCCGATCATGATGCTTGGTGGTTCGGGCTGAACGATGAGGTTCAGTTTGCCACCCGGTACGCCTTGGGCAAAGGCCGCTGTCGTCGTCATGAAAATGGCTAGGGATGCAGAAATCAGTCGTCGCATGAAGTTCCCCTTTATGGATTTTCGTTTGCGTGCAGACGTCACTTCGTGATCGTATCGGAACTACAATATACCGATATATCGATACATCATCTTGACTCCGGCCTTTGGCACCTGTCAAGCAAGGCAGGTGATTTTTTGCATAAAACTTGAACTCGAAAAATGGTCGCTCAAAAAATGATCAACTTGCGGAAAATCGCGACGCCATATGCTTTGAAGACAGACAAGCAGCAGCAATGAGGTCCTGATAAAGATGGAATTGATGAGCCGAACGGACGCAAAAATCGCTCACATCGCGCTGGTCAGCAGCACGCTCGACCTCACCTTTCTGAAAACCGCATTCGAGGCTTCAGGCCTGAATGTGCGGCTGAGTATATACCCCGAGCCCGGCTTCGAGGAAGCCGATGTCGCCGTGGCGTGGAACCCGCCGCACGGGCTTCTGGCCGATATGCCGAACCTGAAAATGGTGCACAGCATCGCCGCGGGCCTGGACAACATCTTTGCCGATCCGAACCTTCCCGCCATCCCCGTCTGCCGTGTCGTCGACAGCCAGCATGCGCTTGGCATGGCGGAATATGCGATCTGGTCCGTGCTGCTGTTTCACCGAGAAATGGACCGGCACCTGCAAAACGCCGCGCACAAACGCTGGGAGCGCCCCGGACAGAAAGCGGCACAGGATTATACGGTCGGCATACTGGGTTTCGGCGCAATCGGTCGTACCGTCGGGCGCAGTCTGCGCGCCCTCAACTACAATGTCCGCGGATGGGCGCGCTCGCCTAAGGAAGAGGCAGGGATCGCCACCTATTACGGCGACACGCAACTGCCGGAATTTCTCTCTGGCTGCGATGCGCTGATCTGCCTGCTTCCCCTCACCGATGCCACGCGCGGCATATTGAATGCCGACCTCTTCGCCCACCTGCCGCAAGGTGCTGCGATCATCAACATGGGGCGTGGGGAGCACATGGTGGAGGCCGATCTTCTGGCCGCGATCGACACAGGCCATCTGCGTGGCGCGGTCCTCGACGTCTTCCTCAAGGAGCCCCTTCCCGAAGAAAGCCCACTCTGGAGCCATCCCAGAATCTTCGCGACGCCGCATATCGCCTCCATGCCCAATCCGCGCGATGTCGCAGCGCAGATTTTTGAGAACGCCACGAGGGTTCTGGCCGGACAGGAGCCGCTCAATTCCGGCAGTCGTGAAAGCGGTTATTGAGCCGCAGGCGCCAGCATCACGTCCAGCGTCGACAGACCGAAGCCGGGTTCCTGCACGATCAGGCCCGGCTGATCGACAAACACATATTCGACGACTGCGGCGATATCGTCGAGATGCCGCCGCATCAGATCATGGGCGCGATCGGCATCGCCGGCAATGATCGCTTCGTAAATCGCCCGGTGCTCCTGTTCGACCTCATCGAAATAACCCGACCGCGGAATGGCGAAGCGCCTTATCCGGTCAAGCTGCCCCGTCGCGTTGTGAATGGTCTGCCAGACATCCGGGAAGCCGGCCATCGCGCAGATCAGCCGGTGAAAGTCATTGTCGACCGCAAAGGACTGGTCGTAGTCCTGACGCTTGGCCGCATCGCCCTGCAGAAACATCAGAAGATCGAAATCCCGGTCCCGCTCGGCGTCATGGGAACGCGCAGCTAACCGCACCATCCGTAGTTCCAGGCTGGAACGGATGAGATGCCCCTCGATCACGCCCCGCAGCGAGATGCTGTTGACGAAAGTGCCGCCGCTCGGCACCACATTGACCAGCCCCTCCTGCGCAAGCCTTAACACCGCCTCGCGCATCGGGGTACGCGATACGCCGAGCTCGGCGCAGGTTTCCTTCTCGCTGATCGTCGCGCCCGGCTCCATCTTCATGGTGATGATCGCATGGCGGATGTAGTTATAGGCCGTCAGCGCCTTGGGTTGACCCACCGCATTTCCGGGCAGGAAGTCGGACTGCTGCAAACGTGTGTTCATCTCGGTCCTCCTTCCCTGAAGGTTTTCAGCCAGCGCCATACCGATATATCGCGGCTTCTCCCTAGTCTCTTCTCCGCGGTTTGCAAGGAATATCGTCAGGTTTTTCAGGCAAAGCTCCGCCCCGCGGGTTTTCTGCACCCACGTGAACGCGCAGCAGGGAGACTTCCGGAACATGGCTGCGATACTAGATCGCAGCCACCTCCTTTTTCCGCCGGACGATCAACACCAAGGCAGCAAGCAGCAGCGTGCCGAAGATGAACAAGAAGGCCGCCGCCGCGATCGCCGGGCTGATATTGTCGCGAATGGTGGAAAACATCTGGCGCGCCAGCGTCCGCTGGTTCGGCCCGGCCACGAACAGCGTCAGCACCACTTCGTCCAGCGACGTCGCAAATGCTAGAACCGCACCGGTCAGGATCCCCGGCATGGCAAGCGGCAGGGTCACCTTGCCGAATACCCTTTGCGGAGAAGCGCCAAGGCTTGCCGCCGCAAGCTCCACCCTCCTGTCGATGCCCGCCAGAGATCCGGAAACGCTGACGATGACAAAAGGCACCGCCACGACCGTATGTGCGATGATGACCGCCAGATGCGTATTGGCAAGCCCGATACGCGCAAGCAAGATCTGCATGCCGATGCCGAGCACCACCGCTGGCACCACCATCGGCAGCATGAACAGCGTGCGGATCAGCCCGCCGATCATCGGCAACCGCCGCCGCAGACCGAGTGCCGCCAGCACGCCGAGCACCGTCGCCAGCGCCGTGGTTCCGAAACCGATGATCAGGCTGTTGACGATCGCCCTTTGCCAGGCCGGTGCGGTGAACAGTTCGACGAACCAGCGAAACGAGAATGACCGTATCGGATATACGAGAAGCAGGCTCGAAGTGAAGGCAAGCGGCATCATGACCAGAAGCGGAACGATCAGGAATGCAGCCATCAGCGCTCCGAAGAGCCACTGCAGTGTTTTGGCCGGCATCAGGCGCTCCTTTCCCGCTGTGTGGCGAGCCGGTCATAAACGGCATAGAGGATGATGGTGACGACAAGCAGCACGATGCCGAGCGCGCTCGCCATGCCCCAGTTTCCGGAATTCTGGGCATGGAAGGCGATGAAGGAACTGATCATCTGGTCCCCTGCCCCACCGATCAGCGCCGGCGTGATGTAATATCCGATCGCCGACATGAAGACGAGCAGCGAGCCCGCCGCGATGCCGCCGAAGCTGAGCGGCAGCAGCACCCGAACGAAAGCCCTGAGCGGATGCGCCCCGAGCGAGGCCGCCGCGGGCATCAGGTTCTTCGGGATGGTCAGGAGCACGCTGTAGATCGGCAGCACCATCATCGGCAAAGACACATGCGTCATGGCGATGATCACCCCGGTGCGGTTGAAGATCAGCGCCAGCGGACCGGCGATGATGTTCAGGTCCATCAAGGCCGAATTGATCAGCCCCTGTTCCTGCAGCAGGATGAACCACGCGGCAGTGCGCACCAGAAGCGAGGTCCAGAGCGGCAACAGCACGGCTGCCAGCAGTGCCTGCCTTTTCCAGCCCGTCGCAACCGTGATCAGCAGCGCATAGGGATAACCGAGCAGCACGCAGAAGATCGTGACTGTCGCGGAAATCCAGAATGTCCGCCCGAAGATCGCCACGTTGATCGTCTGCTCGGGCGGTTGTGAGACGATTTCACCGGTATCATTTCGCATCAGGTCTAAGGCCGCGAGAAGATAGCGATCGGTCGTCGGCGACAGGGCGTCGGTAATCGCCTTCCAGTATTGCGGCTGGCTCCATTTCCTGTCGAGCGCCACGAGGTCAATCGGCGCGTCCGGCGTCTCCTGCACGGCCCTCAGCGTCTTGCTCATCAACGTCCGGAAACCGGATTGGGCACTGTTCAACCGGCGTACCATGTCGCCGACAGCCTGTTCATCGGTTGCTGCTGCCCGCAGATCGGTGACGAATGCCGCCTGCAAGTCTGCGCCCGGCGCGCTTTCTCCATCCCAGGACGAGGCAACCTTGGAGGTCTCCGGCAAGAGCCGCGCTACCGCATTGTCCGAAACCGATTGCGTCAGCACGGAGCCGAGTGGCCAGATGAAGAACAGGCAGATGAACAGGAAAAGCGGAGCGACCAGAAGAAACGGCCCACTTTTCTTCAGAAAGCTCTTGCCGCTCATCATGCAATCACCTTGCAATCCTCGGGGCTGAAAAACGCCGTGACCTGAGCGCCGCGCTGCGGCTCCGGCGACCTGCGGTCGAGGCGCACGACATAAGATGCGTCCGCGGGACCAGCGAGCTGCACACGCAGATGGTCACCCTGATAGACACAGTCCGTCACGATCGCGGAAATGGCATTGCCCGACAGGCCTTTATTGCCGCTAAAGCCGTCCGGCAGCGAAAGCCGTTCCGGGCGAAGCGATACCGAGATCCCCTGCCCTGCCGCCAAGCCACCGGAGCCTGCGACACGCACGATATCGCCACCGTTCAGGCGGATCACGGCGGATGTCGGCTCAACCGTCTCCACCGTGCCGTCGATCAAATTCGTCTCGCCAATGAATTCCGCCACGAAACGCGTTGCCGGTTCGTCATAGACCTGTCGCGGCGTGCCGATCTGCTCGATCTTGCCCTTGTTGAACACCGCAATCCGGTCCGACATCGTCAGCGCCTCACCCTGATCATGGGTGACGAACACGATCGTCAGCCCGAGCCGCTGATGCAGCGCGCGGATATCGAGTTGCATCTGCTCGCGCAGGTTCTTGTCGAGTGCGCCGAGCGGTTCGTCCATCAGCACCACGCGCGGCTCGAAAACGAGTGCACGCGCCAGCGCCACGCGTTGCTGCTGGCCACCGGAAAGCTGCGACGGCTTGCGTTCCGACAATGTGCCGAGCTGCACCATGTCGAGTGCCGTCTTTACACGGTACGCGATTTCAGCCCTGGAAATCCCCCGCATCTGCAGCGGAAAGGCGACATTGGCGCCGACGGTCATATGCGGAAAGAGCGCGTAGTTCTGAAAAACCACGCCCATGTCGCGCTTGTGCGACGGCACATCATTGACCTTGTAGCCGTCGACGAGGATTTGGCCTTCGGTTGCGGTCTCGAAGCCGGCCAGCATCATCAGAAGCGTGGTCTTGCCCGATCCCGATGGTCCGAGAAGACTGACGAACTCGCCCTTCTCGATATCCAGCCTCAACTTGTCGACTACGCATTGCTGTCCGTAATATTTGCTGACGCCATCGAAGCGTATGCGGAATTCGGCCACGCCATTCCCCTTTTTCAGTCGCTGGATACGGTTAGCCGATCGGTCGCGCTCATCTGGCGGGCCGTATCCATCCGTTATGTCGGCTAAAGAGGGAGGCCGCATGTCTGCAGCCTCCCGGTCGTCGGGAAATGGCTTGATTACTGCGCCAGCCAGGCGTTGAAGCGTGCTGTCAGCGCTTCGGAATTGTCGATCCAGAAATCGACATTGAGCGGGATCGCGACTTTCAGGTTGTCCGGATGGGTCGGCAGGTTGACGTCGATTTCCGCCGGGATGGTCGCCGCAGCCTTCTTGTTCGGCATGCCGTAATCCACCTTCAGCGGCAGCTTGGCCTGATTTTCAGCCTGGCTCGCGAATGCGATGAAATCCAGCGCCGCATCCTTGTTCTCGGCACCCTTGAGGATCACCCAGCTGTCGATCGCATACATGCTTTCCGGCCAGACCAGCTTGAAGTTCTTGCCTTCCGCCTTGTTGATGCCGGTGACGCGGCCGTTATAGACTGCCGCGATGGAAACTTCGCCGGATGCGAGATACTGTACCGGCTGCGCACCGGCTTCCCACCAGACGATGTTCGGCTTCAGCTCGTCGAGCTTCTTGAAAGCCCGGTTGACGCCTTCATCGGTCGACAGGACGTCATAAAGTTCCGCCGGCTTCACGCCATCGGCCAGAAGCGCGAATTCGAGATTGTATTTGGCGCCCTTGCGCAGCGAACGCTTGCCCGGGAACTTCTTCGTATCCCAGAAATCGACCCAGTTCTTCGGGCCGTCTTTGAGCTTGTCGCCGTCATATCCCATTGCCAGCGACCA
Source organism: Neorhizobium sp. LMR1-1-1.1 (assembly GCF_040675795.1). NCBI lineage: Bacteria > Pseudomonadati > Pseudomonadota > Alphaproteobacteria > Hyphomicrobiales > Rhizobiaceae > Neorhizobium > Neorhizobium sp. LMR1-1-1.1. Next base: position 74,558 of record NZ_JBEGHE010000017.1, read on the forward strand.
GTAATAGACGCCGGCACCGCACTCGTTGACGGCTTCCGGCAGGAACTCGCCCTTCACGCCGATCTTGTCCCAGTCGAGCTTTTCGTAAAGACCGTCGGCGCAGCCGAGCGCCAGCTCTTCCGCCTCGACCTGCACGACGTCCCAGTTCGGAGCGCCGGCCTTCATCTTGGCCTGCAAAACGCCGTAACCGCCGTCCCAGCTTTCTTCCAGGAAAGGTTTGCCGGACTTTTGCGAGAACGGCTTGAAATAGACGTCGCTCTGCGCCGCCTGCGCCACGCCACCCCAGCCGACAATCGTCAGGTCGCGTGCATTTGCCTGCCCCGCTATAAACGCCGTGGAGGCAAGCGCGAACATGCCGAAGGCTGCGGTCTTGAAGAGATTTTTCATTTCGTTCCCCTGATTTGGCCCGGACTGTTATCCTGGGCCTTGGACGTTGATACGGATCCTTTCGTTTCCTCCAGCAGGGTGCGCAGTTGGCCTGCGTCTATCCTTAGATGACAGGGTCAGACATGTTGTCCGCCATTGATGTGGATTTCCGCACCGTTGATGTAGGACGACTGTTCGGTGCAGAGAAAATAGATGGTCTTGGCAACTTCGATGGTCGTGCCGAGCCGACCCAGCGGCACTTCGGCCTTGACCAGTTCGTCGGTGCCTGGCGACAGGATCGAGGTCGCGATCTCGCCCGGTGCAATCGCATTGGCGCGAATGCCACGCGGACCGAATTCATGCGCCAGTTCGCGGGTCAGTGCAGCAAGCCCGGCCTTCGACGCAGCATAGGCGACACCGGCAAACGGGTGCACGCGGGAGCCGGCAATCGAGGTAACGTTGACGATCGATCCCCGTGCGGCCTCTAGTTCCGGCAACAACGCCCGCGCCAGAAGCGCCGTCGAGATGAGGTTGACGTTCATCACCTTCATCCAGGTCTCGGCATCCGTTTCCGCGACACCGAGGCGGCTGCCGCCCGGTCCCTTGGGCGAAATCCCGGCATTGTTTACCAGCGCTGCGAGCTTCCCGTCAGGCAACCGTTCACGCACTGTCGCGGCAAGCGCATCGATCGTCGATAGGTCTGCGAGATCGGCCTGGATGTGGCTTTCGCGGGCAGAGGGCCAGCGGCATTCCTCGGAAAAAGGCTGGCGCGAAACCGTCAGGATCCGCCAGCCGTGCTCCATGAACAGCTTGACCGTCGCGTGACCAATGCCGCGGCTGGCGCCGGTCAGAAGCATGTAGGGGGTGGTCGTCAATCAAAAACTCCCTGGGTCCTGCATCGGACCCGTTACCCGATATATCGGTATGTTAGCGACGGATTATTCCTTTGCAAGCGGTTTTCATACCTTCGAACGACGCAAGGCAATCTTTAATGACGATCCGCCCTTTGTCGGAATAGTGAGGCATGAGACGGCCAACGAGTGGAACGTCGATCATGAAGGATTGGCCGCAGAACATCGCGAAAAAATCGCATGTGCCCTCCGGCTCACTCATCACCCCACGATGCGAAGCGTGGAAACATCGATAACGAAGGCAAATCAGACGAAGCCCATAGCCTGTTCGGTGCCGGAGCCCTAATGAGGTGTCACCCGGTCCAATGGACCAGGGGCCGTCTGCTGTGCCAATGTCGCGCGATGGGTTTGTGCGTATGATATCCTGCAAGCACATCAACCTCATAAGCCTGGCGACCATATAGAGGCAACATCGAAGCCTTCACACTTTAATTGCCCAAACATTGCGAACGCTAGAGACACGGAAGGCCAGCTTCGTGATCCGGCACCATACGGAACGCATGCTCACGGCCCGCCAACTTTAGATTTGCCTAGGTAATTCCGGCGCGCGATGGCCCAAAGTCAAGATGCACCTCCAAAAGATACCACGCGCCCAACCAGACCCGACGAAATTCAGAGACAAAGATGAACCAGAGCTTTCGCCAGCTTCTCGGCCACCATTTGAAGATAGTCGTTATCGCAACCTTGCGCCGTTATGAACTGCGTGCCGACCCTAAGCGCATGCCGGCCAGGCAAGATTGGATTTTTGCACGTACCAACCAGAATCCCGAGCTTTTCCAAACCTTGCATCACCTGCGGCGGATTGAGATGATCCGCGAGCGGCAAAAGAATTTGATGGGTAAACTGCTCGCCTTCTGACGGAGCGATAACCTCTATGCCGCGTTCGCGTAACGCCTGTGCAAATACCTGCGAATTATGGCAAACCCTCGCAGCATATGCTTTCGCGCCAGCGCGCGTCTCCTGGAGCGTCAAGAGGAACGAGGGTAGCTTGCCGGCATCAAAATTGGCGAGGAATTTCTGATCGATGAGGGCCGCGAGCTTTTCGCCGTCGCCTCGAATACGACCTGCGATGATACTATGTGGCCGACCGGCAATCGTCTTGTAGGTCGAGCTTGTCATCACATCGACACCAAGTGAAAGCGGATTGGGAAAAGCTCCACCCGCGATCAATCCCGAGACATGCGAGGCATCGAAGACAGTCTTTGCTCCCACCTCCTTTGCAGCAGCAACCACCGGCGCAAGCTCATCCGGCTTGATCATCACCGATCGACCGAGCATGACCATGGCAGGCGCAGATTTGCGTATCGCAGCGGCAGCGGCCGCGGCGTCAAGCCGGCAGTTCTCCATATCGAAGGGCAGATCCTCGATTTCTAATCCGGCAAGATCAGGCGTACCACCGCGACGCTGGCTCAAGTGTCCGCCGTGATCGGCGGACGGTGCAAGCAGAAGATCGCCCGGCTTTGTGAACGCATGGAAGACCGCCATGTTGGCGATCGTGCAGCTTGGCAGCCGTGGCTCCGCCCATTCGGCTGAAAACAAAGCACAAATTTCAGATCGAACAGCCACTTCCAATCGCGAAACGAGATCGGTCTCCGGCTGCTCCTTGTCGAAACTCGGCCCCATGGCGGGATAGGCGCTCAGACCTGCGGAATAGGCATTTTGTGCTGCCTCGCTAGGAAGGTTTGCCCCGGCATAGAGCACGATGCGCTCACGCGACAACACCCAGCTTCGCTCCGCAGCCGCCTGCAGTAGACCGTTTTCGTTCCAGACGTCGATATCCATTTTCAAGCCAGTCAGTGTACGAGAATCTTGGAGAGGAACTGCTGTGCCCTCTCGCTGCGCGGTTTGCCGAAGAAGTCGCCCTTGTCGGCATCCTCAACAATCTCGTCGCGATCCATGAAGATCACGCGGTTCGCCACCTTGCGGGCAAAACCCATCTCATGGGTGACGACCATCATCGTCATGCCGTCACGGGCAAGTTCCACCATCACGTCCAGCACTTCGTTGATCATCTCGGGATCGAGTGCCGATGTCGGCTCGTCGAACAGCATCGCGATGGGATCCATGGCAAGCGCCCGCGCGATGGCGACACGCTGCTGCTGGCCGCCGGAAAGTTGACCCGGAAATTTCTCCGCGTGGGCGGTAAGACCGACGCGATCAAGCAGCGCCATGCCCTTCTCCATTGCAGCATCCTTCGACCGCTTCAGAACCTTCACCTGCGCAAGCGCCAGGTTCTCACGGATATTGAGATGCGGGAAAAGCTCGAAATGCTGGAACACCATCCCCACCCTAGACCGCAGAAGTGGGAGATTTGTCGTCGGCGCCGAGACAGTTGTACCGTCGACGATGATATCGCCACTGTCGATAGGCTCCAGCCCGTTGATCGTCTTGATCAGCGTCGACTTGCCCGACCCCGACGGACCGCAGACAACCACGACCTCGCCCTTGGAAATAGATGTCGAGCAATGCGACAGGACCTGGAAATCCCCGTAGGTCTTGTTGATGTCTCGAAGTGTAATCATGCTCATGGAGTGCCCCTAGCGAATGATCGCGACACGCTTCTGCAATCGTCTGACTGCCTGCGACGCGATGAGGGAAATGATGAAATAGACGACCGCAGCGAACACATACATCTCGAGCAATCGGCCATCGCGCTGGGCGATCTTGGCGGCAGCACCGAGGAAATCGGTGATCGAAAGCACATAAACGAGCGATGTGTCCTGAAAGAGAATGATGGTCTGCGTCAGGATCAGCGGCAGCATGTTTCTGAGCGCTTGCGGCAGGATGATGTAGAAGAGCGCCCGCCGGTCGGTCATGCCGAGCGCGCTGGCGGCAAGCGTTTGTCCCCGCGGCAGCGACTGAATGCCCGAGCGCACGATTTCGCAGAAATAGCAGGCCTCAAACAGGGTGAAGGTGATCACGGACGACCAGAATGGATCGATCCTGACCGGGCTGGACGAACCTGTCAGCCACTGCGCCAGGAACGGCACAAGGAAATAGAACCAGAAAATGACAAGCACGAGCGGCAGCGATCGCAGCAGGTTCACGTAGCCGCCGGCGATGGCTGACAATATGCGGTTGTCGGAAAGTCGCATGACCGCAAGCAGAGTACCGAAAATCATGCCGCCGATCGTGGCGCAAAGCGTCAGCGTCAGCGTGAACGACATACCCGTCAGGAACAGATAAGGAAGCGCGTGGACGATGGTTTGAAAATCGAAACCGGACAGCATCTCAGCGCCCCCGTCCAGCGATACGATTGCCGAGCCCCGGAATGACTGCCGCTTTCTCGACAGAACGCATGGCAAAAACGATGACCATGTTGAGCGCCAGATATAGAACCGTTGCAGCTGCGAAAGCCTCGAAGACCTGGAATGTGTTCTCCTGCATGGCGCGGGCGGTACCGGTGAGTTCCACCAGACCGATCGCAATGCCGACCGAGGTGTTTTTGGTGCAGCTCAGAAATTCCGATGTGATAGCCGGCACGACGATGCGATAGGCGACAGGCAGAAGAACGTAACGATAGGTTTGCGGCAAGGTCAGGCCAAGTGCCTGTCCGGCCATCTTTTGCCCCCTGGAAAGGCTAAGCAGGCCGGCGCGCACCACTTCGGCCATACGGGCAGCATGGTAGAAACCAAGGCAGACTGCGGCCGTGTAGAATTGGGCGTTGGGAAACTGTTTCAGCCACATTCCCGCATCCCGTGGCAACACTTCCGGCAGCACGAAGTACCAGAGGAACATCTGCACCAGCAGCGGGATGTTGCGGAAGACCTCGACGAACACCATGCCCGACGTCTGCACCCAGCCGATTGGCGCAGTACGCGCCACGCCGACGACGGAGCCAAGAACGAGCGCGATGGTAAACCCGACGACTGCGGTTGCCGCCGTCCAGCCGAGCCCCCAGAAAAGGGTCGTAAGATACGTGTTGGTACCATCGAGCGAAGGCTCGAAGAAGATCCACCAATTCCAGTGATAATTCATGGGGGGTGTCCGTCGAATAGCAGATCCTCCCGGCCGCAGTTCCGGCTCTGGGCCGACGCTGCGACCGGGAGGGTAAAAAATATCAGCGATAGAGATCCGGGTTCGGATCGTCGGTCGGGTTGGCGATGACCTTCTTCAACTGGGCTGACATCGGGAAGTTCATGTTGATGCCCTTCGGCGGAATGGGCTGGGTGAACCACTTCTCATAGATGCCGTTGATCTCACCGCCCTTGTAGAGGCCTTCGATCGTCCCGTTGACCAGAGACTTGAAGCCGTCGTCATCGCGACGCAACATGATACCGTAGGGTTCAACCGACAGCGGATCAGACGACATCTGATAATCCTGCGGCGCCTTGGACGTGGCAGCAGCGCCGGCGATAGAGACGTCATCGAAGATCAGCGCCACAGCGCGATCGGTCTCCAGCGTCAGCATACCTTCGGCAAGATCCTTGGCCGAGAGGATTGTGAGGCCAAGGTTTTCGGCCGTGTTTGCCGCGTTGATCAGCTTCACGCTCGTTGTGCCGGAAAGTGTCACGACCGTCTTGCCCTTGGCGTCTGCCATGGAGGCGACAGGCGCACTCTTTTTCGACAGGATGCGAATGCCGGCAACGAAATTGGTGGTAGAGAAAGTCACCTGTTTCTGGCGTTCGACATTGTTGGTTGTCGTACCGCATTCCATGTCGATCGTGCCATTGACAAGAAGCGGGATGCGGGTTGTGCCCGTGACCGGCATATAGCTGACCTTCAGATCCGGCTTGCCGAGCTTGGCCTTTACCGCATCGACGACGCGTGCGCAGATGTCCATCGCGTAACCGATCGGCTTCTGCTGATCGTCATAATAGGAAAAGGGTACAGCGCCATCCCGGTGACCGACCGTTATCTCGCCGCGCTCGGCGATCTTGGCGAGAGTGGCGCTCTCTTCGGCGGCATGCGCAGGCAATGTGGCAAGCATCAGCGTCATCAGCGACGCTGCGAGCAGTTTGATCGTCATGAAAGTTCCCCGGTTTGTTGATCCCCCGCCGCTTGGCAGGTGAACAGGCCTGTTATTGGACCCATGCTTGGGGAAGCCGCTTCGCTCGTCAACCAAAAACAGAATAATGAATTATGAATTTATTTTTCTGCCCAAAGCTTCGGCGAGAAATGAATATATGCTTCAATATTGACCTGCGATCGCCTCTTTAAGAGCCACTCTCCGCAGCGAATCTTGGCCCGTTGAGATCGTTCATCGAATGACGAACAGCCTCTGCCGTGTTCAACACGTGCAGTTTCATGATCGCTGAAAGACGTACCTTGTCACGAACACCGAGTGCAAAAAGCATCTCATTATGGTCATCGAGCGCCTGCTTCCAGTCATCGGGAAGCTGGCGCATCGTGTGGCGGATGTTGCGGATCTTGAGTTCCATGTTGCGGTAAAGCGCAGTCAGGGCCGCATTGCCTGCGGCATCGAAGATTGCCATGTGAATGGCACGATTGAGCATGGCATATTCCAGCCGGTCGGATTGGTTGAATGCGGACAGCATACGCTCATGCATCTGCCGGATTTCTTCGACCTGCGGATCGGTGATCCTGTCACAGGCGAGTTCGCCGGCAAGCGCCTCCATGGCTGCAATGATCGGGAACAGCTCGGCCACTTCTTCTTCGTCGAGGATCGCGACCCGGGCACCTCTCTGCGGTAGAAGCTCGAGCATGCCTTCGGCGGCAAGCGCCTTCAGAGCCTCTCTGAGTGGAGTGCGAGAGATATCGAACCTGTCACACAGTTCTTTTTCCGGGATCTTCTGACCCGGTTCCAGATGTCCATCGACGATCATCTCGCGGATAGCGTCGACAATTTCGCTATGTAGCGTGCGTCGCACGCCTGTGGTCCCAGAGATCAAGCTCGGCTCCCATCACGTTCGTAAGCGACAGCTAGTCTCAACCGAGTGAATTGTCATCCGATAACCCACAGAATATCCGCGCTGATGATTGTTGTTTGCAATCAAATCGGGCCAGAAGGCTAGACCGCCGCTAACAGGATCTACGGATACCAAGCCTCAGGCGCATTGCATCCGGGAAAACAGGCGCGCTGACTGGAGTAAAGGCATACAAGGCGCCGATGTCGAACTCATGCCTGTTTCTTTGCAAAAACCTTGCCGAAGCGACGCGCTTCAACGCAAATAGAGAGGTACCATAAACTACTGATCTCTGATAGATTTTCCTTAGAATCTCGTCGAGCCAAGCTGTGTTCTGCCAAGCGGCTCAGCATAACGCCATCGGACGAAAATGACCTCTATTATGCAAGGCATGAGTGAATGGCAGCCGGTTAATCTGCCTGGATCACAAACATTCGAAGTGCACTCTCAACGCACGGGTGAAATCTACCGAATCCTAGTCCGCGCGCCCTTGAGGCCACCTCCACAGGCAGGCTATCCGGTTTTGTGGATGCTGGACGGGGACGCGAGCTTCCCACTCGTCTTTAGCAAGCCTGCAGGCGGGCTTTCCCCCCCGGCATCGACACCGGCAGATCTGGGCACGGGTCTGACCGTTGCAATCGGCTTTCCCGGCGGCGCACCGTTCGATGCGCCCGCACGATCCAGAAACTACACACCGCAGCCGGATCAGGAGACCGGCGACATCGTCTCCAGTGTCTTCGGCGGAGCCAGGGATTTCCTGCATTTCCTCGTGGAAGAACTCCGTCCGGCGCTTTCAGCGCTCTATCCGCTGGACCTAACCCGCAACACCCTCTTCGGCTTCTCCTATGGCGGGCTCTTTACCGTCCACACTCTGCTGCACTGTCCCGGCCATTTCCAGCGATATTGGGCCGCAAGCCCGTCACTCTGGTTCAGCGACGCGTTGATGATGCGCCGCATGCGCGAGGATGCGTCGACGAGAGCGGCCGAGCGGCTTGTGATCACAGTCGGCAAGGACGAGCAATATGCAACGCACGCTCTGCCGGCCGGACGGCAGGACCACCTGTCGCGCCGGGCCATGGTCGACAATATCACGGAAGCTGCCGGCCTGATCGCCCGCGCCAACCCGACCATGAAGGTCGATCTGATCGTCGCTGCCGATCACGACCATTTCGACATGCTGCTGCATGGTGTCCGGCGCGCGCAGGCAATGGCCTTCACCGAGGCGGATTCGGCCGACTGAGATCGACCGCAAAACGAAAACGGCCCGGAACATTGGTTCCGGGCCGTCTTTTTGAGATTTGCAATCTCCTGATCAGAAAGTCGCGTTGAGCTTGAAGACAACGTTGCGCGGCTCGCCGTAGAAGTTGAACACCGAAGTGCCACCTACCCGTTCGTAATATTTCTTGTCGAACACGTTGTTGACTGACAGGCTCGCCGTCAGATTTTCGTTGAACTTGTAACCTGCCTGTAAATCGACCACACCGTAACCCGGGGCTTCGATTGTGGTGGCCCCACCTGCAGCCGTGCGTGAAATGTTCTGGAACGAGGAGAACAATTTCACGCCACCGCCAACGAAGATGCCGTCGGTCCAGGTGCCTGAGCCGTCAAACGTGTATTTGGTAAAGAGCTGAACCATATGCTCCGGGGTGTAAAACTCGGAGCCTGCAGCGCGCGTCGTGTTTTTGAACTGGGTATCTGTATAGGTGTAACCGGCCATTGCTTCCCAGTTGGGCAGGATTTCCCCATTGATCTCGAACTCAATGCCCCGAATATGCGCTTCACCTGCAGCAAGATAGTAACCGCTATGGGCCGGATCCGTATCTGAAACCGCGCGATTCTTGTCAGTCAGATCGAACCATGCCAGTGAAGCATTGAGATCTTCAGTCAATTCAGCCTTTAACCCGATCTCGTATTGCTCACCCGTACGCGGATCGAGAATGTCTTTCGTCGCGTATTCAAGAGAAGACTGCGGTTGGAAGATTTCCGTATAGCTGGCATATGCCGACAAGCGGTCTGTCAAGTCGTAAATGATGCCGGCGTAGGGAGTGAATTCACCGTTGACCTTGACCTCACTGGTTCCGGACTGAGCATCGTACCAGCTGAAGCGGCCACCCCCGATCAATGTCAGCTTGTCGATCGGCTTGATGCGCCACTGGCCATAGATACCATATTGATCGGTCTCCGTTTCGGCAGGGCTACCGAAATTGACGGTCGGCTTTGCGACGTTGGAATTCCAATCGTAGATATTCTGCGTCCCCGCGATCAGGCCTGTTGCCGTCCGCAGGCTGTCATCCGAACCACGATAGTCGGCGCCAGCGATTATATTGTTTTCAAGGCCAAAAAATTCGAAGGGCTTGCTGATGTGGGCATCTAGCGAAAACGAATCCTGCTGATAGTCGCGCGCCAGCCAGCGCGTTCCGCCAGTAATGCCTCCAGCTGTCGCGGATACATTGCCGGTTGGCGATGCGGCACTTGCCGCGTAAGCATAAAGGAAATTGACGTCCACATGCGAATAGAGCGCCGAAATCTTCGCATGACCACCGTCATCAAAACGGTGCTCGAGTTCGGCGATATACTGCGTGACGTTGTTTTCGAAATTGTTCCAGTCCGCACCGGTATAGGTCGAACGCGGTAGATCGATCAGCGTCCCATCTGCAAATGTCGGCAGGCCGTTGAACGGCGTGATGTCGCGGCGGGTGTGATTGACACTGAGCGTTGCCGTCGTGTTGTCGGTGATGTCGGCCTGGATCGTGCCGTAGATGACACCGACCTTGTTGTCGACGGTATCGATGAAACTGTCCTTGGTCGAAAGCGCGCCGACAAGGCGACCGCGCACCCGGCCGGACTTGGTCAAAGGTCCGGTCACATCACCCTCGATGCGCTTGCCGTCCCACGAACTCATGATCGTGTTGATGCTGGCCCTGTACTGATCGGAAGCCTGCTTGAGGCGCATGTTGACGGCACCGGCCGGCTCGCCTGCCCCGCCGAAAAGACCGGAAGGCCCGCGCAGGATTTCGATATGGTCGACCACAACCATGTCCGGCTGGGTGCCGTAGATCGAAGAGACCGGCGTCGAAAGGCCGTTCATGTAGAGCGTGTCATATTCGAAGCCGCGCGAATAAAGGCTGGAGCGACCATCGTCATTGGTCAGAACCACAACGCCCGGCGTCTTGCGCATGACGGTATCGAGCGAAGAAAAATTGCCGTCGTCGAGACGTTCGCGCGTCATCACGGTGGTCGACTGCGGCACTTCGCGCAGGGTGCGCGTGTCCTTGTCGCCGACGCTGATTTCCTTCGTCGTATAGCTGTTCGTGCCTTCAGTCTCGTAGGTCGCACCTTCGAGCACGATCGGCGCCAGTTCCGTGCTGCTGTCCTGATTGTCGCTGCCGTCCTGCGCCTGCGCCGCAGTCGCAAGGCCCGTCAGCACGGTCGTTGCCAGCAGGATCCGCGTCAGCCGCCCGATTGCCTGCCGCTGTGCGATTGTCTTATTTCCGTTCATTCCCATACCCCTGGGCAACCAGTTCATTCCGCACGATTGTCGCGCCCCACACGGCAAACAGTGCCGGACGTCCCACGTCGCGGCTATTCTTGAGTGCATATTTCATGTATTCCTATACGTGGTCTTGCAAACCTCCGCTTTCGTTAATCACGCATAAACTTATGCAGGAGACCTGTGTGAACAGTGCCGTCGATCCCCTTCCGCCCGTGCTCGCCAATCCCAACCCCGTCCTGACGCGGCGCGAATTGCGCAAGAACGGCGTGCGCGTGCTCGATGGCGGCGATCAAGGCGATGCGGTTGTCGCATGCGGTATTGTCGGGCAGGTGCGGATGGATGGCATCCACGTCAATTTCGGCCGCCGCATGCAGGTCGACGATCTCGAGATGGAAGTGGCGCTCGACGCTCAGGTCTGCATCAAGATCTTCCTCGAAGGTTTCGTCGAGGCCTCGCTGAACGGGGTGCCGATGCCCATGCCGCAACGCACGGCGCAGGGACGCTGGCAATCATCCGCAATCATCGTTTCCCACGAAAACGGCGCGCGGCTCAGGCGGCGGGCACGCAAGGGCCAGTATCTCGACAAGATGGTCATCGGCATGTCGCGCGAATGGCTGCAGCGCTTTTCAGAGACGAGCGAGTCTCCAGACACATTCCAGGCGCTTCTGGGCGCAGATCCCGGATTCTGGCAATGGCAGCCCAATCGCAAGGTGGAATTCCTGGCCCGGCAGATGTTCGATATCGCAGCCCGCAAGCCGCCGTTTTCGGCTGTGCTTCTGGAAAGCCACACGCTTGCCATAGTCTATGAGGCACTGACTGCCGCCTTCGGCTCCAATCCCGATGCTGTGATGCCGCCGACGAACCTGACGGCAGCAGAACAGCAGCGCATCTATGCGCTGGTGCAGTATATCGATCGCCACTCAGCTCAGGAACTGGCCGTCGCGGAGATGGCGAACGAACTCGGTGCCAGCCAGGCGACGCTGCAGCGGCTGGTGCGCAAGGCGCATCATTGCTCCCTCAACGAGTTCATCCGCAACCGCTGGCTGACCGAGGCGCGCCAGGCGCTTCTCTTCAGCAATCGCAGCATTTCCGATATCGCCTACGAGGCGGGTTACGTGCATCTGTCGAACTTCACGACCGCCTTCCGCAAGCATTTCGGCTTTCCACCTTCGTCACTGCGGCGTCAGACAGGTCAGGGCGAGGGCTGAACGACGCAGCCCGAACAATCTTGCCCGATGCGCTCATGTTTTGGTAGCGGGTGCCGGTCAGCGATGCTAATGGTGCCGCCCGCACGGGCTGCGAGCGGACGGCACGGCCCCTGCCCTTCCCACGCCGTCAGCGGAGAATGCAGCCATGAGGATTGCGACAACCAGCCGATTCGCGGCGCGGATCGCTACAGCAGCGATTGCGTCGCTCCTATTCTGGTCGCAGGACTCCGCCGCAGAGACTTGGCCGCGCATCTTCACCAATGTCGATGGCAGCCAGACGGAAATACCCGCCAAGCCGAAACGCATTCTCTCGACCTCGGTGACGCTGACGGGCACGCTTCTGGCGATCAAGGCTCCGGTTGTCGCAAGCGGCTCGGCTGCCAACGGCCAGTTTTTCGCCCAGTGGGAAAAGGTCGCCAAGGAGAAAAACGTCGACAATGCCTGGCCAGCCGGCAAGGTCGATCTGGAAGCCGTCTATGCCACCGAACCCGATCTCATCATCGTGACGGCAAGCGGCGCAGGCTCGACGAAGGATCAGATTGCCGCATTCCGGCAGGTCGCACCGACCATTCTCGTCGATGACGGCGCCCTTTCCTGGCAGGAACTTGCAACCGAACTGGCTAAAGCAACGGGGCTGGAGGAAGAGGCCGCCGCATCGATCGCCGATTTCGACGCCTATGTTGCGGCAGCCAGAGCCAGGATCAAGATCCCAGCCGGCAAGGCCAATATCATCAGCTTCAACGGAGCCGGCCAGAGCAATCCGATCGGGCGACCGGGCGGTCCGCATGCATCCCTTCTCACAGCCCTCGGCTTCGACATCGAGGCTCCGGATCCAGCATGGCACACGCAGGCGGCAAGCCGCGACGATTTCGTCTGGGCCGACTACGAGCGCCTGGTGGATCTGAAGGCCGAAACAACATTCCTCCTGCGCGTGGATGACAGCAAGGCGGCAGCTTTCCGCAACGATCCCGTGCTTGCCAACCTGCCTTCAGTGAAGAACGGCCAGGTCTTTGGACTAGGTATCCATTCCTTCCGTATCGACTATTACAGCGGCAAGGAAATCGTCGACGGCATCGTCTCCAGGTTCGGAGACTGAGGTCTTGCGAAGCGGCCCGAAACGTATGGCAGCGGCAACCCGCACACGTGACAGCCGCCTGACGGCCGGGCTCTGCGCGCTCTTCGTGCTGGTTCTCGCCGCGGTCGTATTCGGCATCGTCGCTGGCGCCCGGCCCATCCCGCTTGCCACCACCTGGAACGCGATTACCCATTTCGATCCCGCCGACAGCGATCATCTTCTGGTTCGGCTGCTGCGTATTCCCCGCACGCTGCTTGCCATCTTGGTCGGCGCAGCGCTCGGGGCGGCCGGCACGATCATGCAGGCACTGACCCGCAATCCCTTGTCCGATCCCGGCATTCTCGGCATCAATGCCGGGGCAGCGATGGCGGTCACGGGCGCGATTGCCGTATTGGGCATAACCGATGTGACGGCCTATATGGCCTTCGGTATCGCCGGGGCCGCATTTGCCGGAGCGGCCGTCTATCTGCTCGGCAATCTCGGGCAAAACGGCGATCCGGTGCGTGTCGTCTTGGCAGGTGCCGCGCTTTCCGTCGTTCTTCTGTCGCTGACCCAGATCGTTCTGGTCAACAGCGACGAACAGGTTTTTGATCAGTTTCGCAACTGGTCCGTCGGATCGCTTCAGGGCCGCGGTTATGCGGTTCTTGTGCCTGCTCTCGCCCTCTCGTCGGTCGGTATCCTGATCGCGCTCACCCTGACCAGGGCCTTGGACACGGCAGCCCTTGGTGCGGACCTCGCCAAGGCGCTCGGCGGCAATCCGCTGCATGTCTGGAGCCTTTCGGCGCTTGCCGTGATCATTCTTTCCGGCGCGGCGACGGCGGCCGCGGGTCCGATCGGCTTCATCGGCCTCACCGCGCCGCATATCGCCCGGCTGATGACCGGGCCCGGTCACCGCTGGCTGCTGCCCTACGCCATGACCATTGCCGCCCTCCTGACAGTCAGCGCCGACGCGCTTGGGCGGATCATCGCACCACCCGGAGAAGTCGGCGTCGGCATCATGGTGGCGCTGATGGGTGGACCGTTCTTCATCACGCTCGTGCGTCGCCACCGGATATCGAAACTATGAGCCGCGCATCTGCCTCCAGTTCCACCGGCACGGCTCGCCGGCTTGTCTGGCGCAGCCGGCGCATGTCCTTTGCCATCGCCGTCCGCCCGATCGCGATCACGCTCTGCCTGACGGTTCTCACACTCCTCGCCGCACTTTTCGCCATCACGCTCGGGCGCGTCTCGGTTCCCTTCATGGAGGTCGTGGCAACGCTATTCGGATATGGAGAGAGCGGCATGCGACAACAGGTCGTCATCAACCTGCGCCTGCCGCGCCTGCTCGTTGCGATCTTTGCCGGCGCATCTCTCGGCGTATCGGGTGCCGTATTCCAGTCCGTGTCCCGCAACGCGCTCGGCTCGCCGGATGTGATCGGCTTCACCACCGGGGCCGCGACAGGCGCGCTGCTACAGATCGTCATTTTCGGTGAAGGCCCGCTTGCCGTGGCGCTGTCGGCCATGCTCGGCGGACTGATAACGGCAACCTTCGTTTATCTCCTGTCATTCCGGCAGGGAGTGACCGGCGGTTATCGCCTGGTCCTGATCGGCATCGGCGCGGGTGCGACTCTCAATGCCCTCAACGGGCTGATGCTGGTAAAGGGCGACCTCGACAATGCGATCGCCGCCAATCTCTGGCTTGCCGGTTCGCTCGATGCCCGCAACTGGGATCACGCATCGACGGTGATTGGCGGGGCGCTTCTGCTCATTCCGCTGGTCGGCCTTGCCGCAACACGGCTGCGGATGATCGAGATGGGCGATGATCTGGCCCGACAGCTGGGCGTCAATATAGAGCGGACGCGGTTCGCCATGATTGCCTGCGCCGTTCTTCTCGCCGGCGTCGCCACCGGTGCGGCGGGACCGATCGCCTTCCTGGCGCTGGCGGCACCGCAGCTTGCGGCACGTTTGACCGCCTCGCGCGGAATGCCGGTCTTCAGCGCCGCAGCCATGGGGGCTTTCCTTCTGGTCATCGCCGATCTTGTGACCCAGTACATTGCCGCAGATATTGTCCTGCCCATCGGGCGGACGACCGGCCTTGTCGGCGGCCTCTATCTTTTGTGGCTGCTCACGCGATCAAAACAGCGCTGACAGCAAGATCACGCCGACGTTGCCATCTCATCGAGCGGCACGACCATCGGATCGCCGGTCACCGGATCGTCGATAACGATAGCCGCAAGCCCGAAAACAGACTTCACAAGCTCCGCGGTCATGATGCTGCGCGGATTTCCTTCCGCGACAATGTTTCCGTCGCGCATGGCAACGATGTGATCCGCATAACGGCAGGCCTGGTTGAGATCATGCAGAACCGCAACGACAGTGTTGCCCTGCCGGCGGTTCAGATCGCGCAGAAGATTGAGAAGTTCGATCTGATGGGCGATGTCGAGAAACGTCGTAGGTTCGTCGAGCAGCAGAAGCGGTGTTTCCTGTGCAAGCACCATGGCGATCCACACACGCTGGCGCTGCCCGCCGGAAAGCTCGTCAACGGCGCGCTCGGCAAGCTCCTCCACCCGTGCGGTGCGCATCGCCCATGAGACTGCGTCCTCGTCCGCTTGGCTCCAGCGCTGCAGAAAAGACTGGTGTGGATAACGGCCGCGAGCCACGAGATCGGCAACCGTGATCCCGTCAGGCGCCACCGAACTCTGCGGCAGAAGACCGAGCGTGCGGGCGACATCGCGGGCCGGGATGCGTTCGATCTCTTTGCCGTCGAGCACGACATGACCGGCATTCGGCCGGATGATCCGGGCGAGCGCTCTTAAAAGCGTGGACTTGCCGCAGGCATTGGGGCCAACGATGACGGTGAAGAGACCGTCCGGAACCTTGAAACGCAGATCGCGCGAAATGGTCCGGTCGCCATAAACCAACGTGACGTCTCGGGCTTCAAGCCTGCTATCCGAGCCAATGAGGGTGGTTCTGGAAACGGACTCGATCATAAAATTTCCATCCTTCAGTCGGTCGCTTGTGGCTGAACGGTGGAAGCATCGTCAACCAATATCTCTCTGCTCGGAGCATCCGGCATGTTCAAGGGGGCGGCCATGGCGGTCACCGCTGCATCGTGATCTGAAACTTAAGAACGGTCAGCCGCAAGCGATAAAGTATGGCGCCTGACATGAACACAGACTGGTTGGCTTATGCAAATGTGGATGCGGTCAGCCGGCCGCGAAAATCTCGCAGGTGCGGCCGGCAAGGCACCTAGCATAGGCAAGAACACACACAACTGGTGTAACTTCATTGCAATGTTTGGCGTATAGCGTCGAGAGATGCTGAGGGACAGAATTCAAAAGTCATTCTTTATAGCAATGTTAGGCTTGGCGGTGCTGGTCTATCTGGTTGCCAATCCTTTGCGTGCGGAAGAACCTTCAAAAATTGTTAGCTCCTGCTGGACCTCGAGCGGATTATCGAGCGACATGGTCGAACTTGCAGGATCGCTTGAGCATTGGATTTGCGGGGATCAGACCTATTCGCTCGAGGGCGAAAGGGTGGTTCTGCGCTTCGAAATCGGGCCCGACGATACGCTTCCCCGCTATCTGTTCTCCAGGAGAAGCGCACTTCAGGCCGTTCATCTGTTGGTGATCGACCGGGATGGCGCGACACGCCAGAGTTCATTTTCCTCAGGTGACCTGTCGAATTCCCTTCGTGGCGGGTATTTCAAGGCATCGTTGCCTGAAGTCACGCGCAACACGCAACACGTCATAGCTGCATTTGATCTGCCAAGCCATCGGATGACGCTGGAGCGAGCGTATCTGTCACAATCCGACCTCCCGTTGAGTGGCAATCTTCTACGATCATTTCTGCTTCTTGCCATCCTTGCCGGCATGCTTTCCATGCCGCTCATTTTCAACGCTGCTTTCTACAGGATCTTGAACGAGCCTTTTGTATTGTGGCATTCCACGCTGACCATCTCGCTTCTGCTGACGATATTGGTCTCGTCTGGACTTGCAGCGGTTCTCTTCGACCTGCCGGCGATGACGCTAAGCTGGATGACGACGATCATTTTCGGTTTTACGGTGGCATCCGGGGCTATGTTTACGCATAGTTTCATCGAACCCGGACGTATGCATCCCATCCTGCGCCGAGCGTTGCTTTATTGCGCAGGCTGGGCAATGTTGCTGAGCATCTCTCACGCTGCATTTCCTTTCGTAGCGCGCCCTATTCAGTCGACGCTCTATACGGCGGCTTTTGCGCCGATTCTCGTCATTTTCTTACTGTCAGTTGCCGACGCCTTGATGCGAGGCAGCCGTGCCGCCAAATTCCAGGCGCTTGGCTACATACCCGTGATCTTGGCCGGATCGGTGCGGCTGGTTACCGGTATCACTCCTTGGCTGGAGAGCAATGATGCCATGCTGCTCTTCTATATGGGATGCGCATGCGAGGTTTTGTTCACCACCTTGGGGGTTGCCGATCGCTTCATGGCGATCCGGCGCCAGAGAGACAGCGCACGCTTCGAGGCGGATGTCTTCGAGCGCCTGTCGGAATCCGACGCACTGACGGGGCTGCTCAACCGAAGGGCAATAGAACAGAATTTCGAAACGTATCGTGCCGAGGGATATCGCGCGCTTGCCGTACTTGATCTCGACCATTTCAAGAAAATCAACGACGTTTACGGTCATGGGATCGGCGACGAGGTTCTGAAAGCGGTGGCCGAGACCCTGCAGGCCGACCCTCAGATTCGTGCATTTCGTCTGGGCGGCGAGGAGTTCGTGCTTCTCGTACGCGGTGAAGACGCCCAGCTACGGGCGGAACGTCGGCGCCAGGCAATTACTGCCGCAGTCGCAACTGCGCTACCGGAACTTGGGCAAGCGGTCACCGCCAGCATGGGCATGACAAACTCCCGACCAGATGAAGATGCGGGCTTCGCCGAGCTTTACAAGCAGGCCGACAGATTACTTTACGACGCCAAACTCGCTGGCCGAAATCGAACAAAACTCATTCTGGTGCAAGGCGCCTAGACCTGCCCCGATCACCTGAACCACTCGTCCAACAAATCAGACATTCGAATATGCCACTGCTCTCTGCCTGATACTGAGAGGGCAGGCGTGAGGCCGACAGTTCATCGGCATGGAATAGGTTGTTCCTTGAAGCCTGAGTTTCTGCTCGCTTGATGAACCTGCGCGATAGCTGCACCCACAGTGCCGGGTTAGAGCTTTGTCAAAATTCGGAAGCGCGAACGGATATGCAACAGGACTTGCCCCACGTGCGGCAGTCCGTCGAGAGGTGATCCACTATCTATAAACGCAACAAACCCGATCGAAGGCTTCTCCAGCCCCGATACAATTCAGGCCGAAACTAGCCGAAGCCAATACTAAGGCGACGTTGCATAGCCCGAAATATGCGACAAAACGTCAACATTTTGATCCACACGCGCTTGGATCCATCTCAATGACGCAGGCAACCGGTTGATAATATGACGTTTTCTAGAAATCTCTCTTGTCATTACGTTTGCTAATTACAGTGATCCAATAAATTCAATTCTTTAAACGTCACATCTCTGCCACAAAGTTTTCAGGCGCTTCCTTCGAAGTGAAAAGCAAATTCAGATCAGTTTTTTTGAGGCAATCTCGACATGGATTGCACTCGATCATTTGTGCTTATCAGAAACAAAAGGAGCCCTTTCTGAGGAAATACATTTCAAATTCAAAAGTAAACGCTTCCTAATTTTAGCGTTACTGGGGAGAGAGCAGATATGATAGCTATTCTTGGATTAGTGACAATCCTTGTTCTGTTGACAGTTATATTGACGAACAAGCTGTCACCATTGGTTGCCCTCATCGTGATCCCGATCATCGCATCGCTGATTGGTGGGTTCGGTGCAGAAACAGCAACATTCATCGTCAGTGGCGTCAAAAACATCGCGCCGACGGCAGCCATGTTTGTCTTTGCGATCGTTTTCTTCGGTGTCTTGACTGACGCCGGCATGATGGACCCGATCATCGACCGCATTCTGAAAGCCGTCGGGTTAAAGCCGACCCGCATCGTCGTCGGCTCGGCATTGCTCGCCCTGATCATCCATCTCGACGGTTCCGGCGCGGTCACCTTCCTCATCACCATTCCAGCCATGCTGCCTCTCTACGACCGTCTGGGCATGCAACGCCGAATTCTGGCACTCGTCGTGGCTCTGGCTGCCGGTGTCAACTTCCTGCCCTGGACAGGTCCGGTTCTGCGCGCTTCGGCTGCACTGAATGTTCCGGTATCGTCGATCTTCACACCGCTCTTTGTCGTGCAGATTGTTGGTCTGGTATTCGTCTTCGCCACAGCCTGGTACATGGGTAAGCGCGAGGAACGTCGCCTTGGCCTTGGTGCTGGCGCCACGGTTGCTGCAACCGGCGAAGGTTCGGAAGGCGCCTACAAGCGCGAACTCACCGATGCCGAAAAGGAAATCCGTCGTCCTCATCTCTTCTGGGTCAACATTCTTCTGGCGCTTGCGATCCTCGGTACGATGATCTCGGGTTATGTCGATGCCGCTCCGATGTTCATGATCGGTACCGTGCTTGCCCTGATGATCAACTATCCCAAGGTCAAGGACCAGAAGGCTCGCGTCGATGCCCATGCAAAAGCCGCGCTGATGATGGCCTCCATCCTCTTCGCCGCTGGCGCCTTCACCGGCATCATGGGCGGTACAGGCATGATCAAGGCGATGGCCGCAGCCGGCGCAACCTACGTCCCGGCGGACCATGCACAGGCCATTCCCTTCATCACCGGTATCCTGTCGATGCCGCTCAGCCTGCTGTTCGACCCCGACTCCTACTACTTCGGTGTCATGCCGGTTCTGGCAAATGTCTATCACAGCTTCGGCGGTGACCCGATCCACGTCGCCCAGGCCTCCATTCTCGGCCAGATGACCACCGGCTTCCCCGTCAGCCCGCTGACGCCCGCCACCTTCCTGATCATGGGCCTTACCGGCGTCAGCCTCGGTGAACACCAGAAACTGGCAATTCCATTCCTCTTCGCTGCCACGGTCCTGATGACCATTACCGCAGTGATCCTGGGTGTCATCCCATCCCCGTTCGGATGAGCCGCGCCCACCTGATTTGAAATAAGGAGTTACAATAATGCGTACTATTCGCATCGGATCCGGAGCCGGATATTCCGGCGATCGCATCGAGCCGGCGGTGGAACTCGCCGAAAAAGGCAACATCAACTACCTCGTTTTCGAATGCCTGGCAGAGCGCACCATCGCGATCGCCCAGAACGCCAAGCTGAACGACCCGACAAAGGGTTATGACCCGCTGCTGGTCGAACGTTTCGAGGCCGTGCTGCCGATCTGCAAGAAGAACGGCATCAAGATCATCACCAATATGGGCGCTGCAAATCCGCAGGCCGGCGCTGCCAAGGTTCGCGAAATTGCCGCCCGTCTGGGTCTCGGCAAGCTCAAGATCGCAGCAATCTCCGGGGATGATGTCGTCGAAGCCCTCAAGGTCAGCGACACCAATATTCTTGAAACCGGCGCTCCGGCTTCCGGCATGGCCAGCGTGCTCGTCTCCGCCAACGCCTATGTGGGTGCCGCCCCCATGGTCGAGGCACTTACCAACGGTGCCGATGTCATCATCACCGGTCGCGTCGCCGATCCGTCGATGTTCCTAGCCCCGCAGATCCATGAATTCGGCTGGTCGCAGGACGATTGGGACAAGATCGGCAAGGGCACGGCCGTCGGCCACCTCTTGGAATGCGGCGGTCAGGTCACCGGCGGTTATTACGCCGAACCCGGCAAGAAGGACGTTGCCGACCTCGCACGCCTCGGCTTCCCGATCGCGGAAGTTTCCGAAGACGGCGCGATCGTCATCACCAAAGTCGAGGGTTCGGGTGGCAAGGTCACCGAGCACACCTGCAAGGAACAGATCCTCTATGAGGTTCATGATCCCAAGACCTACCTGACGCCGGATGTGACTGCCGACTTCTCGCAGATCACCTTTACCGAAATAGCTCCCAACCGCATCAAGGTCGGTGGCGTAACCGGTCGTGCCCGCACTGACACCTTCAAGGTTTCGGTCGGCTATAACGACGGCTACATGGGCGAAGGCCAGATTTCCTATGCTGGTCCCGGTGCGCTGGCGCGTGCCCAGCTGGCTCTCGATATCGTCAGGGAAAGGCTCAAGATCACCGGCGTCAAGGCCAACGAGCTGCGCTTCGATCTGATCGGCGTCAACTCGATCCACGCTGACGTTCTGGCCCCTGCTCCTGAACCGACCGAGGTTCGTGTCCGTGTCACCGGCCGTTGCGACAGCATGAAGGAAGCCGTGCGCATCGGCAATGAAGTCGAGACACTCTACACCAATGGCCCTGCCAGCGGTGGTGGCGCCACGAAATCGGCCAAGCAGGTGGTTGCGATGCTTTCCGCGCTTTTCCCGCGCGACAAGGTCGTTCCCGTCATCGAATATCTGGAGGCTTAAGGCTATGAAACTCTTCGACATCGCCCATTCCCGCACCGGCGACAAGGGCAACATCTCCAACATCTCCGTCATCGTCTATGACCAGAAGGACTACGAACGGGTCCGCGAATACGTCACGCCCGAACGGGTCAGGGCGCATTTCAAGGGCATCGTCAACGGCGACGTCGTTCGTTACGAAATCCCGACGCTCGGCGCACTCAACTTCGTCATGCAGGATGCTCTCGGCGGCGGCGTAACTCGCTCGCTTGCCCTTGATGCACACGGTAAATGCCTGGCCTCCGCGCTTCTCGCGATGGACATTCCGGCCAAGAACTAAGGCGCCAAAGGTGCGGGCAGCCTGAACTCTTGCGGGCTGCCCCGCCTCCCCCGAAGAGGAAAGATCCATGTCAAAAGTAAGTAGCGTCGCAGCTGCAGTCGAGCAGATCCCGGATGGCGCGGTATTGATGATCGGCGGTTTCATGGGCGCGGGCACCCCGCCACTGCTGATCGACGAACTGGTCCGCCAGGGCAAGAAGAACCTCACCGTGATCGCCAATGATACGGCCCGCCCCGGTGTCGGCATCGGCAAGCTGATCGATGCCGGTCTGGTGAAGAAGGTGATTGCCAGCCATATCGGCACCAACCCGCAGACCCAGAAACTGATGATCGCGGGCGAACTCGAGGTCGATCTCGTTCCGCAAGGGACGCTGGCCGAGCGCGTGCGTGCCGGCGGTTCCGGACTTGGCGGCGTGTTGACGCCAACGGGTGTCGGCACAACGGCAGGCGAGGGCAAAAAGACCGTCGAACTGAACGGCACGACCTATCTGGTGGAGGAGGCCATCAAGGCCGATATCGCGCTGATCTCCGCCCGTAGCGCCGACTATTCCGGCAACCTGCGTTATTCGCTGACATCGCGTAACTTCAACCCGCTGATGGCGCTGGCCGCTGAGCTGGTGATTGCCGAACCGAACGAGATCGTCCCCATCGGCTGCATCGAGCCCGATGCCGTTGTTACCCCGCATGTGCTTGTCGACGTGATCGTCGCGAAGGGAGCCGAGAAATGAACGAGAAAGAAATCATCGCCCGGCGCGTCGCGCTGGAACTGAAGCGCGGCGATCTTGTCAATCTCGGGATCGGCCTGCCGACCATGGTTGCAAACTACCTGCCCTCCGATGCTGGCATCTCCTTCCAGTCGGAAAACGGCATTATCGGCATGAGCGCCCTGCCTGATCCGGGTCTTGCCGGAGCTGACCTCACCGATGCCGGCGGCTCTCCGATCGGTGCCCTACCCGGGGCCTGCGCCTTCGACAGCGCCTTGTCGTTCGCACTGATCCGCGGCGGCCATCTCGATGTGACGGTTCTCGGCGGATTGCAGGTGGATGAAGAAGGCCAGCTCGCCAACTGGATGGTGCCGGGCAAAATGGTGCCGGGCATGGGCGGCGCGATGGACCTCGTTTCGGGTGCCAAGCGTGTGATCGTTGCCATGACCCACACGGCCAAGGGCGCTCCGAAGATCATCAAGAAGTGCACGCTGCCCCTCACCTCCGTTCGCCGTGTCGATCTGGTCGTCACGGAAATGGCCGTGATCCAGCCGACCGAGGAAGGGCTTGTGCTTCTGGAAACTGCTCCCGGCGTGACAGTCGATCAGGTTGTCGCAGCGTCGGAAGCCACACTGTTAATACCGAAGGTTCCAGGCGTGATGGGCATCGCGGCCTGAACTATCGGTTTGCGGGAGGGGCGTATCCTCCTCCGTCGTCCCTCCCGCGTCATTCCGGCTCTCATCGAGCCACCGTAATGTCGAGGCGCGGATCTCCTGCGCCATCTTCTCTCTTTCGCTGCGGATGAAGGCCGGAAGGTCACGAATTCATGCGGCAGGATTGGAAAAACCATGACCAACATCGTAATTGTTTCTGCCGCCCGCACTGCGATCGGCAAGTTCATGGGTGGGCTTTCCACCCTTCCCGCAAGCCAGCTTGGCTCGATCGTCATCCGCGAAGCTCTCGAACGGGCCAAGCTTGAAGCCTCCGCCGTTTCCGATGTCGTGCTCGGCCATGTGCTGAGCGCCGGTCAGGGCCAGAACACCGCCCGCCA
The DNA here is from genome assembly GCF_040675795.1 of Neorhizobium sp. LMR1-1-1.1. Taxonomy (NCBI): domain Bacteria; kingdom Pseudomonadati; phylum Pseudomonadota; class Alphaproteobacteria; order Hyphomicrobiales; family Rhizobiaceae; genus Neorhizobium; species Neorhizobium sp. LMR1-1-1.1. The sequence goes on from NZ_JBEGHE010000017.1 coordinate 97,971, forward strand.
GGCAGCCGTTGCCGCAGGCATTCCGATGAGCGCCACGGCACTCACCATCAACCAGGTCTGCGGTTCGGGCCTGCGTGCGGTCGCACTCGGCGCCCAGTCGATCCTTGCCGGAGATGCCGATGTGGTGGTGGCCGGTGGCCAGGAAAACATGAGCCTTGCCCCGCATGCCGCCGTGTTGCGCACCGGCATCAAGATGGGCCCGGCCGAGTTCGTCGACACGATGATCCGCGATGGATTGTGGGATGCGTTCAACGACTACCACATGGGCATCACCGCCGAAAACGTAGCAGCCAAATATGCATTGACCCGTGAAGCACAGGATGCCTTTGCACTTGCCTCGCAGACCAAGGCTGCAGCCGCAATCGCCGAAGGCCGGTTCAAGTCAGAGATCGTGCCGGTGACGATCAAGGGCCGCAGGGGTGACATCATTGTCGATACCGACGAGAACCCGCGCGCCACGACGCTCGACGTTCTGGCCGGGCTCACGCCCGCCTTCAAGAAGGACGGCACGGTGACGGCGGGCAATGCCTCTGGCCTCAACGACGGTGCTGCCGCCGTGGTGCTGATGCGCGAAGAGGAAGCTGCTCGCCGTGGTCTCACCCCGCTTGCCCGGATCGCCTCGTTTGCAACGATGGGTGTCGATGCGGCCATCATGGGCACCGGTCCTATCCCCGCCTCGCGCAAGGCGCTGGAACGGGCCGGCTGGACAATCAACGATCTCGATCTGATCGAGGCCAATGAGGCGTTTGCGGCACAGGCGCTATCGGTCAACCGCGATCTAGGCTGGGATCCGGCCAAGGTCAATGTCAATGGCGGCGCAATCGCCATCGGCCATCCGATCGGCGCTTCCGGTGCACGCGTCCTCGTCACGCTGCTGCATGCACTCAAAGCCCGCAACGCCAAGAAGGGTCTCGCAACGCTGTGCATCGGCGGCGGCATGGGCATCGCGCTTTGCGTCGAAGCGTTCTGAGACACCCCTGTGAAGCTTCGGCTTCGCAAAGGCGTGGGCATCTGGTGGGTGCCCACGCCTCGACAATTTTGGGGGAACGGGCTGTAGCCAAAGCTGGTCACGCAACCCGCAGCAATATTGAAATCGATATCAACAGGACAGGCGCGAGCGGCGACGGCCGTTGCGATGAGGAACCGTGCCTATACGGCACGCCCCGCCAGGGGATTACATGAATGGCCAAAGATCAGTCACACGTTCTCATCATCAATTGCGGCAGCTCGTCGCTGAAGTTCAGCCTGTTTGCCGGTGAAGGCCGTACGGCAGCCGTTTCAGGCCTTGCCAAAAATCTCGGACAGCCGGAAAGCTCACTGATCCTCAAGGAAAACGATGCGAAAGTGACGATCGCGCTTGATGGCGGCAGCCATGACGCAGCGCTGCGCCGACTGATGGACAGCCTGAAGGAACGAGATCTGCTGGACGCGATCGGTGCCGTCGGACACCGGATCGTGCATGGCGGCGAGCGTTTTACCAAGGCAATCCGCCTCGATACCGAAGTTCTCGACGAGATCGAGACCCTCTCCTATCTCGCTCCGCTGCATAACCCGGCAAACGTGCTTGGCGTGCGTGTCGCCATGGAAGTGCTCGGCTGGGTGCCGCATGTGGCGGTGTTTGACACGTCCTTCCACATGACCATCCCACAAGCCGCACATGCCTATGCCATTCCGCAGACCTATCGTGATGCCGGCGTCCGCCGTTACGGCTTCCACGGCACCAGCCACGGCTTTGTTGCGAAGGAAGCGGTTGAACTGCTGGGCCTTGACCCCAGCGATCATGGCCTCCTGATTGCCCATCTCGGCAACGGTTCTTCGGCAACCGCCGTCCTGAACGGCGAAAGCGTCGATACGTCGATGGGTCTCACACCGCTTGAAGGCCTCGTCATGGGCACCCGTTCCGGCGATATCGATCCCGGCGCAATATTCCACATTGCCCGACAGGATAAGCTCTCTATCGATGAACTCGACACCCTGCTCAACCGCAAGAGCGGCCTGCTTGGCCTTTCCGGCCTCTCCAACGATTGCCGGACGCTGGAAAGTGCTGCGGCTGAAGGTCATGAGGGTGCGATTCTTGCACTCGATGCAATGGTCCATCGCCTCGCCCGTTATATCGGCGGTCTTGCCACGTCCCTGCTTCGTCTCGACGCAATCGTGTTTACCGGTGGTATCGGCGAAAACTCAGCCTTCGTACGCCGCAAGACGATCGCCCGGCTCAGGGTGCTCGGCATCACGCTGGACGACGAAGCCAATGGCCAGATGTTCGGCGGACGTTGCGGCGTGATCAGCGCTTCCGGCAGCAGGACCGCTGCGGCCGTTATCGCCACCAACGAGGAATGGGCCATAGCAAACGAGGCCCGGCCCTATATAGGTAAGGCAAGCTGAGGCGGTCCGATCAAATTCCGAGGCGTCCGGTCCATACGAAGGGTTGCTGGGCGCCTCAAAATAGATTTTTCCCGGCATGGCCGGAACGGTCATGACAAATCGAAAGGCGATAGTTTCATGTCGGCACATCTCATTTTTCTCGCACCGCTGGCGCAAGACGTCGACCTGAGCGCCGTAGCGCTCGGTTTCGTGCGAGCCCTGCAGCGTGACGGTCTGAAGGTCGGCTTCGTCAAGCCGATCGCTCAGCCGACGGCCAGTGAACATCCCGGCTCGCCGCTGAAGACGACCGAAGTCTCCACCTATTTTGCCCGCAGCCTGTGCCTGACGGAGGCCCCCGAGCCGATCGCATTTACCCATGCGGAAGATCTTTTGCGCAAGGGCGAACTCGATCTGTTGCTGGAAGAAGTCGCAACGATGACGGAAGCCCTGCGCGCCGATCATGACGTGGTTGTCGTCGAAGGCCTGATCCCGTTTACCGATCTGCAGATCGTTCCCAGGCTCAATGTCGAGATTGCTCGCAGCCTCGACGCCGAAGTGGTTCCGGTCGTCAGCGGTGTCGATGATGACAAGCGGCTGACCGATACGGTTGCGCTCGCCGAGCGTCAGTATATGCGCGACGCCGAGGGGCATTTTGCCGGCCTGCTCGTCAACAAGCTGCCTGAGAAAAGCCGGCGTGAGGCTCTGACGGCTGCATTTGCCAAAGCCGGAATGGAAACCAGCACCATCCTCGGCGCGATCCCCTACGAGCCGAATCTGAACACGCCACGCCTGTCCGACCTCGTCTCGTCGCTCGATCTAAGCGTCGTGCAGGGTTCCAAGCTCGATGCCGTGCGTGTCCGTGAGATCGTCGTCGGTGCCCGTTCGGTCGAGAAGATGATCGACCGCCTGCGTCCGGAAACCTTGGTCGTCATGCCCGGTGACCGCAGCGATATCGCGCTTGCCTCGGCGCTTGCCCATAGCCGCGGCGTGCCGCTTGCCGGCCTGTTGCTGACCTGCGGCGCACCGCTTGCCACCCCGGTCGCAGACCTGATGGCCTCGGTCGGCTCAAACATCCTGCCGATCCTGTCCACCCCCGACGATACCTATGCCACCGCCTCCCGCCTGGCGCATCTCAGCTACCATGTCAGCCAGGATGACAGCCAGCACATGGAAAAGGTCATCGATTTCGTCGCCGAACATATCGACACGACATCGCTGCGTGACCGGATCGGCACCTCGACCGAAGCCCGGCTTTCGCCGCCGCGCTTCCGCAACCACCTGATCGAAGGTGCACGGAAGGCCAATAAGCGCATCGTGCTGCCCGAGGGTGAAGAACCCCGCACGCTGCAGGCTGCCGTCATCTGCCACCAGAAGGGCATTGCCCGTTGCGTGTTGCTCGGCCGCCCCGATGCCATCCAGATGATCGCCAAGGCCAAGGACATCGAACTACCCGCCGATCTCGAAATCCTTGACCCGGCCGCCGTGCGCGCCAACTATGTCGACGCCATGGTCGAGCTGCGCAAATCCAAGGGCATGACGCCTCCCCAGGCAATGGCCCAGCTGGAAGACACCGTCGTTCTCGGCACGATGATGCTGGCGGTCGGTGAAGTCGACGGTCTGGTCTCCGGTGCGGTTCATACCACCGCCAGCACGGTGCGCCCTGCCCTGCAGCTGATCAAGACGGAACCGGGCCAGAGCATCGTCTCGTCAGTCTTCTTCATGCTGATGCCCGATCAGGTTCTGGTCTATGGTGACTGCGCCATCAACCCGAACCCGACGGCCGACCAGCTGGCCGAAATCGCCGTCCAGTCCTCCGATACGGCCAAGGCCTTCGGCATCGATCCGCGGGTGGCGATGATCTCCTATTCGACCGGCACGTCGGGTACCGGCGGCGATGTCGACAAGGTGCGCGAGGCAACCGAGCTGGCAAAACAGCGCAAGCCTGATCTGCTGATCGACGGTCCGATCCAGTACGATGCGGCAAGCGTCGAAAGCGTCGGCCGTTCCAAGGCCCCCGACAGCCCGGTCGCCGGCCGCGCCAATGTCTTCGTCTTCCCGGATCTCAACACCGGCAACACCACCTACAAGGCCGTTCAGCGCTCTGCCGACGTCGTTTCCGTCGGCCCGATGCTGCAGGGCCTGCGCAAGCCGGTCAACGACCTGTCGCGCGGCGCGTTCGTCGACGATATCGTCTTCACCATCGCTCTCACCGCAATCCAGGCTGACCAGCAGACGGGTGGCGCGAAATAAGGCGTAGGGCACAGAAAAAGAACATCACGCCGGTTTCACATGCCGGCGTGATGAGCGCAGCCTCAACGAAATGCAAACAGATCCCAATGCCCGACTAGGCAGTCCGAGCTTTCCGCCTGCTGCAGCCGTGCCAGTCGCCAGTCGTTCACATCAGCTTCCTCAACAAGCCCTGTTTCAGCAGCGGCACTCGCAATGCCGAAAATGAATTGCCGCTGCAGCTCCGCATGTGCCTTATCAAGCCGCCACGGGCTGGGTGCCAAGGCGACCTGAAACCCCTGCTCCTCCAGCAACCTGCGCAGAACCGGCGTAGCGTCTGGGCCGAGTGCCGGACCGAAACCCTTATCTCGCCTTTGATGGACATTGAACGCCGCAACCACCTCATCATCCAACGGATGATGTTCGTCCCAGCGACAGACACCGTCATAATTCAGTGCGGCATAAAGGCCGATATTTGTCTGGGCGAGTTCTGAAACCAGCCGGGCCAGAAAGCTCTCCGAAACAAGATCGAAAAGAGCGGAGGCCGTCACAAGTCGCGCTTCGAAAAACAGGCTGTCAGCCGGGGCATCCAGATGTGCCTCCATACATTCAATCCGTGCGGACCCTGCATGCCGGCGTTTTGCCTCGATTAGCAACAGTGGATCATTATCGACCAGCCGCCAGCGCCAATGAAGAGCCTTAGGCAGAAAAGCCCTGAAGGTCGACCCTGTCCCGGCCCCCAGATCGACAACCAGCGTTTCTCCATGCGCCGCAGCCAGATGATCGATCACCTGCTTTTGGAGGCCGTGATCCCGCGCCGCATGATCGGCAGCTTCCCGCAGGTCAAGCCAAGTCTTGTCGAAGCCGCTCATCCTATACCTTCCAAAAAATCGGAAAGAATTCTGGCGCTCGCCGGCCAATCCGGCAAATTCAGGCCCACGGCAAGCGAACCGGCAGCGTAGTCCCGCCGTTTCTGAGGTTCATCCAACATCGTCACCAACGCCTCTGCAAACTCAGTGACATCACCAGGTTCTACCAGAATGCCAGCGCGATCGGGGACTAAATCAGGTACCGCACCGCCATGGCAGCCGACGATCGGCAGGCCTCGCGCCATGGCTTCGGCAAACACCATGCCGAACCCCTCGTAGCGGCTCGCGAGCGCAAAAATGTCGGCCGCCGCATATTCGGCATCAACGTCATCAAGGGCACTCGTCACGGCAATCCTGTCGTTCAGGCCAAGTTCTGCAATCTGCCGGCGCAGGGCGGAGGCGGATTGGAGATCCATCCTGTCGCTACCGACGATACGGCATTGCCATGAACGATCTCGAAGTTTCGCCAGTGCCGCGACAAGCGTCTGATGATCCTTACGTGGCGTCAGCGAGCCGATGGAAAGGATCATCGGCGGTGCGCCGTCGATGCTGCCATGCGCCTGCTCGGAAGGTGCCGTCCCCGGTATGGCGATACAGATCGAACCCTGTCGAACGCCGAAATTGCAAGCCAGAATGCGGGCCGTCTCGGGACTTGTAACAACCACCCCGCGCACATGAGCCAGCGCATCAGCTTCGCTTTGCCTGAGTTCTTCCGCTCGCTGTTGTGAAAGCCCGGTTTCCATCGCCAGCGGATGGTGTACGAGCGCGACGAGCTTCAGCCGCTCCGCCTCCCGCCTTGCAATATCGGGCATGGTGCCGAAGGCCAACCCATCGACAAGCACGAGGCTATTTTTCGCAAGATCGGCAAAGTGCCGTGCCGCCGTCTCAAGTTCGTCGCGGCCTGGAGCCGGAAATCCGTCCGGCAGTCTCATATGGTCGACTTGCCAGCCAAGCTTGCGCAATTCCGCGATCATTCGCCGATCATAACTGTAACCGCCACTGCGGGTCTCGATGTCTCCGGGAATGGCAAACACGAGATGCGGTGCTCCGGCTTCCTCATCCACACCGTTCAAATCGCGGCCTCATACCATGCGCGCGCCACATGGCTTTCGTGCAGCATGATCTTCAAGCGACAAATCCGCTTGCCGCCCGGCCCAAGCTCGCCCGCCTCAATGCGTCGACGCAGATCGTCGAAGATATGCTTGGCCAGCACTTCGGTGGTGGTCACCTTGCCGCGAAAGATATCCAGTTCATCGAGGTTCTTGTAGTTGAGCGGTGCCAAGGCGTCTTTGAGCACGACTGTCGCCAGCCCGATATCGACGCCAAGGCCGTTGTCATCGAGATCCTCCGTCATGAAGGCGGCGTCGACAACGAAAGTCGCGCCGTGCATGGCCTGGGCGGGACCGAAAACCTGGCGCGGCAGGCTATGGGCAATCATCATGTGGTCGCGCACTTCGACGGCAAACATCGTTCTTGGATTCTCCGGTTGTCAGGAATAGCGGATGCGGTGACACAACGTATTCGGATCGGCGAGGATCCGGATATAGCTTGCGGCGAGATCATCGAAAGCGGTCTCACCGGAAATGAGAGCATCAAGCCGGTCGTCCGCCAGGAGAGCGAGCGCTGTTTCAAGCCGCCGCGAAAGTGGCCAACGGGCTCGCCTTGCAGCCGGGACATGGCCAACCTGCGAGCCGACAATCGACAGGCGATGGCTGTGAAACCGTCCGCCGAGCGGTATATTGACCATGCCTTCACCAAACCAGGACATTTCGACGATCCTCGCCTCGAAGCCGGCGACAGAAATGGCGGTCGCAAGGCCTTCGGATGTCGCCGAAGCATGTATGACCACGTCGCTGTTGCAAGCAGACCCCTCAGCTTCGCCGGGTAGGGCGAAATGGCAACCGAAAGCGGTGGCAAGCGCCTCTCGCGCGGAGTTCACATCGATCAAGGTTACATCCGTCCCCGGTATTCTTGCCGAAAGATATGCGGCGAGAAGCCCAACAAGTCCGCCACCGACAATGGTTACCCTGTCGCCGGCAAGAATGTTCGCGTCCCAGATGCCGTTGAGAGCCGTTTCCATATTCGCGGCAAGAACGGCACGTGATGCCGGCACATCGGGCGGAACGGCTACAGCCATATCTGCCGGCACATGGAACAGGTCCTGATGCGGATGGAGACAGAAGACGGTTTGACCGGCAGGCGCCTCTGCGCCCGCCTTGACCGTGCCGACGACAGCGTAACCATATTTCACCGGAAACGGGAATTCACCATCCTGCAACGGGGCGCGCATGCAGTCGTGTTCACTCTCCGGCACCGATCCTTCGGCCACCAGAGCCTCCGTGCCTCTGCTGATGGCGCCAAAGCGGCTTTCGACAAGCAGCTCGCCCTCGGTGAGCGGTCCGATCATTGTCGGTTTCAGTTCTGCCTTCATTTTACCCGTCAGCCACAAGGCGCGCGATGTCGTCATGTATGGCTATCCACCAAAGCTTGGGATTGAACCGTCGTATCCCGATGGAAAGGTGCAGTCGCGCGGCGTCTCCAGCGACGGGCGGCATGCGGCACGAGCGGGCTCAAGATCCGCGGCATGCGCACTTCCTCGGGAACGGCGAACAGGCCGAAGCGCGTCGTCCAGCGGCCGAAACTCTTCGAGGCGGTCAGCATTGTGAACGGGATTGCCAGACAGAGACCGACAACCATAGGCAATGTCCACAGAAGAGCCGTTACTCCTGCTCCTGCAAGGAGAGCGGTTGCGAGCATAAAACCGATGACCGTTTGAAGTCCCATTGTCTTCAAGGCCGAAAGAAAGGAGACCCCAAGCCTGTCGCGGTTCTGACCGCTCCATGTGACACAGCGTCCGAACGGCAGGCCGAGCAGAAAGACTGACACGTAGACCGCGATGATCGGCGCCATCAGCATCGAGGCGAGAATTTCGATTATTGCCGACAAGCCGAACCGCAGCGGTCCGCCATAACGCCGCACCGCGCCTTTGGTCAGACACACATCGAGCATGCCGGCGAGTTTTGGGGCTACCGACATGAAGAAGATGACGGCAAAGAGACTAAGGCCCAACTGCAGATAGGCGGGATCGAACTCCCCAGAGATGGCTTTCCACGCGGCGGCAAATGTTGCGACGATCCAGGCCGGCGGCGCGACATACATCAATATAGCCTGGAGAACCTGGAACCGGCTGAGCGTCTTCAGCCCGGGCTCGAACAGGAAACGCCAATATTGCATGTTTCCCTGGCACCAGCGCAGATCTCTCTTGGCGAAATCGGGAAATGTCGGCGGGTTGGCCTCGAAGCTCTGCGTCTCGACCGGCAGCACCCGAACTTCGTAATCACCGCGACGCATATAGGCGGCTTCCAACTGGTCATGGCTCAGCACATGCCCGCCGAGCGGCGGTGCGCCCGGCAGGACGGGCAGATGGCAGTGGGCTCTGAACGCTATCGTGCGGATCAGAGCGTTATGGCCCCAATATGGGCCGCAATCGGCATTCCACCACGCCGCGCCCATGGTGAAAGCGCGCATGCCATGGCGCATGCCGAACTGGAACATCCGCGCGAACCCGCTGGTCGCCGGCATGCCGACCACAAGCGACTGAAGAATGCCGATCTCGGGCCGGGCCTCCATCGCCGCGACAAGGCGGATGATCGCATCGCCGGACATGACGCTGTCTGAATCGAGCGGCAGGAAGAAGTCGTAATCCTCGCCGTATTCATCGAGAAAGTCGTGAATGTTGCCGGCCTTGTAGCCGGTATTGACTTCACGCCGCCGGTAGACCGGGCGGTTTTCAGCGGGAAAAGCGACCGCGCCAACGAAGCATTCGAAGCCCATGGCCTCGGCTTTCGCAATAGCCTCGTCGGATGTGTCGCTCAAGACGAAGAACCGGAAATGCTGCGCGAGGCCCGTCGCCTTCAGGCTGTCGGACATCGCCTCCAACCGTGCCAGAGCCGGCAGCGGATCCTCGTTTCGCAGAAACAATGTCAGTGCGGTTCGCGACGAAAGGCTATTGGGGCGACCGCGCTCACCCTGCGGATAAAACGGATAGATACTGCGGGCAGGATTACCCGGCCCATGCTGAAGCATCAGTCCGATGATCGCATTCCAGAAGCCAAGCACGGTCCAGGGCATGGCCAGCAGAAAACCGAGCAACATGACGGCCTCGAACAGATCGATCCCGCCCGGTGAAAGGAGGCGGAACAGCCCATATCCCAGCGCTGCAATCGTTGCGAGATTGAGCACCAGCACAATCATCCGTCGCGTGCCGATCGGGAGCCCCGCATATCGAAAGGGTATTTCCGGCGTAGTTTCGCCGCGAGGCTTATGGCCACTCTCGAGACCGTCGCCAGGGACAGTTTCGGCGGTTTTCGGCCGACTGGTATGCAGATCCATTGAGGCATGCTTTCGGTGGGTGTCCGAAAGCTAAAAGTAGGAGCCGATTACGTTTCAACAAGCACGCACGCGTTCAAACGATCTGCCCCTACCGTCACGAACGGGTGATCCGGCATGGCACCGAACAAATGCTCGGTCAGCGAAGGCTTCATACCCTCGAAAGACAAAAAAGCCCCGTCAGCATATCGGCTGGCGAAGGCTCAATCTGTTATGCTGCGTGAGCAGGCCTTGCTTTGCGTCGCGCCCTATACCAGACAAAACTGACGACAAGCAGCAATGCGGCAACCGCGCCCGCCCCCATGCCGATCCTTGCCAGCTGAACGATATTCGACTTCGGTCCGCCCTCGCGAAGCACCTGAACCTCTTCCGGCGTCACGGTCAGCTTATCATTGCCGTATTGAGCCAGAAGATAGTTCGAAAGCGAGGCAACCTCGACATTGTTCAGCTGCACGACGGCATTCGCCTGATCGCCGAAAGGCGGCATGAAGACATGGCCGGCTTCAGTATGGCGGTCAACGCCGTTGAGGATGGCGGAGATGACATTGATCGAGTTGTCACCTGCCGTCGCGGCATTGTGGAACAGGCTCGGATAGTAACCATCCTTAGTGCCCTGGGCATTGTAGCCATGGCAGGAGGCGCAGTTGGCGGCAAAGATTTGCGCGCCGGCGTGATCACCCTTCAGTCCGTCGGCATAGTTCTTGCCGCGGAAAGCGGCCATGTCATTGCCTGCTGAACCCTTGTCGAAGCGGGTGATGCCCGATGCCTGCCGGGCATTGGCGGAGGGAACGCTGCGCACATAGGTGGCGATCGCGTTAAGGTCCGCATCGGTCAGGTGCTGGAAGGAGTAGCTGATGGCTTCAGCCATGCTGCCCGCCGCCTGCGCCCTGTTTTCCAGCTTACCAGTCTTCAGGTAGGTGACGAGATCCTCCTGGCTCCAGGAGCCGATACCATGCCCCTTGTCATTGGTGATATCGGGCGCATACCAGGCGCCGACCTGACCGCCGGTCAGATTGAGGCTCTTCTGTTCCTGCATGAAGACGCCGCGCGGCGTGTGGCAGGTGCTGCAGTGCGCGGCACCCTCAGCCAGATATTTGCCGCGGTTCCATTCGTCCGACTGGATCGGATCATCCTTATGTACCTCGTTCGGACGGAACAGCAGGTTCCAGCCCATCATCGAAACGCGGATGTTCATAGGGAATGGCAGCTTCGTTTCCGGAGCTTTCTCGTCCACCGGTTCTACGCCCTGCATGAAATAGGCATAGAGCGCGTGGATGTCCTCGTCCGTCATGTTGGAATAGGACACATAGGGCATGGCCGGATAGAGGTTTGCGCCATCTCCACGAACACCCTTGCGCACTGCATCGGCAAACTGGGCTTGCGAATAGTTGCCGATGCCGAACTGCTTGGAGGGCGTGATGTTCGTCGACATGATCGTGCCGACCGGGGACACCATGGATAGGCCGCCGGCCATCGGCTTGCCGCCGTCATGGTTGGTATGACAGGCAACGCAGTCGGAAGCGGTCGCGAGATAGCGGCCCTTCTTGATCAGTTCCTTGGAGAATTCCTGTGCTGCCGCCGGTGCCAGCGCAACAAGGGCAAGCGGTGCCGCGAGGGCAAAGGATTTTACGGTCTTCATGATCAGGCGCCCCGCATCTGTTCGACAATGGCGTCGCCGGCCTTGAGGGCGAGCGCGGTCATGGTGATGGTGCTGTTGCCGCAGGCACCGGCTGCCATTGCGCCGCCACCGGGGATGAACAGGTTTTCGTGGTCATGGGCGCGGCAATCGACATCGACAACCGAGTTGGACGCATCCTTGCCCATTATGGTGCCGCCCATAATGTGCTTGCTGTTGTTGTATTTCGGGCTGATCTTGATATCGATCGCACCCATGGCTTCGGCGATCTGCTTGCCGATTGGCTGGGAGTAGACTTCCCAGCATTTACGGACATAGTCGCCGACGTCGTAATTGATCGACGGCTTAGGAAGACCGAGCCAGTCTTTCTTGTCCGACAACGTCAGGCGGTTATTCGGGTCGGGCAGAATTTCGTGAGCCGCGACGATATCGGCCGTGCAGGCCGCCATGCGCCGGATTTCGTCGTCCAGAGCCTTGCCGACCAAGCCCTTCTTCAGCGCTGCGAATGTGACGAAGCGGTTGCGAGCAAAATTGTTGTAGCGGAAGTAGGCGCCGGCATGTTCGGAGCGGAACGCGCCTTGCGAGGTTTCCATGATGCCCGAATTGACGACCGGGCCGATGCCAGACCAGAAAGGCTCCTTGGTGGTGACCGTGAACGTGCGGGCCGGATGGTCCATCATGTTGCGGCCGACCTGATCGGAGGAATTGGCAACCCCGTTCGGGTTGCGGTCGTCCTGCGACATCAGAAGCAGTTTCGGGTTTTCCAGACCGTTGCAGGCGAGCACGAAGAGCTTGCCGGTAATGCGGTGGCTTTCCTTGTGCTGGTCGTAGAAGTAAACCGCCTCGATCTTGTTCTGGGCATTCGTCTCGACCTTATAGACGACCGAGTCGACCAGCAGCGTCGCGCCCTTCTTTTCGAGGCGATGCAATGCGGTTTCCGCATCATACTTGGCGGCGACGGGACAGACGGGAACGCAGTTGTTGTTGGCGCAGCAGGCAGGACGGCCATCATAGGGCATGCCGCTGTTGCGGGCCTGAGAGACGGGAATGTTGTTGTAACCTAGCGTCTTGACGACTTCGGTGAATTTCACTTCGCCGGGTGAAAACGGCAATGCCGGCATCGGATAGGGTGCCGAGCGGTCGCCTGTCTGCGGCCATTGCTGCGAGCGGTCGGACGGGCCGCAGATGCCGAGCTTGTGCTCAGTGCGGACGTAATAGGGTTCCAGCGTGTCGTAGTCGAACGCCCAGTCGCGACCAACGCCGTAAAGCGAATTCAGGCGCATGTCCTCTGGCGTCAGGCGCCAGGAGGTGCCGGCCCAGTGCCAGGTCGAGCCGCCCGCGTAACGAATGAAGGTCTGGTCATAGGCGTCAGGCCCGGTAAACTGCAGATAGGCATCTTCCGGCTTCTCTCCGCCCATCGGATGCGGCGCCCAGGGCCGCGACGGATAGGCGACCGATGTATCGCCCTTCACGCCAAGAGGAGCGTTGCGCCAGTTTTCGACCACTTCGGCGCGCGTGACGCGCGGACCGGCCTCGATCATCAGCACGGAATGACCTGCATCGAGCAGCTGTTCGGCAATCACGACGCCGACGACGCCCGTTCCGACGATGACGACGTCGGCACTATTCTTGGTAACCATGGGAAAAAGACTTTTCTTCGCTGGATTTCGTCAGAAGCGCGGCATCGGCGCCGAAAGCGGCAAGTTGGGCCGGGTCCACAGGTTGGGACCGGAAATGCCGTAGGAGGGGATGGTCAGAATATCGCTGGTCGTCTTGAAGGTCAGCGCTTCTTCATAGGTAAAGACGGTTGCATTGCGCTTCTCGGAGGAACAGCCGCTATACCAGGCAGAAATCACCCAATGGGCAAAATCCTTCAGCTCGCCATCGGGAATATCGCCGAAGAAATCTTCGACCTGCGCCGCATTTTTCTTCTCGGCGATGGCGATGATCGCATCGAGCATCTGCGGAAGGTTCTTGTATTCACCGCTTGCCGTATCAACGATACGCGCGCCGACAGCCGGGCTGAGCTGGTGCTGAATCAGCAGGTTGGACAGTTTCATGAACTGTCCCTGCGTGCCGGCATCGACGGCCGCCAGCGAGAGGGTGGGACAGAGCGTTGCGGCAATGCTGCCGGCAAACAGCGTCGCACCGCCGAGCAGAATGCCACGGCGCGACATCGTCAACGTTCCGTTGAGGTCTTTCGACTGTCTAGTCATCGTTTTCCTGACCATGGGGAAAAAGAGGCTGATGCCTCCGGGGTGAAAGCTGCGGCCGTTAAGGCGCGTTGCGTGTGCGCGAAATGTCGGGCAAGTTTCGTCGCAACCCTGCTCCCCATCGTGTCAGAGGTGGGGATATTGAGGGCGGAAGCGGGACAATGAATCGCGGACATGCAACAACAAAAAAGGCGCGAGTGAACACAATGACGCTGTCGCTAGACAGCGCGGTCCTCCGCCGCACCGAATTAGTTGGATAGCTGATTATCAGCTACGCCACCAATTGATAATTGTCAATCCGGCAAAAGGAGGCACACCGGCGTGATCGTTACTGCTCATGAAATCCTGCATTCGCACGGTATTCTGCTGCGACGCTGCCAGCAGGTGGCGCTCGCCATGTTCACGCAGGAGGCAGGCGATCTCGGCTTTTCTCCCACGCAATACAGTGCGCTGGCCTTTGCCCATATCGAACCCGGCATTCACCAGAATACGATGGGGGAACGGATCGCACTCGATCGCTCATCCGTTACCAAGTGCCTGGAAGGTCTCGAAAGCCAGGGTTTCGTTCGCCGGGAAGTCGATCCGAGCGATAAACGTGCCCGCCTGATATACATTACCCCGGAAGGCGAGGAGATGCTGCAGCAGGTCGCCGCCGCCGCACGACGTGCACGCAAACGATTCCACGCCGCCCTCGGCGAGGCTGAGTTCGGCCACCTCATGGATCAGCTGAGCGCGTTCAGCCGCGTGCTGGAAGAGCCAGAAGAGGGAAAGTAGCGGATAGGATCACGCCCGGCGGGTAAGGCAGCGCGAGACGCTATCCTGCCAGCCGGCGATTGCCGTCTTCCTCTCGTCATCCGCCATTTCCGGTTCAAAACGCTTGTCGCGTTTCCAGTGGGCAGAAAACCCTTTCGCATCCGGCCAGACCCCGGCACGGGAGCCGGCAAGCCAGGCGGCACCGAGCGCCGTCGTCTCCAGAAGCTCCGGCCGGTCGACCGGCGCTGCCAGAATGTCTGACAGGCGCTGCATCGTCCAGTTGGAGGCAACCATGCCGCCATCGACGCGCAGCACGGTCGTCGCGCCGTGGCCCTGCCAGTCCTTCTTCATCGCTTCGAGAAGATCGTGAGTCTGAAAGGCAACGCTTTCGAGCGCCGCATGGGCGAATTCCGCCGGGCCGCTGCTGCGGGTAAGCCCAAAGATCGCGCCACGGGCCTCCGCATCCCAATAGGGCGCACCCAGCCCGGTGAAGGCCGGCACCATGTAAAGCCGCTGTTTCGGATCCGCCTGCCGCGCCAGCGCACCGACTTCCGACGCAACCTTGATGAAACCGAGTTCATCGCGCAGCCATTGCACGGCGGCACCGGCAATGAAGATCGAGCCTTCCAGCGCATAGGTCGTGACGCCGTCGAGACGGTAGGCGATGGTTGTCAGAAGACGGTTGGAGGATGTGACGCGATCCGTGCCGGTGTTCAACAGTGCAAAGCAGCCGGTGCCATAAGTGGATTTCAGCATGCCGGGTTCGAAGCAGGCATTACCGATGACGGCCGCCTGCTGGTCGCCAGCAACGCCGAGGATCGGGATTTCAGCGCCGAATATCGACCTGTCCGCCACCCCAAAATCCGCCGCACAATCCTTGACCTCTGGAAGCATGGCGCGCGGGATATCGAGAATGCCGAGCAACTCGTCATCCCAGTCATTATCGCCGATATTATAGATCAGCGTACGCGAGGCATTTGTGGCGTCGGTGA
The DNA here is from genome assembly GCF_040675795.1 of Neorhizobium sp. LMR1-1-1.1. Taxonomy (NCBI): domain Bacteria; kingdom Pseudomonadati; phylum Pseudomonadota; class Alphaproteobacteria; order Hyphomicrobiales; family Rhizobiaceae; genus Neorhizobium; species Neorhizobium sp. LMR1-1-1.1. The sequence goes on from NZ_JBEGHE010000017.1 coordinate 113,413, forward strand.
CATGCGCCTTCCCGCCGGTGAGCTTGTAGATCAACCAGCTGTCGACCGTGCCGAAGCACACGTCGCCACCTTCGGCGCGGGCACGCAGACCCTCGACATTGGAGAGCAGCCAGGAAAGTTTTGTCCCGGAGAAATAGGGATCGAGCAGAAGACCGGTCTTTTCAGTGAAGGCGGCCTCAAGCGCCCTACCCTTCAATTCCTCGCAAAGTCCGGATGTGCGGCGGTCCTGCCAGACGATCGCCGGATTGAGCGGCTTTCCGGTCTTGCGGTCCCAGACGACAACGGTTTCGCGCTGGTTGGTGATGCCGATCGCTGCGATATCGGCAGCCGAAATCCCGGCCTTCTCGATCGCAGTGCGGGCTGTGGTAAGGACGCTTTGCCAGATTTCATCCGGGTTGTGCTCGACCCAGCCGGAGGCCGGAAAGAACTGGGTGAATTCCTGCTGGCCAAACCCCTTGATCGCCATGTCGCCATCGAAAACGATCGCCCGGCTCGATGTCGTGCCCTGGTCGATGGCAAGAATATACCCACCCATAAATCCAAACTCCTCCACGTATTCTATAAGAACCGGGGCGCGATATCACGCCCCGGCATTTCTCATATAGGCTGTTTGCCGATTATTTCTGCCAGCTCTTCACCAGCTCGTCGTAGTTGACGGTGATCGGCTTTTCCTTCTCGTTCTCGATCTTCAGCTGCGGCGCAAGGTTGCCCTTGGAAACCGCATCCTTGTTCCAGTATTCGAGATCGTGCTCTTCGGCGAGTTTCGGCCCCATCTCACCCTGAACGCCGGCGCGTTCCAGGCGCTGCAGCACCTTTTCCTGCTCGGCGCACAACGAATCCATTGCCGCCTGTGCAGTCTTGGCACCCGAAGATGCGTCACCGATCGCCTGCCACCAGAGCTGTGCGAGCTTCGGATAGTCCGGGATGTTCGTACCGGTTGGCGACCACTGGACGCGGGCGGGCGAGCGGTAGAACTCGATCAGGCCGCCGAGTTTTGGCGCACGATCGGTGAAGGACTTGTGGTTGATCGACGAGTCGCGGATGAGTGTCAGGCCGACATGGCTCTTCTTCACATCCACGGTCTTCGATACGACGAACTGTGCATAAAGCCACGCCGCCTTGGCGCGATCGTCCGGGGTGGATTTCAGAAGCGTCCAAGAGCCGACGTCCTGATAACCGAGCTTCATCCCGTCCTTCCAATAGACGCCATGCGGCGATGGGGCGAAACGCCATTTCGGCGTTCCGTCGTCATTGACCACCGGCAGGCCCTTCTTGACGAAATCCGCCGTGAAGGCCGTGTAGGTGAACATCTGCTGGGCAACCTCACCTTGGCCCGGAACCGGACCGGATTCGGAGAAGGTCATGCCGTTGGCTGCAGCTGGCGCGTAAGCCTTCATCCAGTCCAGATATTTCTGGATGGAATAGACTGCGGCCGGGCCGTTGGTATCACCACCGCGGGCAACGCAGGAGCCGACCGGCTGTGATTTCTCGTTGACCTTGATACCCCATTCGTCGACCGGAAGACCGTTCGGCAGGCCCTTGTCGCCGTTGCCGGCCATGGAAAGCCATGCATCGGTGAAGCGCCAGCCAAGCGATGGGTCCTTCTTGCCATAGTCCATATGGCCATAGACCTTCTTCCCATTCACCTCGCGACCAGTGAAGAATTCGGCAATGTCTTCATAAGCAGACCAATTGACCGGCACGCCGAGGTCGTAGCCGTATTTAGCCTTGAAATCGGCCTTGTTCTTCTCGTCGTTGAACCAGTCGTAGCGGAACCAGTACAGGTTGGCGAACTGCTGGTCGGGTAGCTGGTAGAGATCGCCATCCGGTGCGGTGGTGAATTTCAGACCGATAAAATCCTGAAGATCGAGGCCGGGATTGGTCACGTCCTTGCCTTCATTCGCCATCCACTTGGTCAGCGAACGGGCCTGCTGGTAACGCCAATGGGTACCGATCAGGTCCGAGTCGTTGACATAGGCGTCATAGACGTTTTCACCCGACTGCATCTGCGTCTGCAGTTTTTCGACCACGTCGCCTTCGCCGATCAGGTCATGGGTGATCTTGATGCCGGTGATGTCACTGAATGCCTTGGCGAGAACCTTGGATTCATATTCGTGCGTGGTGATGGTTTCCGAAACCACCTTGATGTCCATGCCGGCAAAAGGCTTTGCCGCATCGATAAACCACTGCATTTCCTTTTCCTGCTCGGCGCGGGAAAGCGAAGACTGTTCGCCGATTTCCGCATCAAGGAATTTCTTGGCGGCCGCCATATCGGCATGGGCCGCACCTGTCATTGCCAGCAGCATGACTGCCGTCGTCGTCATAAGATGCCGTCGCATATCTAGTCCTCCCGGTTGATGCGATTGCAGTTCACTTTAGTCCTGGCGGCTGGACCTCCTCCCGCCGCCCTATTGTCTTGGCCCTAAACGAAACGGAATACGCCGATCGCGTAAACCACCGACAAGGCCAGAGCCCACCACAGGCTGGGGCCTCCAAGACCCAGCCATGCGAGATGAATGAAAGCGGAGCCGAGCAGCGAAACGAACAGGCGGTCGCCCCGCGTCGTCTCGAAGCGCAGGATGCCGACGCGCGGGCCGCCGCCCGGCGAGAAATATTCCCACACGCCCATCGCTGCGATGAGCGCGAAAATGGTGATGAAGAAGATCGCTGTCGGCAATGTCCAGGCCATCCATGAGAAGCTCATCGGTCTCTCCTTCTCAGACGCGGCCTAGGGCAAAGCCCTTGGCGATGTAGTTGCGGACGAAATAGATGACGAGCGCACCCGGAATGATGGTCAGCACACCGGCCGCCGCCAGCACGCCCCAGTCCATGCCGGAGGCAGAAACGGTGCGGGTCATCGTCGCGGCGATCGGCTTCGCGTCGGTCGTCGTCAGCGTGCGGGCGATCAGCAGCTCGACCCACGAGAACATGAAGCAGAAGAAGGCGGCGACGCCGATGCCGGACGCAATCAGCGGCATGAAAATCTTCACGAAGAAGCGCGGGAAGGAATAACCGTCGATATAGGCGGTCTCGTCGATCTCCTTCGGCACGCCGGACATGAAACCTTCGAGGATCCAGACCGCCAGCGGCACATTGAACAGGCAATGCGCGATGGCAACCGCGATATGGGTGTCGATCAGGCCGAAGGCCGAATAGAGCTGGAAGAATGGCAGCGCGAAAACGGCAGGCGGCGCCATTCGGTTGGTCAAAAGCCAGAAGAACAGGTGCTTGTCGCCCAAAAACCGGTAGCGCGAGAAGGCATAGGCTGCCGGCAGCGCCACGAGGACGGAGATCACCGTGTTCATCACCACATAGATGATCGAGTTGATATAGCCGTTATACCAGGCCGGATCGGTGAAGATGACGGTGTAGTTTCTAAGCGTCGGATTTGTCGGCCAGAGCGTCAGTTGGCCCAAAATCTCGCTATTGGTCTTGAAGCTCATGTTGACGAGCCAGTAGATCGGCAGAAGTAAAAAGATGATGTAGATCACCGGAATGAGGAAGCCGAAACGGGCGCCGCTACTGTTGTTGGTCATGGCGTTCTCCCCCTCACTTCTGCTCTGCATCGCTCTGCGTCATTACGGTGTAGAATACCCATGACAGCAGAAGGATGATCAGGAAGTAGATGATCGACATGGCTGCCGCCGGTCCGAGATCGAACTGGCCGATCGCCATTTTCACGAGATCGATCGACAGAAATGTCGTTGAATTGCCCGGCCCGCCGCCGGTAACGACGAAGGGTTCGGTATAGATCATGAAACTGTCCATGAAGCGCAAAAGCACGGCGATCAGCAGTACCCGCTTCATCTTCGGCAACTGGATGTAACGGAAGACAGACCAGCGCGATGCGCCATCGATGCGAGCCGCCTGATAATAGGCATCGGGGATGGAGACGAGGCCGGCGTAGCAGAGCAGCACGACGAGGCTCGTCCAGTGCCAGACATCCATGACGATCACAGTCGCCCAGGCATGCGTCGGGTTCTGGGTATAGTTGTAGGAGATGCCGAGCGAGTTTAGAAAATACCCCAGAAGCCCGATATCGACGCGGCCAAACACCTGCCAGATCGTGCCGACAACGTTCCATGGAATGAGCAGCGGTAGCGCCATAAGCACGAGGCAGACGGGAACGCCCAACCCATGTTTCGGCATGTTGAGCGCGATCAGGATGCCGAGTGGCACTTCGATCGCGAGGATGACAGCCGAGAAGATCAGGTTGCGCCAAAGCGCATCCCAGAAGCGAGGTGATGTCAGGATTTCGACAAACCAGTCGGTGCCCGCCCAGAAGAACTGATTGTTTCCGAACGTATCCTGAACCGAATAATTGACCACGGTCATTAGCGGAATGACGGCGGAAAACGCGACCAGCAGCAGGACCGGCAGAACCAGAAACCAGGCTTTGTTGTTCCAGGTCTTGTCCATGGTCAGCCCTCCTGTCCTACACGCCAGCTATCGGCAAAAATGCCAATCGCCTGCTTTTCGAATGTCACCTTCGCGTCGGCCGGAATTTCGTCATCCTCAGGCACAACGATCGAGATCGGCTGGCCGCAGAAAGAGGCGCGGACGATCTTCTGGCGGCCGATATCCTCCACCTTGTTGATGGTGATCGGCATGCCTTCGCGGCCGAGCTTTATGAACTCCGGGCGGATGCCGAGTTCGATACGCCCCTGGGCCTTCAGCGCAGGGGCGGCGGAAAGGGCGATATTCTGGTCGCCGATGCGCGCGGTCGCGCCATCGATGGCTGCGGACATGATGTTCATGCCCGGCGAGCCGATGAAATAGCCGACGAAGGTGTGACTCGGTCGCTCGAACAGTTCCGCCGGCGTACCGATCTGTACGATCTGGCCGTCATGCATGACGACGACCTTGTCGGCAAAAGTCAGTGCTTCGGTCTGGTCGTGGGTGACATAGACCATGGTGAAGCGTGACTGCCGGTGCAGGCGCTTCAGCTGCGAGCGCAGCACCCATTTCATATGCGGGTCGATCACCGTCAGCGGCTCATCGAACAGGATGGCGTTGACATTGGCCCGCACCAATCCGCGGCCGAGCGAGATTTTCTGTTTCTGGTCGGCCGTCAGCCTTTGCGCCCGGCGCTTGGCCATGCCGGCAAGATCGGTCATTTCGAGGATTTCGTTGACGCGTTTTTCGACTTCCGCCTCCGGCACCTTGCGGTTGCGCAAGGGGAAAGCGAGATTGTCGAACACCGTCATCGTGTCGTAGACGACCGGGAACTGAAAGACCTGGGCAATGTTCCGCTCCTCGGTCGAGAGCTGTGTGACATCCTTGCCGTCGAACAGAATTCGCCCGTCGGACGGTGTCAGCAGACCGGAAATGATGTTGAGCAGCGTTGTCTTTCCGCAGCCGGATGGACCAAGCAAAGCGTAAGCCCCGCCATCCTCCCATTCGTGATGGACTTCCTTCAGCGCATAGTCGCCGGCGGCCTTGGCCTTTTCGCTATAGGCGTGGCGGATATGTTCGAGCGTGATGCGTGCCATCTCGTCCTCCTCACGCTGCCAGTGGCGCGGCGATGAGCGCCTTGCCGGTCGATTGATCGAAAGCCATCAGGTGGCGACTGTCGAGATGTACCTCGAGGACCTGATCCTGCTCGATATCGTGAATGCCATGCGCAAGCATCACCCAGCGGCGACCGGCAAAATCGAGATGGATGAAGCTTTCAGATCCGGCGATCTCCGAGACCAGCGTGCGAGCCTTGAGCGGCGTCGTGTGGCCGTTGGCGGGATGCAGAAACAGGTGATGAGGCTGGAAAGCCAGCGTCACCGGCCCGTCCGCGATAGATGACAGATGCGGCGGCACCGGAATGACTGGCTCGCCGTCGAACAGGAAAGCGTTGCCGGAACGCGTCAGTGCAATCGTATTCAGCGGCGGATCGGCAAAGATTTCAGCGGTAACGAGATCGGCAGGCCGACGATAAACGTCCACTGTCCTGCCGAACTGCGTCACGGCTCCCTCATGCAAAGTCGCAGTATTGCCGCCGAGCAGCAGCGCTTCCGAAGGTTCCGTCGTGGCATAAACGAAGATCGCGCCGGAAGCGGCAAAGATTTTTGGTAGTTCCTCGCGCAATTCCTCGCGCAGCTTGTAATCGAGATTGGCGAGCGGCTCGTCGAGGAGCACGAGATTGGCGTTCTTGACGATCGCCCGCGCCAGCGCTGTGCGCTGCTGTTGACCACCGGAGAGATTGAGCGGGGTTCGGTCGAGATAGGGCGAAAGCTTCAGAAGCTCGGCGGCCTTCTTCACTTCACGATCGATTGTGGCAGCATCCTTGCCGGCGATACGCATCGGTGAGGCGATGTTTTCATACACGGTCAGCGCCGGATAGTTGATGAACTGCTGGTAGACCATCGCGACATTGCGCTTCTGCACCGGCATGCCGGTGACGTCAGCCCCATCGAAATGGATTGAGCCTTCCGTTGGCTTGTCGAGCCCCGCCATCAGCCGCATCAGCGACGTCTTGCCGGCAAGCGTCGGCCCGAGCAGGACGTTCAGCGTTCCCCGCTTTAATGTCAGGTCGGTCGGGCGAATGTGATATTCGCCCGCCACCGTCTTCGACACATTGCGCAATTCCAGCATATATACCTCGGGCCTCCCAACCCTCTGGCAACAGGCAGTTATCTCCCAAGCCTCACGCGGCCCGGCGAACGCCCGCCATGTATTCCTCCAGTCCCTGGGCTTCCTCTGCCGTCAGGAACAATCCCTGCTTGGTACGGCGCCACAGCACGTCTTCAGCCGTGCGCGCCCATTCCTTTTCGATAGACCAGCGAACTTCCGCTTCGTAAAGCGTGCCGCCAAAATGCCGGCCAAGCCCCTCGATGGATCTGGCCTCTCCCAATATCGCTTTGGCATCGGTGCCGTAGCACTTGATGAGCCGCGAGGCTTGTCGCTGACTGATGAACGGATACGCCGCCATCAATTTTCGCTCTTCTTCTACAGCCCCCGTGACTGGAAAATCCCCACCAGGAAGATGGCTCTTGGCCGTCCAGGGGCCGCCCTTTTCGCCGATCGTCTCGCCGATCTTTTCCAGCGCGTGTTCGGAAAGGCGCCGATAGGTTGTCAGCTTGCCGCCGAAGACGTTGAGCAGTGGCGCGCCATCTGCCTCGTCTACCTTCAGCACATAATCGCGGGTCGCTTCCTGCGCCTTCGACGCGCCATCATCATAAAGCGGGCGAACGGCCGAATAGGTCCAGACGATGTCGTCCGAGGTTACAGGTTCCGAAAAATACTCGCTCGCTGCACTGCAGAGATAGTCTATTTCCTCCGGGCTGATCCTGACATCTTTCGGATCGCCTGGAAAATCACGATCGGTGGTGCCGATCAGGGTATAATCGGTCTCGTAGGGAATGGCGAAGAAGATGCGATTGTCCGGGTTCTGGAAGAAATAGGCTCTTCTGTCTTCGAACTTCTTGCGCACGATGATGTGGCTGCCCTGCACGAGCCGAACATTGTGGACATTGTTGCGACCAACCGCGTTCGACAGAACTTGATCCACCCACGGACCACCGGCATTGACCAGCATCCGAGCCTTGTGGCTCGCCGTCGTGCCTGACGCTTCGTCGCGAACCTCGATCTGCCATAAGCCGCCTTCGCGACGGGCCGAAACGACCTTAGCGCGGCTCATGATCATCGCGCCCTTCGATGCAGCGTCGCGGGCATTCAGCACCACCATACGGGCATCGTCCACCCAGCCGTCCGAATATTCGAAAGCCTTGCCGAAGACCGGTCTCAGCGGCTTGCCGGCCGGATCGGTCTTCAGGTCCAAAGTCTTGGTCGCCGGCAGAAGTTTTCGACCACCGAGATGGTCGTAGAGAAACAGGCCGAGCCGGATCAGCCAGGCCGGACGCACCCCGCCCTTCTGGTAGGGTAGCACGAAACGGAGCGGCCAGATGACATGCGGGGCCATGGCCCACAGCACTTCGCGCTCCATCAGCGCCTCACGTACCAAACGGAATTCGTAATGCTCGAGATAGCGCAACCCGCCATGGATCAGCTTGGTGGCACCGGAAGATGTGCCGGAGGCGAAATCGTTCATTTCGGCAAGCGCTACGGAATAACCACGGCCCGCAGCATCGCGCGCGATGCCGCATCCGTTGATGCCGCCGCCAATCACGAAGAGATCGAAAACCGTATCGCCTGACATCGCCCACTCACTTTCGCATTGCACAAAATTACGCAGTTGCGAAACTGATATCAGTCTAAAATGAAAGAAAAACGAATGTCAAATGAAGATTGACGAAAAACAAAAATGAGGCTGGATTAACCTGTTTCTATCAGTCGAACTTCGCTTTCAGCGCAGATTTTCCGAATCTCGGGCGATGGACAACAGTCGGTAATGAATGTGTGCACCTGCGAGATATGGCCCATGCGAACGGGCGCGGTTCGTTCGAACTTTGTGGCGTCGGACACGAGAATGACATGCCGCGCATTGGCAATGATCGCCTGCGCTACCTTTACCTCGCGAAAGTCGAAATCGAGCAGCGCCCCATCTGCGTCGATGGCCGAGACACCGATCACGGCATAATCCACCTTGAACTGGCGGATGAAATCGACAGCCGCCTCGCCCACGACACCACCATCCGACCCTCGTACGACGCCACCGGCAATAATGACCTCGATCGAGGGAAACACGCGCAACCGGTTGGCTACATTGATATTATTGGTAATAACCATCAATTCGCGATGATCAACAAGCGCATCGCCGACGGCCTCAGTCGTGGTGCCGATATTGATGAAAAGTGAAGAATTATCAGGGATGATCTCGGCAGCAGCCCTGCCGATCGCTTGTTTCTCGACCGCAGCCATCGAGCGACGTGCCTCGTATTTGACATTCTCGTTGCCACTCGGAAATACCGCCCCGCCATGGATGCGATTCAGCGCTTTGCCATCGCAGAGATCATTCAGGTCTTTCCGGATCGTCTGCGGGGTGACCTGGAAATGCGCCGCCAGATCCTCCACCAGCACCTTACCTTGCTCCTTGGCGAGCGCGAGAATCTCTTCCTGCCGGCTGGTAAGATGCATGGTGTTTTCATTGCCCCCTCGATTTTCGTTTTGCCATCACATTAGGACAAAACGAAACCGTGAACAATATGGGATGGAGGGTGTGATTTGACGGTATCAGTTCGCTATTCCGGCGATGCCATGAGCTGCGGGCTGTCTTCTTTGACCGTTTGCATCACCACGTTTGTGGATGTGTTTGCCACGAAGGGAAGGGTTGAAATTTTCTCACCCAGCACGATCCTATATCGCCTGATATCTCTGGTGCGGACCTTCAGGAGATAGTCGAAGCGACCGGCGATCATGTGGCAGCCTTCGATCTCTCTGATCTTGCGAGCTGCATCGTTGAAGCTCTTCAATGCCTCCTCCCGTGTGTCGCTGAGTTTGACTTCAACGAAGGCAATGTGGTCGAGACCGAGTTTTTGCGAACTGAGGATCGCTCTGAACCCTTCGATATAACCTTCTTCGATCAATCGACGCAGGCGCAATTGGCAGGGTGTTTTGGAAAGACCGATGCGGCTGGCAAGTTCTGTGATCGACAGGCGTCCATCTGCTGAAAGCTCCTGCATGATCTTCTTGTCGAACTGGTCTAATTCGCTAGCCATGACGCCATACTCCAACTTTTTGCCGCTATTTGCTCGTTTATTTAGTCCAAGCAAATAGATTAAGCTCGAAAACTGGGCAACGTGAAAATTCCGGCTATGTTATCTTCCGCGACTTGTTGACTCCTACGACAACCGGGAACCGCCATGACGAACCCTCGCTCCTTCGACAAGAATACCGACGCATTCCCGGCATTTGAAAATTTTGCGCCCGCTCTACGCGAGCAGAGCGATTTGCGCCGCGCCATCACCGCGGCATACCGCAAGCCGGAGGGCGAAAGCGTTGCTGCGCTTCTGGTGGAGGCAACGTTGCCGGAAGACGCCCGTCGCGAAATACGCAGGACGGCAAGCCAGCTGATCAAGGCACTCCGCGCAAAGCACAAAGGTACCGGCGTGGAGGGCTTGGTGCATGAATATTCGCTGTCGAGCCAGGAGGGCGTGGCCCTCATGTGCTTGGCAGAAGCACTGCTTCGTATTCCCGACACGGCAACCCGCGATGCGCTGATCCGCGACAAGATTTCAGATGGCGATTGGAAGTCCCATGTCGGCGGTGGCCGTTCGCTTTTTGTCAATGCCGCCACCTGGGGCCTTGTTGTCACCGGCAAGCTCACCAACACGGTCGATGGTCGCAGCCTTTCTGCCGCTCTCACTCGCCTTATCGCTCGCTGTGGCGAACCGGTCATCCGCCGTGGCGTGGATATGGCAATGCGCATGATGGGCGAGCAATTCGTCACCGGTGAAACGATTGCCGAGGCTTTGAAGCGTGCAAAGCCGCTGGAAGAGCGCGGTTTCCGCTACTCCTATGACATGCTGGGCGAGGCCGCGACGACGGCGGCAGATGCCGAGCGCTACTACAAGGATTACGAAACGGCGATCAACGCCATCGGCCAGGCTTCTGCCGGTCGCGGCATCTATGACGGCCCCGGCATTTCCATCAAGCTGTCGGCGCTGCACCCGCGCTACGTCCGCGCCCAAGCCGACCGCGTCATGGGCGAGTTGCTGCCGAAGGTAAAGGCTCTCGCAGCGTTGGCGAAAAAATACGATATCGGCCTCAATATCGATGCCGAGGAGGCTGACCGTCTCGAACTGTCGCTCGATCTTCTGCAGAGCCTTTGCGAAGATCCTGATCTCGCCGGCTGGGAGGGCATGGGCTTCGTCGTGCAGGCCTATGGCAAGCGTTGCCCGGCCGTGCTCGACTTCATCATCGATCTCGCCCGCCGCAACAGCCGTCGCATCATGGTTCGTCTCGTCAAGGGCGCCTATTGGGATGCGGAAATCAAACGTGCTCAGGTGGACGGGCTGGAGGATTTTCCAGTCTTCACGCGTAAGGTCCATACCGATGTTTCCTACATTGCCTGTGCCCGCAAACTGCTGGCGGCGACCGACGCTGTGTTCCCGCAATTTGCGACCCATAATGCGCAGACTTTGGCGACGATCTATCATATCGCCGGGCCGGAATTCCAAAGCGGCAAATACGAATTCCAGTGCCTGCATGGAATGGGGGAGCCGCTCTATGACGAGGTTGTCGGCACAAGCAAACTTGGCCGCCCCGCACGTGTCTACGCTCCCGTCGGCACCCATGAAACATTGCTTGCCTATCTGGTTCGACGCCTCTTGGAAAACGGCGCCAACTCCTCCTTCGTCAACCGCATCGGCGACAAGAACGTTTCGGTAGATGAACTGGTGATCGACCCAGTCGATGTGGTTCGTGGCATGGCTGAGATCGGCGCCCGTCACGATCAGATCGCTCTCCCCCGCGATCTTTATGGTGCCCGGTTAAATTCCACCGGGCTGGATCTCTCAAACGAAACGACGCTTGCGGAACTCTCCACATCGCTGAAAAACTCGTCCACCCGTGAATGGACTTCCGCTTCAACGTTGGAAAATGCTGGAGCCAGCCGTCCGGTGCTCAACCCTGGCGACCGGCGCGATGTTGTCGGCACGGTCACCGAGATCACGGAAGCCGGCGCCGGCAAGGCCATGACAATCGCCACGAGTGCAGCCGCGGGCTGGGCCGCCACGGCTCCCACAGACCGTGCTGCCTGCCTGGAGCGCGCAGCCGATATCATGCAGGCTCAAATGCCGGATCTGCTCGGCCTCATCATGCGCGAAGCCGGCAAGTCCATGCCCAACGCGATTGCGGAAGTACGTGAGGCAATCGATTTCCTTCGTTATTATGCCGAACAGGCGCGCCGCACGCTCGGCCCGGGACATCGTCCACTCGGCCCTGTCGTCTGCATCAGCCCATGGAACTTCCCGTTGGCGATCTTCACCGGCCAGATTGCCGCAGCGCTGGTCGCCGGCAATCCGGTTCTGGCTAAGCCCGCGGAAGAAACTCCGCTCATCGCCGCGCAGGGCATCCGCATTCTGCACGAGGCCGGCATTCCCGCCAATGCTCTTCAGCTGCTTCCGGGTGATGGTCGCATCGGTGCGGCACTCGTTGCAGCACCGCAGACCTGCGGCGTCATGTTCACCGGCTCCATTGAAGTGGCGCGTCTCATCCAGGCCGAACTGGCCCGCCGTCTGCTGCCAAACGGCAAGCCGATCCCGCTGATCGCCGAAACCGGTGGCCAGAATGCGATGATCGTCGATTCCTCGGCGCTCGCCGAGCAGGTCGTTTTCGATGTCATCGCGTCAGCCTTCGACAGCGCCGGCCAGCGTTGCTCGGCATTGCGTGTTCTCTGCCTGCAGGAAGACGTCGCAGACCGCATCCTTTCCATGCTCAAGGGCGCACTGAAGGAGCTTTCGATCGGTCGCACCGACACGCTGAATGTCGATATCGGCCCCGTCATCACTGAAGAAGCCAAGGGCAATATCGAAAAGCATATCGAAGCCATGCGCACGCTTGGCCGCAAGGTTGAGCAGTTGCCGCTCGGCCCTGAAACAGCAAACGGAACCTTCGTTGCCCCGACGATCATCGAGATCGGCTCGCTGAAGGATCTTCAGCGCGAAGTCTTCGGTCCGGTCCTGCATGTCGTACGCTACAAGCGCGATGATCTGGAACGGTTGATCGAGGATATCAACGGTACCGGCTACGGCCTGACTTTCGGCCTGCATACGCGCCTCGACGAGACGATCGCGCAGGTGACCGGCCTCATCCGGGTCGGCAATATCTATGTGAACCGAAACGTCATCGGCGCTGTCGTCGGCGTTCAGCCGTTTGGCGGACGCGGCCTGTCCGGGACAGGCCCGAAGGCAGGAGGTCCGCTTTATCTCGGCCGTCTGGTCGACAAGGCCCCGGTTCCGCCACGCCACAGCTCGGTCCACACCGATCCTGCATTGACGGATTTCGCTCGCTGGCTCGGCCAGCGCGGCCGTAACAGACTGGCACAGGATGCCCGCGAGACGGGCGCCGTTTCCGCACTTGGCCTGCAAACCGATCTCGCCGGCCCGGTCGGTGAACGCAATATCTACGCGCTTCACCCGCGTGGCCGCGTCCTGCTTGTCCCACAGACGGAAATCGGCCTCTATCGCCAACTCACCGCAGCGCTTGCTACGGGGAACGAGGTCGCAATCGATGCTGCTTCAGGCCTCAAGGCTTCGCTCGGCGATCTGCCGGCAAACGTCGCTGCGCGGATCACCTGGAGCGAGGATTGGGCCAAGGATGCCCCCTTTGCCGGTGCACTGATCGAGGGCGAAGGCGAGCGTCTCGTCGAAATCACGAAGAGGATCGCCGCGCTGCCGGGGCCACTCGTTCTCGTTCAAGCCTCACCCTCGGCAGAACTTGCGATGGATTCTGAGGCCTACTGCCTGAACTGGCTGCTTGAGGAAATCTCCACGTCAATCAACACGACCGCTGCAGGCGGCAACGCCAGCCTTATGGCGATCGGCTGATAGGTCATCTGGAAAGTCAACGCACCCGCTGTGAAAACCGGGTGTGACCTCACCAAATATATTCGACATCCGGCGTGGTCTTCGTTTCAAGATATTCCGTCAGCCGCTCCACGATCTGCCCGCAGGACAACACAAGATGTTCACGGAGGCGCTCACCTGCGTCCGTACTCCTGCCGTCCAGTATAAGGGTGATGATCTCGTTGTGATCATGCATGAAGGTTTCGATAGTCGGGTTGTCGGATAAAGTGACCTGCAGATATTTTCCGCAGATATAGGTCGGTGCAGTGCGGGAAAGCGCCTCGATGATTTCCGGATTGGGACAATATCCGAGGCATCGCTGATGAAGATCGTTTTCCAGCCTATCAAGATCGACGATATCCAGAGCAGGCGAGACGGCAATCGCTTCGCCAAGACGACCTCGCATGTCTTCAAGTTCGCTGCGCGGTATCAGCGATGCTGCGGCCTCCAGCGCGATCGGCTCCAGGATTCGCCGCAGGTCATAGAGATTTCGGCAACGTTCGACGTCAAGGCCGACGATCTGCCAGTGTCCGCCGTTTCCCCGCGCAACGATCCCGAGCTTGTTGGCCCGGAAGATGAGGTCGCGCGCCACCGTCCGGCCAATGCCGAAATGCCGGGCAAGCGCCAGTTCGTTTACACGCAGATGCCCGGACATCGAGTGCAGGATCAGTTCGCGCTCGATCCTGAAATACAGGTCGTCAAGAGCGCTCTGGTTTGCATCGATCTCGCCGTCGCCCAGCGTCAGATGATCAGCAGTCAGCATAAAACGGAAAGGTTCGCTATCGTTTCCAACCACGAACCCCTGCCCGTCATGAGAGCGCACGCTGCCCTGCGCCTCCAGGATTTCGAAAGCCTGTTTCACCGGAGAGCGGCTCGACCCAAAGATCTTGGCGACTTCTGCGATCTTGATGATCGCGCCGGTAGCGATCCGCTCGTCACGGATCGCCCCATCGAGATGTTCGGCTATGCGCCGATAGGCCGGCTGTCGCTCCAAAGTCCTCTCCGTTACAGGCTGCCGTCAGGTGATCGCGCCAAGCTGCCAGGGCACGAATTCATTATTGCCGTAGTCATAGATTTCGCTCAGCGTCCGCTGCCCCGAAGCGACCGCGATCAGCGTCTCGAAAATCCGCTCGCCGGCTTCCTCGATGCTTTCGCGCCCGTTTACGATATCACCGCAATTGACGTCCATGTCCTCACTCATGTGTTCGAACATTTCCGTATTGGTTGCAACCTTGATCGTCGGCACCGGCTTGAAACCGGAGACGGAACCACGGCCGGTGGTGAAGATCAGCATATTGCAGCCACCGGCAATCTGTCCGGTCACCGCGACCGGATCGTAGCCGGGCGTATCCATGAAGACGAAGCCGGTTTCGTTAATGATCTCAGCATACTCATAGACCGCCTGCATCGGCATTGAGCCGCCCTTGGCGACCGCTCCCAGCGATTTCTCCAGGATCGTCGTCAGGCCACCCGCCTTGTTGCCATGCGACGGGTTGTTGTTGAGTTCGGCACCGTGGCGCGACGTGTAGTCGCCCCACCATTCGATCCGGTCTATCAGCTTCTGCGCAACTTCCGGCTTTACCGCACGCATGGTCAAAAGATGTTCGGCGCCATAGATTTCCGGCGTCTCGCTCAGGACAGCCGTGCCGCCGTGCTTGACCAGAAGATCGGATGCATGGCCGAGAGCGGGATTGGCGGAAATGCCGGAATAACCGTCCGAGCCGCCGCATTGCAGCGCCAGCTTCAGCTTGGAAAGCGGCTGGGTCGTCCGCTCCAGCCCTTTAAGTGCATCGAGCATTTCGACGATGATTGCAGATGCGACCTCGACCGTCTTGCGGGTGCCGCCGAGCTGCTGGATCGTCATGGTTCTAAGGAACTGGCTTTCCTCCAGCCCGTATTTCTCCTGGATCAGCGAGATCTGGTTCACCTCGCAGCCGAGGCCGATCATCAGGATACCGGCAAAGTTCGGGTTGCGCGCATAACCGCTCAGTGTCCGGATCAGATATTCGTAACCTTCGGTACCGGTACCGATCGCACAGCCCTGCCCGTGCGTCAGCGCAACCACGCCGTCGATGTTGTCGTACCCCTTCAGGCCGCCGCCGCGGTTGAAATGATCGGCAATCGCATGGGACACGGTGGCGGAACAGTTCACCGACGAGATGATGCCGATATAGTTTCGGGTGCCGACCTGGCCGTCCGGCCGCAGATAGCCTTCGAAGGTCCGGCGTTCGGCGTCCGGCACAAAATCGATCACCGGCACGTGCGACGAGAAATGGTGCGTCACGTCGCTGTCCTGCATGGCGATGTTCTGCAGATGGACATGGTCGCCGGGAGCGATATCGCAGCTGGCGATGCCGATCGTCTGGCCGTATTTCGTCGCGGCCTCACCCTTGGCGATTGCGCGGATCGCGATCTTGTGACCGCGTGGAATGACTGCTTCAGCCACAATTCCGTCGACGCCGGACGCTTCGCCAATCGCGATCTCACGTCGGGCTACGGCAACATTATCCAGTGAGTTCAAGAGAATGGCGGCTGGAATATTCGAGCCGGCCTGGACATCAATTTTCATCTTATCCTCCCAAAGAAAGAAATTGACTTTGTCGACAAAAGTCGTTTCACTGAGTCTATCGAACTGTCAAGGAAAATAATCGGTGATTTTGCCCCGTTGATCTGTCCACAACCCGCGTGATCACGTACAAAAGATCCGGTAGCTGTCCACCAGGTCTAAGCTCCTGAAATCGCATCTCTTGGCGGCGTCCGACTTGCATTTAGGCTGGAAGTTGAAGATGCCGCATGACGTGGGATGCTTCATCAATTGCGTCTTCCGAAGAACCGGATTGCTGCGCTTTTGACGCCCCTGCGCTACGCTTGAACCCCTCGCGCTGTGTAGCGCATCGTGCGATGCAGGCAGCGATTGCAAGCAGATGCGATCGGATGGATATGGGCCACTCATCCTTTTCATGGGTCCGACATTGATTAATCCATTGCTATCTTGAAGCGGGCGCTTGCGCTAAGGAGTTCGCCGTCTCCCAAGGTTCCAAATCCGGTACCGCAAGCCCCTTCCGCTTCTTTCGAGGACTTGCTTCATGTGGCTCGCCTTCTTGCCGCAGCAGCGTCAGGCTTGGGGCATCATCGCCTAAGGGTAACGAAAGCTCGGACGGTAGGTTCGTGGGCAAAGTTAAAGGCAGGGTGACAGCTGTTCTATGATTCAACACCAAGAGTGGTCTGGTCGATATCAGCCATTTCGATGTAACGATCTCTCATCGTCGTCGCGGCCTATGCAGGCGTTTTACCCAACAGCTTTACTGCGCCCTTAGAGGCGCGGTGTTTTCGAAGATCGTGCTCATTGCTAGTCTCGAGGGGCGATATGTTTGGTCGGTATTAGGTCTTCATCCAACAGCGTTCAGCTATCCCCAACTAAAAGTTACCGCTCGAACGTTAATGGAGAGCGGAGAACCTTTCGATGAAACTGCAAGGCGGCTGCTTGAAAGACTGGCGATCGAGGATGACGCCGGGTCGCTGCCGATCCTTTGCAACGGATCTGGACACAAGGACGATCCATTGTCCCCGGCAGGCTTAGGTTTTTAGAACCCTAACAAGCAGATCCACTTGGAACGGCGAACTCAAGATTGGAGATCTAGTAGATGAGAGCCATCTGTTCGGCTCAAAGAGCCACGGCGCGCATTCCAGCGCATGAAGATATCTAATATGATCTTGATGGATACCCACGCGCGCTCGACTTCTCGGCTATTCGCTTGGGTTTCGAGACGCGGTTGTTCTGGAGAGGACATCGACGATATAATGAAAGTGTATGGACCTGGTGCTAACCGAACGGAGCAATGAGAAACGGCGGCACCCTCGCCACTCGTTTCAGCGGTCGTCTGCTTTTGCAATTCGCTCTCGAACTTTTCGTCTAGTGGCCTCATGAAGACGACTTTCTCACCTCCCCGATCCCCGTCAGCTTGATCCGCAGCCGCAGGAGGGTTGATTCGACCCAATTCTAGCCATTAGTGTGCCTGTTCTAGTCGCTATTGGTTCAACGCTGACAGGAATGACGCATGGAAGCTGACCCCAAGATCATCTACTCTTCCCGCTGCACGAAGTTTGCCAAGGATGGCCGGGTGGTTGAAGTTAACATTTTCCGACTTGAGCTCGAAACTGGATGGCATTTAGAAGTTGTGAACGAGCACAACACATCGACCGTTTGGGACGATCCATTCGAGACAGACGAGGAAGCTTACGCGGAATTCCTCTCCACTGTGGAAGAGGAGGGTATGGCCGCATTTGAAGACGTACCGACGGTAGTTCATTGACATTAGTGCGTCACTATCGTTTTCGGCGGGTTTAGCAAACTGAAGGCTCGTCTATCCGAAATGAGTGTTCGGCCCCTCGCTGGTCTGACAAAGCGCAGCAACAATCACAAATCGCATGTTGAGAAACCTTAGCGGGAACTAATAGGCGAGCGTGTGGTTCGGCGGACGTGAACGGGCCTCAGGCATCCTGATCCACCTCCAGAAGTCCCTAAGTGCAGGTTCGGTCCCCCTCAGATCGGGCCTGCCCGCCCGGCTTCGGAGATCCCCAAACCTCAACTAGGCGCTCGTTCCGGGGCTCCTTTTGTTCCAGGTGTTGGCCTCCCTTTTTTCGCCGCATGGCTGCGGCAATACGGTATTGTTTTTGGACCGACTTGGAGGCGGAGATAGACGCTCGCCCCGAATGATACAGCCGTTCGCTATTGTGCCCATCGAAATTGACGATGATTGTCCGTCATCAAATGATTTGAGACTTTTGGGGCTCTGGAAGAATGGAGTTTCCGGCTCGGTCTGCGGGTTGATTTAAGCCGCTTTGGCTTGGTGGTTCAAGCGGCGCTGTTTGATCGTATCTTGTTTGATCCTTTCGCGTTCGAGCAGGATAGTCTGGCCGCATCCGAAGTAGACGTCGGCCGGAGTGAGATTGTCGAGGCTCTCGTGGTATCGTCGATGATTGTAATGCTCGACGAAGGCCGCGATCTGGGCTTCGAGGTCTTCCTGGAAGAAGCAGTTTTCCAAGAGGATGCGGTTCTTCAGCGTTTGGTGCCAGCGTTCGATCTTGCCCTGCGTTTGCGGATGACCAGGAGCGCCATGGACCTGGTCGATCTTGTACTTCTCCAGCCATTCGCCGAGATCGGAGGCGACGTAACAAGGGCCATTGTCCGACAGCAGTCGCGGTCGGTGTTCGACCTTGACCTTGTCGCAGCCTGAGGCGGCCAGTGCCAGATCGAGCGTGTCGGTGACATCTTCCACCTTCATGCTGGTGCACAGCTTCCAGGCGATGATGTAACGAGAATAATCGTCGAGGATGGTCGACAGGTAAAACCATCCCCAGCCGATGACCTCCAGGTAGGTGAAGTCGGTTTGCCACATCTCGTTCGGCCGCGTGGTCTTGTCCTTGAACTCGTCGTTGGCCTTGATGACGATATAGGCTGGTGACGTAATTAGGTCATGGGCCTTGAGCAGGCGGTAGCCCGAAGCCTCTGACACGAAATAGCCTTCCGTGTCGGTGAACTTTACCGCCAGCTCGCGCGGCGAGAGGTCGGCGTGATCGAGTGCGCGTGAGATGATGCGATCGCGGATATCCTCGGGGATGCGGTTCCACACCCGTGATGGCGCGGACGTCCGGTCTTCTAGCCCTTCAACGCCATGGGTCAGGAAGCGATCATACCAGCGATAGAAGGTCGGCCTTGGAATGCCGAGCTTGTCGAGGGTTTGCCTGGCCGACAGATGCGACTGTTCGACAAACCGAATGATTTCCAGTTTCTCGGTGGCGGGGTATCTCATTCGTCGTCGCCCCCATCCGCGATCATGCTTTTTTTGAGCAGGCGGTTTTCCAAGGTGAGGTCGGCCAGCGCCTCTTTCAGGTCGCGGCTTTCACGGCGCAGCGCTTTCACCTCGTCGCTGGTGGCCGAACGGGCGGTGTCACCCGCAAGTCGTTTCTTGCCCGCTTCGAGGAATTCCTTTGACCAGCTATAATACAGGCTCTCGGCAATCCCCTCACGGCGGCAGATCGCAGCAATGCTGTCTTCGCCTCGCAGCCC
Organism: Neorhizobium sp. LMR1-1-1.1; assembly: GCF_040675795.1. Taxonomy (NCBI): domain Bacteria; kingdom Pseudomonadati; phylum Pseudomonadota; class Alphaproteobacteria; order Hyphomicrobiales; family Rhizobiaceae; genus Neorhizobium; species Neorhizobium sp. LMR1-1-1.1. The sequence continues at coordinate 132,940 of NZ_JBEGHE010000017.1, forward strand.
TTCAAGCACGATGCGGATTTTGTCCTCGGCTGAATGGTGCTTGCGCGTGGCGCGGCGGATGTCCTTGATCGTCTTTTCGGCCGCCGATGTCTGCGGCCCGGTTTTCTGTCTCATCTTCGCTTCCTTTGATAGAGCTACGATGAGCCGAAAATCCTCTCTTCTCAATTAAGCCAATTCTGTCTCATGGGCGCTGATGTCGGACACAGTGTTGCAGCCCCACCTGCATAAGCTGATCAAGCCTGGCAGCGCTGGATCGGGGTCGCTTTACTTACAGCCTCCTCTTCCAATGACCGTGGTGACAACCCTAGCAATTTTCCATCTGTGGCACGGTTATTGCTCGGTAAACGTTTGATGAAGCGCAGGAGGAGTTTGTGTTTTGGAACGGGACAATCTGCATATTTTCAATCCAGTCATAATCTCTCTCGGGGACGCAAATCCAGACTTAACCATCAGTTCGGTCGAGGAAGCTGCCGAGGAACTTCTATCGGAATGGCCAATCGAGGATGGCGACCGCTATTATGAAGCGGTGAAGGCATGCCTCGACTGTATCACGTCGGACGCAGATCCTGATTTGGCCCGTACGGCATTCGTTCAAGCTGCCGAGGAGGCCGGAATGTCGATCAAAGGGGCATTTTCCGGCACTTGTAGCTTTCAAGCTGTTTGACGACACGGCGGTAGGGTCTCGAAGCGAATCGCGGCACCTGGGGTGGAGAGGGAAGGTTCAGCCTCTCAACCGAACCCTCCCGCACACGACCAGCCTGACATGACGGTCTCTGCACTCAATCGACTTTGGCAAGAGCGCTGATCGAATATGAGCAAGAGATTGATTGGATAGCAAGCTGAGACCGCTGCCCGATACCGTACTGACCTACGGATATTCGATGCGTTGAAAAAAATCAGCAAGTGGTATGAACGGGTCCTGGACTCCATCGCCTGAACAGCAGGCGGCCTCAATTCCTGCTGCCTGGCCATTATGGCCATACACCCGATTTTCTGAGATAGCTCTTCGCTCCGCCAGTAGAATAGCAGAAACGACCCCCTCTGGGCCCAACCCAGTAGTCGCCAGACCTACAGGGGCCCTCGCCCCATAAAGCCGGGCTCATTTGATCGGCAGCGTTGTTGAGCAGGCGCAACGCTCCAGCGCCTAAGGCCGAAAAGCTCTTTTTGCTCGCGCTGACCGAGCCATCATTGCATGAAGGTCTCACCCCTGCATCCTGCTACACCACCTTTGCTCCCGCTGCATGGATAGTTTGCAGCTTCGACATTGAGACTGACGAACAAGATTCCATTGACGTCCAGCTGAAAGCAAAAACTCGACAGATCAGATTATTTAGCTTATCAACCTCTGTCGCCCGCACCTCCTGGATGTGGCGGCCTGCGTCCTTGAATACCGGGTTTGAACTTCGATGAAAGGAACCGTCTCCAACTACGAGACGTCCGCTTGCTGATTCCGATGAAGCCGCCCCTTTGTTCCGAGATGATTGCGCCCCGTGATTCCGGGATGATCTCGCCCCCTTCCGAGGAGGTCTGCAGGCAGGTATTGTTGTCAATTCGTTGAGGCGACGTGTC
>NZ_JBEGHE010000018.1:0-111127 GCF_040675795.1 Neorhizobium sp. LMR1-1-1.1
GCCGCTCCGCCTCTTTCTTCGCGGAGATGTCATGCGCGATTTTCGAGGCGCCAACAATCCTGCCGGCGGAGTCATAGATCGGTGAGACGCTGAGGAGAACGTCGACCAGACGTCCGTCCTTACGCCTTCGCTTCGTCTCATACGCGTCAACCGGCGACCCTGCCCTGATCTGCTCTAGAAGTGCCGGCTCCTCGTCGGTCCGGTCTTCCGGCACGAGCATCAGCACGGATTGACCGAGGACTTCCCCAGCCTTGTAGCCGTAAAGGCGTTCAGCCCCGCCGTTCCAGGAGGTAATGTTCATGGCCAAATCGATGCCGAGGATGGCGTCGTTAGAGGATGCGATGATCGAGGCCAGTCTGCGTTCGGCTTCCTGAGCCTGCTTGCGCTCGGTGACATCGACCGAGATGACGGCAACCTGGTGAATCCGCCCTTCGTCATCGCGCAGAGCAGAGACCGTATTGTTCACCCAGACGAGGCTACCGTCTTTCCGCACATAGCGCTTCTCCATGTCGAAGCTTTCGCCGGTCGCGGCCAGCCGGTTGAACAGGCGGGTCTGCTCGGGCATGTCATCGGCATAAGTGATGTCCGCAATGTTTTTTCCGAGAAGTTCGTCCTCTTCATAGCCGACGATCTCGCAGAATCGCCGGTTGATGTGCAGGATCTTGCCTTCCAGGCTTCCCTGGCCAATGCCGGCGGCCGACTGGGATATGACTGCCCGAAGCCTTTCCTCGCTTGCCTGCAATGCCTGATCGGCGCGGACGCGATCGGTCGTTTCGTTGACGATGCAGAAGACGCCGCGGACCGCGCCATATTCATCATGAATGGCCGAATAGGAGATATCGAAATAGACGGTTTCCGGATAGCCGTGACGCTCGATGTAGAAAGGACGATCCTTTGCCGCGACCGTCTCGCCGGTCTCCATCACCCGGCGCAGGAGGGGTTCGAGATCATCCCAGAGTTCGGCCCAGTTCTCTCGCGCCGGCCGGCCAAACGCCTTGGGGTGTCGTTGGCCGATCGTCGGAGCATACGGCTCGTTATAGAGCGCGATCAGGTCGGGTCCCCAGAACATCACGATCTGGGCCATTGCCGGCAGCATGATATCGACAGCAGATCTGAGACAGGGGGGCCATGTCGACGGCGGGCCGAGGATGGAATCGTCCCAGTTTCCGCTCTCGATAAGCCGAGAGATCTCATCCGTCCCTTTGAAAGTCTTCCCCGCTTCGCTCCGCATTGGTACCCGCTTTACATTTCCATTGCGTGACCGCGCCTCGTTCCCGATCTGTCGCTGGCAGATTTATGGCGCAAGCACGGCTCGGCAAGCCTTTCCGCAATGAAATCAGCGTGAGATGCCAGCTGGGCTCGTAAATCCCTCCTCAGTTGACCGACTGTAATTCGGTCTTGACCCCGCACGCCCGATTTCCCATATCGCGCCGCAAAGAAGGGGAAGGCTATGCGCGCGTTTCTTGAAACGGCATTTGGACCACAAGAGTTCGAGATAATTGATGAGGTATTCCATAATTGGCTAGACACGCACCGCGTTTTTAAAGGTAGCCTAGAGGCTGAGCTCGCCGCAGCGATCATAATCACCCTTTATCGAGAGGGCCATGATACCCGGTTGGCGCTAGAGACTGCCATGTCTCAGCATCGCGGGCTGAGTGATCTTGCCGGTTAGCACCGAGGTCTTGAAAGGAAATGAACCCTCGACCAGCCAATTGATGGTCGTGTTTTCTCATTTATAATTCAATCCTAACAAGAGCTTGAAGGACTTTCATGCTGCCGGAGTAAGGCTTGAACCGTTCCTGCGAAGTCCAATGGCCTCCCCGTATGCAACAAGCCTATCGAGATGCACAAGATCAGAAAAGGGCTTACTGAGATTTGACACAGCGGTCGGCTATACATGCTGCGAAAGCCATTCGGAACGTTTCCCAGCTCAACAGGCCGGCGTCAGTCTCGTCACAAAAGATGAGCGCTAATCGAGGTTTAACCGCCCTCCCCCTGACGTAATAAACACAGATCCATCGGCCCGATCGACAGCGGATGGACTATCGCTCGTGCACGGTGATCACCGCGACTCCAATCCCGATGCCCAAAGATTGAGCAGGATCTGGACGGTAAGCGACAATGAGATGCCGGCAAAGATCGCCCTTGTTGTGGGTGCTGTTAATGTAGGGATCGGTGATTGGGCGTGGTCTAATACCACTGACTACCTCTGTCACGCCTCTCTCCTCAAAAGGGGTTTTTGATTGCGGTAGAAACTTGGCTAGATGCCGTTTTGTTTCCAACCGATCATTGCCGCATTCCGGAACAAATGATCGCCCGGAAAGTTGATCGGCGCTGCAACAAGGGAGATTCAGCAATGGCTAGCACCAAAACACTCGATGACCTGTTCCTCGATACGCTGAAGGACATCTATTATGCAGAAAAGCAGATCATCAAAGCCCTGCCCAAAATGGCGCGCGCTGCCGACTCCGAAGAAGGGAAGGCCGGATTTCTTCAGCACCGAGAGGAAACACAGGGACAGATCGAACGTCTCGAGCAGGTGTTCGAACTTCTCGGCAAGCCCGCTCGCGGCAAAACCTGCGAGGCAATCCAGGGCATCATTGCCGAGGCAGAAGAGATCATCGACGAATTCAAGGGATCGGTAGCCTTGGATGCTGGTTTGATCTCGTCGGCTCAGGCGGTCGAACACTATGAGATCGCGCGTTACGGCACTCTGATCGAATGGGCCGGACAGCTTGGCCTGACCGAGGCGGTGTCGCTGCTCAAGGCAAATCTTGCCGAGGAGGAAGCGACTGACAAGAAGCTCACCCAGCTTGCCAAGGCATCGGCTAACACTAAAGCCAAAGGCTGATCATTATCGTGGCGGCGGACCAGCCCGCTGCCACGTTTAAATTCAATGTGGAGCTTTGAGATGGGCAACGAACGAGACGAGTGGATAGCAGCCAGGGCCTATGAGCTTTGGGAGCAAGCTGGTAGGCCGGAAGGTCAGGATCACGAGCACTGGTCCCAGGCCAGCCGCGACTGGGGAACTACGTCAGCAGGGCCAGCAATCGAAGTCGTCATGGGACGACGAGGAATACTGAAAAATATGCGTATGTCTCATCCATGACTAAGTCGAGTGCCGCGAGGCCGTGTTTAGGATCAAAGCGCAGTCGCGACTTCCACGGCTTCAAACCCCGAGCGGCGCTTCATGCGGGCCGGCAGCTCCATCATCAACACGACGTCGATCCAGTCTTGGCAACCCTCACCACAACTGCTGGCCTATGCTTCAACGAAGGGAGCAATCTCGAACTTCACAGCCGGCCTGGCGGAGATGGTTGCGGACAAGGGCATCCGAGTAAATGCAGTTGCTCCTGGCCCCATCTGGACTCCACTTATTCCCTCGACAATGTCGGCCGAGAAAGCCGCCAAGTTTGGCGAGCAAACATTGATCGGTCGGGCTGGCCAGCCGGCGGAACTTGCCGGGGCCTATGTGTTGCTAGCGTCCGATCTCGGCAGCTACATCACTCGGGCTGTCATTCTGGTGACGGGCGGCGAGGTGATGATCTGACCGCAATCCGCCGGTCCTCGAAGAGGGTGCACTGATGAATGTGGTGGCAAAATGGACCGGCGGATGTCTATGTGGCGCATGCCGGTATGAGTTCACTGAAAAGCCGCTATATGCCGGCTATTGTCATTGCAATATGTGCAAACGCGCGACCGGCGGCGGCTTCGCTGTCCTTGTCCAAGCGAGAAAATCATCACTGAAGTGGATAGCGGATAAGCGGACCGTATATCGCTCGTCTGCCATCGCCACGCGAGGATTTTGCAAGAAATGCGGCTCTCCGCTTTACCTGCAGTATGATGGTGACGAACTCATCCGGTTGACGGTGGGATCGTTGGATCGACCAGCCGATATATTCCCAAGCGGACATTACGGTGTGGAAAGCAAGCTAGTCTGGGCAGACATCGGTGGAGGCCTTCCTGAGGAAGAAACTCAGGAACAGTTGTGATTTCCACCCGCTCGTCCGGCGTTTACTGCTCTCGTGGTACAATGCTGACAGCGCCATCTGCCTCGAGCACCGCTGACTTTATCTGGTCCAGCCGTTCCAACCCTTGCTCCTGCCGAGCGGTCGTCAGCACATCCTCCAAGCTCACGCGTGCACGGGCGAAGGCGCGCAGGTCAGGCCTGCCGTCGGATATAAGGACGGTTGGTGTTCCGTCGATGACGCGCGCCAACCTGGGTGCCCACTGCTTGACGTAGGAGAGGCCGATATCGAGGCTGAACAGCACGATGATCAGAAGCGTGGCATTGACGATGGAGAAATCGTCACCCAACAGCGCCTGCTGCGTGGTTTCGGCAATGATGAGCAGCAGCACGAGGTCGAACGGCGTCATCTGCGCAACCGTTCTTCGGCCTGACAACCGCAACGCTATCAGCAAGATGAAGTAGATCGCTGCTCCCCGAATGATCGATTCCATTACACCCTCACGGAAAGATAAAGCTGGAAAGCGAGGCAGGTGCATCATCGACGATAATATCAAACGTAGCCGAACCGGCCGTCTGGGCGCGCAGATGTAGTTTTATTACCCCACCGTCCTGCCTCGGATTGTCGAAATGCAATCTCTGCCCGCCGGCCTCGATCGCTGTCCGTATCGGCAATGGCTGGATGTCCTCGACTTGAAACACTTTGGCGAACGCGTCAGGCAAAAATAGCGAACGGGTTTGCTTGGCAGGATCAGGCTTGTATTTCACGGTCATCTCGTCCGTGCCCTCCCAGCGTCCGATCCGGGGATGTTCGACAACTGCTCTTTCGGTCTCTGTAACTTTTGTCGCGAGCGGACCGCCTGCCCCAAATGCACCGAGCATAGCGAGCACTATGATCAGCGAGAACATCAACCAGGCAAATCGTTCAATCGTCCAGAAGCGCTCTTGAAACCTGCGGTGCTCATCCAGTTGTAGACCATCCTTTCGGACGGGTGGCTGTTCTGGAATTCTGCTCACGGCTCAAACCTCGTTGCCTTCGATCCTTCTTAACGCCGGTGACTGCTGAAGGTTTCGGTGCAAAGTCTGTCGCTCATCGATGCAACTCAAACTGAAAAACCTGTCCCGAGAGAGGTGCGGAACGCCGCTCCTCGTCACTCATTCCGTCAAAAGCGGTCGTGATGAACAATGTCCTTCGGTCCAATCCACCCAGGCAGCAACTGGTAACGTTTGGCGCGGCAAGATCGACCTTTCCAACGATCTCGCCGCGGATGGAAAGAATGTCGACCCTGGAGCCGCCGAAGATCGCCGCATAGAGCCTGCCCTCATCATCGGCCTCCAGTCCATCCGGACGGCCGTTAACGGTTTTGGCAAAGACACGCTTGTTTGCCAGCGAGCCATCCTCAAGGTTGTAGTCGTAGACCCAGATCGTATCGCGGCCCGTGTCCGCGTGAAACATCACCTTCTCGTCGACACTCCACGCCTTGCCGTTCGCATTGGTGTAGCCACCCTCGACTTCCTGCAGATGATCGCCCTCAAGCAAGTAGAGTGCTGCCGTCTCCGAAGGCTCGGGGGAGGTATCGATTGTTCCGACCCACAGACGCCCTGCCGGGTCCAGTTTTCCATCGTTGAGGCGGTGATCATGCGGAAGGTCGAGGAGAGCGATGGGAAACTCGTCTCCTGTGTCAGGGTCAAACTCGTATACACCGTCAGCCAAGCCAACCAGGATCTGTCCATCTTGGCGGGGGAAGACAAAGCTGACCTGCTTCGAAACCGTCCAGGACTGATGCAGCTTCTGGGCCAGTTCGTACCGGTGAATTGACTGTTGCACGATATCGACCCACCATAGCGACGAGGAATGCTCGTCCCAATGGATACCTTCACCGAGCTGACAAGCCGGCAAAGAAGCATCTAGGAGCACAGCTTGTGTCATCGGTTTTCCTGCAGCGAATAAATGGCGTGAAGAAGGGTGAGATGGCTGAGGCCCTGAGGCAAGTTGCCCAGGCCTGCACCGCTGGAAGGATCGATCTGCTCGGGCAGAATGCCGAAATTGTTGCCGAGTGGCTTTAGCAGATCCTTTAATAGCTCTTCCGCTTGATCGACCTCGCCTAGAAACGCGAATGCCTCCACGAGCCAGCAGGAGCAGGCGACGAATGTTCCTTCCTCGTCTGACGCGCCGCTATATCGATAGACAAGCGGTCCGACAGCAAGTTCCTGGTGAATGGCGTCGCGGGTGCGGGCAAGGCGATCTTCATGTTCGAAGCCGAACCTCGTCGTCAAAAGCAAGGCGGCGTCGAGCTTTTCTGTCCCGGCAAAGAAAGTGTATGCGCCTCGGTGCTGCGACCAACAATTGGCATCGATCCAGTCACGGATATTGCGGCTTTCCGTTTCCCAACGGTCCGCGTCACCGCCTATGTGGCCACCACGTGCAAGCTGCGCCGCGCGATCGAGCGCCAGCCAGCAGCCGATCTTGGAAAAGGTATAATGCTGCTGCTCCTCCAGTTCCCACAGACCGGAGTCCTTTTCCTGCCACCGATCGACGACTTGATTGGCCAAGCGCTCGACGAGGCGCGCTGTCGCTGGATCGAGAACATGCCCCATGTCAGCGAATAGCGCAGCAGTTTCCAAGAGATCCCCATAGCAGCTGAGCTGGACCTGGCTTTTGGCACGATTGCCGGTCCTCACGGGTGTCGATCCTTTGTAGCCCGGCACCTCGATGATCTCTTCGTCCGGAACTTCGCCACCGCTCAGCGTGTAGACCACCGAAGGGGTCGGGCCGTCTTCATCGATTGTACGGATCAACCAGCCAAAGGCTGCTATCGCCTCGGATAGCGCGCCAGCGCGGAGAAAAGCCTTGATCGTATAGGCAGCATCGCGGATCCAGGCGTAGCGATAATCGTAGTTCTTATCCTCCCCAATCCGCTCGGGAAGCCCTGACGTGGCAGCTGCTGCGATGGCACCGGTTTTGGAGTAGAGCAGAAATTTGAGGGAGAGTGCGCATCGGACGAGGTCGGAGCGAAACGGTCCTTCATAGGAAAGCTTTTGCGACCACCGTCGCCATTCGTCATCACTGAAGTCGATCCTCGCATCGATCTCTGACAAGTCAGGGATTGCCAATGGTGCCCTGTCCGCAACCAGATAAGCAATACAAACTCTGCTGCCGGCTTCGGCTTTATAACGCGCCTTTGTAATTTTGTCGGCATCCTCAACAATTGAGACTGCGTCCGGATGACAGAATGTCGTTGTCAGATCACCGATATAGCGGATAGCGGCGTTCGGGTGATTGACACGCTGGACCTCGCCTTGGGCGCAGATAGGACTGATAACAATCTCGAAGTCGACAAAGCCGGACAGTCCTTCAATGCGGCGCGCAAGCTCGCACCATGGCAGCCGCCCGCCGGCCCCACTGTTGATTGATTCCGTCACACGAGCCGTACCCGTTTCGGTGATGAAAATTGTCTCAAGAACATTGCTGTCTTCGCGATATTGCCGCTCGATGGAAAATGGCTGGATCGGCGAGAGTGAAAAACGCCCGCCGTCGGCATCGTGCAAACGGTTGAAAAGTGGCGGCGAATCCATGTCGGGCGCGCACCACCAGTCGATCGACCCATCTGCGCCGATTAATGCGACAGAGCGCCCCTCGCCGATAGCCGCATAGTGCTCGAGCGGCAGAAAGCCGCCCGAGCGTTCGGGTGTGAGCGATTTCAGCATCAGGGCAGCGTGTTGCCGCCAGTGACGCCGAAAACTTCACCGGTAATATAGCTCGACTCCTGAGTGGCCAGGAACACGTAGAGCGGCGCACATTCGGCGGGCTGACCGGGACGTTTCATCGGCACCTGACTGCCGAACTTGACGATCGCCTCCTGCGGCTGACCGCCCGACGTCTGCAATGGTGTCCAAACCGGGCCGGGTGCGACGACATTTACACGAACGCCCTTGTCGATGACCTGCTTGGACAGTGCCTTGCTGAAGGCAACGATCGACGATTTGGTTGGTGCATAGTCGAGCAGGCTGGCAGACGGCTCATAGGCCTGGATCGAGGCGGTATTGATAATAGTCGCGCCCTCCGGCATGAGCGGCAGTGCCGCCTTGCAGATCCAGAAGAGTGCGTAGACATTGGTTTTGAAGGTCTCATCGAACTGCTCGGTGGTGAGTTCGGCGATGCTCTCGACGGACTTTTGACGGCCGGCCACATTCGCAAGCAGATCAAGGCCGCCGAGTGCGCTGTGCGCCTGCTCGACCAACTGCTTACAAAACTCTTCGCTCTTCAGATCGCCTGCGATAGCGACTGCTTTTCGCCCTTCCGCCTCGATTAGCTTGACGACTTCGTCAGCGTCGGACTGTTCTTCCGGGAGATAGTTGATGACGACGTCGGCACCCTCGCGGGCAAACGCGATAGCCGCTGCCCGGCCGATACCGGAATCTCCGCCCGTCACGAGAGCTTTGCGGCCATTCAGCCGGCCCGAGCCTTTATAGCTCGTTTCGCCGTGGTCGGGAACCGGGTCCATCTTAGATGCGAGACCTGGGACGGGTTGCGGCTGTTTGGGGAATTCCGGCTGGGGATATTGCGTCAGGGGATTTTGAATATCGAATTGGTTGGCAGATGCCATTCTCATTATTCCTTTCTTGGGGACGATGGGAAAGACTTGGCGCCGATAGATGTTCCGAGGAAAATATCGGAGATGACCTGTCCCGGCCCGCTCGCAATTGAACGGTCAGCCCTAGCCGGGAAACGGGTTGTCCTTGGTCAGCCGCGCCAGATGAACAGTGTTTCGGGCCAACATGTTGACCGTATTCGTCACCACTTCGGGCACATCGGACAGATCAACAAAATTGGTGCTGCCCATCGCCTCCCCCACCCAATAAGCCACAGCATTGGGCGCAATCGTGAAGCCAACATCATTCAAGGCCTGGTAAATCTCGGCAGACGTATGATGCGCGCCGTCTTCATTGCCGACCACCGCAACCGCGGCGACACGGCCATAGGAAACCATCCGTCCCTCATCGTCGGTTTCCTCCAGGAATGCGTCCATGCGCTCCAAAGCCCGCTTTGCTACGCTGCTCGGCTGACCAAGCCATATCGGTGTGCCGATGATGAGAATGTTTGCATCAAGGATTTTCTTACGAATAACCGGCCAATCATCCCCCTCGCCTTCATCTGAGGTGACACCTGGCTTGATATCGTAATCCGCAAGACGAAGGATTTCCGTCTCGACACCATCCTTTTCCATGGCTGACCCGATCAGAGACAGCATGCGATCCGTCGAAGAGGGCTCGCCTCCCGTCGATTTGAGCGTTGCGTTCAGCGCGACTGCCTTGAGTGTCATGGTCATCATCCTCTCGACTTTCAAAGAATAGGCGGCGCCATGCGACGGTCGGCGCCCTAACGGCTTCTGATGCTTGTGCACACAGCCGCGATTGCTTGATCCGCCATTGATCAGCGGATTGACTGAGTGCGAAGAGCCTAGATGTCAGGCTTTGCCGAACCGGGCTCAGCCATCTTGCGATGCTGCTTGGCCAGTGTTTCTGAGGGCATGACGTTGGCGGCCGCCGACATTACCTTGTTTTTCCAGCCGGATACGACATCGCCATCTCCGTCCATCATGGCGTCAAAGCCTGCCTTTGCGACCTCGGCAGGGTCATCCTTCTCGCCCTGACCGACGGCTGTATCCAGCATATCAGCACGAGCGAAGAACTGAGTCTCAGTTGGTCCCGGCATCAAGCTGGTTACTGTCACGCCCGTATCCTTCAGTTCCTCACGAAGCGCGAACGAGAAGGAAGTGATGAAGGCCTTGGTACCGTTATAGACCGCCTGGAACGTGCCCGGCATGAAACCCGCGATCGAGCCCGTCAGCAGAATGCGACCGGCCCCGCGGCTGCGCATCTGCTGTCCGATCTGCTGGACGAGATACGTGGTCCCGACGATATTGGTGTCGATCACGCGGCGCGCTTCGGCGAAATCCTGATCAAGAAAACCCCTACCAAGTCCGCGACCGGCATTCGCCATCAACAGATCTACTGATCGGCCATCGGCCGCAATGTCCTCGATCAGCCGGTCCACGCCTTCGATCGTTGAGAGGTCGGCGTTTACGGACTGTACCGAAACGCCGAAATCCTGGAAGTGAACGGCCATGTCTTCGATCTTTGCCTCGTCGGAGGCGATGATCAGATCATAGCTCTTCGAAGCGGCAATCGTCGCCAGTTCCAGTCCGATCCCGCTTGATGCGCCGGTCACCACGGGCAGACCTTTGGCCGGTTGTGCAATTTCCATCGCCGCTCTCCTTCAGGGCTTCAGGACGACTTTGACGCAGCCGTCCTTCTTTTCGAGGAAGGTCTTGTAAAGCTCCGGCCCATCTTCCAAACTACCAATATGGGTGATGATGAAGGACGGATCGATCTCGCCATTTAAGATGCGATCCATCAGGACGGGCAGGTAGCGCTGAACGGGGGTCTGCGCCATCTTGAAGGTCAGACCGCGATTGATGGCCGACCCCATCGGGATCTTGTCCAGATAACCGCCATAGACGCCGACGATCGAAACCGTGCCGAAGTTTCGGCAGCAATGGATGGCTTGGCGCAACACATGCGGCCGGTCGGTCGCCATGAAGGTCGCGACCTTAATCCGATCGAGACGTGCATCCCAGCTCGCGGAAGGGTCGGACTCGGTGCCGACCGCGTCGATGCAGGCATCAGCCCCTCGCCCGTTCGTCAGCTCCATGATCCGGTCGTAGATGTCCTTGTCGAGGTAATCGAGAGTGATGGCGCCTGAAGCCTCGGCAAGCGCAAGCCGCTCAGGAACGCTGTCGATGGCGATGACCCGTTCGGCGCCCAGGATGAAGGCGGACTTGATCGCCATCTGGCCGACAGGCCCGCAGCCCCAGATGGCGATCGTATCGCCCGGCTGAATGTTGCAGAAATCGGCAGCCATGTAGCCGGTCGGAAAGATATCGGAGAGAAACAAGACCTGCTCGTCCGTCAGGCCATCCGGCACCTTGATCGGTCCGGCATCTGCAAACGGCACGCGCAGATATTCGGCCTGACCGCCGCTGTAGCCGCCGAGCAGATGCGTATAGCCGAACAGGCCGGCCGGCGAATTGCCCCACATCTTGGTGACTTTTTCCGGCTTCGGGTTCGACCGCTCGCAGCCAGAGAAAAAGCCGCGTTTGCAGAAGAAGCATTCGCCGCAGGCAATCGTGAAGGGGACGACAACACGGTCGCCGACCTTCAGTTTCTTGTTGTCCTTGCCGACTTCCACCACCTCGCCCATGGTCTCGTGGCCCATGATGTCGCCATGGTGCATTTCCGGCATGATGCCGTTGTACAGATGCAAGTCCGAGCCACAGATGGCGCAGGCCGTGACCTTGATGATGACATCTCGGCCATCCTGAATTTCCGGATCGGGAACGCTGTCGCAACGGATATCGTGCTTGCCGCGCCAGGTCAGTGCTTTCATCGTCTCAATCCTCCTACTTCTCAGCCATCTTGCGCTCAAACGTGCCGACGATCTGGCCTTCACCGAGCACGTGTCCCTCCATCGCCTTCAGCACCGCGTCACGTTTGGCGCCGGGCTCGAGGCCGAGGGTTTCGATATCGAGGGCAAAGACCTGGAAATGATAATGATGTGCCGGATCGCCGACGGGCGGCTTAGGCCCGGTATAACCTATCGAGCCCATGCTGTTGGCGCCCTGCTTCATCTCCTTCGGCTCCTGAAGGATCGGCGTGCCGGGAATACCTTCCCGCAGCTTTGTCGTTGCGGCCGGAATGTCGTAGGCAAGCCAGTGTGTGAACGGCTTCGGCTTTGCCGCATCCGGGTCGTCGGCAACCAGCACGAAAGATTTTGTCCCCTGCGGTACCGAGGCCCATTCGATCGCCGGAGAGGCGTTGTCGCCATCAGCGACATATTGAACCGGGATCGGACCGTCCTTTTCGAAGGCGGCTTTGACTGTAATCGCCTGATCGCTTTTGACGTCCACGAGATCGACAGCGATCTGCGACGCTGGCATATCGGTGACGACATTGGGAATGGTCGCAGCTCCCGCCACCTGTTTGGCGACTGCGCCGACATAGGAAACCTTATAAACCACGCCATTGCTGTCGTCGGCGACGAATAGCGATCCGTCTTGGCCGACGGCAATGCCGGTCAGCCGTCCCAGATAGCCGTATTTGCCGTTTTCCTGCTGCAGCAGAAAGCCTTCCAGGAATTTCTCGAACCCGACCGGCTTGCCGTTTTCGAAATTGACACGCACCACCTCATAGCCGCTGGGCGGCCTTCGGTTCCAGGAGCCGCGCATGGCGATGAAGGCGTCCCCGCGATAATCCGCCGGGAATGCATTGCCGTCATAAAACGCCATCTGCATCGGCGCGCTGTGGGCGGTGTAACCAAGGACAGGCTCGGTCGATTGCTTCGCCCATTGATCGAGCGTGATGCCTTCGGGCGGATTGATATGCGGGTTGATGCCGCTCATGCCGTAGAAATACGGCCAGCCATATTTCTTGCCCTGTTCGATCCGGTTCAGTTCCTCGATCTGCACCTCGTCGCCTAGCCAGTCGATGCCGTGATCGATGCCGTAAAGCGCACCGGTCGTCGGTTCCCAGTCGAACCCGATCGTATTGCGCAGGCCGCTGGCAAAGATCGTGCGCGTCCTTCCGTCTTTGCTGGCGCGCACGATCGTCGCATTTTCCGGATTGTCCTCCTGGCACTCGTTGCAAGTGCTTCCGATCGAGATGTACAGCATGCCGTCCGGGCCGACATTGATCGTCCGGTTGGCGTGCTGGCCAGCATCCGGCAGATCGTCGATGATGCGGCTCAGCGGCCCGAATGTGCCATCTTCGTTGACGTCCGCCGTATAGACGTCGTGGATCGTGACCAGAAACACCTTGTTGCCGTCAAACGCGATGCCATGCATGTTCGGCCGGCTCGCGACCGTAACTGCGCCATCCGCTTTGCCGTCATTGTTATCGTCCTTCAGCATGATGACGTCGCCGACCGTCCGGCGGGTCGCGTAGACGATCCCCTTCTGCGAGACGGCAAGCATGCGCGGATTAAACAGGTCGCGGGCGAACACATCAACCTTAAAACCAGCAGGCGTCTCGATGAGGCCGCTAAGCTTGGCATCATCCTTTACCACCAGTTTTTCCGGTTCGAGGATCGAGCCCTGGATCGTGACGTCGGACGCCTCGCCGACCGTTCCCTTGATCTGGGCGTAACTTGCTGACGGCAGCATAACCGCAACGACGGATACGGAAAGCGCAAGGGCTGAAGGGCGGCTGGCCATGGAGATCTCCTGTGGTTGCGTAATGAAAAAGCCCGACCTTACGGCCGGGCTTCGGGTTGGTCAGGATCAGTGCGCTGCGACCAGCTTCATCACATGCATCTTGTGCATTTCGAGCTTGGGCAGCGTCTTGGCGGCGAACTCTTTGACCGCCGCGTCATCTCCGCCCTTGGCATAGGTCGCAAACAGCGTCACAGCTTCCATATGTGCGCTTGCCTGCATGTCGATGTAGAGCGGCTGAAAATCCTGTTCGGACGCGCCTTTGAGAAGCTCCAGCATGGCGGCATGTTTCGGCGACAGCTTCGGCGCCTCATCGCCGAGCTTGGCGGCCTTTTTCAGCTCTTCGCCGGCCATCGTGTGGTCGGCGATCATCTGCTTGGCGAATTCCTTGACGTCAGCATCCTTCGCCTTCTGTTCGGCGAGCTTGCTGGACTCGATCTCGAAGGCGTTCGAGCTGGTGACGACCTTGACGAACGAGGCCTTGTCGACATTCATCGCGGCCGCGGCCTTGTCAGCACTTTCCGGCATGGCGGCAAATGCCGACGAGGACATCAGAAGCGAGAGCGATAAGAGCGAAGCGGAAATGATCTTGTTCATGATCGGCTCTCCTTACTGGGCTTTATTGAAGGCGGCGGTGAGATCGGCGACGGCAAGGTCAAGAGCCTGCTTGGCTTCCGGAACGACCTTGCCCATGCCGAAGAACTCATGCGTCACGCCGGCATAGGTCTTCATGTCGACCGCCACGCCCGCATCCTTCAGCTTTGCCGCATAGGTTTCGCCATCGGAGCGCAGCGGATCGATCTGCGCCAGGATCACCGTTGCCGGAGCGACCCCGGCCAGATCAGAACGGCCATTGAGGTTGATGCGTGGATCCTTGGTCTCATCCATAGAGGAGACCGTGTTTTTTACGAACCACTCCATATCCGCCTTGCCGAGCGGCTTGGCCTCGGCATTCTCCTTGTAGGATGCCGTGTTCATGTCGTTGCCGGCGACCGGATAGACCAGAAGCTGGTGGACCGGCTGTTTCGTCTTCTGCTCCTTGGCCATCAGCGCGACGTTTGCGGCGAGATTGCCGCCGGCGCTTTCACCCGCCACGGCGATCTTGTCGGAATTGCCGTTCAACTCGTGGATGTTCTCGACCACCCATTTGTAAGCCGTCCAGGCATCGTCGTGAGCAGCCGGAAACTTGTGCTCCGGCGCATGGCGATATTCGACCGAGACGACGATCGCGTTCGCACCCATAGCCAGCGCTCGTGGCGCCCCGTCGTAAACATTGATGTCTGCCACGACCCAGCCGCCGCCATGGTAATAGACGACAACGGGGAACGGTCCTGTTCCGCCCGGAATGTAGACGCGTGCCGCAAGCCCACCGTCAGCAGACGGAATAGTGATATCCTTGGTCGTGACCTGTGCTTCGGGGTTGGACGACAGGCGCTTGCCCCATTGGACGGCTTTGGCGGCATCCGCCGGGCTTGCTTGTGTGCGTGCTTCCGGCACGCTCAATGTCGAGAAGGGCTTTGCCTCCAGCGCGCCAAGTTTGTCGAGGACCGCTTGCATCTCGGTTGTCGGCTTCGCCATTTCCTCCGCAAGGCTCGAGCCGGCACTGCTCAAGAACACGATGAGCACAGCTGTGGCAAAGCGCGGAAGACGTTTGTTGTGATGCGTCATGCGTGATCCCTTCAGTGAAGATGATGCTTGAGGTTATCGATTCGAAACGCGCCTCCGACGCCTACGGGCTTGGAGACTTCTGCGTGAATGGCGATCAGGAATGCCGGCCTCTAGCCTTGGTTCCCGAAAAATGTCATGACTTAATCATGCGTACGCTACCGGACGAGATGCCCCCAGCCAGTCTCTCTCGCGGCTCAGACCGATTATCGACACGATTTGGCCTTGGGGCATGACCGCTCCGCCGAACTTTTGGGCTCAATTCAACTCGCGCGGATTAGATCAGTTTCTGCGGGTCGGATCTTGCGATAATCAAACCGACTATTCCGCAAGGTTCATGACGTCCTTGAACTTCACGACCTCTTCTACCCGACCGTCTTCGCCGGTTAGCTCAAAAGACTGACCATCGACAAGCTCCCCGTGGAGAACACGCTCCGAGAGAAGCTCGCGGGCCGCCTTTACAGCCTCGATGCGCGCCAGCTCCACAGTATCGAACTCAGCGCCCTCTGGATCCTGGGAAGGCACATTCCCGTCGCGAATATGGAAATAATATCTTGGCATGCATCACTCCTTCTGATGCCAAGCCAAACTCCGTAAGTCGGGAATAGTTCGATCGCGGAGGGAGCTTTTGGCCACCAGCAATTTCTCGCTGGGAACCGTCTTCCCCATTCTCGGTTGACAGCGACAACAGGAGAAAGATCGATGAGCGAGCAAGAGCGAAATCCCACGAGCGGTTCCGCCAGCAACGATCCGGCGGTCGCCGAGGAGAACCACAACGAATTGAAAAAACAGGCGGAAAAGGGAATGCGCGACGCCGGTGGCAAACTTCCGAAAGACGAGGTCTGATGAAGCGGCGGGATCTTGCCCTTTACAAAAAAAACGCCTGTTTTCACCTATGATAAAACTTCGTCCAATACAGCCTTGAGTTCTTCCAAACCATGGGGCTTGCGAAGCAGCAAAGCCTCTGGTCCGCTGTGAAGCTTCGGCGCCTCATTCATACCGGTTGAACAGACGATGCCGACTTGCGGCCAGCGACGGCGCACTTCCTGGGCCAGAGCCTCGCCGGACATGCCAGGGAGGCCCAAGTCAGTCACAAGAACGTCAATCAGCTCTTTCTCAATAATTTGCAAAGCCGCTTCCGCCGACTCGGCTTCCAGGACCGAATAGCCCAGCTCGACGACCATGTCGGCGTCCGACATCCGGATGAGGGCGTTATCTTCGACCAGCAGCACAGTCCGGGGTTTGGGATCAGTCGTCGTCCCGTCGTCTGTTTGGCTGCTGTTATCGCCTTCGCTTACTGTCCGCGTTTCCGAGGATAGTGTCATCTGCTTCTCGTTGTTCAGGAGATGTCGGATCTTTCGAGCCAATGCCTCGCGGGAATACGGCTTGGAAAGAAGCTGAACTCCGGGATCGAGCCGCCCGCCATGGACGATCGAATTCTCCGTGTAGCCTGAGGTGAACAGGACAGCGATGTTTGGAAGCCGCTCCTTGGCCTTGCGAGCGAGCTCCGCGCTTTTCAATGGCCCCGGCATGACGACATCCGTGAACAGCATATCCACCGGCATGCCGCTTTCAAGAATTGTCAAAGCTGCGCTCGCGTCAGGAGCCTTGAGCACACGATAACCCAGTTCCTGAAGCATCTCGACAACGGTGGCCCGAACACCCTCGTCGTCTTCGGCAACCAGGATTGTCTCAGGCCCTCCCTCCACTGGACCGGCCATGGTCACGACTTCCAAATCCTCCTGACTTGTCGATCGCGGCAGATACATCCTGATCGTCGTACCCTGACCGACTTCACTATAGATTTTTACATGGCCGCCGGTCTGCTTGACGAACCCGTAGACCATCGAAAGGCCAAGACCTGTTCCTTTCCCTTCAGCCTTCGTGGAAAAGAATGGCTCGAAAACCTTCTCGATCAGTTCCGGCGACATGCCTGTCCCAGTATCCGTGACCGACAAAGCCACATACTGGCCAGCGTCCACTTCCTGATGAAGCCTCGCATAGGCATCGTCGAGATACGCATTTCCAACTTCGATCGTAAGCTTCCCGAAGCCATCCATCGCATCACGAGCGTTGATAGCAAGGTTGAGGATAGCGTTCTCGATCTGCATTGGATCGACCAGTGTGTTCCACAGTCCGCCGGAGACGATGGTCTCGACCTCAACCCCCTCCCCGATCGTCCTAAGCAACATCTCATCCATGCCGCGCACAAGCCGGCCTATGTTGAGGACGCGCGGATCGAGCGCCTGACGACGCCCAAAGGCAAGCAGTTGCGAAGCGAGCTTGGATCCGCGATCCACGCCAGCCAGCGCATTCGAAATTCGACGTTCAGCCTGATCATTTCCGACCACGTGCTTCGCAAGCAGCTGTAGATTGCCGGCCACAACCTGCAAAAGGTTATTGAAATCGTGTGCGACGCCGCCTGTCAGGTTTCCAATCGCCTCCATCTTTTGCGCCTGCTGAAGTGCCGCCTCCGTGGTTTTCAGAGCCTGAGCTGCCTGCCGCTCTTCCGTCACGTCGCGTCCGACCGCGTGGATGAATGCATCGTCGGGCACCGCGGTCCAGGAAATCGTCCGATAGTCGCTGTAGCCGGCATGCGGCGTGACGACAATCTCGTCCACGCCTCGGAGCACCAGCCGTGCCGTTCCGTAGTTGTTGGCGTTGCGAGTAGTTCGATTTATCCACGTTTTCCAAAAATGGAAACCGGTCGAGCATTTTTCGCCGTTTTCTCCGCGAGGGGAGTTCCTAAGTCAGGTGGTGTGAAGTCTCGACCCATGGCTAGGAAGGAGATATGCCGTGAATAGAAAGCAGCACGAGGACGTCGCCAAGGTCTTTCTGGACGCACTTGGACGGTGCGATACCGAGACAATGGCGAGGCTCAGCACCGAGGATATGACTTGGTGGATCATGCCAGGAAACAAGTTTTCCGGCTTGCACGCTAAGGCATACTATCTCGCAAACCTGCCTAAGCTTCTGGAGGGCGCCTCCGGCCCGCTGATAATGGATTATCATGAAATTACCGGCGAAAGCGACCGTCTTGCGATCGTCGCCAAGGGCGATCTGCTGATGAAAGACGGTCGGCACTATCGGAATAACTATCACTTCCTTCTACGCTTCCGGGACGGAAAGATCGCAAGCGGCAAGGAATTTACCGACTCGCTACACATCAACGAGATCTTCGGCGCGCCCGAAACAAGCGACGCAACCTAGTCGCGAGTGAGCACTTAGCAGCTCTACACCCTCATCATTCACAACCAACGCCAACGGGCCTTTCGGTCCGAATGAAATCACGCGTCTTAAGGAGAGAAAAATGAAATACAAGCAACTTGGCAACACCGGTCTTCTGGTTTCGCAGCTTTGCCTGGGAACAATGACCTTTAGCGACGGCACGGGCATCTACGAGCATATCGGCGATGTCGGCCAGAACGGCGCGGACGAACTGGTCAAGGCTAGTATAAACGCCGGCATCAATTTCTTCGACACTGCTGATGTCTATTCAGCCGGCGCCAGCGAGCGCACGCTCGGCCAGTCCTTCAAGAATCTCGGCATCCCCAGAAACGAGATCGTGCTGGCCACCAAGGTTTATAGTCGCATGGGACCGGGTCGAAACGATGTCGGCGTGTCGCGCGGGCATATCATGGATGCCGTGGAAGCCAGCCTCAAGCGGCTCCAGACCGATCACATCGATCTCTACCAGGTTCATGCTACCGATATCTTGACACCGGTCGAAGAAACGCTACGGGCGCTCGACGATCTGGTACGCCAGGGCAAGGTCCGCTATCTGGGCGTGTCCAACTGGCAGGCTTGGCGCATTGCGACCGCGCTGGGAGTTTCCGCCCGCCTTAATCTGGAGCGGTTCACGACGCTGCAGGCCTATTATTCAGTCGCCGGACGGGATCTGGAGCGCGAATTGCGGCCGCTTCTTGAAGCCGAGAAGATGGGCCTCCTCGTCTGGAGTCCCCTTGCTGGGGGCCTTCTGTCGGGCAAGTTCAGCCGGGAAAACCAGTCGCCCGAGGGTTCGCGCCGCTCCTCCTTCGATTTTCCTATTGTCGACAAGGATCGCGCCTGGGACGTAATCGACGTGCTGAAGCCGATTGCAGAGGCCCATGGCTGCAGCCCGGCGCGCATCGCGCTCGCCTGGCTTCTTTCCAAGCCGGTCGTAACCTCCATCATCGTCGGCGCGAAACGGCTGAGCCAACTCGATGACAATATCGCTGCCGTGGATATTTCTCTCACGGAGGACGAGATCGCCAGGCTCGACGCCGTCAGCGAGCTGCCGCCGGAATATCCGGGCTGGATGCTGGCGACGCAGGGTGCTGACCGCATGGGCGCTGTTGATCTCTGGGCCGGCAAGACGTCCCAGAGCTCCTGATCGACGGGCGGGAGGGGTCTTCTTCGCCACAATCAAATCAAAAGGATAAGGATCATGCCAAATCGATTGAAGGGTAAGGTTGCCGTCGTCACCGGCGCCTCAAAGGGCCTCGGCGCAGCAATTGCGCGAGGCTTTGCCGCCGAGGGCGCCTCGGTGGTCGTCAACTATGCCGCCAGCAAGGATGCCGCCGACCATGTGGTGGCGGACATCGAGGCGAAAGGCGGCCAGGCTCTCGCCGTCAAGGCAGACATGAACGATCCGGCACAGGTGGAAGCGCTTTTTACCGAAGCGAACCGCGTCTATGGCCGCGTCGACGTGCTCGTCAACAATGCCGGCGTCTACGATTTCCAGCCGCTAGAAAATCTCTCGATCGAGCTTTTCCGCCGGCATATGGAGCTGAACGTCTTCGGGTATCTGCTCGCGGTGAAGGAAGCCATCAAATACATGCCGGAGGGCGGCAGCATCGTGAACATGTCTTCGACAGTCACGATCTTCGGACCCGAGAACGCCTCAGTCTATACGGCCAGCAAAGGCGCGATCGACGGATTGACGCGGGCGCTTTCCAACGAGCTCGCATCTCGCAGGATACGCGTCAATGCGATCAAGCCGGGTGTGGTCGACACCGAGGGCGTCCAAGCCGGCGGTTTCCTCAAGACGGATTTCGGCCCGGCCGTGACGGCCAGGACGCCGCTTAAACGGCTGGGCACAGCCGACGACGTGACACCGGCGGCGATCTTCCTCGCCTCTGACGAATCCAGCTGGACGACCGGCGAATTCTTCGTGTTTGCCGGCGGCCATCGCTGACTTCGATCCTCAAAGACGCCGCCCTGCGGCCCGGAGATTTCAAGATGACAAATGGAATGGAGAGGACGGCCGGACAGGTTGTCCAGCATTATCTCGATACGTTCTTCCGCAAAGATGTGAACAAGACGCTCGAGTGCCTGACCGACGACGTTGTTTGGAAGGTGCAGGGGGCGTCCGACGTTCCCACCATCGGCATCCGCCATGGGAAGGATGCAGTGCGCGCCTGGATGGCGCTCTTCCCCGAAAATTTCGAGCCTCTCGATTTTCGCGTAGAGCGGATCTTTGAGAACGGCGACACGGCCGTCGTGACGGGCCATTTCCGCCATCGCATCCTCAGCACGGGCAAGACCTTCGAAAGCGACTTCGCAGCGATCTGCTCCGTGCGCGATGGAAAAGTCAGCGCCTATAACTTCATCGAGGATTCCTACGGGCTCTGGAGAGCCTTCGAGCCAAACTGATATATGCGACCCGGGCGCGCTGCCGTCATGGCTGGCTCTCAGCCGGCGGAGGCGGGTCTGGAGAGATCGAGATTGGTGCGCATTACCCGATCGGCGAGAAAATCGCCGACCGCTCTCACGCGCGCCGAGGCCACGAGATCAGCATGGGTGACCAACCAGACCTTGTTGCTGAACATCTTGTCGGACGAAATGACGGGAACGAGATCGTCCCCGATGGCAAGGAAGTCAGGAATGACGGCCAGGCCCAGACCGGCTCGCACGGCAACGATCTGCGAAGGCAGACTGCTGGTGACGAGGGCGATCTTGCAACCGGGGTGCTCTCGCTTCAGCCAGGCATAGGCCGGCATGAAGGTATGACTGTCGTCCCAGGTGATGAAATGCCGACCGCCCAGCGGCTCTCCCTCGATATATGGATGGCGGTCGAGATAATCCCGGCTGCCATAGACCGAATAGGTCATATGGCCGACACTCCTGACCGTCAGATTGCCCCGTGTTGGCCGAACGACGCGCAGCGCGATATCGGCCTCGCGCCGACCGAGTTCTGCGGCAACCGTGCTGGTGATGATTTCGAGACATATCCCGGGATAGCGCTCGCGGAAGGCCGGGAGTGCCGGGATGATCAGATCCGTTGCCAGATTTTCCGATGTCGCAAGTCGCACCACCCCGCTTGGATCCTTGTCGAGGCCAGCCGCGCCGCGCTCCAGGGCAAGAATGCTGTCTTCAACCTGCTCGGCATTGCGCAGCACCTCCCGCCCCTCATCCGTAAGAAAATAGCCGGTCTGGTGGCGCTGAAACAGCGCAACGCCGAGGTCGTCCTCAAGCTCCAAGATCCGCCGACTGACTGTAGATTGGCTGACCTTGAGTTCCGCTGCGGCCTGAGTGAGGCTTGTCGTGCGAGCAACGGCCAGAAAATAGCGAAGATCGTTCCAATCCATGCGCAGCCTTTCATCTCGTGCCCTCGTCCCGGATCGCATGTCGTCCGTGGACCGGGAGACACCAATAGCGCGGAAGCTCTCACTTGAGCCAGCCCGCAGGCGGCTGCACATTATGGACGGGTTGCGATGAACTGCCAGCCTGCAATCCCGGCGAGACGATGAGGCAAGGCGTGGCGCGCATAATCCTCCGTTTCGGTGATCCTTCGCAGATCAGATAGACTTTGGTAGCGCACGATGACGATGTCGTCCCAACTTTGCGGTTCGCGCGGCACCAGCGTCAGCAGATGGCGGCCAGCATGGACGAGCTCATAAGTTATCCCCAAACGCGCGGCGATCTGGGCAAATGCTCCTGCGTAGCCCTCGTAGTATGCCGCACGGGAAGAGGGTTTTCTGTCGGTAAAATCGTTCGGGTAGAGCGGGCTCTCCCTGAAAGTCAGGAGGTTAACCATGACCACGGGGCCATCTCCGACCCGCGCCACCGCCTCGTCCAAAACATGCTTCGATAATTCGACTTCCTGCATGATCTTTCTCTCTGACATTTTTCGTCACCATGTCATATATTGACATTTTGACGAAAGATGTCAATCTTAGCTATGGATGCCCGAGCCGAAAAAGAAGATCAAATCCTCCGTGCCGCTCAATCGGTTTTCGTGCGCTACGGTTTCGCCCGCACAACCATGGGCGATATAGCCAAGGCGGCGGGGATGTCGCGCCCGGCGCTTTACCTGCAGTTCCGCGATAAGGAAGCGATCTTCACACGCGTCATCGAAAACATGGACGCGCAGGCGCTGACATCGATCAGAACGGCCATTGCGAGGATCGGACCGCTCGACGAGAAGCTGCTTCACGCCTGCACAAGTTGGGGTCTGCATGGGGTCGAACTCGCAGCCGCCTTTCCGGATGCGGCAGATCTTTTCGATCTGCAATTTCCCGCCGTCCGTCAGGTCTATCGACGCTTCCAGGCTCTGGTCGTCGAGATCCTGAAAGAAAACTTGGAAAACTGGCCGATATCCGTTGAGCCCGAGGATTATGCCCTGACGCTGACTTATGGCATGCGAGGTTTACGGTATGCCGCTCAGGATGTGGAGGATATGCGGCGCCTCATAGGCATCCATGTTGCGATCTATAGCAAGCCATTGATGGGCCGCCTTTAGTTGAAGACCGAGACTTGCCGATCCCTGCGGCATGGGGCCAACTTAGCGCCATGCAGAAGCAGCCTGCGTCACAGCCCCGGCCAAAGCCCACCGTCGAGCCTTAGGTTTGAGCCAGTGATGTAAGCTGCGCGTGGACTGGCAAGAAAAGCAACCGCGTCAGCAACTTCCTCTAGCGTCCCGACTCTGCGCACCGGAACCTCCGCGAAGTGAGAAAGCACCCCCTGTTCAACCTCTGGCCAAGGAGCGTCTTGCGCAATCCCCTTCTGAACAGCAACCTTGCGAAAGGCCATTTCAAGGCTAGTGCTGTGGATCGTGCCCGGAGATACGGTATTCGCAGTAATCCCGTCTGCCGCGACATTTTTTGCTAGAGACGCTGTCATCGCTAGCATCGCCGCTTTCGCTGCCCCATAGTCTGGCCTTGCTGCCGGAGGCATCATGGCTGCAAGGCTGGAGATGTTGATTACACGTCCCCATCTCGCGACGCGCATCGGGGGTAGCACGTGCGACGTGACCCTTACCGCGGCAACAACGTTCCGTTCATACCCATCTATCCATGTGCGAGACTGCGTTGTGGCCCAGTCTTCATGCTCCCCCGACCCTCCGGCGTTATTAACGAGGATACCGATCGGCCTGACAAAGGCCTGCGCCTTTTCAACCAGACGCTGGACGTCGTCTTCACAGGTCAAGTCACCGGTGACGACATGCGAGCGCCCGCCCTCAAGGCAGATCGTGTTCGCGACCTCTTCTGCTTTTGCTTTATCGCGCCCGTGGATGATGACGACTACACCTTCGCGCGCTAACCCGCGGGCTATTCCCTCACCGATCCCCTTGCTGCTGCCTGTAACCAATGCGATCTTTCCGTCGAGATTTAAATTCATAGTAATCACTCCGACACTCGATCCGGAACCGACAAAGAAGGAAGTTGATGACTGAGGCAATTACGCACTTAAAAGTGCCCGTGAATGAACGTTCCGCCTGTCTCGGACCGGATGGCTCCGTCGCCCATGTCAGTCGCATTCTGGCAATGCTGACCGGAAGGTGGAAGCTGCAGATTCTGTTTCGCCTGTTCGCTGACCCATCGATGCGTAGTTCCCAATTTTTGCGAGAATTATACGGCATATCGCAAAAAGTACTCACACAGCACCTGCGGGATCTTGAAGCCGACGGCCTTGTCGAGCGTCGAGACTTCCACGAGCAGCCTCCACATGTTGAATACCATCTCACCCTTGCGGGTCATCAGCTCATGCCGGTCCTGCTTGCGATGAGGGAGTATTCACGAGATCATCCGGCTGTCGGCCAGAAATGAACTCTTACCCTTCTGCGGGATCCCAAGTATGGGCCTTCCATGAACGAGGGACTGGATGATGTGGTGGCGCGGGCGCTCGATGGCGGGATCCGCTTTGGCAGCCTTATCGACAAGGACATGGTGGCGCTTGAAGTGCGTCGAGATCAGCGATGTCGATCTGCCGCAATAGCCGGTGGCCGGCGCGGATAGACCGCGCATTCCAAACGGGAGTTCCTTTAGCGGGGAACCAGGGTCTTCTGCCTGTTCCAGCACCAGAACCGACACGCCCGCGAGCCGAAGCTCGCACGCGAGAAAAGCCGACCGGGCCTGCGCCGGCAATCACCACATCATAAGTAAAAGGAAGGTCTTTCACAATCTGCTCCAAAACTGTCGTTCGATCGGTGCAGTTCGTCGTTTTGAAAACCACACGGACGACCAAAGGGATGCCGTTCAGCGGTCGTTGCTCGTCGTGGGGCTCATGCGTTACGCAAGGACAGAGCTTTCGTTTCGGAAAGGACTTGGGCTAGACCACACCAAATCTGCCTTTTTCGACAATCAATTTTTAGCACCGCCGGAGCAAAGCGCAATGCGTGGTACCACGGCCTTGGCAAACGTACCTGCGATCAACGGAATGTGTGAAAAACCTCTCGATTTCACGGTGTGTTACGCCTTCTTTTCGCTCCCGTCGGACGCGGTGGGGCAAAACACCTCGGAGGCTCACCAATCGAGACGATTGTTTTGATAGTCAAGGTATAGATTTTCGCCGGAGCCCATGTGCTTTTCGACTACATCGGCAACACCGCGTACGCTGGGTTCGAGCGAAATCTCGGCCTTCACTTTGCCGCCAAGTGTGCCCATGGCAGTGTCGACCCAGCCCGGGTGTATGGACAGCACAGTTAATGCCCAGTTTTCCGCATAAATCCCCGCGCGAGCATGTTCGCCGCCACCTTGCTTGCCCGGTAAAGCTCGAGCCCGCCCTCGACATTGATGGCAATACTGCCGCGGTGCGAAGACATGAACGCCAGTGTCCCGCCTGGCATGACGAGTTGGTTGAGAAGATGGCGGGCGAGCCTGATCGGCCCGAATGTATTTGTCAGCATGATCTGGGAGAATTCCTCGTCTGTCGCCTCCAGAACGCTTTGATGCTCCGCACCCCAAATTCCGGCGTTTATGAAGACTACATCGAACAGACGATCTCCGAGCGACGCCTGAAACGGCGCGATATGTGCGGCGTCGGTCACGTCTATGGTTGCAACGGTCAGGCGATCGGGGTCGGTCGCGCCCACTCTCCTGAGCTCATCCACGTCGGTGCCTGGTCGAGCCGTCCCCACCACATTCCAGCCACGGTTGAAGAACTGCTCGGCAAGGCCAAGTCCCAAGCCGCGTTCGGCGGCCACGATCAGAATTGATTTTGTCATCACGTTTACCTTCCCCTAAAGAGCCGTGTAGCCGCCGTCCGCCATCACGAGAGCACCCGTTATGAAGGACGATGCAGGCGATGCCAGAAATGCGATCACCTCGGCTATATCGATTGGCTGTGCGACCCTTCCGATTGGATGGGCGCCACCATAACTCGCAAGCGTAACCTTGCTGTTCGCGACAATCCCTTCGAGAATGTCGGTTTCAACGACGCCAGGGGCGACGGCATTAGCGCGGATGCCGCGATCACCGTACTCGACCGCGACAACCTTCGTGAGTTGGGTAATGGCGCCTTTTGACGCGGCATAGACGGCCGTATCTTTCATGCCGACCGCAGAGACGATGGACGCGACATTGACGATCGCGCCGCCGCCCATGCCGATCATTGCCCTCACCGCCTCCCGCGAATGCAGGAAATTTCCGCGAGCATTGATCGCCATGATGGCATCCCAGTCGGCAGCGCTCATATCGATCAGAGGTTTGTTCATTGTTCGTCCGGCATTGTTGACGAGGATATCGATGCTCCCGAAGCGCTGGAGTGAGAGCGCGATGGTTCCGATCGCGGTCGCTTCCTCCGATACATCCCCGCAGAACGTTGCGATGTCCTCTCCAGCGAGGTCTTTCACCGCTGGGTTGATATCGCTGGCGACGATGCGTGCACCTCTCGATCGCAGCAGTCTCACCGATTCCAGCCCGATCCCGCGTGCTGCACCTGTAACGACAGCGACCTTTCCGGAAAGATCCCATCCCTGAGGTATGGTCTTCATTTTCCGTCCTCCGGATAATCCGTGCTGAGGGTCGTCGTCTCCCAGGCATCGATTTCGTCTACGGTTTGATCGAGCTTGGTGCGCATACGACGCAAGGCATCGCTACCCAGCAGCAGGTGAAGCGGTGGATTTTCGGACTTAACCAGAGCCATGATCGCATTTGCGGCACGTTGCGGATCACCCAATTGATGCCCGGCTGCCGCGTTGAAGGCCGCATCGCTCTTTCCGATTGTTCCGGCATAGGCTTCATGCGCCGTGCCACTCCTTTGAATCGAATGTGCCGACAGAAAGTCTGTCCTGAACGCGCCAGGCGCAACTGCCGTCACTTTGATGCCAAGCGAAGCGACTTCTAGAGAAAGCGCAGCTGACAGGCCTTCCAGCGCTGCTTTGGCAGCCGAATACAAGGCAGATCCAGTAGAGGGAGCTCTGCCGGCGATCGATGTGATGTTGATGATATGCCCCGATCCCTGCTTGCGGAGATAAGGCAGGGCGCGCCGGATAATCCGGAACGGCGCAAAGACGTCGACGGCAAAAAGACGTTCCACTTCTGCGTCGGTCGCATGTTCAAGGGCACCGAGCAGACCATATCCGGCATTGTTGACGATGACATCGATCTGGCCGAGGCGCTTAAAGGCTTCTTCAACCGCAGTTTCGGTCGCAGCACTATCGGTGAGATCGACGTTTAGAACGTGCAGGTTACCTGTCTCATTGTCGAACGAAATTGAACCCGTCCTGACCGTTCCGACAACGGTGTCGCCCTGCGAGAGCGCTGTCCTTGCCAAGGCGTTGCCCAGTCCACGCGAGATACCTGTGATAAGCCACGTCTTCATCTTTTGCTCCTTCAAGTGAATGATGCAAAGATGGCGTGTCGCGTCCAGCTTGATAATGCGCTATAAAATTACAGAAGTTGTTAGCTCAGCTAAAGAACATTGAGGCGATCTTTGAGCCACCTTCTGAACGGTCAGGATTACAATCAGCTCCGCGCCTTCATCGTCGTGGCGGAACAGTTGAGTTTCAGCCGGGCAGCCGACCAGCTCGGGGTTTCGCCCTCTGCCTTAAGCCAGATGGTTCGCAACCTCGAAGATCACCTCGGCATGCGGTTGCTTCATCGTACCACTCGCAACGTGTCTTTGACCGAAGTGGGCGAGAACCTTTTTCAGCGCGCTCGGATCGCGGCGCTCGACCTTGGCGGCGCGGTGGCGCAGGTTAAGCAGGCGGGCGAAAAGCCCGCTGGAACCGTTCGGGTGCACACATTCCGATCGGCGGCGCACAAGTACATCGATCCGATCCTGAAAGACTTTACCGATCGCTATCCTGAGATTGTCCTTGATATAACGCTGGACGACGAGGTGATCGATATTGTCGCCGCTCGTTACGACGTCGCGCTCCGGATCGGTGAGGTAATCGAAAAGGACATGGTTGGGGTCCGCCTCGGGCCAGAGCTAAGGCAGATTGCCGTCGCAGCGCCCGACTATCTGCAGCTCCACGGACAGCCAAGGCATCCGCGAGACCTCGTAAATCATCGCTGTATCCGGTGGCGGTGGCCAGGTCGGGCGACACCTTACGCCTGGGAGTTCTTCGAAAACGAAGCTTGGTTCAGTGTAACCGTTGATGGCCCTCTCATCTTCAGCGACAAGGAGAGCGCCTTGAGCGCGACGCTTAAAGGGGTCGGGATCGGCTTCCCAGTTGAAGACACCGTAGCAGATCATATCAGCGCAGGGCGACTAGTCCCGCTGCTTCAGTCATGGTCAGCGCCCTTCCCAGGTCTGTTTATTTGCTATCCGCAGCAGCGCCAGATGTCTCCAGCCTTGCGTGCCTTTATCGACGCCTTGCGGACTGGCGTTTCGTGACGAGGGCAAATTTTCGCTTCATGCGGATATCCAGCCTAGGATTAAGATCGCGCTAGTCAGCAGGTAGCGCGAAGATTGGAAATGAGGCGATAGTTGCTCTTGAACCAATTTGAACTTACAACTCGCTGCTTCAATGGGTATGTCGATCAGCCAGACGAACTTTCATTCGCTGCGTTCAACGCCAGAAGCGCCGGCTGTTTCCTCGCCGGGCCGACCGAGCGATAGCTTTTCTCCGTCGGGTGGAGGTTCGTCGGGAACTGCAGGCGTGCGTATCGTCCAAACGGGGGGACAAGATGATCCGGGAGCGCAAAGCCGGCCTGGCTTGCCAACGAAGTCAACGCCAGCCGTCGCCACGCTCTGATAGTGGCTCAAGTCATCAAGCATGCCAGAAGCTTACGGTCGATGCTGGGACGATGTTCATCAAGCTACTAGGCCTCGCCTAGCAGGTATAATCACTTGGCGTTGATATTGTCCCAGCTGGAAAGCGCAATTTCCGCCACATCGTTCAGCTCGGCGCGGTCCGCTCCATCCCGGGCACGGATCGCCATGCCGCTTTGGACTGTCTGCACGAACCTCGCCAGTTTGGTCGTGTCCACCGTAGCCTTTAGCTCACCATCGTTCTTCGCTCGATCGAAGCGCGCTTTGAGCAGATCGAAACCGCCTGCACGAGTCGCTCGCATGAGTTCGCTCAGTCCGGAATGCCCTTCGCTGCCCACGGTCGCAAGCGTTGACATGCACCCATGAGGTAGACCGAGATCTCCACCGGTCATGGCGATCGCCTCATCCTGGAGAAAGAACAGAGCGGCCTGCCTCGCTGTCGAAGCAGCCCTGAAGCGGGTCCACACCAATCCCTCGTAGGTCGTGTAATAGTATCGGAGGGCCTCGGCATACAGCGCATCCTTCGAACCGAAGGCCGCATAAAGGCTCTTAGTTCCGATCCCCATTGCCTCCGTCAGGTCGGCGATCGAGGTCGCTTCGTATCCCCTAATCCAGAACAGCCGTGTCGCCGCGGCAAGCGCAGCCTGGCGATCAAACTCCCTCGGCCGCCCGCGTGGAGGACGCGTCGATGGTAAGTTCACTTGAGGTATCGAAACTTTATTTTGCATCGATCACTGTATAAATCCATTGACGATCGTTTGCAATGCCGCTACTTATTTGTGCATCGATCACTGCATAAAAGGAACGTCATGGATCTGCTTGGGAGACGCACACTTGTGAATTGCGTTTTGGGGGAACGCAGGAGGCACAGAGCCTGATGGTCGGCGACAAGATCGACGCGGCCAGTAACGGCTTCCAAGTCGGTTACGGCAGCCCCTCGCAATTCAGTCCCGAATAAGTGCGCATCTTTGGGCTTCCACCGGCGCGTCACGCCAGCCGACTGAGCAACTTAGTCTGAGCTGCTCTGCCTTTGGGACGCTCTGTGTGTTTCGGCCTGGAATATTCGACCCATCTCAATCGGCGGCCGGCTCACGCAGTTTCCCGGCCGCCCATTACCGGCAAACAATCTTGTCAAGTTTCCCTAAACCCTGTTTGGAGAGCTACCATTTCCACCAACCCTATCGATATCGCCACCATTTTCTTCGGCCACTGGTCAGCAAATCGCATTGAGGACGCCCTTGCGATGCTGTCGGATGACGTCCTCTATGACAACGTGCCGCTGCCTGACATCGTAGGCAGAGACAACGTTCGCAAATTCCATCAGGACTTCGGGGTTGGAACAGCGTTCAAGGTCGACTGGGCTGTGACCAACATCGCGGCATCAGGAAACCTCGTTCTCAACGAACGGATCGATGTGTTCACCCATGAAAGTGGCGCGACGATCAAACTGCCGGTGATGGGTACGATCACTGTGGAAAACGGGGAAATCACTGTCTGGCGCGACTATTTCGATCTGGCCGACTTCGAGAGGCAGGTCTCACTTCTCAAGAGATAGCCAGATCGCAAACCTGACGCCGTGGGGCTGCGGCGGCGTTGTTCACGCCGGCATGCCGGGCTTTAAAGCGAGGTGCTTTGGTGACTGACGGAGCCGTTCCTGTCTTTCCGGCGATCGCCCGGGAAGGTCCGTGGCTCGTAACACGGATATCGAAGAAATGACGCGGTGTTTCTAGGAATTCGCCGCAATAGAGCGGTTTCCGTTCAATCTAAGCGGAGAAACATCATGATTTCACCCTACACCATCAACATCCCTGACGAACGGCTCGCCACGATCAGAGCTAAGGTCGAGGCTTATGACTGGAGGCAGCTGCCGGATGCGGGAGGCTGGTCAGCGGGGGTCGGGGTTGATGATCTCAAGCGGCTCGTCGAGTATTGGCGGAACAGCTATGACTGGCGTGCGGTCGAACGCCGCCTCAACGCACGCCCCAACTTCACGGCCGACGTAAAAGGCGAGCACATCCACTTCGTTCATGTGAAGGGCGACGGCTCGAAGCCGCCCGTCCTGCTTCTCCATGGCTGGCCGGGCTCGTATCTCGAATTCAAGCGGCTCCTGGAGCCGCTCGCAGCGGACGGGCACGATGTTGTCGTCCCCTCGCTTCCTGGCTTCGCGTTCTCCAACCCGATCACGGGCCCGATCGGCCCGCGACGGGCTGCTGCGCTCATGCATGGGCTGATGATCCAACTGTTCGGCGACGCGCCGTATTTCATCCAAGGGGGCGATTGGGGCCACGCCCTCGCGGTCTGGGCGGCGCATGATCGTTCGGACGCCCTGCTCGGCATCCATATCAACATGATGACCGTGCATGCGGAGGATGCCGCTGCGACGACCGACCAGGAGAAGTCCTTCGCCGCCAAGCGGGCCGCAATTGCCGATCGGGAGAGCGCCTACTTTCACGAGCAGGCAACGCGTCCGCAAACGCTTGGCGTCGCGATGGCCGACAGCCCGGTAGGAGCGGCGGGCTGGATACTCGAGAAGTTCGGCAAGTGGGCCGGTCTACCAACAACCGCCGATGGCGACCCGGACATCTGGAGCAAGTTTTCCGAGGAGGAACTCCTCACCGACATCATGCTTTACATCGCGCCCGCATCGTTCGTGACTGCAACCTGGATCTACTACGGCAGCCGGCTTGAGGAATCGCGGATGCTCCCGGCCGGTACCCGCATCCAGGTGCCAACCGGCTTCGCGGCCTTCCCCGATCCGGTGTTCCTGCCGCCGCCGCGCTCGTTCGCGGAGAAGACCTACAATATCGTGCATTGGACCGACATGCCGCGGGGCGGGCATTTCGCCGCGCTGGAGGAGCCGGAGCTGATGCTGGCCGACCTGCGCGCCTTCATCGCGACGGTGTCGGGCGCGCGCTCCTGAAGGTGGAGACCTCCGTTTTCGAAGCGTGGCGCTGGCGGCGTACGTTCCCCGGACAAGATTTTCTAGAGGGTGCTGCGACTTAGAACGCTCAGTCCTCGCCTTTTTCCGGGTCACGAACAAGCATGTTTAGTGTGCTGTGCAGTCAAGCTAACGAGGCATCGCGCGGTAGACTGCTCCAGAAGCCGAGCCCCTGTCAAAGATGCTTCTCCGAGACAGTGGCGAGCGTTGCCGCATCCTGGACAACCGCGAAAGTTGCTCTTTCCCACGCCCCACCGTCTGCGTTAACAGCCGTCTGAAGCCAGGCAAGCGTCAGGCGCCGCGTCGCCTCCAGCACGTCTGGGGATTCAGTCTCTGTTTCTTTTGCGTCTAGTGCGGCGATCCCGCCTAGGCCGTGACCAACGCCATGCATGGTCAGCATTGCTTTAGCGCCCGGCGCATCGTGAAACGCATCCGCGTGCCACTCAGGGCCACGGGTGGTGAAATGCGGTTTGTCCATATCACCACAGACAACCAAGCTTGGTGTCGTCAACGTCGAGAAGTCGACGTCGAAGAACGGAAACCGTGCAGCACTCTCTGGAGTCATGTCCTCGCCGCGTCCCGGTGTTGTCAGAAGAACGCCAGCAGCAATGCGAGGATCGGAGAGGTCCTCGCCATCCAGCTGGGCCCCGAGCAGGAGCCCGACCGTGTGGCCGCCGAAGGAATGCCCGACCGCGCCGATGCGTGAATAATCCATCCGGCCGGCCACGCCACGAGCCTGTCTCTCGATCTCCGGCAGTTGGTCCAGGATAGCCTTCATCTCCTCCACCCGCTCACGCCAGAAGAACGGCGCGCCCGGTTCATCGGACGGTAGGCCGCCGACCCGCGAACTTGCATGCGTCGGCTGGATGACGACGAACCCTCTTTCCGCCCAAAACTGCACGAGGGGAGCGTAGCCATCCTTAGAGGGGATATAGTTTGAAGGGCCGTAGCCATGCGACAGCAGCACGATCGGCAGCTTGTCGCCGCTCGCGGGCGCGGTCAGCCGCAGCTCCAAGGGCTGGCGGCCGGGCATTAGAAGTCGGATCGGCGTGTAGGCGACAGTGAGAGTAGCTTCAGGCGTCGGAATATGCTTGGCGAGATTGATCAGATTGTTCATGGCTCTGGACCTTCAAAGGAGGGTTTCGGAGGGTGATATTCAGGTGAGCAAATGACCCGCTTCGTGGAAGGAGGTTTCCGCGTCGGCGCCGGCGGGGATCTTCATCGGCGCGTCGATCTCCGTCACAGACCGCCAGACGGCCTCTGCAACCGCATCCGCGGTCGTGACCTCTGTGCCCGAACGCAGCTTCGTCATGTAATCGTCGACGAAGGCGGTATATGGCTCGGGAATTTCCATGCCCATGCGCGAGACGGCATTCTTGCCGAAGCCGGTCGTCGGTGCGGAGCCAGGTAGGACGAGTTTAGCGCGGACTCCGAACAGCGCCGCCTCGAGCGCGAGGCTCTCCGTGAAGGCATTGAGTGCCGCCTTGCTGGCGCTGTAGACCGAGAGAGCGGGCAACGGCCTTATCGTGACGGCGGAGCTGACATTGACGATGACGCCTGAGCGCCGGACCCTCATCTGCGGAAAAACAGCTTTTGTCATCGCCATTGCGCCGAAGACATTCGTCTCGAACAGTTCGCGAACCTTCGACATCTCCGAGCCTTCGAGCACATTGAGCATGCCCACGCCGGCGTTGTTGACCAGAGCATCGATCGTGCCGGCAGCTTCGACCGCCTCAGCAATGCTGTCCGCGCTGGTAACATCTAGCGGCAGGACTTCGAGCCCGTCGTTCGAAGGAAGAAGGTCGTTTCGCGGTGTGCGCATGGTTGCGACGACGTCCCACCCGGCGTCCAAGAATTTCTGTGCGGTGACGAGGCCGAAACCGGACGAGCAACCGGTGATAAGGATCTTTGGCATGTTCCATCTCCTGTCATTTGATTGGGCTAAAGATGGACCTAATTGCCCGGACCTGCTATAGTCGCACGTCCAAGTATGTTTAGCGAAAGTCCGAATTCATGACCGATCCGGTTGCTGAAGTTGTTTCTTTGTTGAAGCCGAGCCCGTCGATCTCAAAGCTGGTGACGGGCGGCGGTCGGTGGCTGGTTGAGCGCACGGAGCTTGGAAGCCCCTTCTACTGCGCGGTGGTCGAGGGCCGTTGCCTGATGACGATCGCCGGTCGTGAGGCCATGGTGCTGGCTGCGGGCGATTTTGTCCTGGTTCCGAAGATCTTCTCGTTCACGATGAGCAGCATGGAGCCGCCGCCACGGGGCGCACTTGCCCAGCGCTTGGAGACCAGCCCCGGTGTCTTTCATCTGGGCGACCCGGAAGGGCCGGCGGAGATCAAGGCACTGGTTGGCCATTGTCAGTTCGGCTCGGATGACAAGGCCCTCCTCGTATCGCTGCTGCCGGAGGTCATCCATGTTCATGGTGAAGAGCGACTGATGGCTCTCGTCCGGATGATCAACGAGGAAACAAGGGCCGACCGTGCCGCGCGTGAGATGGTGCTCAATCGGTTGCTCGAAGTGTTATTCATCGATGCAATACGATCGGCCGCAAGCGCTAAGGCACCGCCGGGTCTCCTGCGTGGCATGGCCGATCCATTGCTGGCGCCTACATTACGCCGGATACACGCAGATCCAGGGCGCAGCATGACGGTGGAGACGCTTGCCCAAGATGCTGCAATGTCTCGTTCGACCTTCTTTGATCGCTTCCGCAAGGAGGTAGGCGTCGCGCCGATGGAATACGCAACACGTTGGCGGATGGCTTTGGCGAAAGAGCTTCTTCGCGACGAGGTCGCGATGGCGGAAATCGCTGAACGCGTCGGCTATGGCTCGACGAGCGCTTTCAATGTCGCCTTTAGCCGGCATGTGGGGATGCCGCCCGGGGCTTATTCTCGCGCAATTGCCGCCACGTAAGCATGTATGACCTTTTGAAAAGCTGGCTAGCGAAGCTCCAGCAGCCGACCGCCGCGGGTCATGAACTCGCAACTGTGCCAACAGCTTACCAAGTGGTGAGGCGGCCATCGCGTCATCGATGCGATGAAGTCGATATACTTTCCGAAACCTTGTTTACGTAAAGTGCGTAATTGACCGTAGATATCCTGCGTATATCTTCAGCGAGCGATTGCACTCGTTTCTGCAGACACGGCCGATCGGGTCTCTTAATCGCCCTCGCAAGCATCGGCTGCGCATAGCACCCCTGCGCGAGGCGTATTCTGAATTGAACAATTGGAGTGTCTTATGAATGCCTCGATATTGAGACGGGCGGTCACGCACGCGCTCGTCATGACGATCCTTAGCTCCACCGTGATGATCGCCGGTTCCACCGTTCCCGTCCTGGCTGTCGAAGAAGCGACAACGTCCGGAGCGGTTATCTCCCATAAACCGCACAACATTTCCCCACAGATCAAGGGACACGCAGAGCTCATGGTCCACACCATGCAGTCGGTGTCCGGAGATCTCACAACGGCATCAACCCTCCTGTTTGTGCCGGACGGAAAGGCGCCACACGGGGGATGGCCAGTGATTGCCTGGGCACATGGGACGACGACACCTGGCAATAAACTGTGCGCACCCAGCCTGACAGATGAGCTTGATGGTGGCCTTACAAAGGACGGCTTCAATAGCGATTACCTGTTCGAAATCTCGACGCTTGTAAACGCGGGCTATGCGGTCGTTGCTCCTGACCTGGAAGGGCTGGGTAAGGTGGCAATGGTCCCCTACCCCTATTTTCATGCCGGCAGCCTGGCACGTTCGCTGATCAGCGGCGTGGTTGCCGCTCACAATGTCGACGGCAACCTTTCGAAGCAGTACGCCGCGGTCGGGCATTCCGATGGTGGTCATGCGGTCCTCGGCGTCGAAGCCTATGCCGATGAAGCCCCGCAGTTAGATTACAAGGGAACGGTGGCAATAGCGCCCTACACCTCGATCGATGCTTTCGTGAAAGAGCTAGCCCAGCGAACCGTAGCGAACCCAGACAAGGCAAGCGACTATCGCCTTCTCCAGAATTTTAACGTCGCCCTCATGACGACTGGATTGAAGGTGATTGATCCTTCGTTCAAGGCTTCATCCGTGATGGGCCCCGATCTTGAAGCGCAGTTGAAGGAATTCACGACACGTTGCTCAGTTCCTGCCATTGGTGGGCTATCTAAAGCGATTGCCGCAAAAGGTGCGACCTTCGATGGTTTCAGACAAGATTGGGCGAGCGATCCAGAGATGGCAGCGTTCCTTACTGCGAACGACCCGGCTGCCAACCCGAACTTCCGCCTCAAAAAGCCAACCTTCATCTCGCTGGGTCCCGACGATGCTTTCGTCTTCGTGAACACGACGAGGGCGCTGGTCGCTCGGTTGAGAGCAGACGGGACACCTGTGACATACAACGAGTATCCGCACACCGACCACTTCACAGTCATCCGTGCCGCGCAGCCTGACACCATGAGCTTCCTGAAGCAACTTTTCGCAAACTGAATCGCAATCGCGACCGCCGCGCCGGAAATAAACGCGGCGTTCCGTCCCGACACACTTTGAGGAATCCAGCCATGCCACAGACCAACAGCCGGATTGTACTTGCATCAAGGCCGGCAGGACCGCCCAAACCTGCCAACTTTCGTCTCGAAGAAGCGCCTGTGCCCGAGGTGCCCAATGACCACGTTCTGCTCGAAACCATCTACCTTTCGCTCGACCCTTACATGCGGGGACGCATGAGCGACGCCAAGTCCTATGCTGATCCGATCGCGATCGGCGACGTGATGGTTGGCGCCACGGTCTCCAGGATCAAACAGTCCCGCAACCGGGATTGGAAGGAAGGCGACATCGCGGTTGCCTACTCGGGTTGGCAGACCCATGCCATCTCCGACGGAAGCGATTTGCGGAGAATCGATCCGCATGCCGCTCCGATCTCGACTGGACTGGGTGTCCTGGGCATGACCGGTTTCTCAGCCTATGCAGGCCTGCGCAACATCGGGCGCCCGAAGCCCGGAGAGACTGTTGTCGTCGCCGCAGCAAGCGGCGCGGTTGGCTCAGTCGTTGGCCAGCTCGCTAGGATCGACGGGGCGCGCGCCATCGGGATAGCCGGGGGTGCTGAGAAATGTGCGTTCGTCAAAAACGAACTGGGCTTTGACGCCGCGATCAATCATCGTGATCCAGACTTCGCGCAACAGCTCGCCGAGGCCTGCCCTGACGGTATCGATGTCTATTTCGAAAACGTCGGCGGCGCTGTCTGGGATGCGGTCCTGCCACTTCTCAACAATTTCGCGCGTGTGCCACTCTGCGGAATGATCTCCCACTACAATGACGAGGCCCTCGGACCGCCATCCGTTGACCGGCTTCCTGCTTCCATGAAGGTCATTCAGCAGAAGAGCATCACAGTTCGAGGCTTCATGAACGTGGAGTTCATTGAGCAGCAACCAACATTCTTAGAGGAAGCCGCTGGTTGGGTCGCTGACGGCAGGTTGAAGTATCGAGAGGACATCGTGGACGGTCTCGACAATGCCCCCGCAGCATTTATAGGTCTCCTTGAAGGGCGCAATTTCGGCAAGCTGATAGTTAGGGTATAGACCCAGTAGTGGAACCCAATACGATCGTCAGCGAGCTAGTCTCGCTGACGATCGTATTCTACTTGTGCGCGCTCGAGCTCCGGGCCGTAGGTCATGGACCAAGCGTATAGCGCCTCGAACGGCTGCTGAAGCGAGCGACCGAGCGCGGTGATAGTATATTCGACGCCAACCGGCGTCGTCGTCGTCAGAACTTCACGGCGGATGAGCCCGTTGCGCTCCAGTCTTTTCAAAGCTTCGGAAAGCGCTTTATGTGTGATCCCGTCAAGGCGTCGCATGATCTCGTTGAACCGTGACGGCCTGGTGCATAATACAGTCAGGATCAGCACAGACCACTTGTTGGCGATCTGCTCCAGCACCGGCCGCGCCTTCTCGACGTCCAACAAAGCCTCAACGGAGACAGGCTTGGGCCGGCGAGGCATGCTGGCTTTGGTGGACAGGCCTCCGTCATCCAATGACATAGGTATACTCCTCGATATCTGCTTTACTCGTAGTGCGTAATTGACCGTAGGTATAGACATTATATCTATTCCCATCATTATTGATGGAGTTAGCATGAACAGATTAGCACACAAGATCGCACTCGTTATCGGGGGCGTCGGTGGCATCGGCGGAGCCATTTCGCAGAGATTTGCCAACGAGGGCGCGGGAGTCTACGCGACCAGCCGCAAGGGCGGGGACACCACTTTAGAAGCAGAGGGCTCGGGGAGCATCCGGGTCCTTCAAGCAGACGCCAACGAAAAGACCGATCTTAAGCGCGTCATCGAGCTTATCCGTTCGGAAGAAGGCCGCATCGACGTGCTTGTCGTGAACGCAGGCTTGTCCGAATATGCACCGCTTGAAGAGATTTCGGACGACCATTTCGATCGGGCATTTGGGCTGAACGTCCGATCCCTCGTATTCGCAGCGCAGGGTGCGGTTGACCTCATGCAGCCGGGCGGCACGATCGTACTGATCGGCTCAATCGCCGGCGACATCGGCACAAAGGGCTATGGTGTCTATGGTGCGACAAAGGCAGCAGTCCGTTCGTTTACGCGTACCTGGGCCAACGAACTTGCTCCCAGAGGAGTTCGCGTCAACGTCGTCAGCCCTGGACCGACTGACACCGCGATGATGGCAAGCGCCTCGCAAGAGGTGCGAGATGCACTGTCCGGCATGATCCCTCTTGGCCGCATGGGCAGGCCTGAAGAGGTGGCCGCGGCCGCCCTCTTCCTCGCGAGCGACGAGAGCAGTTTCACGACGGGTGCAGAGCTCGCTGTCGACGGAGGCATGGCCCAGGTCTGACGCCAGCCTTACAGCGGGCGCCGGAACCACCTAAGCTTCACCGTGGTCGTAGGGCCAACCAGTCCCTCCAGAGATGAAGTATGCACCGTCCCTGGAGGGACAATGCCTGAGTTCAGTATCAGCTGACGGCGCTGAGCGACCAATTCTGGTCTAATGGACTCAACAACAACTTACAGTCTTGATGGGATATGAACTTGCGACCACCTAGTTATTTTTGACGACCCTTTGAAAAAACTCAGATTTCAAATTAGGGTCGTCGAACCTTCTCACCTGACTTGAGCAGATCGGAATTGGTCAATTCCACTAGCCTTACATGGTCCGCCACCGACCGAAATTAGCGATTATGTTGAAAAGGTAAGCTGGGTTCGATCAAAGTAGCGCTAGGCTTGATCTGTGCGGCTAGCCCTTTGTTCAAGAATAAGAAATTCAAAGCCCATCCCTAATTGTCATTTTGCAACTTATCAGCTGGAACGATCCGATAAAGCTTTTCCAATCACCACGATCAACACCGGTGCACTTTAGACGCTGTCGATCCGCGATAAGTGTGTCGATACCAATTAGGATGATCGCATGTTCTGCAAAACAGTGTCGCAGGATAAGCAACGCCGATCAGCTTGTTGAGGGTTTCGACACGTGATAGTGGTCGGGTTATGAACAGCAACCTGATCAACGCCACGATGATGATGCCGCGCTCATAGCGTGGCGGGTTTCGTGCGTTTTCAGTGCACCAGAGACCGCCCTTGAGGCGGTTTTTTTTGCGATCCGCCTCAGGGATTTTGCACCCTTCGAGAGGATCTTCCCGTGATACGACCGACCACCTACCTCACCACCTCTATCCCCTACGTCAATTCATCACCACATGTCGGGTTCGCGCTCGAGCTTGTGCAGGCGGATGCCTATGCGCGTCACTATCGGCTGCTGGGGCGGGATGTTCGCTTTCAGTGCGGAACCGACGATAACAGCCTGAAGAATGTCCGCGCGGCAGAAGCCGCAGGACAGGCGGTCGCTGACTTCGTCGGCGCCAATGGCGACAGTTTCGAGCGGCTGGGTGAGCGGCTCGACATCTCCAACGACGAGTTTGTTCGCACCTCACGCGATCCGCGGCATGTTGCCTGCGTTCATTCCCTATGGAATGCCTGCGCGAGCCGCGGCGATCTCTATCGTAAGGCCTATGAAGGCTTTTATTGCGTGGGCTGCGAGCAATTTTACGAGCCATCGGAACTTGATGAGGGGAAATGCCCCGAACACGCGGTGGCATTGGAAATCGTTCGGGAAGAAAATTGGTTTTTCCGTCTTTCCCGATACGGCGATCAGATCCTCGCGTTGATCGAGGCAGGCGAACTTCAGGTTACGCCCGCACATCGTCGCAATGAAATCACCGCCCTCCTCCGGCGTGGACTGACCGACATCAGTGTTTCGCGCAGCGCCGAACGAGCAAGGGGATGGGGCGTGCCGGTTCCGGGAAGCGACGAAGTCGTCTATGTCTGGTTCGACGCCCTGGCAAATTACCTGACCGGGCTCGGTCACGGCACGGATGATGCACTTTTTCGTCGCTACTGGACCAAGAGCGGCGCACGGCTTCATTTCGTCGGCAAGGGTATCTCAAAATTCGACGCCATTTACTGGCCGGCCATATTGCTATCCTGCGGCCTGCCGCTGCCCACATCCATCTGCGTGCACGGATACCTGACGGTCGATGGCCGGAAGATCGGAAAATCTGCCGGCAACGGAATTGCGCCGGATCGATTGATCGAGGCTTACGGCACGCCGGATGCGCTTCGATATTACCTTTTGCGGCACATCCGCTCCGCAGATGACGGTGATTTTTCGCAGGACAGGCTGGATGCGGCATGGTCGGGAGAACTCGGCGGACAACTGGGCAACCTCGCAAACCGTGTTCTCGCACTTCTGGCCACCACATTTGACGGAGTGACGCCGGAAATAGCCTGAGCGAGATCTTCGCCTATCTGGCCGAGGCGAACAGGGTGTTTACGAGGCAGGCACCATGGGCAGATGCCAAGGCGCTGTCTCGCGAGATCGCGGCAAACGAGCGGACGGTGACCACACAGCGCCTCGCAGCGACCCTGGGGGAGCAGATATATGGCCTTGCCATCGTGGCGCGCTGCCTGCTGCCGTTCATTCCACGAGCCGCCGCGGAACTACATGACAAGCTCGGCATTCCCATAACGACGCACTACCACCAACCGATTGACGTCAGCGGGCGAAAAGCCCGGGCAAACTCGGTTCTTTTTCCACCCAGAGTCACCGTTTAGCTGGTGTCTGCATCATTTGCGATTGGCGATCATCCATACATCGATCGGGCGGATGTCGCTCATTTTTTCAAGTTGTTTGGCAACCAATGAGATCGCCTGGTGCGAAAACCAGAAGGAGAAATTCATGCACTTTGATCCTATCCTGATGATGGGCGGCTCCGGCGCAATCGGCCGCCTGAGCGCTCAAACGTTACGCAACCTGCATCCCAACGTGCCATTTCTGATTGCTGGCCGGAACATGGAAAAGGCGCAGGCGGTTGCCGCGGAACTTGGCAACGCCGAAGCCGTGCAACTGAACAACGATGCCGATAATCTCGGATTGGGCAGTCGTGAAGTCGGTGCCGTTGCCGTATTCCACTCGGACGAAAGCCTGGCAGGGTTGCGCTTTGCCAATGCACGCGGCCTGCCCCATCTTGGCATCTCGTCCGGTGTGTTCGAGATCGCGCCCGAAATTGCAACCTTCATGCACAAGCCGAACGCAGGCGCGGTTGTTCTTGGCTACGAATGGCTCGTAGGCGCCACGACGGTTCCCACGCTTGAACTCGCCAAAAAGTTCACTCGCATCGACGCGATCAAGATCGGCGCGCTGGTGGACGAAGAGGATGGCGGCGGGCCGGCTGTTGCGGAAGATTTCGAACGCCTTTCCAAAATGATGTCGGCCGCACTCACGCGGCGTGATGGCGCCTATATCTGGCGCGATGGCGATGACAACAAGGCGCTGTTCCATGCGATTGACGGTACCGAAATCAAAGCCTCGGGCTTTTCATCGATCGATGTCGTAGGCTTGGCAACGGCTACCGGTGCCAGGAGCGTCCAGTTCGATCTGGCAACGGGTGTCAGCTCGACGCGTCGCCGCGGCGAACCGAAATCGACCGAGATCATCATCGAACTGTCCGGCAAGGATCATGATGGTCAGACGCTTGAGACACGACATGCGGTCTTTCACCCCGGAGGGGCTGCACCTTTGACGGCGATGGGCGTGACGATGATCCTTGAACGCCTGACCGGGCTTGACGGTCGGGCGCCGGCTACGCCCGGCCTCTATTTTCCATATCAGTTGATCGAACCGGGGACATTTCTGCATCGGCTGGAAGCCGGCGGCGGCGGCGTGCTGACGCTGGATATTGCCTGAGGTCTGTTATCGGAGACAACGCAGAAGCGGCGGCGAAAACAAGGTTTCGCCGCCGCTCACGCCAGGACCGACATAACCTGAACCGGTTCGCCCAGTTGAGCATAAAAGGCGGCTCTACTTCGGTGGATAGGGTTCGATATCCGCTGCCCAATAATGTTTTGCAATATTCTGGCTATTGCGGATGACGTGGTAGGCGATATCCGGATTGCCCCCTTCAAACGTGTTCGGATCCGCACCACACATCAGGCAATACATTCGCTGATGAACGACGCTCGCGAAATACTGCAGGGCCGGCGCGGATTGTTCCTGTCCCGCCGCTTGCATCTCTTCGGCAGCCTGTCTGGTCACCTCCTGCAATGCCTGGGAGACAGCAGCAGCCAGCGTATCATCGGCGCGTTTGATGATGTCTACGACCTGCTTTTCGGCCGGCGTGAGTATGGGGCAGTTTTCCGCCATGATTTCACCTCTTGTGAGAGTGCGCATCTTCAGGAAGGGTTGTCAGCGCCTATTCCGGCAGCCCGGTCAGGAGACGCATGTATCTGCGGGCATTTTCGGTGAATTCTCGGTCCGTCTCCGAAACATTCTCCAGCCGGTCATGGCGGGCGTCGATTGGCGCCTCGAGGCGCTCATCGATTTGCGGATCGGACGCGCGCGCATGATCGATCAAAACACGGATAGCGGTTTTCACCGCGAAGTCCCGTGCGGCGAGTGTCAGCAACCGGCGTTCGCTCGCATCTTTTTCAATGTCTTCCGGCCGATCCTTTTTCCGCCGTATCACGGCGGGAACCCCGCGCTCCTTTTCCCAGTAGCGAGCGACACTGCGGCCCATATAGAGGATTTCCCATGCGGCTTCGGGATCGCCGCCCGTATTCGTTTGCGGGTCGGCGCCGCATAACCGCAGAAACAGGTGACGAAGTGCTGCATCGGCGAAGTAATCACCCGGCGTTCTGCCGATACCAAGAGATCGAAGCTCAGGCCCGGCGGTTTCAGCGGCACGTTCGATCGCTTCATCGACGGCAGCCAATAGCGCCCTGTCGGCCTCCTGAAATCTGAAGGTTTTTTCCTGCATTCCATCCTCCGGCACCGGCACAGCCATGTTGCTCGGCGCGTGATTTCACTTCTTAAGAACATCCTGCCATTCAGGATGACGGTCGATTTGCGCCTTGGCGAAAGGGCAAAGAGGAATGATGGCGACGCCGTCACGCCTTGCATCTTCAATGGCCTGTCGCACCATCCGTTCCCCGATTTTTCGCCCACGCAAGGCCGAGGGTACGTCCGTATGGTCGATGATGATCAGCCCCTCGCCGGCTCGGCTATAGGTCATCTCGGCTTCGACACCGTCGATGACGAGCCGGTAGCGACCCTTCGACGGACCATCTTCCCGTTCGACCTTTTCATCATCTGCTGCTGGCGCAGGACCTGCGTTCAGCTGTCCTGCATTTTGTGGGCGCACCACGCCTGGCCGGCCATGCGCACAGTCCAGCATTTCGCGATCCCAATTCCCCAGATCGGCGGCAGCTTCGTAGCTGGACATGAGAAACGCCATCAGCGCCGCGTCCGGATCAGCTGCCGACCGCACCGCATCATAAGGCAGGATGAACTCGGAGAGGCCTTCGTGCCAGAATGCCGC
This sequence comes from Neorhizobium sp. LMR1-1-1.1, assembly GCF_040675795.1. Lineage (NCBI taxonomy): Bacteria > Pseudomonadati > Pseudomonadota > Alphaproteobacteria > Hyphomicrobiales > Rhizobiaceae > Neorhizobium > Neorhizobium sp. LMR1-1-1.1. The sequence continues at coordinate 43,130 of NZ_JBEGHE010000018.1, forward strand.
GTCGGGCCTGATCTCCGCATTACGGAAACCATGTGGCGCCGGATAAGCGTAAGCATAAAAAGCCGGATAGTCCAGGCCGCCACCGCCCGGCCAAAAACCGACTGAGGAGACCTCACGGTCATAGGCCTCCTGCGCAACGTCATCCGGCAAGGCTGGGATTCCGCCTGCATGGAGCGGCGCCGGACGCCCCGAAAAACGGGTGACGGCAAGATCGAAACTACCCCAGAACAGATGAACGGGACTGGACTTTCCGAGAAACGATGTCCGGAATGCCTTGAAGACACGGTCGATCGCCATCAAAGCCTGATGGAATCGCTGTACGGCATCTCGATCATAAACGCGGTCGCGATCGTCCTCCCGGAATGGCACGGGATCCGGCACTTCGTTCGGTTGTCCGTTGAAGCTTGGCGAACCGCCGAGATCCGAGACCAACCGAATAAATCGGGCATGGAACTCTGCAACCGTGGACGGCCCAAGGTCGAAGGACGCAGTGCGACCATCGCCGCTAAAACCCACCACTCTATGATCATGGAAATCGAACAGGATTTCGACCCCGGCTCCATCGGGAATGGATGACGTCGTGAGACCGCGGGGAGTGACGTATAAAGTGGCGTTCCAAGAGTGGTTGAGCCATGGTGTATGGGCCAGCCGGTACTTGCCCACGATCTGTAGGTAGAGATGCAGGGCTGAGCATGTCTCGCGCCAGCTGAGATAGTCGAGACTAGGCCACTCGTTGTTCATTTGGCATTCCTCCGTGTCTTTTTTGGCATGGTCTTCAAGCCGCTCTGCAACTCTTTCCACCGGCCACGGACTTAATCCGGGAGCGGAATGTGTTCGTCGCGGTCGTCAATCGGAAGGTCGAAACGTCCCTTGCCCCAGTTTTGGGCGCGCCATTCCGCCTTTGCTGCTTCAATGCGCTCTTGCGAGGAGGCGACAAAATTCCACCAGATGTAACGTGGTCCAGAGAGCGTTGCGCCACCGAGAATCATCACTCTCGCGCCCCTTTCGCCAGCCGCGACCGTGATCCTGTCGCCGGGGCGAAAGACCATCATCTGCGGGGACTCGAAATTCTGTCCGGCAACTGAAATCGAGCCTTCGACGATATAGATGCCCCGGTCCTCGTGATTGTCCGGCATAGGCAGACGTGCACCCGCCTCCAGCACGACATCCGCATAAAACGTCTCGGAAAGCATGGTGGCCGGGGCGTTCTCGCCATAGGCGTTTCCGAGAATGAGGCGCAGTGAAACTCCCCTATCTTCGATCACCGGCAGGGTTTCCTGGCCGTGGTGCTCGAACGTCGGATCCATATCCTCATGGGCTTCCGGGAGAGCAAGCCAAGTCTGGATACCGAACAGGCTGTTTGGCCCGGTTCGAGCCGTAGCAGTTGTCCGCTCCGAATGGGTCACGCCACGTCCCGCCACCATCCAGTTCAGTGCGCCGGGCCGGATAACCTGGTCCGCTCCAGTGCTGTCACGGTGGTGGAAATCGCCGCGGAAGAGATAAGTGACGGTGCCAAGACCAATGTGCGGATGGGGACGGACGTCAATACCCTGTCCAGTCAACAGCTCAGCCGGCCCTGCCTGGTCGAAGAAGATGAACGGGCCTACCATCTGCCGCTTCGGCGCCGGCAGGGCACGCCGCACCTCGAAGCCGCCGATATCGCGAGCCCGAGGCACGATAAGCGCTTCGATCGCCTCGATACCGACCTCATCAGGACAGCCCGGTTCGATTGCAGGGTTCCAACTCATTTGCGCAACCTTTCTTTTCGTCTGTTTATCTATGCGTCGAGAACATTGGCTACAGGTACCCCGTTCACCGACTCATTCGGATGCCGGCGTTTTTCGAAGGAAGCGATCAAGAACTCGCAGAGGATACGCACTTTGCGGGCGGGATGCGGGCTGGAAGGCCTCACGACATAAACGGTGCCGACTGGCAACGGAAAGCGGGGCATCACCGGGACGAGCGCTCCGGACGCCAGATATTCATGAGTCACGCAGTCGGGAAGCCATGCAAGGCCGAGTCCTGCCGCCGCCGCGCTTGCAAGGGCGGCGCCATTGTCAGAACTGAAGCGCCCTTGTGGCTGCACAGTGACGATCCTGTCGTTTTCTGTAAACCGCCACGCCTCAGCTCCTATCAAGCCCTGATGCGCTGCGATATCGCCCGGTGTTTCAGGCAGACCATACCGCCTTATGTAAGCCGGGCTGGCGACAAGCTTTCCATAAATCTCTCCCACGCGCCTCGATATGAGATTGGAGTCAGGCAGTAGGCCGACCCGAATTGCGCAGTCGAACCCGTCCGCGACGAGATCGACGAACCGGTCGCTATATTCGGCATGGATCTGAAGCTGTGGGTGATGGCTGGCCATTTCGGCAAGCACGGGTGCAAAATACATTGGCCCCGATGTCAGCGGTACGGCAACTCTCAACCGTCCACGAAGATCACCATCTGGCAATATCGTCTCGCGTGCAATCTCGATCTCGCTACAGGTTTTTGCTGCAAACTCGCGGAATGTCACGCCCGCCTCCGTCAGGCCAGCGCCTCGTGTGGTGCGCGCAAGAAGCTGGACACCGAGTTCCAACTCTATCCGTGCGAGCCGGCGGCTGACCATCGATTTGGAAATTCCCAAACGCCGCGCCGCCGGCGAGACGCCTCCGGTATCGGCAACTTCGACAAATGTCCGCAGATCTTCGATATTCACTCGCTCCTCCCTTTTTCGATCAGGCTCGACTAAATTCTTCGTGCTGCCCTCACGATCGGCGCGACCTCCGTGCCCAGAAGTTCGATGGATCGCTTCATTGCCGTAGTATCAAGCGAGGCCGTACTCATCTGGAAGGTGATGCGGGAAATGCCGCCGAGTATTTTGCTGGCCTTCTGCATTTTGGCTGCCACAGTCTGCGGATCACCAACAAGGAATGCGCCCTCCGGGCCGGCCATCGCGTCGAACTGCTGGCGTGTCGGCGGCGACCATCCGCGCTCCCGACCAATCTTTGAGGTGAGATGGGCCCAGCCAGGAAAAAAGGCATCACCGGCGGCCGCATTTGTCTCGCCGATAAAACCCATTGCGTGGATGCCAACCCTCAGAGCATCAGGGCTATGTCCAGCACGCTCCCCCGCCTCTTTGTAGAGATCGACAAGTGGACGGAACCGTTCAAAATTGCCGCCAATGATGGCTACCATCAGCGGGAGGCCGAGTGCACCTGCCCGTGCGAAGGACTGGGGCGTGCCGCCGACGCCTACCCAAACCGGAAGCCGTAATTGATGAGGGCGCGGAAAGACACCTTGTTCCTTGAGCGACGCGCGGAAACGCCCCTCCCAAGTGATATTCGTCGTTTCGCCAAGCGCGAGCAACAGGTCGAGTTTTTCTGCGAAAAGGTCGTCGTAGTCGCGTGTTTCCAGGCCAAACAGCGGGTAAGCCTCGACAAACGAACCGCGACCGACAACGATTTCCGCGCGCCCTTTGGAAATCAGGTCGAGTGTTGCAAATTCCTGAAAGACACGCACCGGATCGGCGGCGCTCAGAACTGTTACCGCGCTTGTCAACCTGATCCGGCTGGTGCGCGCTGCAGCTGCGGCCAGTATGACAGCCGGTGCGGAATCGAGGAATTCTCCACGGTGATGCTCACCAATGCCAAACACATCCAGCCCGACACGATCAGCAAGCTCGACCTCCTCAATCAGTTCAGCCATGCGAACTGTGGGCGATGGAAATCGACCTGTCGCCGGATCAGGAAGTATTGCGGCAAAACTATCGATACCGATTTCCATGTGCGATCCTTGCAATCCGCTATTCACTGCTGCGGTCGGAGCTATGATCGGCCCAAACGCGTTGGTGCAGGCCTACGCAGAAGTTTGGGGATGGCCGGAGACACGTCATCTCATGGCGATTAACAATGTTTCAGATGGCTCGACCTGTAATACGTAGAAGGGACGACGAGGATTTTGGAACATCGCAATTCACGCGACTTTGCCTTCGATATCCACGTCGTCCCGGCTTGGTTTTTAGTGCCCGCCCTTGGTCGTTGGGATCGGTGTGTTGAGCAATTGCTGTTCCCACAGATACGCTATGCCGCTGCCGCTCATGTGTGAAATGAGAACTTCTGTTAGTTCCTCAACGTGCTCAGTTCTCGCCCAGTCCCGCTGCCATTCACCAGCCAAAGCCATCCAAGTCATCATGTTGACGCCAGCTGCGATCATTCGCTGGATGGCCACTTGATGAGACTCGGTGGAGCTTCCGCCCGATGCATCGGTAATAACCGTCACGTCCCAACCTTCGCCGGCAGCCTGGATTGCAGGCATCGCGACGCAGACTTCTGTCCACAGGCCTGCGATGATCAGCTGCTTGCGGCCAGTCGCTTTGACGAGTTCCACCACCTTTTCGTCCTCCCAGGTGTTCACCCAGGTTCGGTCGATGACTTCCTGTCCCGGGAAGACGTCTGTGATCTGCTTGAAGAGCTTGCCACCGCGGTCCGCGATAACGCTTGTCAGGATCGTCGGAACGTCGAAAGCCTTCGCCAGCTTTGAAAGGGCGGTCACGTTGTTAACGACAGCCTGGGGGTCATGGCTATTGACGTTGGTAAGCTGGTAGGGTTGGTGATCAATAAGGACGAGGACAGAATCTTTGGGGCGGAGTAGGGAATTGAGGCCGTTACGAAAGGTCATGGATAATATCCTGTTTTGGCGGTTCGTTGAGGCTAGATCAGAGAATGCTCTCGCCGGAGAAACATTCCGCCGCAACTTGTCATTGTCTTTTTTGGTACGGTAGTCCCGGATCGTGCTAAGCTGTGTTGCGAAACGAGGAACGCGCATTGGACCTGGAAGATTTGAGAACATTCGTCGAAGTCGCGGATGCCGGTAGCGTTTCGTCTGCAGCGATGCGACTGGGCATCTCAAAGTCGATGGCCAGCCGCAGGATTACACGACTTGAAGCTGAGTTCGGTGCCCAGTTGCTTGCTAGGACGACCCGAGGCATAGCGCTCACCGAAGCAGGCTCAACATTCCGGGATTACGCGTCCAGAATTTCGGCTGAACTGGACGCTGCGCGAGAAACCATACTCCCTGTCGGTGAGCTTCGAGGCCGCATGCGTGTCGCCGCTCCGTTGTCGTTCGGACCAACGCATTTTTCTCCTGTTCTGTCGCAGATGGCACGGCAACACCCACAACTGCACATACAGTCATCCTACACTGATCGGTTCGTGGATCTCGTCGGTGAAGGGTTCGATTGCGCAATTCGTGTCGGGTATCTTCCCGACTCGAATCTCGTCGCCAGACGAGTCGGCCCGATTTTCGGCAGGCTGGTCGCAAGTCCTGCCTACATCGCGGCTCATGGTGCTCCCAGAAAGCCCGATGAAATCCTGGATCATCAATTGGTCATTCGAGACGCCGAGACCTGGCAGTTCATGGATGGCGACAAGATCGTCCGGGTGCGTCCTCAGGGACGTTTTGTGGCCGATAACGCGATTTCACTTATAGCGGCTGCATTGGATGGCCTCGGGATCGCCTATTTGCCGGAGCCACTCGTGGCAGATCAAATCCTATCGGGCAATCTGGTGGAGGTCATGCCTGCTCATCCAATCCCACCAGCCGGAATATTTGTTGTTCGGCCTCCCGGCCTCCACCCGACTCGAAAAGTAAGGGTCCTCACCGAAATGCTGATTGAATGCTTCGGAAACCATTCCACCAGTGGCAACACAACAAGCGCTGGTAAACAGGACTTGTGATCAGGCTAAAACCCATTGCTGACGTAATTTTTGAGTGCGCATGATCGGACCGCCGTCATGGAAACGATCCTAAGCTTTTTTTCCTATGGCTAAAATGGCGGAGGACCGGATCAGTACCCTGCCGTCCACGGTTAATCCTTCAATTACCTCCGCGATCGCCTTTTCAACTCGGCTTTGCCCGTCTTTGTCCAGCTGCTGGAATGCCCCCATATAACTATGCAGTCCGCGTAGGTCATCCAAGTAGGACTGACCGGACTGGCCCTCCCAGATCGTCTCAATCTCTTCTACGCTGATCTCCGCCAGTCCTGCCAGTGACATTTCCTCAATCAAGCGATCTGGTTCGGCCAAGGCCAAAAAACCCTCCGGCGGCGCTGGCGGCTGCATCTCGGGAAAAACCGCGCGCAGCGCCTGCGCCATCACCAGAAAGGGGCCGCCGCCGGGCGGCCGGCGCCAGGTGGCGATACAGGCCTTGCCGCCGCTGCGCGTCACGCGCGCCTGTTCTGAAAGCCCGCGCCGCCAGTCGGGAAAGAGGCTTGCGCCGAACAGCGAGAATGTCGCATCGAAGCGACCATCCTCCATTTCGAGCTGCTGGCCGTCCATCAGCCTTGCCTCACTAGATGGAAAGGGCGCAAGCTGGTCGGCCAGAAGGTTGACCATGCCCGGTGCGTTATCCACCGCCAGCACCGAGGCCCCGCGAAGGGCAGCAGGCACGCTCAGCGCTCCGGCCCCGGCAGCGATATCGAGGACACGCGTGCCCCATTGAATGGTGCCGACGCGATCGAGCGCCGCCGCCGCCACCTGCCCGGTATTTCGGTTCGCCGTCCGCTGATACACGCGGGCAAATTCGTCCGTCATATGGGGATGCACGCCGGCCGATTGCTGCTTCGGTATCCATGTCGGCTGATCGGTCGCTGCGCGTTCTGAAATCTCTGGATTCTGCATCATCTAATTCCCTATTTGAAAAACAACGGCATGCCTGTTGCTTGAGCCCTTCCGGCCGTAATTTCGGCCAGCGGACAATGGCCACCTCCTCTGACCGCCACCCTTATAAAAATGACTTTCAATCATGTAACCTCTATGGCATCGGGGTAAGCCGCGCGATAGAAGCGCTTCCTGCAAAACTGTGTCGCTGAACCCGGACCGGCTTGCGGCCGGGTGGGCCGGAATGAGCCGCAAGTCCCCGTATCAGGGGATCATCACAACACGGCCCAGAGGCTTGGCGGTCTCCGCATAGTCATGAGCCTCTGCCGCCTCACAGAGGGGAAATGTCCGGTCGATCACGACCGTCAGACGTTTGTCGCGCGCCGCCGCCAGCAGTGCGTCCACAGTTCCGGATACGTCCGGCCTCTCGAACAGCGTCCCCATGAACACCCCGTGCAGGGTCTGGTTGTTCTGCATCGCCTGCCAGAGATCGACAGCCAGGCCGCCACCTCCGGCATTGCCGACGAAGACGAGGCGACCTTCCGGGGCAAGGGCGGATAGCGACGCCTGCAGGGTCGAGCCGACGGGGTCGATGACGAGATCCGCGCCCTTCCCGCCGGTGAGCCGGAGAACCTCGTCCACCACGTCCTCCTGCAGGCGATCGATGACATGGGATGCACCGAACTCCATGAGGCGCGCCTGCCGTTCGCGGCCGCCTGCAATAGCGATGACCCGCGCGCCCTCTGCATGGGCGATCTGGACGGCTGCCAGGCCGACGCCGCCGGCGGCGGCCTGCACCACCACCGTCTCGGCCTGCCGCAGGCCGCCTTTGGTGATCAGGCAGTGATGCGCCGTGGTGAACGAGATGGGCAGTGTCGCAGCCTCCGCCATGCCCAGCCCGTCGGGCACACGCCATGTGCGGGAAGCAGGCACGGACCAGAGTTCCGCATGAGAGCCATGCATGTCGAAGGCCGTCACCCGCTGGCCGACAGCCCGGCCCGAAACATTGGCACCGATCGCAACGATCGTCCCGGCGGCAGCATAACCGACGACCCAGGGCGATGCCTGAGGGGTAGACCTTCGATTGATCAGGTCGCCACCCTCGATCGAAATCGCCTCGACCGCGATCAGAACATCGTCAGGTCCGCAGACGGGATCGGGCATGTCGACATAGGTCAGGACCGAGGGCGGGCCGGGCTCGGCATAGACTGCGGCTTTCATATGCGTTCCTTTACCGTGCTCAAGGTTATGCCATCGCATGATGGCAGCGAGGACCCGCCGTTGTAGCCTGCCGGCCTGTGCCAAGGGCCGTTTTGCGCCTAGCGTCAGGTCGCGGATCGGTCCTTGCTCGCCGCCTTGCTCAGCGGCTCCGGAACCGGCTGCAGCAACAGCCGGTCGCGGCCGGACATTTCGTCCCCCTGTACCTGTTCCGAAAGGCGGCCTTCATCTCGTTGACGCACGTCCTCGGCGGTCTCCTCGATATCCAGTTCGGCATATCCCAGGGCTCGCAGGCCCTCGGCACCCATGAGATAGGCGGATTCGACCGTCTCTCGGATCTGGTAATCCACGCCTGCCCGGATCAGTTCCACCGCATGCCCGCGATCATAGCTTCGTACCAGGATCCTCGCCTGCGGAAACTCATGCTGCGCCAGTTCCACCATGTGCAGCGCGGCCTTCGGATCGTTGACGCAGATCATCAGCGCATCGGCAGAGCCTGCCCCGGAGTGGCGCAGGGTATCGAGACGCGTGCCGTCACCGAAAAAGACCTTGAAGCCGAAGCGCCCGGCATCGCGGATGCGATCGGGGTTGGTATCGATAACCGAAAGGCTGACGCCCCTGGCGAGCAGCAGTTGCGAGGCGATCTGGCCGAACCGCCCGAAGCCGATCATCAGCACCCTGCCGTTCAGGTCGCGGGCCAGTTCGACGCCCTCCATCGAGGCCTCGTTGCGCAAAAGTCGGTCCGCCGCGATCATCAGGAGCGGCGTCAGGGCCATGGAGAAGATCACCACCGTGGTGAACAGGGCGTTGTCGCGCGCATCGATCACGCCGCCGGCCGCTGCTGCGGAATAGAGTACGAAGGCGAATTCCCCGCCCTGAAGGAACATCGAGGTGCGGTGCAGCGCCTTGTGATTGGAGCCGCCGAACAGCCGCGCCACGGCATAGACCACCACGCCCTTGGCGATGGTGAAAGCGACGAGCATGGACAGCAGCAGCCACCATTCCGCGGCGACCACCGAAAGGTCGAGCGACATGCCGACCGCGAGAAAGAAAAGGCCCATCAGCAGCCCGCGAAACGGCTCGATGTCGCTCTCGATCTGGTGGCGATAGCTTGAGCTCGACAGCATCACGCCGGCGAGGAATGCGCCCATCGCCATCGAAAGGCCGGCCGCATCCATCAGCAGCGCCGCACCGAGAACCACGAGCAGCGCCCCTGCGGTCATCACCTCGCGCGTCCGGGCCCGTGCCAGAAGGGCGAAAAACGGATTGAGGCCCCACTTGGAAACGCCCAGCAAGGCAAGCAGGGCCCCGAAGGCGAGCAGGATATCCAGCCAGCCCGACTGGCCCTGCGACAGCGGCGAGAGGAACGCGACCACCGCCAGAAGCGGCACGATCATCAGGTCTTCGAAGAGCAGGATCGAGACGGACTTTTGGCCCTCGGCACTCGATATCTCTCCGCGATCCTGCAGCACCGACATGATGACCGCGGTCGAGGACAGGACGAAACCGGCGCCGGCAACGAAGGCGACCGGTCCCGATAGGCCGAAAACCAATATGCCGGTCAGGGCAAGGGCTGCGGTCGCCGCCGCCACCTGTACCAGTCCCAGTCCGAAAATCTGGCCGCGCATGGCCCATAGCTTATGCGGGCGCAATTCAAGTCCGATGACGAACAGGAACATCACCACCCCGAGTTCCGAAAAATGCAGGATGGAGAGGGTGTCGGTAAACAGGCCGAGCACGGAGGGACCGACCAGCACGCCGGCGGTGAAATACCCCAGCACCGATCCGAGGCCGAGCCGCCGGAACAAGGGCACGGCTGCGACTGCCGCCCCCATCAGAACGATCGCAGGCCCGATCGTCTCCCCCAAGCTCATATCTGCCATGCGCTCCCCTCTCAGCATCGGGTGCTTGCAAGAGCCCTGATACTCGCGTTCTGCTATTCATCCGTTACCGATTGTCTGTTGGTAGCGTTGCAAGGAGCAGCTGGATAGTCGCGCAATTAGCAAAAGTCTGTCGCAATTTTTGGAACGCCAAAATCCTGGCCACTAAGCTGAAAGTCTGCCAACAAGCAAGGATTGAGAACGCAGGGACATGACATGTCAAATTGCGACCGACGATCGCGACACGGGTGATGCTGTCTACCATCGCTGCCAGCTTTCGTCCTGCGGTGCTGTTAGATTATCCATTGTTCGATCAGTACAGAACGCACGCCCCCGCGAACTTAGGCCCATCGCGCCCAAGCGATTAGAAACTGATTGAAACTAAGCGTGCCGATCTTTGCAGGGAGACATAGATGTCGAAATTTGCCGCTACGATTGCTGTCGCGACTACCCTATTGTTCGGGACTGCAGCCGCTGAGGAGTCCAAGCCCACAATCGTCCTTGTGCACGGCGCATTCGCTGATTCATCCAGCAGGAACGGCGTCGTCAATCACCTCAAAAAAGATGGATACAAAGCAATCGCGGTCGCAAATCCGCTGCGTAGCGTCCCGACCGATGCTAGCTTTGTATCCGATATTCTCGCCAGCATAGAGGGGCCGGTAGTGCTTGTCGGACATTCTTACGGTGGGCAAGTGATCTCGAACGTCGTGAACAAGCACAACAACGTCAAGTCGCTCGTGTACGTGGCAGCCTTCGCGCCGGACGCTGGGGAAGCTGCGGCCGATCTGGCGGACAAATTTCCCGGTGGTACGTTGGGTGAAGAGCTCGCCCCTCCCGTCAAGCTTGCTGGAGGCGGTGATCTTTATATCGACCAGACGAAGTTCCACGGACCAGTTCGCGCACGATATATCGGCCGAAGATGCTGCACTGATGGCAGTCACGCAACGGCCAATCACCGAAGCGGCACTCGCGGAGAAGCCGCTCAATCCCGCGTGGAAGTTGCTGCCATCCTACTTCGTCTTCGGTGACAGCGACAAAAACATCCCGGCAATGGCGCTTCGGTTTATGGCCGAGCGGGCTGGCTCAAGGCGTACGGTTGTGGTTAAAGGCGCGTCGCATGTCGTCATGGTCTCGAAACCGAACATTGTGGCAGAGTTGATTGAGAATGCGGCGAATTAACGCTTTCATTTTTATCAAAGAACCCAGTGCTGCGATACTGCCCGCAGAGCGTGGACGATACGCTGGAGGCTCCCATCGTGGGTAACATAGCAAGCCACGGTAGACGCTCCTTTATGGCCGACACTCTGGCGCTCCTCCTGTTCTTCACTGCGACAGGCATAATCAACGAGCGTATGATTGCCGGTATGAGTTGGGAGCAAATTTTTAATGCGCGTTTGCTTGGCGCCGTTCTTATGGTTCCGGTAGCGCGTCCGTACGGCATTTGGCGCGACTTGCTGATGCGATGCGCTTCCGACAAGCAACTCTCTCGGTTATTCTGGGATAGCACTGCTCTCATCACGTTCCAGGTGCCATTTTACGCCGCGATTCTTGCTCTAAGCGGCGCGCAAAGCTCCAGTCTGCTCAGCGGCACTCTTGGTGCTACGGTCATGATGCTGGTGCTTGGGCCGCCCTATGGTGCATTCCTTAATTGGGTAAGAAGGTGTTTCGGGCTTCCGAAGGGGGGAGTGAAGCCGATGTCATTAAACCTTTGACATCTGGAAGAGTTCGAGAACCGACTTTGGTCAACATTGCAAGAGATATGAGGACGGCATGATTGAACTCCTTCAGACCGAGCACCCGGTGGTGCAGGCGCCGATGGCTGGAATATCCACCCCCGCGCTAGTAGCTGCCGTTTCCAACGCAGGCGGTTTGGGATCTCTGGGCTTAGGAGCAAGTTCCGTCACCCAATCCCGAGCCGCAATAGTTCAGACCCGCTCACTTACCGATAAACCCTTTAACGTGAACGTATTTTGCCACAGGCCGCCGGAACGGGATGAACTCGTAGAGACGACTTGGATTCGTCACTTTTCCGGTTTGTTTGAGAAATTCGGAGTTAACGCGCCGAGAGCGCTGAATGAGATTTATCAGAGCTTCCTGGTAGATGAGCAAGCATTTCTGATGCTGCTGGAATTGCGCCCGCCAATCGTCAGCTTTCATTTCGGCATTCCTTCATTCGACCGGATAGCCGCCTTAAGGACAGCTGGCATCACTACACTCGCGAGCGTAACCAGCCGCGAGGAGGCGAGAATTGCTGAAGCTGCCGGGATAGACGGGATCATCGCACAGGGCTATGAGGCGGGAGGCCATCGAAGCGTATTCGATCCGCAAGGTGATGACGATCAGCTAAGTACCTTTGCGTTGGTGCAGCGGTTAGTGCGAGATGTCGATCTTCCGGTAATCGCGGCCGGCGGCATTATGGATGGCGCCGGAATAAGTGTCGCGCTCAGGCACGGCGCTGTTGCCGCTCAACTTGGAACAGCTTTCATTCTGTGCCCGGAAAGTTCAGCTGAACTCGCATACAAAGAAAGGCTCAGAGCCTCGGGGGCATGCCCTACGACCATGACTTCGGTGATTTCTGGTCGACCTGCTCGCGGGTTTATCAACGACTTAATCACGCATGGAGAACGCCCCAATAGCCCGTTGCCGGCTAGCTATCCCCTAGCCTACGACTTGGCAAAACAGCTGCATTCGGTAGCTGCCATGCGGGGTAACCATGAATATTCCAATTACTGGGCCGGGAAAGGAGCGCCCTATGTCCGCGAGCTACCCGCAGCAGAGCTGATGCAAACTTTGATAGGGGAACTTAGGTTTGCGTCTGATTTAAGCATTCCTTCCGGGAGCTAGGCTACAGTCATGCACATTATGCTTCACCATCATGGCTGGCAGCACGTCCGATTTCTTCTTTCTCGTTCATTTGCGCGGCGTGAGCCGAATTTCAGATACGCGCTGCTTTAAGCGGCAGAACCTTCCGGATGACCGGATCAAACGTGCCGACAGGGCGAAAGCTGCAACATTTTTTGAGTCATTCGGCAGCCGTTCGAGTACCGAGCGGATCGTAGCTTACAAACAGGCGTCGGTCGTAGCCATATCAGCGGATTTGACCCAGAAAAGAGCTTCAAGCCATATTATGCTTGAGCTACAAGATATGGATTGCCGATGGGTTCAAAGACGTTGTGGGAGCGGACAAGAAGCCTTCATACTAGGTGCGGGCAAGAATAAGAAACCCGCTTGGTCGCCGTTTTCATTGAGCATGGCGAACCGGTTCGATCCGGCTACACGGCAAGACGTTGTCATCTGTCCTAGCGATGCGATAGTCCATCACTCTGGTAAACGTCGTCGCATACGAGGAATACAAATTGAACGTTGAAGATATGCGAACCTTTGTGGAAGTCGCCGACACTGGTGGAGTTTCCGCGGCAGCAAGACGGCTCGGTGTTACAAAATCGATGGTTAGCCGACAACTGCATCGACTGGAAGCCCAGCTCGGTGTCCAGCTTCTGGCGCGCACGACCCGCGGTGCCGCGTTGACTGAAGCCGGCGCAACATTTCGCGATCACGCGGCGAGCGTGTGTGCAGAAATAGACGCAGCAAGAGAGATGATCGTTCCGATGGGCGATCTTTGTGGCCTTCTAAGGATCGCAGCCCCGCTTTCTTTTGGACCGACACATTTTGCACCCGTGTTCATCGAAATGGCGAAACGTCATCCCAACCTCCGAATTCACATCAGTTTTAGTGATCATGCTGTTGATCTCGCCACGGATGGGTTCGATTGCGCAATTCGCCTCGGGCGCTCTGAACATCCTGGTCTAGATTCTCATCGTGTCGGGCTTATTTTCGGGAAAGTCGTCGCCAGTCCGGCCTACGTTGAAGAGCACGGATCTCCGGAAACTTTGGAGGAGCTTGTTTCAAATCATGTCGCCCTGACGCAAGGAGATGGGGCTTGGCAGCTTATAGACGGCGACAAGGTCGTCTCGGTTAAGCCAATTAGCCGGTTCAGAGCGGATAACGGGATCGCTCTAGTCGCTGCAGCGCTTGAAGGGCTGGGAGTCGCCATTCTTCCTACTGGTCTTATCAGCCATCACTTGGCTTCGGGCACGTTGGTGCCAGTGATGACAGATTTTCCTGTTCCTGACGCTGGCATAGATGTTGTTTGTTTACATTCGAAGTATACAGTACGAAAAATACAGGTGCTTACAGAAATGCTCTCAGAGAGTTTTGACCACAGTTCGGTCTCGGGGGCGCCTTTCGAACAGTCGCTCGCGGTAGCAGTGTCGACCCGAGCGATTGTTAAATGAATCAAGGCCCATCAGCGTAACGGGTCAATTCCGGTTCGAGGGTTTCGATAAGCATTTCCGTCAGTACTCTCACCTTCCTGTTAGGCTGTAGTCCAGGTGGCCGAACCACAAATATGCCTGCTCGCGGCAGAGGATAGCGCGCTAGGACCGGAACTAGAGTCCCAGCAGCCAGATGATCGTGAATGAATTGGTTGGCCAACGCAGCTATACCGAGACCTGCGGCGGCGGCGGCGGCAAGAGCTGTCCCGCTGTCTGCTTTGAAGCGACCTTTCGGCTTAATGACAATAAGTTTGTCACCATCCATGAGCTTCCAGGTATCCGCCCCAAGAAGCGCTTGATGTGAGAACAAATCGTCCAGGGTCTCAGGACTACCGTTTTTCCGTATATATTCCGGGCTAGCTACGAGTTTTCCATGGAGTGGCCCGATGCGGCGGGCGATAAGGTTCGAATCGTCAAGGAAACCGACCCGAATGCCACAATCGAAACCCTCACTTACCAGATCAACGAAGCGATCAGTGTAAGATGTATGGATTTGGAGTTGAGGGTGCCGTTTCCCCATCTCTGCCAAAACGGGTGCGAAATGGGTCGGCCCGAACGAAAGGGGGGCAGCTACGTGGAGGAGCCCTCGAAGCTCACCAGCTGGTAATATCGTTTCCTTTGCTACATCGAGCTCGGCGCAAACTCTTAGGGCATAATCGTAAAACGTCGCACCTGCGTCAGTCAAAGATATCCCACGCGCTGATCGTACTAAAAGGTGAACACCGAGGGAAGTCTCAAGCCGGCCGACACCACGACTTACCATCGACTTCGAGATTCCAAGTCGCTGCGCCGCTGGAGTTAAACCTCCAGAATCAGCAACCTCAAGAAATGTCCTCAGATCATCAGTATCCACCACGCATTTCCCCTTAAAGAAGCTCATTGTGAGACACGCCGCCTGACCCGGGCTTGGAACTTGCTTCGTCCGCTCCTGACACTTGGCTGGTAGAATGGGACCCCGTTGATTGCGATGTCAAATGGTACACTGCTGCATCTCTCGACGGCCGCCGCAGCTATCGAGCCAACTTCAGCGCTCTTATGGCGGGTGCTACTTCAACTCCTAGAAGTTGAATCGATCGTACCATCGCCGCGGATTCGGACGCTGCCGACGTCATCTGGAAAGCGACGCGGGAAATCCCTCCAAGTACGTCACTAGCGTGTCTTAGCTTCGCCGCTACCGTACCCGGATTACCAAATAAAAAATGCCCCACGCGAGCTCGTCAGCTCATCAAATTGTGTACGCATTGGTTCCTGTAAGCCGCGCTCACGCGCATATTGGCCTACCATTCTGGCCCATCCAGGGAAGAATATATTCTGCGCTTCACTGTCGCTATCTGCCAAGAAACCCATTGCGTGCACTCCCACCTTTAACTTGACCGCGTCATGCCCGGCACGCCGCCCTGCCTCGCGATAGAGATCTACGAGAGGTCGGAATTGTTCAAACGTCCCTCCGATGATTGCGATCATCAGCGGCAAGCCGAGGTCTCCCGCTCGTTCAAAGGATTCCGGTGTGCCGCCCACGCCTACCCATATAGGTAGCTGTGGCTGATGCGACCGCGGGAATACGCCTTGCCCATTCAACGAAGGACGAAATCGTCCCTGCCAAGTTGGATTCGTCGTCTCTCTTAGTTTGAGCAATAACTCGAGTTTTTCTGAAAACACAGCGTCGTAATAATGCAATGGTAGACCGAGCAACGGAAAAGCCTCCACAGACGATCCTCTCCCGACGACCACTTCGGCGCGCCCACGCGAAATGAGATCAAGTGTGGCAAACTCCTGAAAGACCCGCACCGGATCGGTCGCGCTCAAAACGGTAACGGCACTTGTTAATTCAATCCGCCGAGTGCGAGCAGCCGCAGCAGCCAGAATAACCGCAGGTGCTGAGTCGAGGAATTCACTTCGATGATGCTCGCCGATACCGAAGAAGTCGAGATCGACGATGTCAGCGGCCTCGACTTCCTCAAGGAGGCTAGCCATCCGATCGGCACCCGCGGGCATTTTTCCGGTTGCGGAATTTGGAAAGAAGCCAGCGAAGCTGTGGATACCAATGTCCATGGAAATTGCGTCTTTAGCCTAAGTGAGCTGAGTGCGATGTTGGTAGACCGGCTTGAAGGTGGCGAGGGTTCAGTGGAGTTTGATCCAGCCACCGATCCTCGCCCGTACCAGCTTAGAAACCGGAGCTTTCCAGTGACTCGACTGGGGTTTTAAGCAGTTGCTGCTCCCAAAGGAACGCGATGCCGATGCCGGGTTCAAAGTCCTTGAGCACTTCCACGAACGCGTCAGTGTGCTCGGTCCGAGCATGGTCTCGGTACCATTCGGATGCAAGCGCCAACCATGTCATAACATTGGCTCCCGCAGCGATCATTCGCTGGACGGCTCGCTCGTGTGATTCAACGGATACGCCACCGCAAGCATCAGTGATCACGGTCACGTCCCAACCTTCGCCGAGAGCGTGAATAACTGGCATGGCGACGCAAATCTCGGTGTAGAGTCCCGCGATAATAAGCTGTTTGCGACCGGTTGCCTTCACAAGATCAACAACCTTCTTATCTTCCCACGTGTTGAGGGTGGTGCGGTCAATGACTTCCTGGTCGGGAAAAATCCCTGTAATTTGAGGGAAGATTAGTCCACCACGGTCGGCTACGACGCTCGTGATAATCGTCGGCACACCAAACGCCTTGGCCGACTTGGTCAAACCGGCTGTACTTGCTACTACATCTCTTGGAGAGTGGCTGTTTACGTTCGCAAGCTGAAAGGGCTGATGATCGATCAGGACAAGCACCGATTCCTCAGGGCGAAGTAGCGAGTTGAGTCCATTGCGCAAGCTCATGATAATCCTTTAATTTTGAAGTTGCCCAGTTAGCAACGATCACGTTGCCGAAGAGAACCTGTCATCCTGGTTCCGTGCCAGCTAGTCATGCTTGGCGCTACACTCTGTCGCGCTTCGGGGAACGCTGCAATGTCAGACGCTCGCCCGTCGGATCGTAATGCTTGAAAAGCTTTCCCGCTGGTAAGGGCAAGGGTCAGCGCCCGACTGCCTGTTCCTGTTTGTGCGACACACTTCCTCACAGGGTGCGACTTTTAGCAAACCTTCGTCAACGCTACGGTTAGTCATCACCAAGGAGGAATGTTGTGGTCAACAATTCAACCACCAGAGCCGAAGCCCATCGCGAGTCTTCAGTCGCGAATACTGACATTGATCTTATCAAGTTGCGGTCGGCAGGCGTATTATGCGAGACATCTACGTCCGCTTTAGCGCCAAACGAACTAGCAGCTGAGAAGAGAAAGGGAGGGAGCAGACAACTCCTCTTGTCCCTGTCAGCGCTTGTGGCGTTTTCGGGATCGGTTGCTCATGCTGACCCGAAATCGGTGAACGAAAACAATTGGCCATCTTACAACAGAACGCTGGCAGGCGACCGATATTCGCCGCTTGATGAGATCAGCCAGGACAATGTTGCCAACCTGACGCGCAAATGTGAATACGCCCTCCCGGAGCCAACATCGTTCCAGACCGGTCCTCTGGTGATCGACGGTGTTCTCTACTTCACCTCACCCAGCGGGTCTTTCGCGGTCGACGCGGCGACCTGCGAAGAGCGCTGGCGCGTCACCCATTCCGTACCAAAGGGCGAGGGCGTCATCTCGGCGAACCGTGGCTTTGCCTATCTCGATGGCAAGCTGTATCGGGGCACCATGGAGGGGCATGTGCTTGCACTCTCTGCAGAGGATGGCCGGACGGTGTGGGATTCCCGGATCCCGGACGCTGGCCCAGGCGTTACCATACCTATGGCGCCGATCGCTGCCGACGGCAAGGTTTTCGTCGGCAATGCCGGCGGTGACCGTGCCAATGTCAGGGGGCACGTCTATGCGTATGACGCGCAGACAGGCAAGCTGCTTTGGCGCTTCGAGGTGATCCCTGACACGCCCGAAATCCGGGCTACTTGGAAAATGCCTCAGGGCAATCCGCTTTCGGGCGGTGGTGTGTGGGTCTCTCTCAGTTACGATGAGGAGACGGGCGTCGTTTATGCACCCACCGGCAATCCCGCGCCAGATTTCGATGCCGAACTTCGCGAAGGCGACAACCTTTATGTCAACTCGATCATCGCCATCGATGGTGAAACAGGCAAGCGGATCACCCACAACCAAGTCGTAAAACGCGACTTCCACGATTGGGGCGTTAGTGCTGCTCCAGCGCTTGTTACGACTGCCCTCGGGCGCAAAATCGCGGCTTCTGCTAACAAGGATGGACTGCTCACGGTTCTTGACAGAACGAACCTCAGCGCCGGTCTTCCTTTCGTGTATGCCCAGCCCACGACTACACGTGAAAACGGCGATGTGCCGCTTTCGCGAGAGCGCCCCACCAAATTTTGTCCAGGGTTATTCGGCGGGACTGAGTGGAACGGCGCTGCCTACCACCCCGCTGAAAACACCCTATTCGTCGGTGCTGTCGATTGGTGCTCAACAGTGACGCTCCAGTCTCGTGACGCTCCTGTTCCGCCTACAGGAGATATTTGGCTCGGGGTTCTCGAGCCTCTCAACAAGGTTCTCGCAGACTGGTCGACAGCACGTGGCTGGCTCACCGCTTTCGATGCCGACACGGGCGACATACGCTGGAAGCTGGAGACGCCAAAACCCGTCCTTGCCGGTATTACCCCTACGGCAACCGGACTGGTCTTCGCAGCCGACCTCGCCGGCAACCTGTTCGCGCTTGACGCGGCAAGCGGTAAGCGGTTGTGGAACGACAATCTGGGCCAGCCTCTCGGCGGCGGTCTCATAACCTATCAGGTAGGCGAAAAGCAGTTTGTGGCGGCGGCCGTTGGCAATGGCGGTGGGGTTTGGCCGATCGACGTGACGCGCAGCAGCATCGTCGTCTACGGCCTCCCCTAATGCGAAAACTTTGAACGAACCGGCGGTCTCGCAACTCGGTACGCCGCTATTTTGCCGAGACCGCAGCTTTCCAACGAACCAACCGAACAGGTGATTCATGAATGAACTTGCTGGAAAACGCGCGCTGGTAACAGGCGCGTCGCGAGGCATCGGCGCAGCCATCGCGATCATGCTGGCCAAGAGAGGCGCTGACGTTGCAATTACCTACGAAAGCTCCGCTGACAAAGCCGGCAACGTGGTGAGCGAGATCGAGCGAACAGGGCGAAAATCGTTTGCCATTCGAGCCGACAGCGCTGATCCCGAAGCGGTCAAGCGTGCAGTCGAGGAAACGGTCGCCGGCCTCGGCGGGCTCGACATTCTTGTCAACAATGCCGGCATTGCTCGTTACGCCAACGTCGGCGACGACGGAAGCCTTGCAGACCTTGATGCCATGTTCAATGTGAATGTCCGTTCGGCCGTAGTGGCCTCGGGCGCCGCGATGCAGCACCTCAGTGAAGGCGGGCGCATCGTCATGATCGGATCGTTTCTGGCTGAGCGGGTGCCGTTTCCCGGAGTAACGCTTTACTCGACCACCAAATCCGCACTCTCGGCTTTCAGCAGGGGCCTCGCGCGTGACCTCGGTTCACGGGCCATCACGGTGAACTTGGTGCAGCCGGGGCCGACCGACACTGATCTGAACCCGGCAAACGGGGATCACGCGGATGGACTACGCGCCCTCACCGCGCTCGGACATTACGGCGAGCCCGGCGATATCGCGTCGGCGGTAGCCTTTCTCGTCAGTCCTGCGGCGAAATTCATCACCGGAACAGTGCTCAACGTAGACGGCGGGATCAGCGCCTAGCACCTTTTATTCGCCTTGGAGGAAATGACTATGGGCCGCCTTCGCATTGAAAGAGGCATGTCGATCTCATCGCATCGGAAACCTGCGATTACCCTGTCACGGACCATCCTGACCGCAGTTGCTATAGCTTGCGCGGGTCACGCAACTGCATCCCCTACCGAAATTGTCATTGGAGGGCCGAACACCTTCCCTGAAAATATTACATCGACGCGAGACGGAACCCTTATCACCGGTTCAGTCGGCACGGGTGGCATCTTCAGGGCGTCGCCAGGCGCGGCCATCGCCACGCAGTGGATTGCTCCCGGCGACAACGGCCTACTCGACACCTTCGGCGTCCTCGCCGACGACGCATCAAACACTTTGTGGGTCTGCTCGTCGCGCATGGACCCGCCTGCCGCTGGAGCGCCGCCTGTAGTCCCGGCACTCTACAGATACCATCTCGATACCGGCGCCTTCCGCAGCAAACATCCGCTGCCGGGTGACAAGGGCCTCTGCAACGACATCGCTATCGGCCCCGATAAGGCGGCCTATGTCGCCGACACGACCGGGGGGCGCATCCTGCGCCTGCCAGACGGCGGCGAGACCCTGGAGGAATGGTCCAGATCCGCGGAGCTCGATGGCGCGGACGGCCTCGACTTTCAGGAGCGGCAGCTGTTCGTAAACAGCTTCACGACGGGAAAGCTGTTCCGCATCGAATTGCGGGCAGACGGCTCCGCTGGCGCACCGGTCACGCTTACCACATCACGCCCTCTGATGCAGCCGGACGGGCTGCGGCGGCTGAACGCCACCCAGTTCGTCATGGCGGAAGGCGGAGGCACCATCGATCTTCTTACCGTAAAGGGCGACACGGTCGAGGTGGAGACCCTGCGATCCGGTTTGATAGGCCCGGCTGGCGTCACCATTGTCGGCGACACTATCTGGGCCTTGGAATCCAAGCTTTCGATGCGCGGTCAATCCAAGGTCGATGCGGCGCCATTCAAGGCTTACGCAGTTCCCGTGGCTGGGGACTGATACGATCTTGGCGCTAGATGCGCCAAGCGCAGCACTGAACGACATGCCTCCAGCACGTCGTGCAGATAGGCTGCAACACCACGTTTGCTGCAAACGTGTTCGTGAGGGCCGGTTCACAAAGTGCCTGCTCGTCTACCTTCGCCCTGCGGCCTTGGTCGCGAAACAAAACGATAGGAGTTCCGATATGAAATGGACTGCACCGAAGTTTGTTGAGGTAACTTGCGGAATGGAAATCAACCGTTACGCACCGGCAGACGGCGACGAGCCCGTTCTGTTCTGATCGTGAAGGGCACGGGGCTTATGACCGGTCTCCGGCTTCTCGTGCTCGGCTCGGCCGCGGGCGGCGGCCTGCCGCAATGGAACTGCAATTGCTCCAATTGCGCCGCCGCCCGCGATCCTTCTTCCGGAATCCTTCCGCAGACGCAGTCGTCGCTTGCCGTCAGTCTCGATGGCGAGACATGGGCGATTTTCAACGCCTCTCCCGACATCCGCCAGCAGATCCAGCAGACGCCGCAGCTTCATCCCAAAACACTTCGACACAGCCCGATCAAAAGCGTCGTCATCACCAATGCCGATGTCGATCATATCGGCGGGCTTCTGACGATCCGCGAAAAGCAGGCTTTCGATCTGTTCTCCACGTCGGCAATCGGTGCGGTGATCGATGCCAATCCGGTATTCCGGGTTCTCGACCCGGCCTTCGTCAAGCGTCACGCGATCCGGCCCGACGACGGGTTTTCGCCGCTCGACGGTCTTCAGGCGCGCATTTTCGCCGTGCCGGGCAAGGTGGCACTGTTCCTGGAGGAGGGCGAGCCGGAGCTTGGGCTTGAAGGCGAACAGACGATCGGCGTCGAACTCATCGCCAACGGCAAACGCGCCTATTATATTCCGGGCTGCGCGACGCTTCCCGATTGGCTGTGCGAACGTATCCGCGGCGCCGATCTGGTCTTCTTCGACGGCACGGTGTTTACCGATGACGAGATGATCCGCGTCGGTACCGGCATAAAGACCGGACAGCGGATGGGGCATATGCCGATCACCGGCGACGGGACCGACGGCGAGGGAAGCCTCGACGTCCTGTCGAAACTCGACATAGGCCGGATGGTCTATGTTCACATCAACAATACCAACCCGATCTGGCGCGACGGCGCGGAGCGGGATGCCGTCACCGCCGCCGGTTTCGAGGTCGGTCATGACGGAATGGAGATCGACCTTGTCTGACATTCAGAACGTGGCACAGAACCGAACCGATTTCGAAGCCCGCCTGCGCGCCATCGGCGATGCCCGCTATCACGACAAGCATCCCTTCCATGGCATGCTGCATGGCGGTGGGTGCTCGATCACGCAGGTCCGTGCATGGGTGATCAACCGCTTCTACTACCAGAGCCGCATTCCGCTCAAAGATGCCGCCTTCATGTCGCGCTGCGAGGATATCTCGATCCGCCGCGCATGGCGCAAGCGCATCGAGGACCATGACGGCGGACGCGAAGAGGGCGGTGGTATCCGCCGCTGGCTGAAACTGGCCGAGGCGGTCGGGCTCGATCCCGATTACGTCGCTTCGACGCGTGGCGTTCTGCCGGGCACGCGGTTTGCCTGCGATGCCTATGTGCGCTTCGTGCGCGACATGCCGATGCTGGATGCGGTAGCCGCGTCGCTGACCGAGCTTTTCGCGCCGACCATCCACAAGAACCGCATCGCCGGCCTGATCGAGCATTACGCCTTTGCCAATGACGAGGCGCTGTCCTATTTCCGCAAGCGTCTCGACGAGGCACCGGTAGATGTCGCCTTCGGCCTCAACTACGTGCTCGACCATGCCGACACGAAGGAAAAGCAGGATGCGGCAGCGGCAGCACTTACCTTCAAGACTGACGTTCTCTGGGCGCAGCTCGATGCGCTGCATAATGCCTATGTTTCGCCGGCTCTTCTGCCTCCGGGCGGCTGGGACGGTAAGGAAGGCGTGATCGGCGATCTGGATCAGCCGGCGCTGAAGCATGACATCAAGGGAGCAGCCGAATGAGCGAGCCTTCTGCGGTAACGGTAACGGCACAGACGGTGGCCAAGCTTGCCCGCGGCGTGCGTTTGCGGGAGGATTCCGTGCGCGGTCAGACGGTGCTTCTGGCACCGGAACGGGCGCTGGCGCTCGACGAGATTGCGGTCATGATCGTGCATGCGCTCGATGGGGAACGCGATCTTGATGCCATCGCGCAGGAATTTTCGGTAAAGTTCGAGGCGCCGAAGGATCAGATCCTCACCGACGTGATCGCCTTCGTCGACGAGTTTTCCAAGCGTCGGATGCTGGAGCTGAAATAGTGAACGAGCATGTCAGCATTCCGCGGACCAGCGAATGGACGGACAAGGATGGGGTTGTCGGCCGCATCCGCATTCCGGCGCCGATCGCCATGCTGGCGGAACTGACCCATCGCTGTCCGCTTGCCTGTCCCTATTGCTCCAACCCGCTGGAACTCGACGGGGTCAAGACGGAGCTGTCCACCGAAGAGTGGATATCGGTTTTCGAACAGGCGGCCGCACTCGGCGTGCTGCACTTGCATCTGTCCGGCGGCGAGCCGGCAGCCCGGCGCGATCTGGTGGAACTGACGGCTGCTGCCGCCAAGGCGGGTCTCTATACCAACCTGATCACCTCGGGCATCGGTCTGACCGAAAAGCGCATTGCCGAACTGTCCGAAGCGGGTCTCGACCATCTGCAGCTTTCGATCCAGGGCGCGACACCGGCCCTGGCCGACAAGGTGGGGGGCTACAAGGGCGGCTATGATCGCAAGATCGCGGTGGCGGAATGGACGCATGCGGCCGGTATTCCGCTTACCGTCAATGCCGTCTGCCACAAGCAGAACATGGACCAGATCGGCGACATGCTGGATCTCGCCGTCAAGCTCGGCGCCCGCCGTATCGAGATCGCCACCGTGCAGTTCCACGGCTGGGCGGAGCGGAACCGCAAGGCGCTGATGCCGACCAAGGAACAGGTGCTGAAGACAAACGCCTTTGTCGACGAGGCCCGCAAGCGGCTGGAAGGCATGATCGTCATCGACTACGTGCCGGCCGATCATCATTCGAGCTACCCGAAGGCCTGCATGGGCGGCTGGGGGCGCACCGGCCTCAACGTCACGCCATCCGGCAAGGTTCTACCCTGCCACGCGGCCGAAAGTATTCCGTCCCTGAATTTCGAGACGGTGCGCGACAAGCCGCTGACCGATATCTGGTACGACAGCGACGCCTTCAACGCCTATCGCGGCGACAGTTGGATGCCGGACCTCTGCCGTACATGCGACCGCAAGGCGATCGACTTCGGCGGCTGCCGCTGCCAGGCCATGGCGCTTGCCGGCGATCCGGCCGCTACCGATCCGGTCTGCATTCGGTCGTTCAAGCGGCAGGCGCTGGTGGAACAGGCCGAAATCGACAGCTGCACCGAGCCCCCGGACTTTATTTATCGAGGGCGCTGACCGGGATTTGAATAAGAAAGTCATGATCTCCCTTGGAGCTTTCTTCATTCATTTCCGGCTGAAAACAGCGAACACTCTTGAAAATTGGGGCGTCGTTACAAGGCGATAGCGTCCAAATATCGCTTGGCGGCTGATTAATGTTAGTTCCTCTTTGCGCGACACAGTTAATCAGAGCCCAAGGCTTCAAATGACTGAACTGCATATCTAGTGTTGTGGCCCACCCCTTCGAAATTACTCTTTGCCAGCGTCACAGGAGCGATCCCGGCTTGAGGTGCCTATTTTTGATCTCGTGGAGAAACAGATGTCCGAAATGAACTTACGAGAATTTTTCACCCGCTATATCGCCGTTTTGAACACTCACAAGTTTGATCAGCTCATCGAATTTATGCATGACGAGCTTCTGGTTAATGGGCATAGAGTGACTTTGAGCCAGATGATCCTTGAACTCGAAGGCCATGTGTCCGCCGTCCCCGATTTAGTATGGCGCGTGGAAAACATTGCCGTCGAAGGTGACCAGGTCGCGGCTCACTTAATGAACAAGGGGACTCCAGTGAGGGAATGGTTTGGCTCTATGCCAAACGGCTCCAGCGTCGAATTTGCTGAGCATGTATTTCATAAGATCCGCGATGGTCGGTTTTACGAACAGAACTTTCTGCTTGATAAGTTTTCAGTGCAAAATCAGCTTGCTCCTCAGTGAGCGACCATCTCGGTTCTACTTCGGTCTTACCCCATCGGCAGGTTTGATCGGTGTACTTCATCTTCCGGACGAGCGCTGATCAGTTCTCGCTTCTAGAACCGTGACCGCATTAATCAGTAAGGTTTCGCGTTATCGGTTTGTCCCGGTCACCCACGAGAGCTCGCTCCGTTTAAACGGAATAGGAGTCAAGAGTTTTGGCTGATGCGGTAAACCGCCAGACGTCATCGATCATGTAATTTCTGCGTAATTATGAGATCCCATAAGCTTCCGGCGGGATAGCGCTTCGCTCTCGCAGTCGAATGACCTACCTTAAAAGAGGGTACATGAAATGAGCAAAGCCTCACCAGATCACGTCTTCATGCGACGCTTATCCGCCGGAACGGTATTCGCGGGCCTCCTTATCCTGACCGGTTGCCAGACACCTGAACAGGAACGCCATGCCGATCTGGATACCTGCTCTGCAATGGGCGCGCGATACGGCTCATCCTCCCATACTGGATGCATGCTTCAACAGCAGCAGCGTCGTGACGACGCGCAAATGCGAACCCTTGAGTCAGCCAGGCTGAGCCAGATCATGGCGGAAGATGCGCGCCGGCAGCACGAGCGCATGAGAAGAGAGAGACAGCGGGACTAATTTCGACTTCGGAGGGAGGCTTGAGCTGATTGCGTTCGACCTATTTGACTAGCCTTCTGCTGATGCAAGCCAGACGCGAGCCGGATGTTCATAAGCCTCCTCACTATGAGGGCAAATCTCTACCCAGCGTCCGATCACAGCCCCAAACCTGGAGACTGAAGGCTCATGTCCACTCCATTGCGCCATGCGCTAAGTCTTGTCCGGTGCCACAGAACGGAATTCATCGTCATCAATGCAGCATTTTTCAGCCTGTTTGCAGCAACGATGACGGTGACGCTGCTGAACCCGGAAATCCAACCAGCCATATTGAACACAATGTCGGGTATCGTGCGGACAGACCTTGCCGCTCAGGTCTACCTCAGCGGAAACGTCCTCTATGCAGCGTCAGCAACATTGGCGGTCAATCTCGGGATTGCAGTGCTGCTGATTTCGATCCCGTCGTTTTTCATCCCCTTTTTCGGCACCGCATTCGCAATGGTGTTTGCTGCGACCTATGGTGTGACGCTAGCTCCCATTGGTCCTCATGCGACTGCCATGATCCCCCACTCCATCACGGTTGTGATCGAATTCCAGGCCTATATCGTAGCGACCCTAGGCGCCTATTTAACCGGGCGCACCATTTTCTTGCCTGTGGTGGGAGAAAAGCGGTCGGTCGGCAAAAGATACGCAGCCGCCGCCGCGCATGTCCTCTCGCTTTACGCGCTCGTCGGTCCGCTTCTTCTCTTGGGCGCGGTCTATGAAGCCTTTGAAATCATCTATCTCGTAAGATACTTCATTTAGAGACATGAAAATCCTATTGGTCGAAGACGATCCCGAAATGGCCGAAGCGCTTCGGACAGCGCTTTCAAGGCATGACTTCGTCTTGGCGGCGGTGGCGGATCTCGCCACGGCGCGAGAAGCGATCGTCATCGAACGATATGATGTTATTCTCATCGATCGTCAGCTTCCCGACGGTGACGGCAGCACTTTGCTCGCCGACATCCGGCAAACCAACAATCCACCCCGCTCCATAATTATCTCCGCCATGGGATCCACAAAAGACAGGATTGCCGGGCTTAACGGTGGCGCCGATGACTATCTGCCCAAACCGTTCGAGGTCGATGAACTGGTCGCCCGCCTTAATGCCGTGGCACGCCGAACGCCTGAGGCCAAGGCAGACGTTATCACGGCCGGCAATGTCCGTTATGATCGGGTGACGCGAGATCTGTATGTCGAAGGCACTCGGCAGGAACTTGCTCGACGAGAACTTCTTATCATGGAGGCTCTTCTCAAGAATCTAGGACGGACGGTGCTGCGGTCTTCGTTGGAGGAAAGCGTGTACTCCTTCGACGACGAGATCCAATCCAATTCGCTGGAAGCCAACATGTCTCGCCTCCGGCGAAAACTGGCGGACGCTGGTGCCGATATCGTCATCCGTAATATTCGCGGTGTCGGATACTTCCTCCTTGAGCAGAAATAGCATGTCTCACCATTCTCTCCGCTGGCGCTTCACACTCGGCTTCATCACCCTTCAGCTTCTCACCATCATCGCCTCTTTCGGGCTTGTTCTATACATCGCGACCCTGAGCGCTCCTCGAGGGGCGGTACCCTCTGCCTGGTACCCGCAGGAGATCTCGAAGTCGGTTACGGTTGACCATAATGGCAAAGCTGCGATCGATCCGACGCCAGCACTCAAGACAGTGATGGATGAATGGCCCACGTCCTGGTTTGTGATCCGCCTCGCTGACGGATCCACAGTGCGGCACGGCGAGATGCCGATAGATATCGCCGAGAATGCGGCGTTCCTCACCAATTTCCGCAGTGTTGAGTTGCGCGGCTATGTCGATGCTCCGGACCGGCAAGCCACGATTGACACGATGTCAACCGCCGCAGGAGAAGCAACGGTGTTGGCCGGTGGCGTATCTATGTCCCTATACCAACTTGTTTTTGTAGTGGGACAGATAACGATCGGTGTCCCCGCCCTGATACTTCTGGTGGTCACCCTTGTCGGTGTCCCGTGGGTTACGAAATGGTCGCTTCGCTCCCTCAGGCAACTGACCGAGCGCTTGAACAGGATCGACTTCGAGGCTCGCGGCGGCGTTGTGGACGAACGAGGATTGCCAAGCGAGCTATTGCGGGTTGTCAGAGAAATCAATCTCGCTCTCAACCGTCTGGACGCCGGTTTCGAAAAAACGGAGCGCTTTTTCGTCAACGCAGCCCATGAACTGCGCACGCCAATCGCCATCGTTCAGGTTCGCGCGGACACGTTGCTGCAAAGTAACGAGAAACTTCACATTCAAAGGAGCATCAAACGGCTGACGGCCATCACGAACCAGCTTTTGGACATCGAGCGATATCGGCAGAATCCGCCGATCTCGCAGGACATCGAATTAACGCATCTCCTGTCAAAGGTTGTCGCCGACCTCGCGCCATTCGCGATTTCCGGAGGTTACGACATCTCTTTCGACACCGATGTTTTCAAGGTATCGATGGAAGGTGATAACGAAGCGTTGGACCGCGCCTTTTCCAACCTCGTTCGTAATGCCATCCAATATGGAGGCGGGCGCGGCGACATCGCAGTGAGGGTAGAGGCCGATGGATCCGTCGTTATCTCCGATCAAGGCGTCGGTATAGCAAAGGAGCTTCATTCACGCATTTTCGAGCCATTCTACCGCGTGAATCCGCATGGATCCGGTGCTGGCCTTGGCTTGAGCATGGTCAGCGAGATTATTGAAAAGCATGGTGGCCTTATAGAGCTCAGGTCATCCCCTGGCCAAGGAAGTGTCTTCGCTATTCGCTGGCGCAATGCATTGCGTATCGAAAGGCGTCGTCAAGAGCCCTAGATCCGGCCTGTCGTAACGTGCGGAACATGGGAGCCCCTTGCTTCGCAAGGTAGCCGATCTTCAGGCCTCAAAGAAATAATGAACGCTCCTGCTCAGTGCTGGACAACCCAGCCAACTTGATGATGACAGCCAGAGCCGCACCCATGGAAATCTGAGATCCGGATAATGTCATCATGCCTCGCCTTTGTTTTTGAGACATCAGATGGTCCGGCGGGCAACTATCCTGCCCGCCGGACTGTTGATCAGGCAACTAACTACTAATCAGTCAAAGCCTTCAAGCACGACCTTGCCGATTGTTGATCCGCTCTCGAGCTGCTCGTGAGCCTTTTTCAGGTTTGCCGCGTTGATCCTACCAAAGTTGTTCGTGGCGGTTGTGCTAATCCTTCCATTGTCGACGGCGGCCGATATCTCGTTCAAGATACGTGCCTGCTCGTCCATGTCCGGCGTGCCATAGATGGCGCGCGTGAACATGAGTTCATGGTGGATCGATACCGCTTTCCGCTTGAATGCCATGACGTCGAAGCCCGATGGATCATCGATGAGGCAGAAACGACCCTGCGGCGCAATCAGCTCGACGATCTCCTCGACATGCTGTGCGGTCTGGGTCGTGGAGAAAACGAAGGCTGGAGCGCCGATGCCCAGTGCCGCGATCTGACTGGCGAGCGGCTTGGAGTGATCAACGACATGATGCGCACCGAGCGATCTGACGAATTCCTGCGTTTCCGGGCGCGAAGCTGTCGCAATAACGGTAAGGTCAGTGAACTGCCGGGCGATCTGAACGGCGATAGACCCCACTCCGCCGGCGCCGCCGATGATCAGGACGGCGGGAGCAGCACCAGGAACCGGCTTATTCACATCCAGGCGGTCAAATAAGGCCTCCCATGCCGTCAACGATGTCAGCGGCAGCGCGGCAGCTTCGGCCCAGTTGAGTTTTGACGGCTTCTTGCCAACGATGCGCTCGTCCACCAGATGGAATTCGGCATTTGCGCCCGGACGGGTGATAGACCCCGCATACCAGACCTCGTCTCCCACTTTGAAATTGGTGACTTCGTCGCCAACCTCCGCGACGATCCCTGTCGCGTCCCAACCAATGACTTTCCATTCCGCACCGTCGTCTGGTGAGGCGCTACGACGGACCTTGTAGTCCACCGGATTGACCGAAATCGCTTTCACCTGAACGAGAATATCTCGGCCTTGGGGCCGCGGCCTTGGCAGTTCGATGTCGATGAGCGAATCCCGCTCGGAAATCGGCGAAGGAATTTTGTATCCGATGGCTTTCATGTGTGTCTCCATTTCGGCGTCTTCGACGTCACTTGTTCATCTTCCTGCGTTCGCGCGAGTGCTGGAAGGAGCCGACAAGCCCCTTCCTTGCGCTATTCTGAAACTTGCTAGGTTGCTGGTATGGCGGATGTTGCCCGTGTTAGCCGGCGGCATCCCTATTTTCACGATGGCTTGCGGCAAAGGCGCCGCCCTCGAGATGATAGACGGTCGGTTCATCCGAGAAGAATCCCTGTATACCGCTCATGAACTCTTCATGGTCGTCGCTCGCTTCGAAACCCGGAGTATGATCCTCGAGCGAGCGCCATTGAACGATCAGGTTGAAGACCTCCGGCGTTTCGATGCCCTGGGCCAATACGTGACTGCGGTACCCATGCGCACGCGTGAGCAGCGGAGCAACCTCCTCGAAGGCCTGCCTGAACTCTTCAGTCTTGTCCTTATGGACAGGCAGCACAGCTATCTCATAAATCATGGTTGCACCTTTGTGTCGGCCGACGGATCGACGGCAATCGCGATCTTGCCCCGCAAGCCGTTGTTGGGCTTTTCGAGCAGCGCATGGGCGCGAGGGAGATCGGCAAGTGAGTAGACGGCACCCACGTGCGGCCGCAGCTGACCGCGTTCCACCAGTGTGCTGAGCTCGTCGAGCTTGCCTTGGTTCTGCCTCGTGAAGACGAAGTGGTAACTCGCGTTCTTGCCCCATGCCTCAATGAGGTTTTGCGGCTGTGCAATGTCCACGATCGACACGACGCGGCCAAGTTGCGCGAGCACCTTGGGGCTGTGGGTCAATGTGTCGCCGCCGAGTGTATCGAAGACGACGTCTACTCCGAGGCCTCCGGTTTCCCGCATGATGGCGTCAACATAATCTTCTTTCCTGTAGTCAATGACGACGTCCGCTCCGACACTTCGCGCAAACTCGAAGTTCTCTTCGCGCACCGTTGTGAAGACCTTCGCACCGATGGCTTTCGCGATCTGGATCGCCACATGCCCTACCCCTCCCGCGCCGCCATGAATCAGGATGCTTTCGCCCACCCTCAATGCAGCACGCGAGACAAGGGCCTCCCAGGCTGTTCCGCCTACCAGGCTTAGGCTGGCTGCTTCCAGGTGGCTGAGCGCCTTGGGTTTCCTGCCAATGATGTTCTCGTTTGCGACGTGGTATTCGGCATAACTCCCCGGCCCGTCGAATATTTGCGGCGTGTACCAGACTTCGTCTCCGGGAGAGAACGTCGTTACACCCGGACCGACGGCTTCGACAACGCCGGAAACGTCATGACCGGTAATCGCCGGCAACGGCACAAGGTCGCGATAGTCTCCTCTCCGAACCTGGTAGTCCAGTGGATTGATCGAGGTGGCATGGACCCGCACCAGGACTTGTCCCGCCTGAGGAGTTGGCTTCGGCACGTCGGAAAGCTCAAAAGTTTCTGGACCACCAAAGGCGTTGAGTGTCATCGCTTTCATTACAAATCCTCACTTTGTTAAATGGAATATCGGGGTTTTCGACGCTGCTTCGTGGCCGTCACAGGTATCCCCCATGCCCCCGAAGAAGTGGATGGTCGGCTCATCGCGCCTGTCGTAAGTCCGCTCCCGAGGGTCGCCATCAGGTCAATTTATCGATTGCTCAGTTGCTGACGGCGTAGGAGCTCCAGCGACCGATCCTCCCTGATTTTGTAGGTTTCCTCGTAATGTGCTCCGTCCGCATAAAAGCGGTGGGAAAACGTGCTTCCTATGGGAGACTTCAGCAGCTTCGTTTTTGGCTGTCCCTGAAACGTGAGACTGCCCGGAATAGGCTCGAGTGCACGTGCTTTCGTTGCCAATGCCGTCTGGACGGCCAGACCGGCCAGTAAAATGGCGGCGGCGACGGCCTTTCTGTTTGTCAAAGTCACAGCATTTTCCTTTCTTGACGTGATACCGCGGCGCTTCCCGCCCGGTTTGTGTGTCGTATTACGGAGAAGAGGTACTCACTGACAGCGGCATCGCGCCTCAACTCGGACCGATCCTGAAATGCGGAATGACTTCAGTTCCGATCTCTTCAAGAACCTCGGCAACAGGCCTCCGGCTGAACTTGAGGTTCAGCGCGACGTGGTTGATCCCAACTGAGCGCAAGGCATCCAATAGCTCTGTCAGCCGTCGTCTTCCGACCCGATATCCGAGATGGATGGCTCTGGGCGGCGTATCCGGATTTGCGTCCAGATCGACATAGAGCGACTGCGCGAGCGGTTTGAATTCTGCTCCACTGTGATCGAGTGCGTCGCGCCAGCGTTTGGCGACCTGCGCTTGCCGTACTGTGTCCCGCGGATAGGTGAGCCAACCATCACTCCGTTGCGCGATCCACTCCAGCGATTGCTGGCTCTGGCCGGTGACGAGAGTGGGCAGCCGGGGCGAATGCGGTTTCGGCACGAGGTCACCACCGCCCGTAAGCCGGCCATAATGCGCCGACGCGTGGACGGGAAAACGCTTCGTCAGCAATGCCTCGACATAGTCGAACGCGTCACGGAAGAGTTCGCCACGCAGGTCGGCATCCCGGCGATATGCCGGGTACTCGACCGGGCGGTCGCCCGAAGCCACGCCAAACACGAAACGTCCGCCGGATAGGCGATCGAGCGATGCCGCGGCCTTGGCGACATCGATCGGGTGATGAAGCGGCAGAATGACGGCGCCTGTAGCAAGCGCGATGGTGGACGTGCTCGCCGCGATCGTCGCAAGCCAGACGAAAGGGTCGTAAATCTGGCCCAGATCGCCGAAGGTCGGGTCGTTCAGCGGCACATCCCGCGCCCAGAGCGCGGCAAAGCCGAGACGCTCGGCCTGTTGGGCGAGCTCGATCTGGTCGCGCATGGCCGGCTCGGGTCCGTCGAAAGACTCGATCGGAAAATAGACGCCCACTGTCAACTGCTCCGGCGCGAACATGGACACATAGCCACGGCCGAACGGGTTCGGACCGGCACTTAAGGCCGGTGATGCAATGATGGTCATGGCGATATCCTTTGAACAGTAGCTGTGACGGGCTCACCAATGATGGCGCCGTCCTGATGGCTCCTATTTGAGTTATCGCGATTGCTTTCGGTAGCAGGTCCGAATTAGGATCAGTTTCAAATAATCTTTGAAAGTTGCCGCATGAATGTCGAGGATTTAAGGCTCTTTGTGCGTATCTCCCAGTTGCACAGCATCAGCGCAGCAGCCCGCGACCTGGGCCTCACACCGGCGGGAGCGAGCGCCAAACTGGCCGCTCTCGAGCGACAGCTCAGCGCCAGACTTCTCCATCGCACGACTCGGCAAGCGACGCTGACTGAGGACGGCCTTGCTTTTCTGCCGCATGCGGAACATGTCGTGTTCGCTGCGGAAGCAGCCCGAGCGGCGCTTGGGCGAGAGCAAGCTGCTCCTCGCGGCACATTGCGAGTAGCGGCCCCCGCCTCGTTCGCGCGCATGCATATTGTGCCTGCTCTGCCCGACTTCTGTCGGCAATATCCTGACCTAGCGCTTGATTTGCGCATTTCGGACAGCATCGTTGATCTGGTCGAGGGTGCCTTCGATGTGGCGGTGCGTTATACCGAGCTCAGCGACTCATCCTTCGTGGCGCGGCGACTTGCTCCGGACAATCGGGTGCTGGTCGCGTCACCCGATTATCTCGAGCAACGCGGGCGACCAGCCACGCCCGACGACTTGCCGGAACATGCCTGCCTTGTCGTCGGCACGCTGGATCTTTGGACGTTTCGAGGGAAAGATCCGGAATTGATCGAGCGACGTGTCACTCCGAGCCTGCGCATCAATGATGGCACTGCGGTGCGCGACGCGGCTTCTGCCGGGCTTGGTATCGCTCTAATGGCCACGTGGTGTGCATCGGACGAACTGCGATCTGGCACCCTCGTACCGGCGCTCCCCGAATACCCGTTGATCTCAACACAGACGCTTTGGGCGCTCTATCCAAGTTCCCGCGAACTGGCACCGAAAGTGCGCGTGTTCATCGACTGGCTTGTCAATCGATTTGGGCCTCAACCCTACTGGGACAAGGGCCTCGAGGATATCCTCATGTAAAGAGGGTGATCAATGGATCGGTAAACGAGTGAGCCGCCCGTGTGAGCGGCAAATTTGCAGTACCTCTTAGACCCTCAGATGCTTGAGCTCCTCAATTCTCACCGGCGACCTGGAATGGGCCTGTTACTGCAGAACTGGCTGTGTCAAATACGAAGGCACCAACTTTTCCGAGGATCCTGCGATCTCGAGCCTCCGTTTCTGCCAGCGTACCGGCGAAGCGCGCGAAAGAGGCAAATCGGTCATGGCCGAGGCCATCGACGGACTGCAGGGACGAAATATCTACGACCCTCAACCCGTCGGACTTGGCGGCTTCCTTAGTGATCGGATCATGCACATCTACCTTTCCAACGCGTTCGCGCCGCATTGCAAGAAGGCTTGATACCGTCAGGGCTCGATCGGATTTGGAAACCAGCAGGGTAATCGGTGTTGATAGGTCTCCGATATCCGTGATTTGGGAGCGGAACACATCGACGTCGATATCCGGCGAGGCGAGGATAATCTGCAATTTCCCCAAAATGCCGGCGCGTCCGTTCAATCTAAGCTGCCTTACCGCTTCCATGGACAGGAACCCGCCCATACTGTGAGCCACCAAGGTGATCCGTTTGATTTTAGCGGATTCCCCGAGAGCTTCGAGAACACTGGTCAGTTCGCTACGAGAGTAGAGAGAAGCATCACGATCCGCAACGTAGCCCATCACACTCCCCGCAGAAGGCCACGCAAAAAGGACCGGCGGACGAGCCGCATCGACATCGGCAGTCATTTGCGCGGTTCGATACAACGCCTCCTCGAAGCTGTTGTTATAGCCGTGTACGAAAACACTGGCCGTCCCATCGAACGCTGGATCGTCGACGATCTTGCTGACGAAATCATCCGCCGCGAGATTTTCGCGACCAGTGACGAGATAATCGCGTCCAGGCTTTGGCTTTGAGTTCGGATACGAAATATTCGTTCCATCTCGGTTCGTTGGTACGGAGAACCGGTAGCGTTCGAAGTGAAGGCCTTTTTCCCACTCGCGAGTATAGCCCAGACCGGACTTGGACTTTGCGCGATTTGTGGCAGCGATAAGTGTGACGCCCTCGGTTACAGTTGGATTGGGAGCGGCGATCACAGTGGGTGAAAGTACGCCTTCTGTGGGGCGTGACGAACAGCCCGATAGCGCAATTGATGAAGCAATCGCTGTCACTGCGATCTTGATGCGAATGGTTGCTATCCGCGCTCGCCGATGGATTGGCAACGCGGTATTGGCCATCACCATGCGAGAGCCAACCGGCATAGAAGGATGCTTCGCAGCATCTGTCGAGGTAAGGTACCAAGGCATTTTTGGCTAAGACAAGATCAGATCGGATTGAAGAAGAGTGAGACTGGCACTTTGGTAAAAGGAGCGATAGGTGCCATGCGCGATCATCTAAGTTGCAAAAGGCGGAACGTTCGCGACGGTTAAAGGTCTCTAATGTCCCACTGCAGGAGCGCGTCTTGAATTATTGCTAGAAAGCGGGAGTTGGCAGGACAGCTTTTAGGTCGATACCAAGCGAGGCCCCCGATCTCGCCTATCGTCATTTCGTCGTGAGACCGCTCAGCCAGTATCCTGCCCGCAATGTCCGGACACTGACCGAGATCGCCACCAACTGCCTTGGAAAAGCGAATGACGGCAAGGTCGCTTCAGCGGCAGCTACGCGGTCTTTTCGTGAAGAGCTGCCTCCTGCCTCAGCATGCTTCTACATGCGCCCGTATCGACCGGGAGCCCGCTGAGTTCCTGCAGTTTCTCCCCCCATTTGCACATACTGACTAGTACCGGAGCCAGTGATCGCCCCAACTCTGTAAGCTCATATTCCACCTTTGGCGGCACCTCGGGGTAAATGATCCGGCTGATGATGCCATCGGCCTCCAATTCTCTGAGTTGAAGCGTGATCATTCTTGGCGTCGCCGCCGGTGTAAGGCGGCAAATGGCATTGAAACGCAATTTGCCGTCGAGCAGATGGAAGAGGATCACCGGTTTCCACACACCGCCGATGACAGAGATCGTCGCTTCCACAGCGCAGCCGGTCCGTCTGCGCTTGCGTTTCAAAGGGGTACTATCATTCATGATACTACATGCTCTCTTTGTACGTACTTCACTAACATTCATCGTATCCTTACTTGGGTTGCGTGGAAAGAATGCGGCTGCCTGGTGCGCCGCGTTTCCAGCCGCGCGTCCAATGTAGGGAATCAACTCCAATGTCTACCGAACAAAAGCCGCTGATCTCGGTTGTTGGCGCCACCAGCAAACAGGGTCGCAGCGTCGCCACGACGCTGCTCAAGAGCCAAGAGTATCGGGTCCGGGCGCTGACGCGCAGCCGTGACTCTGCCGAGGCCCGCAGCCTGGCGGATCTCGGTGCCGAAGTCGTTGTCGCGCCGCTTGGCCTCGGCCATGAGAAGGACCTCGTGGCGGCCTTCAAGGGCGCCGACGGCGCATATCTGATGACACCGCAGCTCCTGCCGCAGGATAATGCTGAATTCCTGCTCGGCAAGCAGCTGGCAGATGCAGCGGTCGAGGCTGGCGTCGGTCACATCGTCTTCTCGACCCTCGAAAACGTCGAAAAAATTTCCGGCGGCAAAAAGTTCACCCCGCACTTCACCGACAAGGCCCTTGTCGCCGACTACATTCGCACGCTGCCGATAACGCACTCGTTCGTCTCGCTGGCATTCTTTTATACCAACCTGCTGGAATACTATGTGCCGCAGATGGACGGCGACACCCTCCTCATGCCGATCTACCTGCCGGAGGATTTCCGCGCACCTTTTGTCGATCCGGTCACCGCGACCGGCCCGGCAGTGCTTTCCGTGTTCTCTGACCCTCAGGCCTTCAAGGGCAAGACACTGCCGATCGTCGGCGAC
Organism: Neorhizobium sp. LMR1-1-1.1; assembly: GCF_040675795.1. NCBI lineage: Bacteria > Pseudomonadati > Pseudomonadota > Alphaproteobacteria > Hyphomicrobiales > Rhizobiaceae > Neorhizobium > Neorhizobium sp. LMR1-1-1.1. Next base: position 79,716 of record NZ_JBEGHE010000018.1, read on the forward strand.
ATCCTTTCTCCGCGCGAGATGGTCGATACATTCCAGCGCGTCACCGGCGTCAAAGCTGAGTACCGCAGTGCTTTCAAGCGCGCAGAGCTTCTGAAATACTTTCCGGGCTTCGCCGCCAACAAGCTGCTTGTCGAAGAGTTGATCGGAATGGTCGAGTTTGCCGTCGAGTATGGTTACTTCGGTAAGGAACATGATCTGGAATGGAGCCGTCGCTTGAATCCGGAGACGCTCTCGTGGGAGCAGTTCCTGAAGTCGACTGGATGGCGCGGCGGCAAGACACAGTTCGGCTTGTGAACCTCTCTACCGGTGTCAGCAAGCGTGGGAGGATCGTCCCGTGGTTGCCGACGCCGGACAAGCGCGGGTGGGGCCATGGCTACCCGAGAAGCCCAATCGCCGCCCGATTTCCCCTCAGACTTTCAACAGTGGTGAAACAACGATGAGTATAGAAGAAAACAAGCAAATCGTACGAGAATTCTGCAATCATTTCAGAACTTCGAACGCGGACGGATTGATCGATGGCATGACCGAGGACGCAACATGGTGGGTTAACGGCAAGCCTCATCTGTTCTCATCAGCGGGAACGAAGACCAGAGCAGAGGCCGAAGCCATGTTCCGCAACATGTTTTCGGCCTACACGGACGGTCTGGACATGACGATTATCAACATGGTCGGAGAGGGTGACAGTGTCGCCGCCGAAGCTCAGTCGCAAGCGACCACGAAGTCGGGCAAACTCTATGAGAATGAGTATTTCTTTCTCTTCAAGATCCGAAACGGAAAAATAGCGGTTGTGAGAGAGTATACTGACCTCATGCATGTGCAAGAGACTTTCGGTTGATCATTGGTCCTGCTCGGAGAGCATTGGCCATGGAGTCACCACTTGCAAGAATTCGCAACTCCAGGAGGGGCGTCAGCGTCTGTCCGGGAACACCGTTATGCACGTAGATATCTACGATACATTTTTGGTGTACTTCACAGGTCAGGGCAGCAATGTCCGTCGGCCTACGCATGATGCGCAACCTTCTCTTCTTTGACTGTTTTATTCGTCGAGAACAGCGGCTTCATGACCTCGTTAACGTCATGATTTGGATAGCGGCTTTTGTCGAACGAGACGATCTAGAACTTGCTTAGGTTGCACACCTTGCTGGCCGGATGCGGGCTGGACGCCTTACGACATAAACAGTGACGACTGGCAACGGAAAGCGGGTCGTTGCCGGGACGAGCGCGCGGTGCGCCAGATATTCGTGAGTGACGCAGTCGGGAAACTTTGCGAGGCCGAGTCTGCCGCCGCCACGCGTGCAAGTGCGGCGCCGCGGTGGAGTTGAAGTGCCGTTGCGGCTGCACGGTGACGATCCTGTTGTGTTCTGTAAACCGACACGCTTCATGTAAGCCGGGCGAGCGTCAAGCTTTCCAAGAATCTCGCCTACGGGCTTCGAGATGAGATTGGACTCAGGCAGTTGGCCGACCCGGATTGCGTAATCGAAACCGATCGCGACGAAATCTGCGAACCGGTCGCTATATTCGCCATGAGCTGGCAGGAGGTATTTCAAGCCCGTTTAACTGTTGGGCTATGCCGGCCGACGAAGACTTCGCGGCTTTATGGGATAGTCTTGCCCTCGTCCCTCAGTGGGGCCAAATCTATGGCGATATTGACCAGGGGGCAGGCTTGTCAGCCGGTGGAACACCCGACGAAATGCGGTCACATCGGAATAGCCGACGCTCCAGGCGATCTGTTCGATCGGCTGGTTGGTCGTCTCCAGTCCGTCACGCGCTTTCATGACCCTGACCTGCTGCAGATACTCCGTCGGGCGCAGGCCTGTGGCCTTGGTGAAACGCCGCAGGAATGTGCGCTCGGTCAGCCCGGCGCGCCCCGCCAGTTCTGCAATTTCATGTGCGGTGGCGAGATCCGCATGGATGTGGTGCTGCACGGAGAGGACCGCGGCATCACCATGATCGAATTTGGGGATGAAGGTGCGGTAGAGAGCCTGACTGCGGCGCGGCGGGTCGATCAGCAGGAAGCGCGCCGTAGCCAGCATGACGCCAGGCCCCATCAATCGCTCCACCAGCGTCAAGCCGAGATCCGTCCAGGCCAGAAAACCGCCGGCTGTCATGATGTCACCATCATCGATCACCAGTTTCTCGGCAGCCAGTTCGACCCTGGGATAGCGGGTGGCCAACTCGTCACTGAAAGCCCAGTGGGTGGTTGCCCGTCGTCCATTGATCAGGCCGGTCTCCGCGAGCACAAAGGCGCCGGCGCAAACGGAGCAGGCGGTGGCGCCCGACGCGTGCTGCTGCAGCATCCAGGCCGCCGCAGTCGGCATCGGCTTCATATCGGCCGGCATGACGATGCTCGGCGGTGCGATGACATAGCCAAGCCGATGCTCCCTGCCGGGATGGCTGTCCCAAACGCAGTCGACACCATCATCCTGAACCTGCCAGTGCGACACCCGGATCGCCCGCATGACCTCGCGCTGCTGAGGCGCCCACTGGTTGGCAATGCGGAAGAGGTCCGTCAGTCCATTGACCGCAGATAGCTGGCAATCCGGATAGATCAGCAGCCCGATTTCGGCAACGAGATCAACCTTACGATCCATATTGTCACTTTCGGCATGTTTAAAGTCATTTTCGCCACCTCACTCTGATGCCCGAATTCATTACATCTGTCCACATCGAGTAGGCAGCAACTGGCTTTTCCGAGAAAGAATGAAGATGAGTACGTCACTTGAGGGCACCGGCGCTCGGCCGACCCGCCGCGGGATACTGATTGGCGCGGGAGCCGCCGTTTCGCTTGCCGGATTACAGATCCCGGCGAGTGCCGAAGATACAACCCATACTCAAATGCAAGGAGCAACGAACATGACCACGAGCACTGTAACAACCAAGGACGGCGTCGAAATCTTCTACAAGGATTGGGGTCCGAAGGATGCCCAGCCGATCGTCTTCCATCACGGCTGGCCGCTGTCGTCGGACGACTGGGACGCACAGATGCTGTTCTTCCTCTCCAAGGGCTATCGAGTCGTCGCCCATGACCGTCGTGGACATGGCCGCTCTGCCCAAGTGGCGGAAGGTCACGACATGGACCACTACGCAGCCGACGCCTTTGCCGTCGCCGAGCATCTCGATCTGAAGAACGCAATCCATATCGGTCACTCCACCGGTGGCGGTGAAGTTGCGTGCTATGTCGCCAAGCATGGCCAGAAGGCCGGCCGCGTCGCCAAGGCGGTCCTCGTCTCCGCTGTGCCGCCGCTGATGCTGAAGACGGAAAGCAATCCCGAAGGCCTGCCGATCGAAGTGTTCGATGGGTTCCGTTCGGCACTCGCCGCCAATCGCGCACAGTTCTTCCGCGACGTTCCGGCCGGGCCCTTCTACGGCTTTAACCGTGAGGGCACAGAAGTGCAGGAAGGCGTTATCCAGAACTGGTGGCGTCAAGGCATGATGGGCGGCGCGAAGGCTCACTACGATGGCATCAAGGCGTTCTCGAAAACCGATCAGACGGAAGACCTGAAGACGATCACCGTTCCGACGCTGGTCCTGCATGGCGAAGACGACCAGATCGTTCCGATCGCGGATTCGGCACTTAAGGCGGTCAAACTTCTGAAGAACGGCACGCTGAAGACCTATCCCGGCTTCTCGCACGGCATGCTGACCATCAATGCCGATGTACTAAACGCCGATCTTCTGGCATTTGTCCGAACCTAAATCTCGGAAACGGTCGACCGGCGCAATCCTTTGCGACGGTCGTCTGAGATTAAGGTCTTGATGGGACATGAACCGACGGCCCGCGGTTCAGCGGATTTGTTCCGATTAGAATTTTCCATCCGGACAGCTACTTAGCTGCTGATAGCCGTCCATGACCTTCCGAAGGGCGAGCCAGTTCCGAAAATTTCGATATGCGAGTAATAAAAAGTTTCGAAAACACCTATTTAATTCAATTACCTCAGTTATATATACTCCACCTACCTGCAACACTTTGCATGACATTTGGAAAAAATTGCATTCACGACGATATGTCGTTATAGTGAGTGCAGGAGCTATCCCATGACGAAGTTACAGGAATTGAAAAAGCATCTGCGGTCCGGCAAGGTCTATCGTCGGGAGGATCTCGCACAATGGTCGTCGTCTGTTGATCGGCATCTTCAGCAGCTGCTGGCAGAAGGATATCTGACCAAGCTATCAACCGGCATCTATCACCGGCCGAAGCAGACCGCGTTCGGCACCCCCCCCCCCGAGGATGACGCGCTCGTCGAGGCTTTCCTGAAGGATGACCGTTACCTCGTCACCTCGCCCAATGCCTATAACAGCCTGGGTGTCGGCGCGACGCAGCTCTATAACAAGACCGTCGTCTATAACCATAAGCGCCACGGCAACTTCATGCTGGGCGGCCGCGAGTTCGAGTTCCGCAAAAAGCCGGCCTTCCCCAAAGCCCTGACCAAAGAATTCCTACTGGTCGATCTGGTCAACAATCTCGACCAGCTGGCCGAGGACCGCGATCACGTGCTGGCCCGCGTGAAGGAACGTGCCCTGCAAGCTAATCGCACCGCCCTCACCCGTGCCGCCAAGGAATACGGTATGGTGCGCACGCGGAAATTCTTCAACACCCTCGCCGCGGATACGCATGCCAGCTGATTTCCTCCATAGGCACAAGGATTTTGCTTCCCTGCTGCGCATCGTCGCTGACCAGATGAAGGTGCAGCCGGTGCTGGTCGAAAAAGACTACTGGATCATGCATTGCCTGTACGGCCTGCAGCAGTTGGATATGGCGTTCGAGCTGAAGGGCGGCACCTCGCTTTCGAAAGGATACCGCATCATCAACCGCTTCTCGGAGGATATCGATATCCGTATCGAACCGCCGAAGGCGATGGAAGTAAAAACCGGCCCTAATCACGACAAGGCGGCGCATCGTGAAAGCCGGAAGGCCTTTTACGACTGGTTGGCCAAGACGATCACGATCGACGGTATCCAAAAGATCGAGCGCGATACCGAATTCGACAACGAGACGTATCGCAGCGGCGGCATCCGCCTCTCCTACCCAGAGACGACCGGCACGATATCGGATCTGAAGAACGGCGTATTGCTCGAAGCCGGTTTCGACACGGTGACTCCCAATATAGACAAGGATATCAGCTCCTGGGCTTATGATTACGCTACATCGCGCGTCGAGCTGATTGATAATCGCGCACTGGCCGTTCCCTGCTACGAGCCCGGCTACACGCTGGTCGAGAAGCTCCAGACCATCTCCACCAAATATCGCAAGCAGCAGGAAACGGGCCAGTTTCCCGCCAATTTCCTCCGGCATTACTACGACGTCTACTGCCTGCTAGACCGACCGGACGTGCAAGCTTTTCTCGGCTCGGACGCGTATGGTGCCCACAAGCAGAAGCGCTTCCCGAAGGCCGACAATCAGGAAATCGGCAGCAATCCCGCGTTCAGCCTATCCGACCCAGAGACGTTCGGACTTTACGAGCGCGCGTACGAGCGGACGTCGGCGCTCTATTATCATGGCCGGCCCACCCTGAAAGAGATCGTGGCCCGCATCACCTCCTACGCAGATCGTCTTTGACAACCCGTTCCAGCTGGGCTGGCTTTAGTGGATCAACTGGTACACGCGCCAACGGGACGGCTTCGGTTGTCCGCTGCATGGCCGAATTCATCGCAAATCCACAGTTGAACAAAGATCACAACTCAGATCCACGCCATTGCCAAGCGGCCTATTGCACGCTCTTGAAAGGGGAATGAACGATCGACCCGTCGACGAGATTTGCTAAGCCATTAAACCTCGGCAATCGGTCAGATCGTTCGGATTCGCTAAATTCATTTGTCTCGATTGTTGGACGAGACGCGGGCGATTTGTGCCAACGCCTTCAGTTCCGTGCACCTCCACATTTATGGATATTTTACGTGCTCATTTACAGTTGCGTACTTACGACGGCGCGCAATGGGTGACAGCCTGCTTCCACTGACGGAGCCATGTCATGAGATCATTCGCAGCCTTTTTAGTTCTTCTTGCCCCAAATCTCCGCATTTTGCCGAAGAAGACGTTGACGAGCTAGCCCGAAAAGTCTCAAACCCTGCGTCCTTCATGATCAGCGTACCGGTGCGCTCGGATTTCGATGTCGGCCGTTGGGGCGATGGCGATACCTATCAGGCAACGTTGGACATCGAACCTGTCATACCCTTCGCGCTGAACGACAATTGGAATGTGATTTCTCACACGGACTTCCCTCTCGTCTATAGCGATCCGGTCGGCACATCCGGTGGAAAGTTTGGTTTAGGCGACATCAGTCAGAACCACCCCGGCCCACCACGGGCCGCTGATCTGGGCATTCGGGCCGGAGTTCTCGAAGCTCTGCGGGCCGTCCTGGTGGCTGGAGCAACAGCTGTGATTCATCAAGCGAAAGTTGCTGGCAAACATTCGCCTGGGGTCGTTTACGACGCGCGACGAACAAGAGGTTGCCGGCTATGCAGGAGTGATGGAAACCATCTTCACTGCTTACGAAGCTATCTCGTTCACCGAGAGTCATATCCGTCAGCTCCACCACGACCTTCTTGCACATTCGACCAAGGATGAGCGGCATCGCGGCGCCTGCAAAAACCTCTCCAACAACGTGGAAGCCTTCAACGAAGAAGGCGAGAGCCTGGCATTGTTTTCGAAACGGCATCGCCGTTCGACACGGCGCCGAATGGAAGAACTTCTCGCCTGGCTGGACGAGCAAGGTCGAGAAAAGCGGCCTCATCCACTTTTGGTCGTCGCGATCTTCGTTGTCGTATTCCTCGAGATCCATCCATTTCAGGATGGCAATGGCCGCCTTTCGCGTATTCTGACCACCTTGATGCTACTGCGGGCTGGCTACGCTTACGTCCCATACAGCTCGCTCGAAAGCATCGTAGAGCACAGCAAGGAGAGTTATTACATCTCGCTCTGGCGTACTCAGGGAACGATCCGAAATCCAGAGCCCGACTGGAATCCTTGGATCGAGTTCTTTTTAGAGCCCTGCATCGGCAGAAGACCCGACTTGAGAAGAAAATGGAGCGCGAGCGCATCATCCTCGCGGACATGCGGGAACTATCCGTCACATTGCTTGAATTGGCGCGCGAGCATGGCGAATTACGGTCGCGGAGGCTGCCAGGATCTCAGATGCGAGCCGTTGCACTATCAAGGATCACCTCAAGGCACTCGTCGATCAAGGGCACCTCGTCCTCCACGGTGCGGGCCGCGGTGCTTGGTACGGTCTTTCCTGATTGAACATATATCAGGAAAATCTCACTGGGTTTCGCTCTTGAGCAGATCTGAACCTTCGACCCGTACCTATTTATCCCTAAGCGATTGAGAAACCGCTCATTCCACGAAAATGACCGATAGCTCTATGACGCGTCTGCGAGTTCGCTTTGCACTCATAGTTCAAATCGCGGTATGAGCGCATCATTAGTTGAGGCGGGTATCACCGGTCTCAGAAAACAGGTGAATGGAGCCGACCTTCGGTGAGACCTGCATCACCTCGCCAGGCGCTCCATTGATCCGCTCACGGAAGACACCGGTTACCTGAGTTTCTCCCAACTTCATCGTCACTTGCGTTTCAGGCCCCATCGGCTCGATGAGCACGATTTCGGCAGTAACACTCGTGTGGCTGGGATGGTCAGACAATCGAAAGTGTTCGGGACGAATACCGTAAACGGCAGCCTGCCCAATCTCGCTGTGTATCGACTTAGGCAGGGGTAAAATCACGCCCGACGCTTGGAAGCCCGCCTCCGTTATCCTGCCCCTGAGAAAATTCATCGACGGCGATCCGATGAAACCCGCAACGAACTGGTTGGCCGGGCGGTCGTAGAGATCGAGCGGCGCACCGATCTGCTCTACCCTGCCGCCGTTCAGCACGACGATCCTGTCGGCCATGGTCATCGCCTCCACCTGGTCATGGGTGACGTAGATGGTTGTCGTCTTCAGCTTCTGATGCAGCGCCTTGATTTCGCCGCGCATGACGACACGCAGCTTGGCATCGAGGTTGGAGAGTGGTTCGTCGAATAGAAAGACCTGAGGATTGCGCACGATAGCACGGCCCATTGCAACGCGCTGGCGCTGGCCGCCGGAAAGCTGGCGCGGATAACGATCGAGGAGATCGGTCAGGCCTAGAATGCCGGCCGCCCAGTTAACCCGCTCGGCGATCTCGGTCTTTGCCGCACCGCGGTGCTCCAGCGAGAAGCCCATATTGGTCGCAACCGTCATATGCGGGTAAAGCGCATAGGACTGGAACACCATGGCGATGTCGCGGTCCTTCGGGTCGAGGTCGTTGACCACACTGCCGCCAATCTTCAGCGTACCGCCGGTGATCGTTTCCAGACCGGCGATCATTCTCAGAAGTGTAGACTTACCGCAGCCTGACGGCCCGACCAGCACGACGAACTCGCCGTCTTCGATGTCGAGATCGACGCCGTGAATGGTCTTTACTGCGCCATAGCTCTTGCGGATATTAGAAAGGGTGACGTCTGCCATGATATGATCCGGTTGTTCAGCCCTTGAGGCCGGTATGGGCGAGGCCTTCGACGAACTGCTTCTGGGCAATAATGAAGACGATGAGGACGGGCAGCGCCGTCAGGGTGGCTGCTGCAAGCTGGATGTTCCACATCGGCCCGCCATAGGCATCGGTATATTGGGTAAGCGCCTGCGGCAGTGTGAACATCTCGGCGCTGGAAAGAAATACGATAGGCTCGAGGAACAGATTCCAGGAATGCAGGAAGGTGAAAATGGCCACCGATGCCAGTGCAGGTTTTGCCAACGGCAGGGCGATCCTGGTGAAGATTTTGAACCGTCCGAGACCATCGACGCGAGCGGCCTCTTCCAGTTCGGCCGGAAGCGTCACGAAGAACTGTCGCATGACGAAGGTGGCGAATACGCTGGGCGCGCCGAAGATCGGCACCAGGATCAGCGGCCAGTGAGTGTTGACCATGCCGGCCTTCAGAAACATCTGGAATAGCGGCACGATCGTCACTTCGGACGGGATCAGCAGGCCGAGCAGCACGATCATGAAGATCGCATTCGCGTAAGGAAACCTGATCCGGGCAAAGGCATAACCCGCCATGGACGAGATGATCATCGTGCCGACGGTCACCACCGCCGCGATATAGGCGGAATTCCAGTACTGCCGGACAAAGGGCTGCAATTCGAAGACCTTCGAATATGTTGTCCAGTCGTAGCTTTGCGGCACGAGTTGCGGCGGGAAGGCGAAGATATCGCTGATCGGCTTTATCGACGACGTCACCATCCACCATGTCGGGAAGACGAAGGGGATGAGCAATACGCACATCACTCCGTAGAGCGCCACTTTTGCGCGCGGGGAAATATCAGCTCTCATAAAAGACGATCCTCTTGCGCATCTGCCACTGGGCGAATGTCAGGATGGCGACGGTGGCAAACAGCAGGATGGACAGCGTCGAGCCGTAGCCGAAGAAGTGAAACTGGAATGCCTGCTGGTAGAGATAGTAGACTAGCACGGTGGTCGAGAGGCCCGGCCCGCCCTGGGTCAGCACCGCGATCTGGGCAAAGACCTGCAGCGACCCGACGATGGTGATGATCGAGGTCAGCAGAATGGTCGGGCTGATCAGCGGCAGGGTGATGCGGCGGAACTGCTTGAAGGCCGGCGCGCCATCGATCCGCGCCGCTTCGTAGAGTTCCTTCGGCACGCCCTGCAATGCGGCCAGGAACAGGATCATGTTCAAACCGACATTCTTGAACACCTGCACGACGATGACCGAGATCATCGCGGTCGTCTCTTCCCTGAGCCAGTTAGGACCTTCGATGCCGAACGTCAGAAGCATGCCGTTGATACCGCCGTTTTTCTGCAGAAGAAAACCCCAGACGATCGTCCAGGCGACTAGCGAGACGACGACCGGCGAAAAGAACAGGGTGCGGAAGATAGCGATGCCGGCGAGTTTCTGGTTGAGCAGCACGGCCAGAAGAAGCGCCAGCGACAGGTTGAAGATCACCAGCCCGGCGGAAAAGATCGCGGTCGCGCCCAGCACGTCGAGAAGGCTCTCGTCCTCCATCAGCATCCGGTAATTCTGCGCACCGGTATAGGTGAAGGTGTTCGCGAGCACGTTCCACTCGTGCAGCGAATACCAGAAGACCAGCCCAAGCGGGATCAGCACGAAGACGATGATCCCGATCAGTTGCGGCGCGATGAAGAGGAAGCCGGCGAGGCTGTCGCGCCGCGCGATCGTCCAGAACGGCGATGAGGAGCGGCCTTCCGGATGGGCGTTTTCCCGCGCGACAGCCATGAACAACCTCCTTCAGCGCTTCAGCAAGGGGCCGATCTGGCCGCAGATCTTCTGGAGAGTAGCCGGCACGTCCGCCTCCGGCCGCCACACGGCGTCGAGATTGGAACGAACCATCTGCTGGATCTGCGCAAAGCCGGTATGGCCAGGCATGACCTTGCCGGTGGCGATGCCTGAAATCACGACCTTTTCGATCTGTTCCTGGCTGAGCAGGGGATTGGTCTTTTTCAGAATATCGGCCTTCAGCAGCGACTTCCGCGCAGATGGGAAGAACTGGCTGAGCTTGGCCGAGTTTTCCGGATTGGTCATGTAAGCGACGAATTCGGCGGCCGTTTCGGCATTCTTGCCCGATTGCATGACGCCGATGCCCGCCTGGCCTATCAGTGCATATTCACCTGCCGAGCCCTTCGGCAGCGGCACGAGATCCCAGCTGAACGCCTTTTCTTTAGGCAATAGCGAGGCGCGACTGATCTGGGTGATCGTCATCGCCGCATTGCCGGCGAAAAAATCGACTGTCTCGCCCGGGCCGGGGATCGCCTTCTTGGTGAACACGGCGTCGTGGATGAAGGTCAGCGCATCCGCCATCGGCTTGTCGGCCATGGTGCAGGTCTTGCCATCTTCGCTCCAAGGCGATGCGCCCCAGCCGTTCCATACAGAGGTAAGGTATTGCCATGCCTGATAGTTGAAGTCGCGCACGACCAGCCCGCCCTTGCCGGATTTGGCAACGGCGGCGGCCGTTTCGATCGCGTTGTCCCAGGTCCATTCGCCTGCAGCGATCATCTCGGCCGGTGTTTTGGCGCCCGCAGCCTTGATCAGGTCGGTGTTGACGAAAACGGCGAACGGCGAAGTCGAAAACGGGTAGGCGTAGAGCTTGCCGTCTTCAGTCCAGCGTTCGGTGGCCCCGGTACCGACTTCTTCGAGATTATAGCCTTCTGCCGCCTTCAATGTGTCGGTCAGCGGATAAAGCGCACCGGACTTGACGAAATCATAGGCCGAAGTCTCGAAGATCCACGCCATGTCGGGCGCGTTGCCACCGGCGATCTGGGTCGTCAGCGCTGTCGTATAAGTCTCAAACGGCAGCGACTCGTAGGTGACGCTGACATTCGGATGATCCTTCTTGAAGCCCGCGGCGATCTCGTTGAACAGCTTCAAATGTGCTTCATTGGCGCTCCAGATGGTCATCCGAAGATTGACCGCATCCTGCGCCTGGGCAGTTCCGCCCAGCGCAAGCGATCCGAGGATCGCCAGCACGCAGGCGGTCGATTTCAAAGTCCTTTGATAAAGCATTCCCAGTCCTCCTCCAAAGATGGGTTCGATCAAAAATCAGTAAGCGGCGATCTCCGGCCAGCGGAACTCGATGCCTTCACGGGTCAGTGCCGCCTGGAATTCCGCCAGATGACTGTCGGCTTCCTGCACCTGATGCGGCGTCAGTCCCTTCTCCAGGCACCAGGCCGCCAGCATGCCGGCCACCTCGCCGACATTCCATTCGACCGGGTGCAGGCGGTAGCAACCGTTGGTGATATGCGTCGTGCCTATATTCTTGCCGGCGGGAATAAGGTTCTTCATCCGTTGCGGCAGCAACGCACCGAGCGGGATCTCGAACGGGCAGGATGGCACGTCGACATAGTTGTCGCCGCCTGTCGAGGGATGCAGGTCGATGCGGTACATGCCGATGCCGATGCTGTCGCGATACCGCATCGCGCCCTTTTTCCCGCGGACGGTAAAGGACAGGTCCTGCTCGACGATCCGCGTCACCGGCTTGATACGCCGGCCTTCGCGGATATAGGGCGCCATGGCGAGGCCATGTTCGGTGCCTGTGATATCACCACGCAGACGCAGGCCTCGGTAACCCTGCCCCCCATCAAGACGCGGTGCTTCCGTCTGCAGCCAGTAGAAAACAGAATAGGAAAGGCCAGCCGCCGATTTCAGATGCTGCGCCTTTTCTTCGTCCGGGACGTCGATGATGGTGCCGTCCATGTAGTCGATCATCGGCCAGTTCACGAGGCAGATGTCGGACTGATAGAAACCCGGCGCAAAGTTCCGGCGTGCGGCGATGCGGCGGAAGATCCAGAGGTTTTCATCGCCGCCGCCCTTGCGCTGGTCTGCATCGACGAGAAGCGGATCATCATCCGGGTTCGGCGTGAACGAGCGTGTCGTATGCTCCAGCGTGCGCGGATGCGGCGCCGTCAGGCCGAGCAGCGGCCCACCCCAGAAATGCGGCTGGTACTTGCGCCAATAGTCATAGTTTTCCGGCTTGTCGATCGTCTGGTCGCCATCGACATGATCGATCGCAAAGCAGATCGAGACCGCCTGAACATTGTCCGGCTGGGCTTCTGCCGGCGCACTTGGTTCGCCTGTGTCGGACTGCGCCTCGAAGCCTTTGGCGTATTCCGTACCCGTCATCGGCAGAAGATCGCCGAGTTCGGTCGCATCGAGAACGTAGTCGGCGGAAATGACGATCTCGGCATCCATATCGCGGTGGCGGACCGTAATCGAGCGAACCGTATCGCCCTCGACATCCGCGGCAACCGGCCGGTAGGGTTTCAGCACCGTCAGCCGGCCGGCACCGATATAGGGCATCAGCATGCTTTCCATCACCGCCAGGCTGACGCGCGGTTCGGCGCAGATGCGGCTGACCCAGCCACCTCCGGGATTGAGGTCACCCCAGGCGCGAGCGCCTTCGGTCAGCGGATAGTGGTCACGATAATACTGCCGAACACCGCTGCGCAGTTTGCGATAGGACCGCGTGATGCCGAACTGCTCGACCCAGGTATGCTCGTCGGAGGGGACCGCCTGACTGGTCAGCTGCCCGCCGATCCAGTCGAATTCCTCCGTCATGATGACGCGCTTGCCGGCGCGTGCTGCGCCCAATGCTGCTGCCACGCCACCCAGGCCGCCGCCTACCACGAGAATATCTGCTTGCAACTCTTTCACGTCATCACATCCGTTTCGTTGATTGGCGTTTCTTCGCGGGATCCGTAGGGCATGGCCCCAGTGTTTCGCCCGCGACGGGCTCACAGGTGAGAAGAATCTGGCTGCCGAGGCTGCCGGTCTCGATGCGGTTGACCAGCATCGCCGTTGCCTGCCGTCCCATCTCCTCGCGGGGAATTTCGTAGGACGTGAAGCGCACCGGGCTGCGTCCCGCGCGGATATGGCTGCCAAGCACGATCATCGAGAAGTCCCGGGGTACCGAGAGCCCGCGTTCGCGTGCGAGTGCTTCGACGCGAACGGCATCAGCCAGCTCGATGAAGAAGGCGACAGTCGCACCGCTCGAGAGTATCCCATCGAGGATCTCGTCCGCCGGACTGTTGACGGCATCAACATGCAGGGCAAGCTCCGCGCCCTCACCTAGCGCAGAACCGAAACCCCGCCAGCGATCGGCAATGGATTCCGCCGGTCCTTCCGGACCCACATAGGCTAGCTTCGAATGGGCGAGCGAAACGGCCTTTTCGACGAGTTGCCGGGTGCCGGCCGCATAGTCGCCACCGACATAGGGAACCGGCCCGCCGGCATCGTCACGACGGCCGATCGCCACGAAAGGGTAATCCTCCGCCACCAGCCGGGCGAGTTCCTTGCGGTCGAATTCCCGGCCGAGCACGAGGCAGCCGTCGGCGATGCGGAGCCGGTTGTTCTCGGAGAATATTTTGCGGTTATTGCCGACACCGGCGCTCGTCAGGAGCAGGAGATCGTAGTTCTGCTGCTGCGCCTCCTCTTCGATGCCGAGCAGAAAGGGTGTGAAAAAGTCTGCCTGCGCGCTCGGAAAAGCCGGCTCGTAGGTGAAGACGCCGAGGATGCGGTTCAGCCCCTTCGCCATCCGCCTCGCGATCGGGTCGGCGACATAACCGGTCGTGCGGATGACGGCTTGGACCCGGTCGCGGGTCTCGGCAGGAATACGTGCCAGCGCGGTAGGCGCCCCGTTGAGCACAAGCGAGACCGTAGCCTGGCTGACGCCGGCAAGCTTCGCGATATCGTTTTGGGTCAGTCGCTTTTGGCCAGTCACGCGATGCCCTCCCAAGCATCAAATATCTGCTAATGCGTATTAGCGCTAATACGTATTAGCATGACAGCCTTGCGATATGTCAAGAGGCGATAGTGGGAGACTTCACTGCTTCGCCTCCAGTCGGAGTCCTGACGGAAAGGAAACAAGCCCGGTATTTTGCGAGCAGGTTTTCTGGTCAGTGGTCTTTGCCGGAGGCGTGCTGTGCGCTGGCGCGCCCCTCCCAATATCGGCCGGTTCATACGGTCTTGATGAGACTCGAACCGTCGACCCTGATTTCGGTCACGAGATAAATCAGTGACATGACGTCCGCCATCGCCTCGTGGCTTTAGCCTCCAGCCAGCCTCTTCATCTTTTGTTTTGAGAGTTGGCCAGGAGCGACGACAAATTATCACGGACGCGGGGGATAACACGGGATCCATATAATTCGATACTCCGCATTAGCTTCTCATGCTCCATCGGTCCCGCCGAATATTTCATCTGAAAGCGTGAGATCCCAAGCGTCTGAACAGTTTTGGCAATTTTGTCGGCAACAGTCTGCGGAGAGCCAGCATAAAGCGAACCATGCGCGATCTCGTGTTCGAAATCCCTCTCCGTTACAGGCGGCCAACCGCGCTCTTTGCCCAAACGATCACGAATTTTCTTGAAATGCGGGAATAGGTCGCGGCGCGCCTGCTCGTCGCTTTCGGCAATATAGCCCGGCGAATGGACTCCGATATCACCCGGCGTTCTTCCGGCCTGTTCGGAGGCTTTCTTGTAGAGTTCCACATAGGGTGCAAATCGGGCCGGATCGCCGCCGATGATCGCCAGCATCAGGTTCATGTCATGGCGCACCGCACGGATGACGGATTCTGGACTACCGCCTACGCCGATCTAGGTCTTGAGCCGCCCTTCCGCGATAGGAGGGTATATACGCTGATCTTCGAGAGGCGCACGCCATTCTCCGGAATAGTTGACGAGCTCGTTCGAGACGATCTCGGAAAAAAGATCAAGTTTGTCTTCGAACAACTCTTCGTATTTCGGAAGGTCGTAGCCGAAAAGCGGGAACGACTCGATGAAGGAGCCTCGCCCAAGAATGGCCTCGGCTCGCCCGTTCGATAACGCATCTAGCGTCGAGAACCGCTGGAATACGCGGATCGGATCGTCCGAGCTCAATACGGTGACGGCCGAGCCAAGCCGGATACGACCGGTACGGGCTGCAATAGCAGCCAGAACGACCTCCGGAGCAGACACCGCAAAATCCTTGCGATGGTGTTCGCCGACCCCAAAGAAATCGATGCCGTGCTGGTCGGCGAGACCCGCCTCCTCAACGACGTTGCGGAGGCTGGGTCAGCAGCTCACCGTCGGTTCCGATTGTTACGTCGCCGAATGTGTCGAGGCCGAATTCAAGAGATTTTGTCATGGCTTATTCCAATCAAATGCAAAGGGGTTCAATCACGCCGATCAGCGCGAGTGTCCTGTCGGTTTCGCGTTCTTGGTCCATGGCCACTGGCCGTCGATCTCGGCTTCCAGGGAGAAGCTCAGGAACGTCCGGATAAGAACGATCAGACCGAGAAGACCTACGCTCTCCCAGGTCAGGGGTGAAATGATCGTTGCAATGATGTCTGCGCCGATCAGGATTTCCAGTCCAAGCAGGATCCCACGACCGAGATTGGCACGGTATTGCTCGTAGGCTTCCCGGCTACCGACCGAGAAGAGGTCGCGCCCGTAGGAAATTGTTGCGATGACGACACCCAGCAGGATCACGCCAACGCCGAAGAATTCTAGGCCGATCGCCATAGGTTTGAGGACAGGGGCAATCAGATTGGAGAGACCGCCTGCATCGTGGCCGATATCCATATGCGTGTCCTTTCGAGACGAATGTTCAGTTACACAACGATTGGCGGGTTCAGGATTCGGCGCCTGCACTGCTTGCGAACAGCACGACGATCGCGAGAATGACTGGCAGGCCGAACGCCAGAACAGGCGCGAACATGAACCCGGCGGCTCCGATGCCACAGCCCGCGGAGAAGGTGATGACGGCAGCTCCCATCTTCTTCACCCACGTTGCCTTTCAATTGGTGTTGAGTTCCGATGTTGATGGAAAGATAAGCCAGTTGATGGGCGCGTAAAACTGCAATATTCATTGAGAATGAATTGCAGCCAGTGAAACAGTCACATGAACGATTATAAAGCTCTCCGAACTTTTTTGCTCGCTGCCGAGAAGCGAAACTTCGCTCAGGTCGCCCGCGAACTGGACATGACACCAGCCGCCGTCACGCGCGCGATCGCAGCTTTGGAGGCGGAACTTGGCGTGCAGCTCTTTGTCCGCACAACAAGGCAGGTTTCACTGACAACCGATGGTGCAATCTTCGCCGCACAGATCCAACCGGCTGTGAAAACGCTCGAAGAAGCTCGACGTGATGTCATGAATGCACATAAGGCGGACGAAGGACGCCTGCGGATCAGTGCTCCAACCTGGTTTGGCAAGACGGTGCTCCCGCCGATCCTGTCGGGTTTCAAGGAACGCTACCCGAAGATGAGCTTCGAGATCTCCTTGTCTGATGGCTTGGTGAACATCGTCGACGACGACTATGATCTTGCGATCCGGATCTCATCCCAGCCTTCGGACAAATTCACGATCTGGCGGAAGATTCGAAAGGTGCCACGCATCCTGGTGGCTGCACCCGGTACCCGGTTCGCTGATATGCAGCACCCGAACGAGCTGAAGCCAGACGACTGCCTTGCCTATAGCGGGGAAAGCCGACGCGAGAACTGGGTCCTGTCCGATGGCGGATCGAGCATGACCATTTCGGCGGGACGAGCCTTCAGTGCCAACAGCGGTGAGGTTCTCGCGGACATGGCAGCCGACGGAGCGGGCGTGGCCCTTCTGCCAGGATTCAATATCGCGGACCATATCAGGGCTGGTCGCCTCGTCCACGTCTTCAAAGGATGGGCGCCGCCTGATCTTTGGCTGACACTTTTCTATCCACCCTATCAGGCGCTGCCGCCCCGCATCGCGTCGTTCTCGAAATTCTTCGAAGAACAGGTGGCGGTGCACATGGTCATGCTGGACTGACGAGAAGCGGTGCCGCTCACGTCGGATCAATCCCGCGACGGAAGGGCTTGCAGCTTTTCCGCTACCAGTTTCTGCAACTGCCACAGGTTTCGGTCGAAGATCCTGCGTTCTGCCAGATCGATCACCGTCCGATGCAGGTACTCCGCGCAGGATCCAGCGGGCCCGCATGCCTGGGCAATAAGGTGGGCAGCCTCATCAAGCGGCACCTTGTCCGTTAGCAGAGACTGTTTTGGGCTCGCCCAAAACGTCAACGCCCGACGTGTGCCTTTCGGTGTCTTGACTGTAACCCAGCGCACCATATCGCATACTTCGGCATACCGGATCTCGCGGGCCAGCAGCGTACGCAGGTCCTGTTTCTTCGTCGAGCATGGAAGTCTGAGAATAAGGCCGGAGCAGCTTCCTCCTGGCTGAAGCGCCAGCATGAGACCCGGTGCATCCGACGTGGCACGCAGACGTTCGATCCTCAGCGAAAACGCACGGTGCCAGCCGAACGCGACGGCATCCTCACTTGCCGCCACCTCGAAGCCGGGGTTCCACATCAGGGAGCCATAAGCGAACACCCAGATTTCTTCATCACCAGCTTCTTCCTCTACCCGTTTGACGAGTTCGTCGAGCTGACCGGGCGAGACGGGCGTCCAGTTCGGCTCTGGACCTTCTTCTTCAACAACCCGCAGCGTTTTAGCGACAAGATCGGAAGTCAGATGCAAGGTTCCATGTAGCCGTTTTCTGCCGGAGCGCGTTCTCGACATTTCGAAACTCACTTAAAGATGGAGCCGCCGAAGCGTTCTCGTCGCGGCGGCTCCCGTTGGGACAATTAGGTTTATGGAGCGGCTGGGATGTCGACCACGGCGCGGAACGTGATCTCGACGATCTGTTCCGGGAAGGCCAATTCGCTCACACCGATTAGGTTGCTGGCAACAGGCGGCGTGTCCGTGCCGTACATTTCCTTGCGGACCTTGGATCCGGCTGCGAATGCGCTTGGAACGTCGAGGACAAAAAGCGTCTCTTCGACAACGTCCTCAAGAGTGGCACCGAACTCGGCTAGCAGCTTCTTGGCATTGACGTATGTCTGGCGGATCTGATCTTCCATCTGGTTGAAGTCGATTGGCCGACCTGCGGCATCAAGGGCGGCGGGCGCAATAAGCTTGCCATCGCCGTCATGGCTCAACTGTCCGGAGATGTAGATCGTATCCTTCACTTGTACGGCTTGCACGTATCCGAAAGCCTGTTCCCAGGCGACGCCGTGGTTTGCGATTTTCTTTTTGATCCGGGTACTCGTCATGTTCGTTTCCAGTCATAGGCAGCGCTAATCGCGCATGAGGGTGATGCGAGACGACGCAAACCTGGGCGGCCGTAGCTCGTCTGACAGCAGCGATATTGCCGTCAGCAGGTCACGCTCACAATTGAGATAATAGTATCGAATTGATTGCACCTAATGAAACAATGAGAAGCGGTCATGTAGCTGAAGTCGACCAAACCGACGCTGAACTGGACCCCGGATGTACAGCACCGACTCTTCGACAATTAACCTAAGGGCGAGACGGCAGATACGCTCTTGAAGGGAATCGAACAGTCGATCCAGAACATGATCGACGCGGAAAATCAGAGTGTTACGATTCCGAGGATCTCCTAACGCATTGACTTGAAAGGCCATTTTAGAGAACTCTGACGCGGTCTATTCTTCGCGCATTGCTCTCGCGATTTGATCCGCGAGTGGCTTTACGAGATAGGACAGTGCGGAGCGATCACCGGTCTGAATGAAGGCTTCCACCGGCATCCCCGCGACCAGCGTGATCTTGCCGAGGCGGCGCAGTTCTTCCTGTGGGATATGGACGCGCGCTGTGTACCAGGACTCGCCGGTCTGAGGGTTAGAAACGAGATCGGCCGCGACGGTCGTGACGCTTCCAAACAATTCCGGCGTTGTTCGCTGGTTGAACGCCGAAAACCGCAGCGTTACCGGTTGCCCGGTCGCAATCTGGTCGATGTCGGACGGCTGAAGGCGGGCCTCGACCACCAACTCGTCCTGGGTCGGCACGATCAGCATCACGGTTTCACCAGATGGGATGACGCCGCCGACTGTATGAACGGCAAGCTCGTGAACAACACCCTTTTGCGGTGATAGGATATTGATGCGGCTGAGCTCGTCTTCTGCGGTAACACGTTGTTGCGCCAGCTCGGCGAGCTTGTTTTCTACATCGCGCAATTCGGTCAGAACCTCTGTTCGCCGATCCTCATCGACCTGCAGGATCTGAAGCTCGGTCTCGGTCACTCGTATCGATGCGCGGGCGATTTCGGTTATGAACTGACCACGCTCTCCTTCGAGCTGAGCCTTTTCACGTTGAAGTTCTGACAGTCTGGTGAACTGGACGAGGCCTTGGCTGGTCAAACTGCGCACGCGCGTCAGTTCCTGTTCGATCCAGTCCAGCTCTTCGGATTTTGCATCTCGTCGCACGATCAGGCCGCGGGTTTCCTGACCGAGCTGACCGATCTGCTCCCGGAGCTGCGATTTCTGCCCGTCGACGGTTCGCCTTCTTGCCCGAAACAGTGCCTCTTCCGCGGCAAAATATTCGCCACCATCCTGCCGTAACTCGGATCCCGATAAAGGCGGTTGCATGCTTTTCTGATCGTCCCGCTCGGCGATCAGGCGCAGGCGACGTGCCGTCATCTGATCGATCTGGCTGGCAACAATCGCCAGATTTGCCTGTGGGAGCGTATCGTCGAGCCTGATGAGGACATCGCCGGCCTCCACTCTCGTTCCATTGCGAACGAGAATTTCACCAACAATACCGCCTTCTTTGTGCTGGACGCGCTTGACGTTGCCATCGACAACGATTGTGCCGGTCCCGATGACCGCGCCGGAAAGCTCGGCTGTCGCAGCCCATCCGCCGGCGCCGACCACAAGAGCGACACAGGCAAAGAGCGCGAGACGCGAAATCTTTCGGATTGAATGTTCCGCCACACTTGGCGTCTGAGCATTCATGCTTTTTCTCCGACAGCACGCATAGTGGTTTTGCGCAGGACCTCGTCGCGGGGTCCAAACGCCATCACCTTGCCTTGTGCAAGAACAAGCGCGTGGTCGACAGCTGCGAGCGCATTGGGACGATGCGCGATAACGACTACAATCGATCCTTTCTGCCGCATTGTCGTAATGGCATTTGTGAGGGCATTCTCTCCCTCGGCATCCAGGCTAGCATTCGGCTCGTCGAGAACAACGAGGAAGGGATTTCCGAACAGCGCACGGGCTAACCCGACGCGCTGGCGCTGTCCGGCGGAGAGGATCGCTCCTGACGTCCCAATCTGTGTGTCGTATCCATCCGGAAGAGACAGAATCAGGTCATGGACGCCGGCCAATCGCGCGGCCTCGATGATGTCCTCGGGTTTCGCATCCTGCCTGAACCGACCGATGTTTTCGGCAATAGTGCCATCAAAGAGATCAACGCCCTGTGGGAGGTAGCCGATCGATTGGCCGAGGGCATCGGGATCCCATTGGTCGATCTCTGCACCATCCAGCCGCACAGAACCTCTTGCGGGCGGCCAGATGCCAACCAATGCACGGGCCAAAGTCGATTTTCCGGAACCACTCGGTCCGATAATGCCGACAGCCTGGCCGGCAGTCAGGCTGAAGGAAACCGAATGTACCATCGGAGCCAGGGCCCCTGGGGGCGCGATAGCCAAATCTGCGATCGCCAGCGACTTGGTCGGCGCTGGAAGCGGCATTGGGTCGGGTTTCGATCCAAGCTGTTCTAGCAATTGTTTAAGGCGCCCTGTCGCCTGTCTGGCGTGCACGAAACCACGCCAATGGGCGATCGCCTGTTCGATCGGCGCCAGTGCGCGCGACGTCAGAATGGAGGATGCGATCATCGCACCGGGCGATGCCAGCTGCTGGATCGCAAGCCAGGCTCCAAGAGCTAAGACCGCGGATTGCAGAGCAAGGCGGAATATCTTCGAGACAGTGGCAAAGCCGCTTGTCGTATCGCTCGTCCGACGCTGTTCTTCGATATAGGTGCGATTGGTGCCGGCCCATCGGTTGGCATAGCTCTGGCGCATACCCATGGCATAGAGTGCTTCGGCATTATGACGACCGGCCTCGATGAATTCGCTTCGCGCATTGGCAAGTTTCGCAAGCCGGCGGGTCGGATCACGCAAAACCAACTCGTTGATCAGCGTCAGCCCAATCAGGAACAGGGCACCGCCGACCGCCAGCCAGCCGAGATACGGATGAAACAGAAACAAGATCACCAGATAGAAAGGCAACCAGGGCATGTCGCAGATTGCGATAGGCCCGGCCCCGCCCATGAATTGGCGAATTTGGTCCAGGTCTCGCAGTGGCTGTGAAATGGCTTCTTTTTTCGACATCCTCAAAGGCAAGGAGAGGACCGCTCCAAAGGTCTGGCTTCCAAGCTCTTCTTCGACACGCTGTCCGATCTGGGTGAGGAGTCGTGCACGCAGGACTTCCAGCAACCCGAGGAAAAGGTACAGGCCAATAGCCAGACCAGATAGTGCCACCAAGGTCGGCACGCTTCGGCTGGTCAACACGCGGTCATAGACCTGCATCATGAACAGCGGCCCGACCAGCATGAGCAGGTTGGTAACCGCACTGATCATTGCGACATTCACGAATGCACTGCGTGTTTTCTGAAGCGCGAGGGCGACAATCGGCCGCCCTCGCGTTGATCTGTTCTGCTTCACCACGACCTGCCCTTATGCAACGAACCGGACATCGTCCTGATGCAGATCTGTCTTCAGCACGTTCTGCAGCGTGATGGTGTTGGCTGTGTCGAACGAGATGACGGTGTCGTTGCCGGACTGGGCTGCAGCGGCGAGGACGCTCTCGAAGGTCGCAAACAAACTATCGTCGAACTGCAGGACGTCGTCGGTGCCAGCGGCTGCCACGAAGTCGGTGATCAGGTCCTGGCCAAAGCCCTCTGCGAAAACAAAAGCGTCGCGATCGTCGTCGGTGATTATATCATCACGAGATCCGTCTATTTCACCGGCAGAGTTGGAAGCGACTACAATGTCATTCTCGGACATAGCTCCGATCGACGCGATTTTTTCCAAAATTTGAGTGCGTCCCCACTGCGTCCCATCGGCGAAATCGATCCTGGCAAACGCGTGCTGATTGCTGTCGAAAAAAAAGCGTGTGGTTATGGTCTGTCCCGTTGTCACGTCAGCAATCTTAAGATGCTGACCCTCACGCGAGAAGGTCAAGTCTTCAACATTCAGATCCAGCAGCTTGAGTACGGATGTCGATTGCGTGTTGTTCCAGATGCGGTATGTATCATTGCCATCGCCGGATCGGTAAATAACGGTGTATCCGGTTGCCCAATCGGCGTTGACAGAGTCATCCCCCAACCCAAGATCGACGGTTACGTTTGAAAGACGGTAGGGGTTGCTGTCCGTGCCGAGCTGATCATTGCCGGAGGTACCTCTAATCCACGCCGCCTGTTCCAAAATTTGAGTGCGTCCCCACTGCGTCCCATCGGCGAAATCGATCCTGGCAAACGCATGCTGATTGCTGTCGAAGAAGTAGCGTGTGGTTATAGTCTGCCCCGTTGTCACGTCGGTAATCTTAAGATGTTGACCCTCACGCGAGAAGGTCAAGTCTTCAACATTCAGATCCAACAGCTTGAGTACCGATGTAGACTGCGTGTTATTCCAGATGCGGTATATATCATTGCCATCGCCGGATCTGTATATAACCGTGTATCCGGTTGCCCAGTCGGCATTGACAGAGTCATCCCCCAACCCAAGATCGACGGTTACGTTTGAAATACGGTAGGGGTTGCTGTCTGTGCCGAGCTGATCATTGCCGAACGTACCTCTGATCCAAGAGTTAGCAGCGATCGTCGCCCGATCCCAAACGGTACCATTAGCGAATTCAATTTGTTCCAACCCACGCCCAGAACTGCTGTAGAACTGATCGTTCAGTGTGATCGTTTGCCCGCTATTTTTCACGGTTAGAATCGACGACAAACCAACTCTTGTCAGTGTAATGTCATCAGGGTTCATGTCCACTAAGAGTAGAGTGTCCTTATCTGTGGTTATACCAGAATCGTCATTGATATTATCTTTGCCGTCACCGCTAGCGTAAATGTAGATGTCACTTCCCGCTCCACCATTCAATTGATCGTCGCCGGTATCACCTTCGAACACGTCGTTACCCGCCGTTCCAACTAAAACGTCGTCCCCGGAAGTACCCGTAATAGTTGGGGTCGGCTGGGCGATCGGCGGATCAGTAAGGGCGGCTAGTATGATGGTACGATCCCAGATAGTTCCATCGGAGAAAACGAACTTTTCGATACCCCGCTCGCTGTATCCTTCGATGGTGTTTTTTATGACAATAGATCCATTATCATTAGCACCCGGAATACTCTGACGGATAAGGACTCTAATATCATCGCCGTCGCGAACGAGAGTTATGTCAGCGGGATTGATATTCGTGAACGTGAGTTGGTCGGCGGTACCGCTCCAATCACCATCGATGATGGTATCGTTGCCGTCGCCGCGCGCGTAGACATAGGTGTCATTGCCACCCCGCCCGTTGATTACATCGTCACCAAGACCACCGGCATAGGTGTCACCGGAGCCGAAGCCGAAGATGGTGTCGTTACCAACCGTCTGAACCGAGGCGATAGCCTGGGCACGGATCTGCTCCTTATTCCATGTGGTGCCGTCCGCGAAGACAATCGTTTCGACGCCCTGTTCTGTCGCCGTCCCGAGGGTCGCCTTGATCAAAATGGACCCGGCGTCGCCTGCGCCAGGAGCGCTCTCGGCGATGCTGATCAGCAGATCAGAACCGGCGAAGCTGACTGTCACATCGGCTGGATTGATGTCCGTTAGGATCAACTTGTCGCTGGTGCCGCTCCATTCGCTTTCCGTGATCGTGTCGTTGCCGTCGCCGCGCGCATAGACATAGGCGTCATTGCCACCCCCGCCGTTGATTACATCGTCACCAAGACCACCGGCATAGGTGTCACCGGAGCCGAAGCCGACGATGGTGTCGTTACCAGCCGTCTGAACCGAGGCGATAGCCTGGGCACGGATCTGCTCCTGATTCCATGTGGTGCCGTCGGCGAAGACAATCGTTTCGACGCCCTGTTCTGTCGCCGTCCCGAGGGTCGCCTTGATCAAAATGGACCCGGCGTCGCCCGCGCCAGGAGCGCTCTCGGCGATGCTGATCAGTAGATCAGAACCGGCGAAGCTGACTGTCACATCGGCTGGATTGATGTCCGTTAGGATCAACTTGTCGCTGGTGCCGCTCCATTCGCTTTCCGTGATCGTGTCGTTGCCGTCGCCGCGGGCGTAAACATAGGTGTCGTTGCCGTCACCACCGTTGATTACATCGTCACCAAGACCACCGGCATAGGTGTCACCGGAGCCGAAGCCGACGATGGTGTCGTTACCAGCCGTCTGACCGAGGCGATAGCCTGGGCACGGATCTGCTCCTGATTCCATGTGGTGCCGTCGGCGAAGACAATCGTTTCGACGCCCTGTTCTGTCGCCGTCCCGAGGGTCGCCTTGATCAAAATGGACCCGGCGTCGCCCGCGCCAGGAGCGCTCTCGGCGATGCTAATCAGTAGATCAGAACCGGCGAAGCTGACTGTCACATCGGCTGGATTGATGTCCGTTAGGATCAACTTGTCGCTGGTGCCGCTCCATTCGCTTTCCGTGATCGTGTCGTTGCCGTCGCCGCGGGCGTAAACATAGGTGTCGTTGCCGTCACCACCGTTGATTACATCGTTGCCGAAACCGCCGGTGTAGGTGTCGCCGGAGCCGAAACCGGTTATGGTGTCGTTGCCTGCCGTCTGTGCCGAGGCGATGGCCTGAGCACGGATTTGCGCAGCATTCCATGTGGTGCCGTCAGCAAACACAAGCGTTTCGACGCCCTGTTCTGTATCGGTCCCAAGGGTGGCTTTGATTAAAATGGAGCCAGCGTCTCCTGCGCCTGAAACACTCTCGGCGATGCTGATCAGCAGATCAGATCCGGAGAAGCTTAGGGACACGTCAGCCGGGTTGAGATCCACTAGGACGAGTTTGTCATTGGTGCCGCTCCAGGCGCCTTCCGTGATCGTATCGTTGCCGTCGCCGCGGGCGTAAACATAGGTGTCGTTGCCGTCACCACCGTTGATGATATCACTACCATCACCGGAAAATATTATTTCCGCAGAACCCGTCCCGTTAATGCGATCGTCGCCCGATGTCCCATCTACGGCGACATGGCCCTCTACTAATGAATGTATAATTTCTCGAAGATATAACGGAGATTTATTATCAACATAATTCAAAAAAGCATGTCTATGATCGTTGTTTACAGACGCTCCTCGGAGCCCGTCGAGAAGAGAGGTGGCCCTCGTCAGTCTACTCCCGGCGTCATCGATATTTCCATGGATAATATTTTCTATAAATTCGACTATACCGCCATAATTTACGGATATTTCATCAGTGGGTAGGTCAAGTCCGATTGATGCAAAAAGTACATCCTCAAGCTGAATATTTTCGTACTCCGACACTGGGTCATCTGAAAGAAGTATTCGTGATCCACCAGCCTGGGCGAGAAAACGGATTAGCCATCCTTCACTGATTTCACCAAATATTTGATGGAAGTATTTTGCATCGCCAAGTGAGGGAGTTGTACTGGCCAAGCTCTGGTCGTAGATTTTTTCTAGGACGCCTAATTCACGAGCATCGACGTGCGGCCCTCTTCCAGCAGGATCGACCCCGTTGACGCCAGCCCATCTGAACAATACTTCACGGAATTGGGCTTTTATCTCATCGGCGTCAAATGACCAGACGTTATTAACAAGTCCGACAACGAGCTCCAAGAGGGTAGGATCTTGGGCAGCAGCGATCTGGAGGTCGGCCACGTTTCCATAACCGAACAATAACGGCACCAGCAGTGCGTCACCAGAAACAACAAGACCCTCAGGAAGCTCATAGCGCGAAAGCAATTGATTGGATGAAAACCACGCTGCCACGATGTCAAGTTCGACGCCGTCTGATGTTTCAACTACAGATTCGTGTGACACAAGTACATCACCGTCTTGACGGTCTACCGATGTTGCGTGAAGGGCAATCTGCGCGATCTCGTAGTCTGCGAGAGACTTAAGCTCGTCTGCCGTACTTACCCCATCCGAATTGGCATCCCTCCAAATCTTCAGCGAGCTGAACGCCGTATCATTGGCATCAAAGATGCCGTCTCCGTTATCGAGGTCTCGAAGAACGGTAAATCCGTCCTTTTCGGCGCTCCCGATCAGTTCGTTTAGACCATTAATGATACCGTCGTTGTTGATATCACGGACGAGAAACCCGTCATCAGGACTAATCCAGCTTACCGTTTCTCGAAATCCGTCGTTGTCGATATCAAACAAGGTTGTTGAATGAGCAAGTGGTCGAAATTTCACGCCGTCCCCGTTAAGGTCAATGACTAAGGGATCGCGCGGTGGAGTTGGAGGAGCTTGCGGAGCCGGTCCGCTGCGGCCGTTTCCGCCGCCTGGATTTCCACCAGGATTTCCACCAGGACTGCCCCCTGGATTGCCACCGGGATCATCAGGCGGGCAATTACCTTCTGGAAGGGCATCATTGATTTCTTCAATCAATGTTACAACGTGATCTGCACCATCTGCTTGTTGCGAGAGATCAATTATCGTCCACGCGTTTTTCAGATTAGTCCACCAAGTGCCATTTTTTCCAAATTGGCTTGATATTTCACACGCAAACCCATCAGCCATTTCGCCCTCTCAAAAATCAATTATATGTTGCAGCCAGAGAATCCACAATCATAGCAAGCACTGCATTCGTAATATGTCAACATGGAAAGCGACACGTGGAGAGGTACCGCATCGCAATACGACTAGGTGAAAAATGAAGCCTCGATGCAAGTACGCGTTGACTCAAATCGCACCAACAAATTCTAGCTTCCAATAGACGATGAAACTCGGTTGGAAAATACTTGTGGGCGAGTACGGGTTTACTCGATCGGCTAAAAAATAGATAAACAAAAATTACGAAACCGCATTCAACCTTAGGGAAATTCTAACGTTGCGCGTAATACTAGCTACAATAATATCGCCCCTATGGGCTCCAGTATACACCGCTTTTCTGGCCGATTGGGTGTTTCCGGGGCAAGGAGAAATCAGCGCAGGTTGGACGTTTTTTTATAAAGCGAGCATCCACTCGACGTTCGGGTTTGTTTATGGCTACATTCCTATGCTCTTGATTGCGCCGTGCGCACATCTGATATTACGACGATGGAAATATCGTTCAGTTTTCGCCTATGTCGCTATTTGGTTCCTGCTGTCCAATCTGTTGTGGTGGGGTTACATTAACCTCAGTCCAGTTCAGAATGATCCCCTTGGCGCAACTATCACTTCATTAAAATTCAGTCTGCCTTGGATACTTGCCGCTGCCTCATTTTGGGCTATCGTCAGGCCAGATAAAATTGACAATGGGATTACTAACACGGTCAATCTCGACAATCAGCCACGAGCAAGAGCAACTGCACCGGGGCGAGGGCGAGGCTCGTTTGGGTTGCGCGGGCCTGGTTCTCGACAGTAGTGATTGCAATCCGCAGGCTTAAGAGGCGCTCCGGTAAGGCCTGGATGCTTTTGATGAAGAGTTGCCCGCCTAAACTCACACCCCCCCAACCTGCATAACAAATCAGGTGCAAGGAATCCATTTCACTTGGCTTCTCAATTGGGCGAGCCATCCATCTAATTTCCCGCGCCTATTTGCGGTGCCGCCAGGTTACCTAACGCAATACAGCGTGGTCGATCAGGAAAAGTTGGAACGGGTTGGACGGGCTATCCGTGAGGCGGATCAAGCCGGGCCAGTCCTGACCGGCAGCAAGAGCATCATAGAGTGGTGCAGTTCCAACATCCGTCTTGACGGGGAAGCGGCACGCGGCCAGGTAATTGAATGGTGCGAGCGCTTCCCGACGTACAGCTGGATCGGATGACAGGAAAGCTTCGAACATTCGGCGCATTCCAGGTGATGCGCGATGGAAAGGGACGGCGGCCACGGAAAAACCGTGCGGAAGGGCGTCCAACAATGAGAGGCCCAGCGCATTCGAGGCTGCTATCCGACCAGGCGGCACTCGGGTAAGGATTGAAAAATCGCCGTTTTTGCAGCTGTCGGAAGCCATAAAGTCCGCAGCGTCGTAAAACGGAGACCTAACAGGCTCCTCTGCGATCAGCCAACTGGCGGCACTAACGTAACCGATGATACATAACCAGGCACTTTTCCAGAGGAAAGGACGTAGCAATGTCGACTTCCTAAGCGCCAGATATTGCATCGCCATTGGCATGAGTACGGGAGAGAATGCAAAGGCAAAGCGCACATAGCGGTTCAGCAGCAGAGTAATGATAAGGCTAGCCCAGGCTAGCGTCAGCATGATCGCTAGGCCAGCCATTGCATGCCGGCGAATTTCGAGAAGTGATGCTGTCGCCAGCGTCAAGATAGACCCAAAAAGGACAAGGGAGATAAAAATTCCCCATTGGCCTTGCTCGATGAAATACAAGGCGGTTTGCTCCTGTGCAAGCCGATCGAACCAGTAGGCCTTTGAAATTGAGTCTATCATCCAGTATGGACCGGCCATACACTGCGGGAAAATCAGAACGGAACAGCCAAGTACAGCAAGCCCGGCTATTGCAATCACTACGAGCTGCACTGACGGCCGAGCCTGACACAAAAACGTTGAGGTTCCCCATAACGTAGCACCGAAACCTGTCATCAGAAAAATGTAAGGGGCCGAATAGGTATCGCATTGTGTCGCCGCGAGACCGGTAGGTCCGATTGTAGCTAAGCCGGTTGGCAACGAGAACAACGTTATGATTGCAGCGGCCTGTTTGACCACGAGATCGGCGTCACGTACGCGAAGGATCAAGGTGCCAATCAGACCAGCAAAGCCGATGACAATAAACGGCAGTCCCTCCAGAGCAATGGTCACGGAAAGCAAGCTGCCTACGCCAATCAGTCGCCCACCGATCTTGTCCCACTGGGCAAGTCCGTTGAAAATCATCATTAACGCAATCAGTTGCGCGTTGTGATGATCGATTCGACCAGGGGTGAATTCCCATAGTGCCAACAATGCGCCGACCGTTGCGCTGGCCACGGTGAGGAAACCCAGAACAGATGCCGGCACGCCAAGTCGCCGGTAGATAAACGCCGACTGCAAGCAGAATGCTGCGAGCATGACCTGCGGCCACACATTGAACGCCCAATGCATCCCCCTTTGCCACCCAACAAAAGGACTGAAAACTGCGGTCACCACCACATAAGGTAGGTCAACGAGACGCGACCATGGAGAAACATAGGTCTCCGGCATCATTATGTGTGGCAGGGCGAGATCCCACCAACTGCTTTCGCCTAAGAGTAGACCATAGATCTGCATCTCGCGCATATGGTCATCAACGTCCCCCAGAAAATTCCTACCATCTGCCAGATCGAACAAGCTTGTCGCAAGAGCGGATAAATAAACTATGAAAAATATAGGGGTTACGCCGAGGCTAAGAGAGCCGCCGGCACACCTCGCAGACGTATCGGATGGCGGCGCCATTTCCCTCTCTCAAAACTACCGTCTTCATCATCTCAACTATTGAACTGGACCTTTTAACATCGCGCTAATACTGAGAATATTGTCGTCCGGTCGAGAGTTCACGGTGATCGTGCAATGCGCTTGGACGCTTCTATAATGTCGTCGAGGGCTTGTCGCACAATCAGGTTCGGCCTGCAGTTTGGCCCTTAATCGGATACGCTTCACGCTTTGTTAACTTTTTGGACTCTGAACAGACGCGCAAGCAGATCATTTTGGTCATTGACGGTCCAATTGCCGGCGAAGCCGAAGCCTTTCTTCAGCCAGAGCATCGCCTCGAAGCCCGCGATTGTTCATCGCGCTGTCTTGAAGGACTGGAAGCCGCCGATCTTCGGCATGTTCTTCTTCACGCGGAAGTGGTCGCTTTCGATACCTTGCTGAAGATGCTTGGCAACATAGTGAACCGGATCGAGATGCAGGTGCCCGTCATCGACGGCCGTCTTGATCGTTGAGGGGAAGGTGTTGGCGCCATCGGTGCCAATCTTTCTCGGAGAGAGTAGCGGCTCGTCCGTAAGCGGTGTTCTGCTCACACGTCGGTAGGATATCGGCAGTTTTACGCCGGACCCCGTTGATTGATAGAGTCAATGTTTACGGGAGGTGACGCCGCTCATTCAAGTGTTGTGCTGGTCATACGAGCTGTAGAAGCTCGGGTCCTTCTCAAACACGTCGTGGTTTTCGGCGGACCTGAAGGGTTTCTCCTTTGTTGTCTTTCGACGGAAAGTAAAAAGAAAAACCGCAGCCAGTAGGGCGATACCGCCAACGACTCCAAAAAGCACGGCAACGAACGTCGTCATGACTTTACCCTCTCTTGGTTTAGCGATGTTATGCCATGTTGCCATAACGGGCAATTAAGAGGGCTTCAGGTCTGCGAACGACGCCCCATCCTCTCGATACAGGTTAGTCGACCGGATAATTCCACGGCAAAAGCTCACCGATCCGGCTCTGCTTATGGCCTTTGACAATGGCAGGGAGCGTGGTGGTCAAATAGGCCAGCGGATCGACCGCATTGAGCTTGATGAGGTGGATGGCTCCCTCTTCCGGCGCCATAGTGAAAGAGCGATCGCGATGATCGCTCTAACGGGGAGATGTCATCCATGAACGAAATTACGACGATAGGCCTCGATCTGGCCAAGAGGGTTTTTCAGGTTCATGGGGCGGATGCAACGGGCCGTCCTGTACTTCAGAAGAAGCTTCGCCGCGAGGAGGTGCTCAGCTTCTTCGCAAAGGTGCCACCGTGTGTTGTCGGAATGGAGGCATGCGCCTCGTCGCATCACTGGGCACGCGAGCTTCGCGCTCTTGGCCATGACGCCCGGATGATCCCTGCGTCGTACGTGAAGCCCTATGTCGCGCGTCAAAAGAACGACGCAGCGGACGCCGCTGCGTAGCGGCAATCTAGGTGAGATTCAGCGTCAATCAGGATGAGACTCGCGCCGGGGTGTGACGGAGTGAGGGCGTAGCCCGATCGTAGTCATACCCCGGCGTGGCGCAGATTTTCGGCGTCTCAT
>NZ_JBEGHE010000019.1:0-106141 GCF_040675795.1 Neorhizobium sp. LMR1-1-1.1
GAGACGCCGAAAATCTGCGCCACGCCGGGGTATGACTACGATCGGGCTACGCCCTCACTCCGTCACACCCCGGCGCGAGTCTCATCCTGATTGACGCTGAATCTCACCTAGATTGCCGCTACGCAGCAGTTTCACGACGGGTGCAGAGCTCGCTGTCGGCGAAGGCATAGCCCAGGTCTGACGGCAGCCTTACAACGGGCGGCGGACGCACCTAAGCTATACCATGGTCGTAAACCCGACCAGATTCTCGAGAGATGAACTATGCACCGCTTTTGGACAGACAACGCCTGAGTTCAAGCTGATGGCGCTGCACGACCAATTTCCGGCTAATGGATGCGAACCTTCGACCTTAAGACATATCGCTAAGCGCCTGAAAAAATGGGAATTTGCGCTGCGCGCTGAGCACCGCCCTCACTGTGGCAGTCCGGCGGGTCGCGACGATGAAAAGTATTGCGCTTTATCTCGCGGTCGCGAGTTGACCTACGACAGCCAAGCGGAAACGCCATCTCGTTGACGGCAACATTGCGTCCCCGGGCGATGCGGGCGGTAATCTGTAATTGCATCGACACGCCAAAACTGTTCGGTCGCGTCTTTTCCCAAAGTCTAACCAGCCGCTATCGGATCATCAATATCTTGGCTCTGGAAATGGTCGATCAGAAAGCGGGCGGCCGGTCCTGGAGGTGTGTCCGTTCGGTAAACAGCCTGAAGGCGGTAAGGACCGCCCTTGCAGTCAGGAAGATCAAGGTGCACCAAGCGCCCTGTCTCTATATCATCTCTCACCATTGGTTCAGGCATGTTGCCCCAGCCAATGCCTTCCTTGAGCAGCATATGCTTGGCGCCAAGGTCCGCGAGGCGCCAGGTATGGTTCCCGACAACAGCGAACTCGTGGCCCTGAGTGAGAGGCGATCTGTCGGTCAGGACCAATTGGATATGTCCTCGCGCCGCGCCCGGAGGGTGAGATCCGCCAGCTAACGGATGATCCGGTGAAGCGACCGGGATGAGTTTGACAAAACCTACACCGATGCGCTCGAGGCCCGCGATCTCGACATCGAGCGGGCCACTGATGCCGATCGCTGCTGTACGGTTGAGAACAATCTGCGTGACCGCACCCAAAGCTTCGACATAAAGACGAAGTGATACGCTCGGAAACTCTTTTCGAAAGGCTTTCAAGGCGTCCATGACTCGGGCGGCAGGTAGCATGACATCCAGCGCAAGGTGGACCTCCGGCTCCACGCCGCGAAGCATACTCTTCACCTTGGCTCGAAGATTATCGATGCCGTGGGCAACGCTCTTAGCTTCGGCGAGGACCGTCCGCCCCTCCAGTGTCAGCTGCGGCTTCTTCGTTGAGAGCCGGTCGAAGAGCGTGACACCCAATTGCGTTTCGAGATTGGCAATCGTGTAGCTGATCACAGACGTCGCGCGGTTGAGCTTCCTGGAAGCTGCCGCGAAGCTCCCCGTCTCTACAACGGTAATGAAGACTTTAAGCTGATCCAGCGTCGGCTGGCCTGGGTCTGACATTTCTAATTCCTCGAACGTTTTCGCCGAAATTATCTGAGTTTTCCGAAACGTCCAGTGGGCCTACCTTCACTCCATCGAATTCAACCGCCGGAGCTGACAATGTCCTATTTGTCGAACGCTGACATCGAGCAGGTTATCCTGCCCTCGACCCGTGATCTCGGAGGCTTCTCCGTTCGCCGGGCGCTGCCTGCGGCCATGCGCCAAATGGTCGGGCCATTCATATTCCTCGACAGTTTCGGACCCGTGCGGTTCGGTGCTGGTGAGGGAATTGATACCCGCCCTCACCCACATATCGGCCTTTCAACACTCACTTACCTTCTGGAAGGTGAGCTGCTGCATCGTGACAGCGAAAGCTACGTGCAGTCGATCAGCCCCGGGGAAGTCAATCTGATGGTCGCCGGTTCCGGCATTGTCCACTCGGAGAGGACGCCGGACCATATTCGCAAGGACGGGGGAAAACTCACGGGCCTGCAGAGCTGGATCGCTCTTCCCAAACAATCGGAAGAGACTGCACCACTCTTTCAGCACCTCGGCGCCCATGAACTGTCGACGATCAATGGTGAGGGCATCGATATGAAGCTTCTCGCCGGCACGCTGCACGGACGGCGCTCACCTGCCAGCACCTTCTCTGAACTCTTTTCTGCAGAAATCCAGCTTCAGGCTGGAGCACGCTACAGGATCGACGGTGAGCATATCGAGCGAGCGATCTTCGTCGTCAGCGGTACGATCGAGATCATCGGGCAGGACGGAACCTACGGCCCGGATCGTCTTATCGTGTTCAAGCCCGGCGCGGAGATCGTGGTGAAGGCGAACGAGCCAGCCCGGTTTCTCGCATTCGGAGGCGAGCCGCTTCCTGAAAAACGGTTCATCCGCTGGAATTTCGTGGCCACGGATCAACAGCGCATTCGCCATGCTGCCGACCAGTGGCGCGAACGACAATTCCCCGGCGTGCCGGGCGACGACGAGTTTATTCCCCTCCCCGACAACTTCAACTGAAACCCCATCTAATCAAGGAGCAATACAATGACTACCTATGCAATCATCGGTTCTGGTGCGATCGGCTCTGCACTTGCTGAACGCTTCCATGCTGCAGGCGTTGACGCCGTTATCGCCAACACACGCGGTCCGGCGTCGCTTCAGCCTGTCACGGACAAGTTTGGCGCTAAAGTGAAAGCGGTCGAGCTCGATCAGGCTCTTAACTCGGACGTCGTCATCCTGGCCGTGCCTTACGACGCCGTGCCGGAAGTCGCCAGCAGAAAGACTGCGTGGGATGGCCGCACGATCGTCGATGCGACAAATGCTATCGACTTTCCTGCTTTCAAACCGCGTGACCTTGGTGGCCGGCTGTCTTCGGAAATTGTCTCCGATCTCTTCCCTGGCGCTCAGCTCGTGAAAGCGTTCAACACCCTCCCGGCCGCTGTCCTGGCTGCCGATCCGGTGAAAGCGAGCGGAAGGCGCGTTCTCTTCCTATCAGGTAACTTTCCAGAGGCCAGTAAGAAGGTAGCGGACCTGATCGCTCGTTTGGGCTTTGCGCCGTCCGACCTTGGCAGTTTCAAAGCCTCCGGTTCACTCCAGCATTTCGGCCAGGCGCTGGTCGCGCTCAACTTGCTGAAAGACTGAACACTCCTCAGGGAAGGCAAAACTGATTTCGACAACGGAATCGCTCGATAAAATCGAACGTAATGGACAAAATTATGCAGCTTTTATCGAATGATGAAAAAGCAGATGTTGCCTCCATCGAATTCACCCACTCCAACGGAGCAAAGCAAAATGACCAAGGTTCTCGTTCTATACTACTCGTCCTACGGCCACATCGAGACAATGGCAGGCTCAATCGCTGAAGGCGCAAGAAGCGCCGGCGCCGACGTTACGATCAAACGTGTCCCGGAAACTGTCCCACTCGAAATTGCCGAAAAGGCTCATTTCAAGATCAGCCAGGACGCCCCGATTGCGACAGTCGCGGAACTAGCGGATTATGACGCGATCATCGTCGGTACCGGCACACGTTTCGGGCGGATGTCGTCGCAGATGGCGGCCTTCCTCGACCAGGCCGGTGGCCTGTGGGCACGGGGTGCTCTCAACGGCAAGGTGGGCGCTGCGTTCGCATCGACCGGCACCCAGCACGGCGGCCAGGAAACCACCCTTTTCTCGATCATCACCAACCTCATGCACTTTGGCATGATCATTGTCGGCCTGCCCTATAGCCATCAGGGCCAGATGAGCAGTGAAGAAATTGTTGGTGGCGCTCCTTACGGGGCAACGACAGTTGCCGGTGGCGACGGGTCGCGCCAGCCTTCGCAGATCGATCTCGCCGGTGCCTTCCATCAGGGCGAAATCGTCGCCCGCACAGCCGAAGCACTCGTCGCTGCCCGCAACTAAACCCGCCTAACTCACTCTTAAAACTCAGCTCCAACCAGACCAGCCGACTGCGATCGGCTGGCAAGGAGAAGTGATGTTCTCGCTTTTCTCAAACAGGGTCGTCGCGGTCACCGGTGCAGGCTCTGGGATCGGTCGAGCGATAGCACTTGGGCTCGCTCGCGACGGCGCGACAGTGCATCTGGCTGATCGCGATGCCGAGGGTCTCACCCAAACGGCAGAGCTCATCCGCGCCGAAGATGGCCGGGCATTCACAACCGAGCTCGATGTCGCGAGCGAACTTCAGGTCGTCGGATGGATTGAACAGATCGATGCCGCATCCGGTCGGCTCGACGCGGCCTTCAACAATGCCGGGATAACCGGCCCTGCAAAACGTATTGAAGATTATCCGTTGGAAGACTTTCAGCGGGTCATCGCAGTCAATCTCCAGAGTGTCTTTCTCGGGATGAAGTACCAGATCCCTCTGATCAGGCGCAGTGGCGGTGGTTCGGTCGTGAACACGGCTTCGGTTGCGGCTTTGACCGGACCCGGAGGCATGAGTGCCTACGCAGCTTCCAAGCACGGCGTGCATGGGCTGACCCGGGTTGCCGCAATGGAGAATGCAGCGCACGGCATCCGCGTCAACGCGATTGCGCCCGGCTGGACGGAAACGCCCATGGTCGCTGCGAACAGCCACCAGAACCCGGCGTTTGCGGCACTCGCTCAGAACGCCATTCCTGCCAAACGCGGCGGCAAGCCGGAGGAAATCGCGGCCGCAGCAATCTGGCTTGCCTCCGACGCTGCCTCCTATGTCACCGGACACATGTTGACCGTCGACGGCGGCATGACGATCGGTGGTTTTGAACTCTGACACCGAACCTTAAAAGGAAAATCCCATGTCAGACCAATCTGAAGCATTGAAAGCAGCGTCCGCCGCAACACACGCGAAGTGCAGTCTGGCGGCAACTTCGAGCTTTTTGACGAGCTTTTCGCCGACGACTTTTTGGACCACACGCCGCAGCCGGGCGGGACGCCAGACAAGGAAGGAGCGCGTCGCCTTTATCACGCGCTGCGGGAAGCCTTCCCGGACTTCCACGCCGAGATCCACTGGCAAGCGGTCGATGGCGATATCGTCACCACCTTCAAGACTTATCACGGGACATATAAGGGCGTCGTCCTTGGGATCGCGCCAACGGGCCGCCAGATCAAGTTCGAAACTGTCGATGCCATGCGCATTCGCAACGACCAGATCGTAGAACACTGGGGTGTCGCCAACCTCTATTATCTTCTGCAGCAACTCGACGCCCTGCCCTCCTCGGCCCCCAAAGTGCCGGAACATTAAGGATCACCACAATGAGCAACAGTAACATTCTCGACGGCAAGGTCGTGATTGTAACCGGCGCATCGAGCGGCATTGGGCGTGCAATCGCCATCCGGGCTGCCGAACATGGCGCCAAAGCAGTTATCGTCTCGGACGTGGTGGAAGCACCGCGCGAAGGCGGTGAACCAACTGCCTCCGAGATCAGAAAACTGGGGGCCAAATCCGTTTTCGTGAAAGCAGACGTCAGCCGCAAGGCTGACAACGACGCCCTCGTTGCGGCGGCAGAAGAATTCGGCGGCGTCGATGTCATGGTCGCAAATGCAGGCATTACGCTGAAGACAGACGGGGCGGAGGTTCCGGAAGACGATTACCGCCGCCTGATGTCTGTCAATCTCGATGGCCCGCTGTTTGGCGCGCAGGCAGCTGCGCGTCAGATGAAAGCACTCAACAAGCAGGGCAGCATTGTCCTCATGGCAAGCATGGGCGGGATCTCTGGCGCCGGCATCACCGTCGCCTACTCGACCAGCAAGGGCGGCGTTGTGCTGATGGCCAAATCACTGGCCGACGCTCTTGGCCCCGACGGTATCCGCGTCAATGCAGTCGCACCCGGCACCATCGACACCGAGCTTCTTCGCACGAGCCCCGGTATCGCCCAGGCCTCCGAGGGCTTTCGCCAGAGGACGCCGCTTCGCCGGCTTGGCAAACCGGCGGAAGTCGGAGATGCTGTGGCCTTCCTTGGCTCTGATCTGTCGAGCTATGTGTCGGGCACCGCGCTCCTGGTGGATGGAGGGCTGCTCTCCGTCATCTGATTTCTCGACCCTCCAGTCGGACCCGCGCCCTCAAAAGCGCGGGTTTTTCTTTGCCTCCATCGTTCGATTTTTTCGACGATAATCTGCGATATTATCCAGCTTTTTCGTTCGCTCGGATGGTGGCAATTTCTCCTCACGACGCAGCCACGGTGGCTACGCCCCACAACTCAAGGAGATATGTCAATGTCTTATTCCGAAGTAATCGCTCAGCGCGCTGAAACCCTTTCCAAGTCTGCCCTAGTTCACGGTGTAACACCCCTTGTTGGCCGTGTCCTTTTGGCGGCAATCTTCCTTCTGTCCGGTATCAGTAAGATCTCTGATCCAGCTGGAACGATCGGCTATATCAATATGGTCGGCCTGCCATTCCCGCCCCTGTCCTACGGCGCAGCCGTTGTGACCGAAATCCTGGGCAGCATCGCCTTGATCCTCGGCTTCCAGACCCGCATCGTCGCCCTGATCCTTGCCCTATTCAGCGTTGCCACGGCGCTAACGTTCCACAACAACCTCAGCGACCTCAACCAGTTCATCCACTTCTTTAAGAACATCGCAATGGCCGGCGGCCTGCTGCAGGTCGTCGCGTTCGGCGCGGGCCGTTACAGCCTCGACGCCCGCCGCTGAATGAAGCAGCCGATCAAAGGAAAAAGCCCGGACCATCGTCCGGGCTTCTCGCACTTTTACTTACTCCATTCCGGACCGCCGTCGGTGCAGGTCTGACCCCCATCGACAGGCAAGACAATTCCGGTTATCCAGGCAGCTTCATCACTGGCAAGAAAAGCAACCGCCGAGGCAATCTCTTCAGGTTGGCCTGCCCGCCTCAACGGAATTCGATCCCAGGCTTTCTCCAGTAGCCCATCATCGTCCATGATGGCATCCACCATTCCCGTAACAGTAAGTCCCGGTGCCACTGTGTTGGCTCTGACGCCGAACTTGCCCAGGTCACAGGCTGCTGAGCGCGTCAGGTTTGCCACGCCACCCTTTGCAGCATTATAGGCCGCATGGCTCCAGCCACCACCAAGGGATGACACGGAGCCGATGTTGACGATCGAACCCTTGGTCTCCTTAAGATGCGGAACCGCTGCACGGCTCATGTAGAAGACACCGGAGAGGTCCGAGGCAATGCACTCGTCCCAATCCTGATCGCTGGTCTCCTCAATGGTGCCGACAAGATTCATGCCGGCTGCATTGACGACAGTGTCGATGCGGCCGAAGCGCTCCACGGTCGCGGCAACAAGGGCGTCGCAGTCCGGCCGTGAAGAAACATTGGCGACAAAGGTGCCGCTGCGCTCAGTCGGCATCTTACAGGCAGCTTCCGATAATCGCTTCTCGGTTCTGCCGGAGATCATCACGGACGCTCCTTCCTTAAGAAGCCGGTTGGCAATAGCGGCGCCGATACCGGAACCACGCCGGTCACAATTGCTACTCTTCCTTCAAATCGCTTTGACATGACACACTCCTTCAATCTCCGTGGCGATGGCCGCGGTAGTTTTGGTTTCGTGTTGGTTTTTTGACTTGATTGGTTCAGGTTGCCGGGAAGTCGGCTGAACGAGACAAGGCCTCCCAGGCAACAACGTTTGCCTTCAGGTCTTCCGCCTTCTTCAGGGCAGCGTCTGCGGCGTCATTGCCGAGCGGAAGGTGGTGCGGAGGCTGCTCAGCCAGCACGGCTTCCCGGATGGCCTTCGCCGCACGTGCCGGGTCGCCAGCTTGCTCTCCCACCGATGCGTGGTAAGCGCGACGTGCCTCGCCCGCTGTCGCCTCGTAATCCTCAATGGACGCAGAGACCTCGTTCGACGAGCCTGCCCATTCCGTCCGGAAGGCGCTGGGCTCGACGGTCATGACATTGATCCCGAGAGGGGCGACTTCTTTCCGAAGCGTATCCGACAGGCCTTCCACGGCAAATTTCGTGGCGCAGTAGTAGCCCACGCCTGTGTAGCCGACCAGGCCGCCGATTGATGTCAGATTGACGATCGTACCACTGCGGCGGGCTCGCATATGCGGAAGCACCGAATGGATCGTGTTGGCGACACCAAAGAAATTGACATCAAACAGGCGACGGGCGTCGGCGTCGGCGGTTTCTTCAATAGCACCGAAGAAACCGATCCCGGCGTTGTTGATCAGAACGTCGATGCGTCCGAAGTGCGCTTCTGCAGCGTCAACAACCTTTTGGCACTGATCCCGATCGATGACGTCGAGCGGGAGGATCAGGGCATCGCCCTTATGCTCAAGATCCGCGATCTTGTCGGTTTTGCGGGCGGTGACGACAACCTGTTCACCCGCCTCAAGCAAGTGTTCCGCGATGTAGCGACCGAAGCCCGTAGAGCATCCGGTGACGAGCCAGACTTTAGGGTTTTGCGTGCTCATTTCATATACTCCTTTCTGTTTCAGGCCTGCGGGGACCGTTGCTGGTAGCCGCAGATTTCCACGTCTTCGACGCACAGGTCCGGGACCTTCGCCATGAAGGCTTCGACGTAAGGTGTGCTCATATGCAGTTTGAAGTCGGAGGCGTGCCGCCAGTCTTCGAGCACTATCCACACGTCGGGAACGCCATTGGACTGGTGGATCTCGTAACGGAGGCAGCCTTCCTCGTTTCGGGACGGAGCGACGAGCTGAAGCAGTTC
This sequence comes from Neorhizobium sp. LMR1-1-1.1, assembly GCF_040675795.1. NCBI lineage: Bacteria > Pseudomonadati > Pseudomonadota > Alphaproteobacteria > Hyphomicrobiales > Rhizobiaceae > Neorhizobium > Neorhizobium sp. LMR1-1-1.1. Next base: position 8,619 of record NZ_JBEGHE010000019.1, read on the forward strand.
GTCACCCAGATCTCCTGAGCGGCCCGGCTTTGCGGTGAAGTAGGCCACATTGGTGAGTTCAGCCATTTCAGGTCTCCTTCTCGGTTAGGGCAACACCCGCATAGTGACGGCATGCCTGGAAAAGATCTGCCGCGTCTTTGCGGGAGCTGTCGTGACCTTGCTCTTTTCAGACTCCGTTGATCGCGATGATGCGCGATGCGGCCGCAGCCTGCCGCTGAGCGGCCAAGGGCGCGTATTCGGGGGATGCGAAGAGCTGGCGGATGGCATCCTTGTCCGGAAATTCGATGATAAGCATGTTGGTGGCGGTCCAGCCCTCCAGCTCCAGTGGTGTTTCGTCGATTGCGATCAGCTTGCCACCAGCTTTAGCAACGAGCGGCAAGGCCTTCGACCGGTAGTCTTCGATCGCCTTCATGTCGTGGATGTCGAGATCAACGATGAGATAAGCAGACATAGTTTTCTTCCTTTCTAAATGGGGTGCTGGTGCATTTTGGGCCCGGCGCCTCTCAGGGGAGATGGCGCCATTTGACCATCCGATCTCGAAGGTCGAGTGTGCCGCCATCGACGGTGAACGTTCCGTCACCGCGGTGATGCATCATTCGACGCTCTTTTCGGTTCTCGTTGATCCAGATCCTCGTCGCCTCGAAGATGAAGAGGTTGTAAGAATCCGAGAGCCGCGTATCGACGACCCGGCATTCTATGTTGGCCAGGCAATCTGAGAGGAGTGGGGCTGATACGTCCTTGGCAGGTCGCGTTTTGAGGCCATATCTCTGGAATTTATCTACCCGATCGCCTGAGCAGTTCCCGACGTCGACAACGGTCTCGGCGAGATCAAGACCGGGAACAGCGATGACACATTCTCCGGTTTTCCGGAGAGCATGATAGCTGTGATCCCATGGCCCGATCACACAACCGATCAGCGGCGGGTCGTGCTGGATCATCATATGGAAGCCCATCGTCATCACGTTGGGCTTGCCATTTTCGCTCGTCGAGACCATGACGATCGGGCCAGGTTCCAGGACGCGATATGCTTGAGATGCGGGTAATTCCTTCATGACAATCTCCCTTGAGAGGTCCCTGCAACAATGCAGGGACCCTTCAGGACCGGTCTGTTACCAACCCTGTTCTACTGGCAGAACGAACAGTTCGGCGACGTCCACATGGGCCGGGGCCTGGGCTGCGAAGACGATGGTGTCGCCGATATCCTCGCCCTGAAGGAAGGTCATCTGGCCGGCCAGCTCATCCATCTGCTTGCGGTAGCCCGGATCGGTGATGTGGTCGTAGAGCTCGGTGGCAACTGCGCCTGGCTGGATGCAGGTCACGCGAATGCCATGCTTCTGACCGACTTCCATACGCAGGCCATCAGAGAAAGCCGTGACCGCATGTTTTGTGGCGCAGTAGACCGACAGGCCCTTGAACACCTTGCGACCGGCGATAGACGACATGTTGAACACGTGGCCGGAATGCTGCTTGATCATTTGGGGCAAAACGGCGGCCGTCGTGTTGAGCAGGCCCTTCACGTTCACGTCTACCATCCGCTGCCACTCGTCGACCTTGAACTGATCGATATCGGAGAGGGGCATAAGACCGGCATTGTTGACGAGGATGTCGATCGAACCATAGGCATCGATCAGCTTCTTCACGCCCGCATCGACCGAGGTCGTGTCGACCACGTCCATCTCGATCACAAGGGCTTCTCCGCCCTTGGCTTCGATCTGTTTCTTGAGATCTTCGAGCTTGTCGGTGCGCCGTGCAGCGATACCAACTTTTGCACCGGCTTCAGCAATCTTTGCAGCGGTCGCAGCGCCAATGCCACTCGATGCGCCGGTGACCAATGCGATCTTTCCGTTGAGGTTGGTCATTGTCTTCACTCCTTGTCTCAAAGCCCACCACCGCGGTGGGCGTTTCGTTTTGACAAGGAGGAATTTAAGCCGATCGTCGGCATCCTTCTCTCGGGACCTTGCTCGACCTGTTGCGATCTTGCTCGAAATCGCGACGGGTCAAAAACTAACCTCGCCGGTAGTGGCTCGGCGGCAGGCCGGTTTCGCGACGGAAGACCTGGGCGAAGTGACTTGGGCTCGAATAGCCGACGGACATGCCAATCTCGATGATGCTGGTATCCGTCTCCTGCAGAAGAAGCTGTGCCCGGGCAACGCGCTGGCGAATGAAGTAGCGCGAGGGCGAGAGCCCGGTCGCCTTCTTGAACAAACGACTAAAATGAAATTCGCTCATGCCGACCGTCTCAGCCAACTGGGCGAGATTGAACGGCTCGGCTAGATGTTCCTCCAGGTGGGCCAAGGCCCGACGGAGCTTAAAGCCGGGGAGCGCATTCTGCCGATCGTCGGGAGCTTCACTGGCGGCGTAATTCCGGATGAGATGCACGGCAAGGGTCTGGGCGAGGCCCTGAATGAACAGCTGGCTTCCCTTCCCCTCAGACGTGAGCTCTTGGTGGATCACGGAAAGAAGGAGCGACAGCTGCGTGTCCTTGCCCCCGGAAATGTCGCGAAGTGCAGGAGGGGCGGCGCAGCCCAGCACGTCGTAGGCGACGCGCTCGAACAGCGGAACGGAGAGATAAAGATGCATAACCTGGAAAGGCGCGTCGCCGATAGCGCGCCAGCGCATCTCATATGGGGTGGGAGAGCGGGTCAGGAAAAAATCGCCAACTGTGACCGTATTAGCGACCCATTCCCCGTCAAGGTCACGCTCCTCAACTACCGCTTCGCCTGACATCACCCAGACGATCAGGGGCTCAGCGACTGCGGGAACAAGAAATGGCTCCTGCTTGTTCAGGCGGGAATAGACCTGCACGAACATGTCATTCCACGCCGGACTATCGCCACTGACAAGCGTGCGACCGGCTATATATTGTTCAAGCCCGAGCGGGGACGTCCGCTCGGGCCTTGCAATAACCTCCTCCAGTTCAGGCACGAGTACCGCTGGATAAATGGGCTTCCCGGTAACGGCCGGGATCGGCGGCAAATCGATTTGACGGGATGGTTCGATGGTTTCCAATGCGGACCCTCTCTTAAAACGAGCAGCTGCGAAGGTTGCCTAAGGGCTCAATGGAACCTGTCCTGGTTCACATCTCCGCCCACCACCACCATTAATGATGCGATGCAGCATTTGGTTTCGTCCGATAGGAAGATAAAACCGGTCTCATCCGACTCTTTGAGACAAATGAAGTCCACATCGACGTCGCAAGTGAGTATCTCGGGCTTCGTGGCACTATTCGGAAAGCCTCCAAGAGCATCTTTTTCAAGGAGCGAACGCAAGGCTGCTCCCTCTCCCGGCAGTGCTCGAATGAATGTAACTGCTGCTGTATAGCCACACATGGTCTACTCCATTGAAAAAAGATCGAGCACGCCGGCAGGGTCTGCCGGCGATATCATGACCTGACTACCGCCTGCGATAGAGAACCATGCCGGCGTGGTACAGGACGCCATCAACAAAGTCGCCGTTGGCAGTAAAGCCGGTATCGTCCCAGTACTCGATGTGGTCTCTCGACACCTCGTATCGTCCTTGATAGGCACTTTCGCGTCGGCCACGCGCCTCGTCGTAGCGGCCGTTCGGGAGCAAATGGTGCCGTATGCGGCCGTCTGCGGTCTCCCACATGCCGACATAAGGGTGTGAAGGCGTTGCGGCGGTCATTGGGCCACCTCCGTCTTGCCCAGGAAAGACTGAATGGTCTCGGGCTCGACGACCCAAGCGTAGTTCAGTTCATGGCGGATTTTCCATTTGCCAGCGGTACATTCCCAGCCCAACTGCGAGCGGCCATCGAAAGCGATCACCTTGCCGTCAAGGCGATCGATGCGGCCAACGAAGCCGAGTGTCGTCGAAGCGACTGTCTCGCCGACGATCGCGTCATGACCTCCAGTCAATCCGTGGCGGACAGATCGAGCGGCGTTCTGCAACGCCTCCCAGTTGGCGCCGTAGCGAGCCGAGTTATCAAAGAGCTGTGTGCTGCCGGGCGCAAAATTGTCGTAGAAAACACCTTTCGTATTTTCCAGATCGTAATACGTGTTCAGCTTTTCTGCGAACACGAATTTGCCATCGCCTTCATGTCGCTCCCAACCCTTCATGATCCAGTCCGCATGAAGTGCGAGAGGAGCCTCGGAGCCTTCCCGAGGGCACGCGCTATCTTGTGCAGCGACAGGTCCGGCGCAGAACCCAAGAGCCAAAGCTGCTGCTGCGAGTCTGATCTTGATATGTGTCATGAGAATATCTCCTTCGATGATCGGTTGTTCATGCCTGCCCTGCCGCGATGGCGACCGTTGGACACGGACAATAGGTAGACAAATTCGATTGTCGTCTGTATCCCCTTTCCGCTAACGAGATTGGTTAGCGAGATACGACAATGAATATCGATCTTAACTTGGTGCCTATGTTTCTGGCCGTCGCCGAAGAAGGAAATTTTAGGTCCGCGGCCGACCGGTTGGGTGTTACTCGCTCCGCCGTGAGCCAAGCGATCAGACGTCTCGAGGATATCTGCGGCATCGCGCTCGTCAGCCGCACGACCCGTAGCGTGCGGCTCACCGAAGCGGGCAACCGCTTCCGCGAAACACTGTCCCAACCAATGGCAGAGGTCAGATCTGCGTTCGAGAATGTAGCGGGCGACGCAAGGCCGAGCGGGTTGCTGCGGATCGCGGTGACATCGATTGCCGAACAGTTTTTGTCCGGCCCATTGATCGCGTCCTTCGCTGAAGCCCATCCCGGCATCACGATCGACGTCACGGTGACGGACGACGTCTTTGACATCGTAGACGCCGGCTTCGATGCGGGCGTCCGGCTGGGTGATGTGATCGAGCAGGATATGGTCGCGGTTCCACTGACCAAAGAAGAGAGAGAAGTGGTCGTCGCGACACCGCGATATTTCGAAGTCCACGGAGCGCCCCGGCATCCTCGGGAGCTGGTGCGTCATCGTTGTATCGGTTGGCGTCCCTCTCCAAGTGCTGCGCCTTACCGATGGGAGTTCGAGGAAGATGGAATTCCTATCGACGTTGCCGTTGAGCCGCAGATCACCACCAACGATCTGTATCTGATGGTCCGGACCGCACTCGCTGGTGGCGGTATTACATTTGCGTTGGAGGAGACCTTTCGCTCATACATCGATCGCGGCGAGTTGATCACGGTGTTGGACGACTATCTGCCGCCCTTTCCAGGGTTCTTCCTATACTTCCCCAATCGCCGAAATATGGCGCCCAAGCTGCGCGCGCTCATCGAGCATGTTCGTGCCTACCGAGCGGCCCAACTATAGCCGTCAGCGGCTGGAGTTGGATCAGTTTCGCCGTTTTCCAATCGCTACATCCTGCAATTCGATGAAACTCAGCCTCATGTGTAAATTCGATATCGATCGAAAGCCGTATAGCAGTCCGCGCGGGCAATGCTGACGAATAACATGAGAAGCAGCGCGGGCGTGCCCGCTCTTGAAAGGACCCGAAATAATGGCGCACGTTATGTGGGAGACAGTCTTCCCGGAAGTGTTGAAATTGCGACGTTTTCTATCGATATCCCTCATTTATTTCAGTTGGTCATCCCGATTTTGACCTGCGGCTCTGTGGAGTTAGAGAGATTTTGAAAATGGCAGCGTCTATCACTTGTCCTGCATGACCATCCTCTTTGCGATGTCGGGATCTCGATGCGTCGCACCAGATCGGCACAAAACGGGTTCCACGCTTCGTCCCTATTAACTGCCCTCCGCACACATTCTATGATCACATATCGCAATATTAGCGCTTTCTGTCTAAGCGTATCTTTAATAAACCGGCGGAGGGGAAACTATGCCAGTAACCGGAGAAGTTGCAAAGTCATCGATAGGCCCCAGGTCCCATTCGGAGAACCAATGGACGCATCAGCGCCGCAGGTGTAGATTGGCGCAACACACGCAAACGATGTTTCGTTTGCCAGTTCCCCATGGAATGAGCAAGGATCGAGACTTCCTTCACCTGCGCGTCCTTGGCGAGATATTGGAAGAGCAACTCCAAGGCATTGCGCGTGTAGTTGGTACTCTCCCGATCGTAGCCATACGCGAGCAAAGTTCCCCGGGACGGCCATGTGACCAGCACCGGCGCGATTGCTACGCCAGAATCGTGAACGATCTGGGCAAAGCGATAGACCGAGTCTTCGAACCGATTGTTGAAGCCGTGAATGAAGACCAGCACACTACCGTCCCGGCTCCTCTTGACGGAAGCACTCAGCCATTTTCTGGCATCATCTCGGCTGATTTCCTCCGCCTTCAAAGTCGCAAAGTCCGTGGCTGGAATGGATGGGAGTCTTTTCGGCCATGCCACCTCACCAACTTTGCGCACATTTGCCGGTGGGATGGAGACAGTGATTTCGGCAAAGGCCGCGTCCCTGGCTCGTTCACCGGAAAACATTTCGCCGTTGATCATCGAGCGACTGCGTGTGGTGGTGACTAGCATGTCAACCTTGGTGGATGTGGGGACGCTGCCGGCAACGGGAATGAGAACGGTCGCCGTTCTGATCCTGATTGCCGGTGCCTTTGACTCATCGTATTCACTAATACCGAAAAGATATCCAAACACATGAAACCGCGAGCATGGTCGTTTCCGAGGTCGTCTTCGGGATCTTGCTAACTGCTGTCGCAATTCAGCTGATTGTCAATGCGCTGGGCGGCTAGGGATTATAGCACCCGTGGCTGATCATTGACCCAGAAGGACGTCAGTTTTTCCAGAGGGCTGGCCAAGCGGAACATGACTGATCGACAAAAAAATACTATCGCCTACGCGGCACTTATGGTGCTCCAGTCTCTGGCAGTGGCATATCTACTCTGGGTGATCTTTCCGATCTTCTACGCCGTCGTCACCCATCTCGGCGAACGCCAACAAGTGCCATCGTCTACGTTCATTGCGATTCTCATAACGGCTTTGGTTCAGCAGGCGAGCTACTGGGCGAGAATGCGTTGGGTCGAGGTCCGTGCCCCGTTCCGCTCTATCCTCGTATCTCATCTGTTTTCCTTCGCCGCGCGCATGGCCTTCCTGTTCGGTGGTGTCCTGTTCTCAACCATCTTTTTTCGGCACTTGCCGGAAATCAACGCGCTGCCCCACTCGGTCAAGCGGTGCTGCTTGGCACGCTGGTCTTGTTGGTGCTGTTCGGGTTCTTTTGCTACTCCGTCGAACTTGAGCGCCTCGCTAAGACCCTCGAGGTTCCGCCTCAAACCTGATCGCGTGTCCTACTATCTGAAAGATCGGCGTGTGTGATCCTGGCACCTTATCGCCATCGAAATTGCGATCGGCGACTAAGCAAAGTAGGGCTTGCGTTATTTCGCTTGGAAGGATGAGAAGAGCCCTTCAAAGAACGAATCTCGCCTGATCGAGTCTCCGCGCCTGTCCCTTCGGTTACCGATCTTCGCGGATTTCCACCCAATGGTTGAGATGTTCTCGGAAGAGCCGGTGTCGCGCCACCTGGGGAAGCTTAACCGCAGTGAAATATGGACTCGGCTCTTACGCGACGCCGGGCACCGGCAGTTGATGGATTTTGGCCAATTTTCCATTATTGAAAGGGCGCAAAACACTTACATCGGAAAGGTCGGGTTTGCTGTGTTCGAACGCCCGCTGGGCCGGGCGGACACAAATATCGAAATGTCTTGGACTCTTCGGAGCCAGTTCCATAGGCTCGGGTATGCGAAGCGTGCCGGCAGCATAAGGAACTGATGTTCCGTGCACCGGACCATCGCTATGATCGGGCAGTACCCGGTAGTTTCCGGCTGGTGCCGACGGCCGATATGCGGAAGAAACTCGCGACCGAGTACGGGAGAATGTCGGCGATGATCTTTGCGATGCCGCCTGATTTCGAGGCCATCATGAAAAGCATCTCGCCTGGGTCTTCCGTTCAGACGTCCGGTGCGGCTGGAGATCACCTTTTCGTCGCTCAACAGCGAAAAAAGGGCAAGGACAGCAGCTCGATCCCGGGTTCTCATCAGCCAGTCCCCAAGACGAAAAAGCCTGCCGCGGGAGGAGGTGCGGCAGGCTTTCGAAAAGAACCGAACAACGGCTGGGAGGAGGAGTGCCGCAGTTCTGACAGACGCCCCTTGGGAGGAGGAGTGGGCCGTCTGAAATCGAAGCTCTGCGGGAGGAGATGCATTGCGTCGATGAGAACCACAATACCAATTTTCGCTGCACACGAAATAGACTTTGCTGCAGTGCAACTATGCGCAGAATGCAGAGCCTGATTTCGAGGGAGGACAATGGTGACATAATTGTGCGACCATTGTAATCCAGAACTAATCCAGCGAACACGGCAATTAACCACATTGCAGTGAAACCGTTCCCCGCCTATTGAGGCGACATCGGCAGATGCTGCTTCAATCTGCTCAGCAGTTCCTGGGCCACAGCCGGGGCTGATGCGGGATTCTGGCCGGTGATCAGCTCGCGATCCGTTACGACATGCGCGGAGAAAGCTGCATCAGCCTGACTAAATTGACCGCCCGCCTGTGTGAGCGCATCCTGCGGATAGAATTTCATCTCGCCGCCACCCAGCAGTCCCTTGGCCATTTCCTCTTCCTGGTTGCTGAAGACCGTGAACTTGTAGCCGGCATAGATCCAGCCAGTTTGCGCCTTTGCGGTTCCCGCCGTCTCGAACTTTGTCACGAACTCTTGTGCGTCCGGCAGCGTAGACAGCAGTGCGATGGGACCATGGCAGGCGAGCGCCGTCGTCTTGCCATTCTCATGGAACCAGGTGAGCAGCTTGCCGAGTTCGGAACTCACCAGAAGATCCTGCATCGGTGCGTGACCGCCGGGCACGTAGACCGCGTCGAAATGGTCGTAGCCGATCTGCTCGACCCGCGCGAGGCTGATGACCGGCGACTTGTCGCTCGACATCAGGCCCAGTTCCGACAGCTGCGCTTCGCTGGCTTTCGTCGCCGCTTCGTCACCGCCGAAATACATCTTGTCGATGGATGTCCGGTCGACGGAAGGCGCCATACCTTTGGGTGTGGCGAAGGTGACCTCATGGCCTGCGTCGAGCAAGGCCTTCACCGGCTGCATCAATTCATTGAGGTAGAATCCGGTTTTGAATACCTTGCCGTCCTTCAGATCGAGACGATCGTAATCGGACAGCACGATCAGGACGTTTCCGGCATGGGCGCTTAAGGTGCTGGCGCCGAGCGCAAGAGCGACGGCGAGGCTGCGCAGAAGTTTCATGGGTCTAGCTCCGAAAGTTAGAAATATGGTGGGGAAGGGAACGGCGGTTGCTTCTCAGCCAGCGACCTTGGTGAGCCGGTGCAGCGCAAAGTCGGCGAAATAGTCGCCAACGCCGCTCGCCTGAAAGCGCTGCAGGACGGCGCCCTGCATATGGGCGCGCCATTGGTCTTCACTTTGCCAGGTTTCGACAAAGATGCGCACGCGTCCATCATCGAGCGACTGGTGCAACTCGTACCGGAGGCAGCCGTCTTCGGCCAAAGTCTCGGCGACCAGCTTTTCCTGGGCAGCGCCAAGCGCCGCCTCCTTGCCGGGCTTGGCGGTGGTGATGGCGATGATGGTCAGAGGCGTGTTTGACATGGGTAGTGCCTTTCTCAGGCGATGGTGTTGACGAGACCGCCTTCGGCACGAAGGGCTGCACCGTTCGTGGCCGATGAACGGGGGCTGGCGAGATAGGCAACGAGGTTTGCCACCTCTTCCGCCTCCACCATGCGCTGGAGGATCGAAGCCGCGCGGGCGGTGGCGAAGAATTCGGCCTCGATCTCTTTGATCGGTGCGGAAGGATCGCTTGCCTGGCTGCGCAGGAAGGCTTCGATGCCTTCCGAGCGGGTCGGTCCCGGAAGCACGGAATTGACCGTGACATTGGTGCCGCGGGTCAGTTGCGCCAATCCGCGCGAGATCGACAGCTGAGCCGTCTTGCTCGTTGCGTAGTGGATCATGTCCTCAGGGATGGCGAGACCCGACTCACTGGAAATGAAGATGATCCGGCCCCAATTGCGCTCCAGCATGCCGGGCAGATAGGTGCGCGACAGGCGCACGCCGCTCATGACATTGACGTCGAACAGATGGCTCCAGTCGGCGTCGGTGATGTCGCCGAAGGCCTTGCTCTCGTAGATGCCGATATTGTTGACGAGGATATCGACCAACGGTTCGGCCTTGGCGATGATCGCGGCACCCTCGGCGCTGGCCGCGTCTGCCAGAATGCCTGTGATCTCAGATCCGCCGGAAGTTTTGACAGCAGCGATCGCGCTGTCGAGCTTGACGCGGTCGCGGCCCGTGATGACAACCCTCGCGCCTTCGATCGCGAGAGAGCGGGCGATTTCGAGGCCGATGCCGGCGGTGGCGCCGGTTACAAGGGCGGTCTTTCCGTTGATTTGCAGATCCATGACGTGTCTCCAGATTGTTGCTGGAGACAATTTATGATTTAAGCCTCGGAGATACTATTGCCTGTAAAAGACGTGCACCTGTGAATGAGGATCATCAATGCCGCGCATTCTGATGGAACGTTCCGGCGAAATGGAGGTGTTTGCCCGCGTTGTTCAGGATGGGGGATTCTCCGCCGCCGCCCGTAACCTGGACATCACACCATCAGCGGTTAGCAAGTTGATCGCCCGTCTGGAAACAAGGCTCGGCACGCGCCTGCTGGTGCGAACGACCCGCGCTCTGACGCTGACCGAGGAAGGCGAAGCCTATCACCATGCGGCGCTTCGGATTCTGCAGGAACTGAACGATGCGGATCAGGAGGCAACGGGCGGTGCGGTCCGTGGACGGCTGAGGATCAATACCACAATACCGTTCGGAACGATGTTCGTCGCACCGGCCATTCCGGAGTTCATCGCCCGCAATCCCGACCTGATCGTCGACCTCTCCTTCACCGACGGGATTGTCGACCTGGTAGCGGAAAAGACCGACGTCGCTATCCGCATGGGAAACCTGCCGGACAGCGGCCTGATCGCCCGCAAGCTCGGACAGAGCCGGCGCGTGGTCTGTGCTTCACCTGACTATCTGGCGCGCCGACGTTCGCCGGAAACGCCTATGGACCTCGCGCAGCACGACTGCCTGACCTTCAATTTTCGGCGAGCAAGACCGACCTGGCCGTTTCGTGACCGCGACCGGGACATCGCACAACCAGTCAAAGGCAGCATCGTCGTCAACAACGGCGAGACGATGAAGCAAATGGCGTTGGCCGGCGCTGGCATTGCCCGCGTCGGCCTGTTTCATGTGGCCGACGACATCGCCGCTGGGCGTTTGATTCCACTGCTCGAAGACTTCAATCCACGCGATCTTGAACTGGTGCATGCCGTCTATGTCGGTGGTGGTCCCCTGCCCCACCGCGTCCGTGCCTTCATCGACCATATGGTCGTGACACTGGGTGATTCACCGCTGCTGAAAGGGACGCCCTGACCCGGAGAAAAATAAGGAAATGCGCACTTCAAGATGCTTGATGCTTCGCCTTTCTTATCCGATCAATCGCGATATTCCGGCGCTTGCCGGTCCAGCACCCGACGGATGCTTTCCAGATGCATTCTGGCACTTTCCGGGTCCCCTTCGCGCATCTGCCGCGCCGCATCAGCCGCGACAGCAGGCACGACCGGCAGAAGTTTGCGGCCTGAACCCATTGCCTTCAACTGAACTTCGGCAGCACGTTCGAGATAGTAGAGATCATCCCAGGCTTCGGCGATGTTCGGCGCGCAGACCATCACGCCATGGTTTTTCATGAACAGGATATCCTTGTCTCCAAGGACGGCGGCGATCCTGTCGCCTTCGCTTTCGTCCAGAGCAAGGCCATTATAGTTCTCGTCAACCGCCACACGGCCGTAGAACTTGAGCGCCGTCTGGCCTGCCCAGACCAATGGCTCACCCTCGACCATGCTGAGCGCGGTCGCATTCGGCATATGGGTGTGAAACGCAGCACCGACCCGCGGCGCCATCTTGTGCAACCGCGCATGGATATAGAACGCGGTTGCCTCCGGTACGCCATCCCCGGCAACCACATTGCCTTCGAAATCGCAGATCAGCAATGACGAGGCAGTCGCCTCCTGAAACGCCCAACCCAGGCGGTTGACGATGAAGAGGTCGGGATGACCGGGCACAACAGCCGAGAAGTGGTTACAGATCCCGTCTTCAAGGCCGAGCCGCGCTGCCATGCGAAGGCAAGCGGCGAGGTCGCCCCGTGCTTGCCAAATCTCTTCGGTGTCCAGCAAACGATTGTGCCGTAGTGCAGGATTTGTCTTCGAAACATTCAGCTCATGCGCCATGTTAGTCTCCTATCGTTCCATCCAGCCCGCTGCGGCAAGGATGGCAGGCACCTTGTCGAGCGTCGGGACGATTTCGTCCGGGCGGTAATCTTCCAGGGGTTTGCGGCCGGTGCCACGATCGACCCAAACGGTACGAAAGCCAAGCTCGCGCGCCGCTGCAAGATCCAGATGCGGACTGGCGCAAATATGCACCAGATCCTCCATGCTGGTGCCGAGGCTTTTCCAGGCATGATGGAAGATCTGGCTGCATGGCTTGTAGGCACCGGCCTGTTCCGCAGTGATGACGCGGTCGATGTGGCCACCAAGTTGGGCCACGTTTCCAGCAATGATGGCATCATCAGTATTGGAGATGATCGCCAGGCGGAAACCTGCATCTTTTAACTTTCCAAGGGTTGCCACAATCTCCGGAAACGGCGGCATCTTGCCGATCGACGAGGTCAGGATATTGGCATCCGCTACCTCAAACGGAAGGCCGAATTCGGCCATCGCCCGTTCCAGGGCAAGGGCGCAGACCTCGGCAAACGTGCGGTGAGGACGCCCCTCCTCCAGCGAATGTTCATGGTGATCGTAGATCGAGATAAATGCCTTCTGATCGATATCGCCACCTTTTGCGGACAGTATTCTGCCCATTGCAGCAAGCAGCCCTTCGTCCCATTGAATCAGGGTTCCATAGCAATCAAAGGTCAGCCAGGTCGGCTTGGGGCCAGTCAGGGTCATACGTTTTCTCCTTGATTTTCCCGAGATTGACAAAACCTGCGTGGATTGAGAAATTAAATCTCATCATCATCTTCATTGGGAAATCAAATGAGCTTCGGGTTCGATCTGGATCTTCTGAAAACCTTTGCTGCCGTCGTCGATTGCAGCGGCTTCACCAAGGCGGCCGAACGGGTGCGCTTGACGCAGTCGACGGTGAGCCAGCAGATCAAGAAGCTGGAGGTCAATTTAGGCACCTCACTGCTGCGGCGGGACAAATCGACCGGAACTGTTGAAACTACGGAAGCCGGCGAGTTACTGCTGAGCTATGCGCGCAGAATACTCGCCATCGCAGATGAGGCCGCCGAGGTCATGCGAAAACCTCTGGCGCCGCGGTCCGTTCGCCTCGGCGTTCCGGAAGATTTTGCCGGGCGGCGCCTCATCGATCTGCTGTCGGGATTTTCAATCGCATCGCCTCACATAAGGCTCGACACGGTTAGTGGCTGGAGCACTGAGCTCCGGCGCCTGCTGGATGCGGGCGAAATTGACCTCGCGCTGATCAAGCGCGAGCCTGGAGATGGGGCCTGTCTCGCGAGTTGGAAAGAAGAGTTGGTCTGGGTGGAGAGCGCCACCCGTTCGGTCGAGACGGACCCGGTTCCACTCGCGGTGTTTCCCGTCGGCTGCATATACCGGGATCGCGCCATCCGCGCGATCGAGCGCAGCGGTCGTCGCTGGCGGATCGCCTATACCAGCCAGGGACTGATGGGTGTGCAGGCGGCGGTTGCCTCCGGCCTCGGAATCAGTCTGCTACCTTCCGACGCGGTGCTAACCGAACACCGGCAACTTGGGCCATCTGACGGCTTCGACGGTCAGCCAGCGTCCGAGATTGCATTGGTAAAAGGACGGACAAGTCTGTCCAATGAAGCAAAGTTTGTCGGCAGCTTCCTAACGGATATTCTGGAGCCTTAATGTCCTGGACAAAGATGTGCGGGTGACCGGCGCGGATAGATCACGGAACAGTTACCGATCCCAACGGTTAAGCCTCCTCATTCAACTGGAGGAAGATCATGACCGAAGAACGCCGACGCCCGAACCCACCCTATCCGGAACAGCAGCAAGAGCCGCCGGGCAAAACCGCTTCAATGAAACCCGTCCCGGATCACGGCGAGAAATCCTATCGCGGCAATGGAAGACTTGAGGGCAAGGTGGCGCTGATCACCGGCGCCGATTCCGGGATTGGCAAGGCCGTCGCCATTGCTTTCGCGCGTGAAGGCGCCGATGTCCTGATCTCCTATCTCAACGAAGACGACGATGCGGCCGACACCGCCAAATGGGTCGAGGACGCCGGCCGTAAGGCGCTTGTCATCGCCGGGGACATCACATCGGAAGACCATTGCCAGGAGCTCGTCGCGCGCGCGGTCGATGAGCTCGGCGGGATCGACATCCTGGTCAACAACGCTGCTTTTCAGCGCACCTACGGTGATATCGCCGATATATCTGCTGATGAGTGGGACACGACCTTCCGAACGAATATCTATGCGCCGTTCTTTCTAGCTAAGGCCGCCGCTTCGCATATGAAACCTGGAAGTGCGATCATCAACACGACCTCCATCCAGTCGCGACAGCCATCGCCGCAGCTTCTGGCATACGCATCCACCAAGGGCGCCGTTTCCAACTTCACGGCCGGCCTTGCCGAAATGCTCGCTGAAAAAGGCATCCGCGTAAATGCCGTCGCTCCTGGCCCAATCTGGACGCCCCTTATTCCGTCAACCATGCCAGCTGAAAAAGCCGCCAAGTTCGGGCAACAGACCTTGATCGGCCGCGCCGGCCAACCCGCCGAACTGGCTGGCGCCTATGTCCTCCTAGCTTCCGAGCTTGGGAGCTATATGACCGGCGCCGTCATTCCGGTCACCGGCGGCGAGATCATGATTTAATACTTCAGACTCCGAGGCCGGGCGGAAACATGTTTCCTCCGGCCCGGGTGGTTCTTTGCATAGGCAGCATTTCACCGATGCTAGAAAAATCCCAGCTCTCCAGATGGCGTCAAATACGCGTGCACAAACTGAATGGAAGACGCCATGCCGCGAGCTATCCATTCGGCCGGGTGACAACTTTGACGCAGCCGTCCGCCTTGTCCCGAAAAGTCTTGTATGCCTCCGGTCCCTCTTCGAGGCCTATGCGGTGGGTGATGAGGAAAGACGGATCGATTTTGCCCTCCACAATCGGGTTCAACAGCGGCTCGAGATACCGTTGCACATGGGTCTGGCCTGTCTTCAGCGTTAGACCTTTGCCCACGACGGCTCCAAGAGGTACTGGAACTGCTGGACCCACGAATACACCGGGGACCGAAACCGTCCCGCCAGGCCGGCAGGCGAGGACCGCTTGGCTGAGGGCGTAAGGCCGTTCGGTTTGACGTCAGCTTTGTCTGGAGGGTCTCCATCACGCCACCCGCCTCATGGCTTTCCATCCCGACTGCCTCACGGCATCCGGTCCAAGCCCATTGATGATCACGAGAATACGCTCCTGCAAATCTTCAGCGGTATAATCGAGCGTTTCCGCACCGGAGGCTCGGGCAAGGGCTAGTCGTTCCGGCACGGTGTCAATGGCAATGACCCGTTCAGCGCCAAGCAGAAAAGCCGATCTGATTGCAAACAGGCCGACCGGCCCGCAGCCGAATACGGCAACCGTCTGCCCTTGCTTGATGTCGCAGTTTTCGGCGGCCATGTAGCCGGTTGGAAAAATGTCGGAGAGGAACAGGACCTGTTCGTCGATCAGGCCGTTAGGACAACAATCGGGCCAACACCGGCATAAGGAACGCGAAGATACTGCGCTTGTCCGCCCCGGAAGCGGCCGTACATTTTCGGAATAACCGAACAGCCCAGCCGTTGGATAACCGATTTGCTTGGCCTGCATCGCGCCGGATGGATTCGAACGCTCGCAAAGCGAAAACTGACCCCATTTACACTGCCGACATTCTCCACAGGCAATGGTGAAGGGCACAACCACACCTTCACCGACCTTGAGCCTGGAAGCCTCCCCGCCCGACCTCGACCACCTCACCCATGGGTCGTGGCCCATCACGTCCCCCGCATGCATCCCGGGGACGAAACCGCCGTAGAGGTGAAGAACCGACCCGCAGATCGCGCAGCTGGTCACCTTGATGATCGCGTCGCGATCGTCTTGGGTGACCGGATCGTCTACCGCTTCGCAGCGTATGTCGCCGCTGCCATGCCAAGTAAGACCTTTCATCTGCGGTCTCTCCCAATTTGCGGTCGGTCGTAGCCCTGATCTCGTCAGAGCAATCATCCGCCGTCAGCCCGTCAGGAACTCGCGGCATGGTCAACTGTTCCAGCTCTGTTGCTCAGACGCTTCCCGCATTCAGCCGCACAGGAAATGTGGGAGCGAACAGTCTGACCGGAAGTCACACCTGATATCGAGTTCGACGTTGCATCGAGGCTTCTGCCTCGTGCCGCTCCCACTTATGAACACCTCCAAGGATCCCTGGGGCAGCCACCTCATTTGTCTTGAACGGATCCGGGTCCGCGAGACGTTCACAACGGCCACACTGAGACGGGAGAGCTCAGCTGAGTTCTCTTTCGTCTTACAAGCTCGTAGGCAAAACATATTATCGGCCATGCGCCAATATCTTCAGTGACACAATGAACCAACATCAGCCGCTATCCAAATGCTCAGAGCTCTCCGGCCGTTACACTGAAGGCGGCATCACCGTCGTTGTGGAAATCTTCCGCCCTTCAGGCAGTGATGATTGGCGGATGGAGGTAACCAGCCTAGAAGACCAGATCACCGAATGGAATGAATCTTTCGCTTCTGCCCATGAGGCATGGGAAGAGTTCATCTATGTCGTCAGTACGGAAGGTCTCTCGGTCTTCCTCTAGACGCTCTCAACACCACCGGAGATGTAGGTTGGCGACCGACAGGGACAGACGGCGAACGATTTTTGATCGGGTGCGCACCAAGGCACTATTGCGGGGAATGCCTATCGACAGTGACCCCGAATTTCTGGCCTTAGTCGATCTTTGGATCAGCGGCGAGTACGAGATGTCAGAGCTCAGGTCTCGATACAACGACCTTACAGCCCGCCGAGCACAGCGATCAAGGTCTGGCCCTCCCGCACCGGAACCGACGCCCAATCAAGCGGATACGTTTGGAGGTGTGGGCGAAGATGCTGATCACGTCAACGCATCGCCCCGGAAGCCGACTGAAATCTGACGACATCCTTGCCGGCCGCCTTCGCATCGTAAAGGAGCGCATCGGCCTCCCTAAGAAGCTCGGAAATGTCACGCTTTTCACCCGCCCAAATTCCCCCAATGCTCGCGCGGACATCGGCGATTTCATCGGAAATCGCAATAGGCTCCCTCATCCGCGCGAGAATTCGCTCCGCCGCAGCCTCTCCTACGGAACGATCGCCCGCGACGACCACGACAAATTCATCCCCACCTGTCCGTGCCACGAGATCATGGTCCCTGACGGCTGAGGTCAAGCGCGCAGCTGCAGTCTGCAGGACGATATCTCCCATCGCATGACCATGAGCATCGTTCACCTCCTTGAACCCATCGAGGTCGAGCGCAAGGACAGCAAAGCCTTCGGCAGACTGCAAAGCCGCGAACTCGATCGACAGCCCACGACGGTTCAGCAGCCCAGTCAACGCGTCCGTGCGCGCCGTCTCCTCCAGCATCTCGATCCGGCGTCGATCTTCGGTAAAGTCGATTGCCATTCCGACGATCTTGACCGGACGCCCGTCGCTATCACGCAACAGCCGCCGATCACAACGCATCCAACGTTCGCCATGAACGGTGTCGAGACGATACTCGGCAACATTCTGATCGAGCTTTCCGGCAATTAGCGGCGTCAGATCGGCCTGGGCGCCGTCGTTCACGTTGACTCTGTTGACGTAGCGCTCAAGGTCGAGCCGCGCAGCAGTGGGCCCACCGATGAATTGAGCCAGTCGATCCGAGGTCTCGAATTTGCCTGTGAGGATATCCATTTGCCAGAAGCCGCCACGGACGGCTTCAAGCGCGAGCTCAAGCTGCGCTGCGCGCTCGGCGAGCTGACGCTCATGGTCCTTGTGTCGGGTGATATCCTCGATCTGCGAAATGAAGCGTACGACACGCCCTTCAGCATCGCGCATCGCGGCCACGTGGATCAGGACGTGGACAATCTCTCCGAAAGGCCGCAGGTAACGCTTCTCGATCGTGTAGCCGTCCCGCCTTCCTTGCAGGACCTGCTTAAATAGGATCAGATCTGCCTCGATATCCTCTGGATGGGTAAAGTCCCTGAAATGCGTCCCGAGCACCTTCTCTAAAGGCAGTGACAGAAGCTTGGCGAAAGCGGCATTGCCGCGAATGATGCGTCCCTCCAGATCGACCAGGGCGATCCCTATGGGGGCGTTCTCGAAGGCAAAGTCGAACAGCGCCAGGCGGGTTTCGGGATCGTCGGCCGTATAGGGTTCCGCTACCATCTTTCCTCCAAAGACAAGAGCTCCAAGCCGATAGGTGTGTTTTAGAGGATGATAATCAAGGTGCCGACCCGCTAAGGCGCGATGTGACATGCCGCAGTTGAAGCGGCTCCTTGATGTCAAAGACCCTCGAAATTATCTCTCCGAGTTAAGCACTGACACATTCAAGAAAGCAGATACGGGCCGGCATCCACAAACGGTGAAATCAGGGAGGAAGACATGGATGGAAGAAGCCGGGATCTTTCCGAAAGCGACATGCGGATATTGCGAACGCTACTTGGCCGCTACGCGGCACGTTACCATCTCACTGGCCCCGAAAAAGACGACTTGATCGAGCGAACGTTCCGGGCCTTGGCGAGCAATCCGGACATATTTTTCGAAATCCCTGTCGAGAAAGCCGCCGCGGAGACAATGCACCGGATCTATACCGACGATTAGATTTGAGGCGAATTGCATGGCGAGAAGTGGGGCTGGCTCAGGATGTTGATTGGTCGCGAACGTCACCTAATGGGGGCGGGAGACGCAGCAGTATTCGGCTACAAGTTCGCTGGCCACTGAGCCGGCCGGCGATCAAGCCCCTCCTGATAAGATTAACCTAAGAGAGCTCTTGAACTATAATAGCACTTTCGACCCAGTCATTCAAATGACAGTCATTCCAGATCTTCAACAGCGACCCCGGCTCTGAAGGCCGTGCGTGAACGAAATATCACAGCGCACGATAGACTATCGGCGCGGCGCCTTCGGTTCAGCCGTCACCTGTCACGGAGTGTGGCCTCAACCTCCGTACCCACATATGCCTAACCGCAATAGATCAATCGAAGTCTTCGATCTTGGCCCGATCTCCCGGTCCCTAATGCCGCCAACTTTTCTAGTTGCAGCGATGGAGGTCAAAATAATACCTCGCTGTTAACCATTACTTGACATGTAAAACGATCGCTTTACATCAACGTCATGAAAAAGCAGCAAGCGATTATAGGAGGCGCGGAGCGAGCGTTCGAAGCCGAAGGGTTTCGAGGAATTGGGGTCGACAAAATCCTCGCCCAATCGGGAGCATCGACACGAACCCTTTATAAGCATTTCGGGTCTCGGGATGGTCTCGTGGTTGAGGTCCTAAAGCACAGGCATCTCGCCTTCATGGCATTGTTGAGGGAGGCGGATCCTTCCGACCCTGTAGGGCAGCTTTTCGATATCCAGCGTAGGTGGACAGATGATCATATTAATTCCGGCTGTATGTTTTTGCGCGCCCACGGCGAATACGCCGCCGTAAACGCGGAGATCACCGCCGTCGTCCACGATCATAAACAACAATTTGAAACTGAAATCGGACGGCGTGTGGAGATAGCACTCGGTAGTCCTGACGCGGATCTAGCAATGCAGATCTCGCTTTTGTTTGAAGGCGCGACGGCGTTGTTAAGCTTGAGAGGACCAATCACTCTTGAGACCGCGAAAGAGGCAGCGGCGCTTTTGGTACGAGCACGTCTGGAGCATAGGCCATGATCGGACGCGCAAACATGGTGGCTGCGGCCTTCGCCCTCACAGCCCTCACCTACGGGTTGACGAGGTTTGCGTATGGCCTTCTGCTGCCTTCGATCCGGGCTGACCTTGATTTGAGTGCAATGGCAGGTGGCTGGATCGGCGGGTTGGCCTTTGCATCGTATTGCCTCGGGGTTGTTTTGGCGTTCACCTTAGTCGACCGGTTCGGCGAGCGATACATCACCGTATTGGCAGGCTCGTGCGCGACTGTCGCAATGGCAATAATCGCCGTGTCGTGGTCAGTTTGGAGCCTAGGCTTCGGCATGGCACTTGGGGGCCTTAGCACCGGATTGACGTCACCTCCGCTCGCATCAGCGGTGGCAATAACTCTTTCCCATCCTGATCAGCACAAGGCCAATGGCCTCATCAATTCGGGGACTGCAGTAGGGATAGTAATTTCAGGCGCAGCGGCGCTCGCATTTTATGGTAGCTGGCGCGCGCTTTATGCGGCGTTTGCTGGTCTCGGATTAATAATAACTTTCTGGCTTTCCTGGACGATCCCGCCTCGAAACAGCAAAAACGTCGCAGAAAAATTGCATTGGGGTGACGCTCAGGTTCCGGGCGCACACAATCTCACGGCTGGCTCGTTCATCGTCGGCTTTGCTAGCACCGCAGTATGGACATTCGGCGCAAACGTAATGCAGGATGAAGTGGACTTCTCCAGGTATCAAATCGCTTTAAGCTGGATTGTACTCGGAGTGGTCGGCATAGGAGGATCATCAACGGGGTCACTTGTGCAGCATCTCGGACTTCCTTTTGTTTACCGCCTTGCGGTCGCAGTGATGGGTTTAGCCATCGCGATCCTTGCAGCAGCGATTGGTTACTCCCCCCTCGCCTTCATCGCTCTCGGTTTGTTCGGCTTAGGCTACATCGTCGCAACGGGTGCCCTTCTCATCTGGGGTGTATCGATCTACAGCAGACACCCTGCACTAGGGCTGAGTGTGCCGTTTCTCATTGTTGCTATCGGTCAAACCGTTGGAGCGCCGATCTTCGGGCTGCTATGGGATGTCGGTGGAAGCGTCTCGGCTCTCGCAATCTTCGCTATGGTCATGGCAGCTGCCGCAAGCTTCACCGCTGCAAAGAACGCACCTTCTGAAGAAAGTCACCAATCAGACCGAATTGGTGGCGCGGTCAGTGATAAGTCCTGAGGGACTATGCTGGTGAGAGGTGCGTGATGAGGACCAACTCCATCTAACCAACATTCTAAGCGACATGGCCAGAAGAGGTCGACGAGAGGAGCGCCCCGATCCTTCTTGCATCACGAAAAGCCAATCGGCGTCTGCGCCGCCCATGCGGGCAATCGGGGCGGAGCAGCCACCTCCTGCGCTTCGGCACTGACGAAATCTTTTCGCGCTCTTGATGGGAGGTGGACCGCCGTCACCCAGGACAGGCGAAGCTAAGGCCATTTCCGCCTCTTTCGAGAGCCGACATGCACCGGCGCCGAACCGAGGGCATCATAAGCGATAACTGCAATGGTCACGTTGTTTACTCCGGCAAGGCGCTCATTGCAGCGCTATCCGCTCACCACGTTGAAAATTGACCGGGGATTTATTCAGCACATTCTAGATAAGCCTCGTGACGCCGCGATCGCAAAAGCGTTGATCGGTCTGGGTTGCGACCTAGGCCTTGAGACGGTCGCGGAAGGCATCGAAACGAGTGCTCAGGAAGATGCTCTACTTGCACTCGGATGCCGGACAGCCCAAGGCTACCTTTACGGCCGGCCCATGCCCTACGCTGCCGTCCTTAAGTTTATCGAAAAAAACTGTCTTCCCCTATCTTCGATGGCTGGTTGAAGGCTCGCTCCGCAGTTTTTTTGCGTAATGAAGGATCTGAGATGGACGAGCGGGATGTGACATGAAGTGGCTGAGGCGACCTGCAGATCTTCGCGCGACGCGTTTCCTGATGTAGCGAGGACTATGGCATGCGCGCAAACCCTATCTCACCGGGCACGATCGCCGAGACGGGCAAAATTATAGATCTGAACCGCAAGACCCAATACAAAAATGGCCGCTATGGTCCCGACGGCACCCTTTAACACAACCGAATTTGGGTCCGCGACAAACGGATGACCGTCGGGCACGCGTCTCAAGGTCTCGGAAACAGATGGGACCATCAGCAAGAAGACAGTCAGGCTCAAGAGTATCGTCTCGATATAATTCCGAAGGCGCCCCAGAAAGACGAGCTTGTTGGCTGCGTAGCCACCAAGCAGACACAGCAAGGTAACAAGCGCGATCGCAGGGCTGACAGGTGCCTTAGCCACGAGGAAAATTGTCAAGCTGCCGACCAGCATGCATACGAAATATATGTATCCTGGCACGCTGTCCGGCTTGATACGTCCAAATCGAAAAATCATGTAGGCGGCTGCGGGTATTGCAGGAAGGCTTCCTAACGTGTGAAGCCAGCCGAGCGGTGTTATTCCGAACATATTCATTCCTTCTCTGCGTAAGCTGGATTCAAAGACCAGCGAATATTTGATGGTTAGGAAGCGTCTCAGTCGTGGGTAAACGCTCCCGGCGACCCGGGCGAAAACGCCAAGCGATCAGAAAAACCCCACCACAGAGTGGGGAATGTAGTTGACCTCAAGGGTTTGTATTTCTTCAGCGGTGAGCCTGAAGCCCAGCGCAGCGGCAGCGTCATCCAGGTGATGCAATTTGGTCGCCCCGATTATGGGCGCCGAGATTTCGGATTTCGATAGGAGCCATGCGAGTGCAATCTGTGCCCGTGGTACCTCCCTCTTCTGCGCGATCTTTGCTACCGCCTCGACCACGCGTCGGTCGGCGTCCGCTGTCGTGCGAGTGTAAAGGCCGTTACCCAACTCATCGGTTTGGGAGCGCTCGCTTTGCTCCCTGCAGTCGCGGGTCAGGCGGCCGCGCGCAAGCGGGCTCCAAGGAATGACGCCGATACCCTCCGATTTGCAGAGCGGAAGCATTTCCCTTTCTTCCTCGCGGTAAAGCAGATTCAGGTGGTTCTGCATTGAGACGAACTTTGTCCATCCGTTCGCCTGTGAGACAGAAAGCATTTTGGAGAATTGCCACGCGTACATGGAGGAAGCGCCGATGTAACGGGCTTTGCCTGCCTTGACGACGTCATGCAGGGCTTCCAGGGTTTCCTCGATCGGGGTTTGATGGTCGAACCGATGGATTTGGTAAAGGTCGACATAGTCGGTGCCCAGCCGCTTCAGGCTTGCGTCGATCTCCGAAAAAATTGCTTTTCGGGAGAGGCCGGCGCCATTTGGTCCAGGCTTCATTCGGCCGTTGACTTTGGTGGCGATGACGACGTCGTCTCTGGCTACGTAGTCTCTGATCGCACGGCCGAGAATTTCCTCGCTCGTCCCGTCCGAGTAGACATTGGCGGTATCGAAGAAGTTGATCCCGAGTTCGATCGCCCTGCGGATAAATGGCCGGCTCTGCTCTTCTGGCAACGTCCAGGCGTGGCTGCCGCGATCGGGCTCCCCGTAGCTCATGCATCCAAGGCCGAGGCGCGAAACCTCAAGGCCGGTATTTCCAAGGCGCGTATAGTTCATGTATATCTCCAATTTCGCTATGAGACGAACTTCACAGGCGACAGGTCTCGCGTCGCCTGACGCTCAGGCGCTTATGCCGCCGTCGACAAGAATGCCCGAGCCGGTGATATAGCCTGCGCCCGGCCCAGCGAGGAAAGCCACGACCTCTGCGACTTCTCTGGTCCGACCGTAGCGGGCAATCGACAGGCTTGGCAGGATAGCAGGTGCCAGTGCGCCATCGGCAGGGTTCATGTCGGTGTCAATTGGGCCCGGCCTAACCAGATTGACGGTTATTTCCCGCGGCCCCAGTTCGCGAGCGAGACCGCGCGTAAAGCTCTCAAGTGCCGATTTGGTCGCTGCATAGACCGCGATCCCCGCAAACGGGACAGCCAGGCCCGCGTTACTGCCGGTACTGATGATGCGGCCACCATTTGGGATGTGTTTGAGCGCCGCCTGTGTCGTCAAAAAGACGCCGCGAACATTGACGTCCAGCTGCCGTTGGATCTCTTCGAACGGTTGTGTGGCAAAATCACCAGCGAACAGAACGCCGGCATTGTTGACCAGGATGTCGAGGCCGCCGAGTTCTGTGACAGTCCGGTCGATAGTGGCGGTCGCGGTATCGGGCCTGGCCGCGTCGGCCTGGATGGCAACCGCTTTGCGACCCAGAGCCCGGATCTCTTCGGCGAGAGCTTGCGCTTTTTCGGCCGACTTCTCGTAGGTAATCGCAACGTGAGCGCCGTCTTCCGCCAGCTTCAGCGCGATGGCAGCACCGATGCTGCGTGCCGCACCGGTCACAAGCGCTCGTTTGCCGGCAAGAGGAAGGTTGGGGGTGATGTCCATGGGAGGTTACCTTGATGTGTTATGGTTCAATTTGTGAGGAAATGATTGTGCGGTAGTGGCAGCTGAGCCGTCGGAAACGTTCGCTCCCTCAACGACAAAGCGGGTGATCAAACCGCCAAGGCTCGCGCTCATCGGACGACCTCTTTCTTCGGTCCAAGCCCTGCAGAGAGCCAGCCTGCGACGAGTAGACAAAGACCGATCGCCACTGCTGCAATGCTGTAGGCATGACCAATGGATCGCTCATCGGTTGATGAGCCCAGGGTCGAAAAGAACAATCCGCCGATTAGGGCTGTGGCTAAAGCGCCCCCAATCTGAAGCATCGAATTGACCAGGCCGGAAGCCAGACCAGACTGCGTCGGGTCCACCCGCTGGACGACTGCTCTTACGAGATTTGGAAGCGCAATTCCTTGTCCGGCACCAACGATGAACAATGCAACGAAGAGGAACTCCGGCGCCCCAAACGAAATGAGAGCTGCTGTGCCAAATAATCCGGCGGCTTCCAGAGACATGCCCGCGGCGGTGGAGTACCTGCCGAAAATGCGAAAGACGTGGCCACTTACGAATGGCCCCAGAACGAAGCCGACAGCAGCAGGAAGGATTGCAACCCCTGCCTCGAAAGGGGTGCGACCAAGGCCGCCTTGTTGATAGACCGAAAATGTCAGCCAGAAGGCCGCGAAGGCATAGAAGAAAAATGCTGAGAGCAGCCCACGCTTCAGTCCCGGCACCTGAAGCAGGCGCGGAGCGATAATGGGATCTCTTCCAGCCGCCTCTACCCTCCTCTCGTGATGCCAGAACAGGAAAATAAGCGGAAGGGAGGCGGCAAGCATCAGGATTGCCGAAGTGGGCCAGCCATGCTCGCGGCCCTCGATGAGCGGCCAGATCAGCGCACAGAGCGCGAGTGCAATCAGCACTGCTCCGCCAAGATCCAGTTTGCTTGCGTGCTCTGCTCGCGTCTCTCGCAACATCATCATCGCCGACGGTGCGGCGATGGCGATCACCGGAAGGTTGATAAGGAAAATGGCCCTCCATCCCAACCCAAAAATATCGAGCGCAATGAGAGCCCCACCAAGAAACAGCCCGGCCATCGATGCGACACCGAATGTCAGCGCGTAAAAACTGAGAGCCCGTGATTTCTCTTGCTCTGGAAAAATTGCATTGATGGATGCCAAAGCCTGCGGCGCCATGATCGCCGCGGCAAATCCCTGAAGGATCCGACCGACAACAAGCACCGATGGAGACCAGGCAAAACCGCATAAGGCGGAGGCGGCCGCGAAAGCGACCATTCCTACCAGGAAGACATTCCGGCGACCGTAGAGGTCGCCTAGCCTGCCACCCGTGATCAGCATCACGGCATAGGTTGTGGCATAGCCCGAGATAATCAGTTGCATTGTCGATGCGGTGGCATGGAAATCCTGACGGATCGAAGGCAGCGCAACATTGACGATGAAGAAGTCGAGCGGTGGCAGGAAAGCTCCAGTTAAAAGGATGACCAACGCCGTCCATCTGCGCGGATCAGGGGGGAGCTCAAGATTACGGACATGTTCCACAAGTCTCTCCATGTTGAATGCAGACCGATCAGTCGGACCTTACAAATTCGCTATTTTGGAACCTTTTGGTTCCTAATTAAAGTCAGCCAAGCGGTCTCAGCGCGAAGTCGACCATCGCTTTAGTGGTGTCGCGATCCGCGCCGGCTTTTCCCAACACTCTCATTCCTTGGATTTGACACACGAGGAACCTTGCGAGTGTCCGCTCGTCCAGTTCAGCACTGATCTCGCCCAGCGCTTGACCTCTTATGATGGCGGCCGCATAGAGATCTTGCAGTCGCCGAAACAGCCGAGCGATCCGAGCGGAAACCTCTTCATCCGCCGGAAGCATTTCCACAGCCGACAACACGACAAAGCAGCCTCGCAGCCCCTCCTTGCCGGAGGATTCTTCGACCTGTCGCGAGAATGCATCCTTTATTGCTGCTTTAGGAGACGGGTTGGAATGTAGGATTTCGCCAACCTTGCGAATGGCTTCGTCGATGTAAAGGTCAAGGGCGCGCAGATAGATGCCCCGTTTGTCCACGAAAGCCTTGTAGAAGCTCCCTCGTGATAGCTCCATGCCTTCGAGCAGGTCGGGCAACGAAGCATCGTGATAACCTCGATCCCAGAACACGCTCATTGCCTTGCGAACTGCGTCATCGAGTTCGAATTCGCGAGGGCGTCCGACGGACGGGGATGTTTCAGTGCTTTTCACCATGAGAACCACATGGAACCATTCAGTTCCTATTGCAAGTGATTTTTCTCGGCGCTACCTAGAGAATCTGATTTCAAGGCGCCGCTCATCTATAACGGGGCGCCACTCTCTAATAGGAAGCGCAGAACAATGGATCGCGAAATCATCATACCGGAGGAAATGCGTGAGATCGTTGCAAGAGCGGGATATGCGCCGGCGGTTAAGGTCGGCGATACGATCTACGTCGTCGGGCAAGTCGGCCGCACCATAGACCTTCAGGTGATTGAGGACCCGCATGATCAGTTTCGCGCCATGTGGGAAAATCTCCGTATCGTTCTTGAGGCCGCAAACTGCACCTTCAATGACGTTGTGGAGATGACGAGCTATCACGTGGAGATGTCAAAGCACATGGATATCTTCCGGACGGCAAAGAACGAAGTCTTCCCTAAAGGGACATACGCGTGGACCCGCATTGGCGTATCAGAACTCGCCCATCCAGGCTTGCTTGCGGAGGTGAAATGCGTCGCAGTGAAGCGGTAGCAGATCCAGCCAGCCACACCTCTCTCAAGAAGAGGTGGGCGCTCGTCGGCGCCTAAGAGCGGTACCGGCATTAAAAGGCGGCCTCATTCATCTTGAACGGGTACGAACTTGCGACATACGAATGGAAACGTGCATTATCTCAGAAGCTTAGGCTCATCGATCTTCTTAGATCCCTGATCCGATTGCATTTTCCTATGCAGACTGTTTGCTGACTGCCTCAACGAGGATTTGATCAGCGAATATCAGTCCTCTTAGCCAGAGTCGTTAAACTAGCGCGGCGTAAACAGGACTGTTTTCGCGTGCCGAGCTTCAGCAGTGCGGAGATTACGGCCGATAATCTCCGCTTTTTTGCGGAGATAAATCTTGCTATTCTCCGTAGATAGGCTTTATCGTGGGTTATGACTTACATCTGGCAGTCCGCCCTATGGCCGAAATTTGAGTGGCGGATTGATCGCCTTACATCAAACATTGCGGCTGTCCGCCTTGACCAAGGGCGTCTTATTGGCCGCGTCGAGAGCCTTGGTTTTCGTACACGGGAGGCAACATTTCTACGCGCGCTAACGGACGACGTCGTCAAGTCGTCGGCGATCGAGGGAGAACAGCTGGATGAGCAACAGGTTCGATCCTCGCTCGCCAGACGACTCGGTATCAATATCGATGGGTTTGTGACGCCAAATCGGTCGGTTGAAGGAATCGTCCATATCACGCTCGATGCCACGATCAATTGCGCTAAGCCACTGACGGCAGAGCGACTGTTTCAATGGCATGCCGCCCTTTTTCCGACCGGCCGCAACGAATGGGGCCATAAACTTCGCGTCGGCGATTGGCGGGACGATTCTGGCGGCCATATGGAAATTGTTTCCGGTGCATTCGGACACGAGAAAGTCCACTATGTTGCTCCGCCAGCGGATCGCGTGGAAGCTGAGATGTCAGCCTTCCTTCAGTGGTTTAACGGAGCGCATGATGTGGATCCCCTCATCAAAGCAGCCATCGCCCATCTCTGGTTCGTCGCCATCCATCCTTTTGGCGATGGCAACGGCCGCATAACTCGCGCAATCGCCGACATGACGCTTGCACGCAGTGGCGGAGGCGCCCAGCGGCTTTATTCCATGTCTGCAGCAATTGAGCGATCCCGCGCCGGGTATTATGAAGCCCTGCAATCAATTACCAGCAAAGATAGCCTCAACATCACGAGCTGGATCGAGTGGTTCATAGATCGTCTAGGCGATGCTGTTGGCCAGGCTATCCTGACACTCGACAACGTGATGCCGAAAAATGATTTCTGGCAGATGCATGCTGAAAGCGATCTCAATCCGCGGCAAGCCAAGGTCCTAAACCGGCTGTTAGAGGGGAATTTCCAGGGCAAGCTCACATCGACAAAGTGGGCGAAATTAACGAACGCATCCCAAGACACTGCATCTCGCGACATCGCAGACCTGATGACGAAAGGCATCCTGCGAAAAGGAGAGGCTGGAGGACGAAGCACGGCCTACGAGCTGGTTTTAAACTTCACTATGAACCACCTTCCCTCATCTAAATAAAATCCGGCCGCCGATGATGACCCGAGACCACTTAATCGCGCCTTTCGCTACACAAGTTGATCAAGAGGACCATGGCCCTTCAAAAACGTAGCCAGATTTTCGATCGGCGGTTAAGCTCTTGAAGGGAGCCGAACCACCGGCCCTTAATTCTCGAACAATCAAAGACTAAGTATTCTCTGAAAATCAGATGCTAGTGCATCGATTGCGGACGGCGATGAACTAGGGTCTTAGACCAAGAACCCAGTCTATTCCCGAAGATTGCGAACATCGGCGGTCACGCACACGATCTTATCTTCTGAGGCTTTTGGCGAGGCAGCCAACGACCACCTCGCCTGGAACCATTTAATTGCCGTGCCCGATCGCACGCCCGAACAACCTGGCCTGCCGATCGGCAAACGCGCGGGGATTGGCCGGTTTATCCCCGTCGAGGATGCGGGCCTCGTCAAGCAACAACCACGCCGCATCCTCGCGGAAAGACTGATCGTTGATCGATGCGATGCTTGCAACACGCTCGCTCGTTGCATTTATCTCCAGGATTGGCTTCGATGCTGTCTGCAACCGCCCTGCCCCTTGGAGGAGCTTTTCGAGCTGGCGATCGGGCCCATGTTCCGACGCGACGAGGCACACCGCGCTTTCGGTCAACCGATCGGAAACGCGCACATCATCGACCTCGTCACCAAGGACACTTCGAGCGAAATCGATAAATGCCCCGACTTCGGGAGAAGCTTGCCGACCAGCTTCATCAGTGCCGCCATCGCCGGTCACAGCGTTCAGATCGGCAAGACCCTGGGTAACCGATTTAAACGGCTTGCCCTCGAAATCGGGGGCGCTGGGTGGCCAGAAACTGTCTACGCCATCGGTAAGCAGAAGGACTTCGATACCTTTGGCTCGGAACCCTTCAAGGTGCGGCGACGACTTGAGTTGATCCAGGTTGGAGCCGCTAATGTAATAGATCGCCGACTGGCCCTCCTTCATTGAAGTCAGATAGTCGGCCAGGCTCCGAGTTGCCTCGCTGGACGCCGTACTACGGAAGCGCGACAGTTTCAGCAACTGCGAGCGCCGCTCGAAGTCGTCGTAAATACCTTCCTTGAGAATGGGTCCGAACAGGTCCCATACCTTGGAAAACGTCTCGGCTTCGCCTTCGGCCATCTTCTCCAGAGCGGACAGTATCCGGCTCGTTACGCCCTTTTTGATAGCGGCAAGCACGGGACTTTCCTGGATCATCTCACGGGAAATGTTGAGTGGCAGATCCGAGGTGTCGACGATGCCACGCACGAACCGCAGGTAACGTGGTAACAACTCGGCTTCGTCGGTTATGAAGACGCGCTTCACGTAAAGCTTCATCCGGCCCTGTCGGTCCGGATCGAACAGGTCAAATGGTTGGGAGCCGGGGATGAAGGCAAGCGTTGTATATTCGTGGCGTCCCTCAGCGCGGAAATGCACGTTTGCAAGCGGCTCATCGTACTGGCCCGAGACGCTCCGATAGAAATCGTCGTAATCCTGCTTGGATATCTCGCTCTTTTGCTTTACCCAGAGCGCTGCACCATCGGACACCTGTGACGGCTCCGCGCCCTCTTTTTCTACGAGACGTATAGGAACAGGCACGTGGCCGGATTGTTCACGGATAATCTTCTCGACGGTCCATTTGCTGGCGTATTTCTTCGCATCTTCCATGAGATGTAGCACGACACGCGTACCGCGCGCTGGCGCTTGCCCGACATCGACACCGACGATGTCATAGCTTCCCTTACCGTCGGATGACCATTTCCAGGCTTCGCCCTCGCCGGCACGGCGGGAGATTACATCAACCCGATCAGCAACCATGAACGAGGAATAGAACCCGACGCCGAACTGTCCGATCAGTTCAGCCTTCTCCCCAGCTTTGGCCGCCTCAAGCCGCTCTATGAACGCTTTTGTCCCCGAGCGCGCGATCGTGCCAAGCGCGTCGATCATCTCGTCGCGGTTCATGCCGATGCCGTTGTCCTCGATAACGAGCGTCTGCGCCTCCTCATTAAGCGTCACCAGAATTCCCGGCTGGATCCCATCGGAAGAAAGCTGCGGCTTCGAGATCGACTCATACCGCAGCTTTTCGCAGGCATCCGCCGCGTTCGAGATCAATTCTCGGAGGAACACGTCTTTGTCCGAGTAAACTGAATGCACCATCATGTGCAGGAGCCGGCTCACGTCGGCTTCAAATACGTGTTGCTCGGGCTGCCGCTCTTCTGCTGTCGTCATTGATATCTCCATCCTACTGAAATCGCCGGACAAATGGTCTCTATTGCATCAGAATTCAAGAGCTGACTGCCGCGTGGCGCCGACAGGAATGACGTCCTGAACAGCTTCCTCAGATGAACCGGGCAGAACTCTATCTTTCTGCAAACATCGCAGTAAGCCTCTCAAGCGGTGTTGCTACATGACAGGCTCGACAAAGCAGACGCGGAGACGGCCATTCTTCCCGACGGCATAAAAGAAGACAAGCCGCATATGACGCTATATGGCAGTGGTCGCGGATGGTCTGTAAGCAGTAGGGGGCGAACATTTCAGGATTGCACTTGTGCTGATTTCCGATAATCGGAGGAGCGTTTTTTTCAGCCCTAATGCCCGAATCGAGTGACGTTTGGACTATTCTCTGCAGACCGAAGTTATACTCTCAGTCACGCCCGCCCTCGGCCATTGGGCTACCGACAGACCAAGGAGGCGCTATCTTCCGCATGCATTGCGAGCTGTCATTCAAGATATGGAAAGCGGTTGGATTACGGCCTTCAAAATCACTCTGCCGGATGAAGGCGTCATTAGCGATGTCGCAGAAGCAAAACAAATATTGGCTCGCTTGCAGCAGCTCTGAAAAAAGCGCTATCGAACCGGCTTGAGGGATTCCTCAACTTCAATGGATTGTCTTCTCAACCTTGTAAGGAGAAGACGATGTCGATTGAGCAGCCCACCGTTGAGCAGTTGACCGAAGTTCTGGACCTGATCCACGATATCGCAGCAAAAGCGTCGTCGGAAGACGACATTCCGCCTGTCGTCGAGGCCGCTCTCGATAAGATTACCGCTTTGGCTCGGTACAAGTTCAATGTGACGGATGATAAACCTTCTTCGAGCTCGTGATTCCTCACTGGTGCCGAGACAACCTTAGAATTTGACCCCTATCGCGAGACCGGCGTGGGTTATGCCATCATTTGGTCCATCGCAGATGTTGGCGTGGGACGAGTGATCCGCGGTCGCCATAAGGCTGACTTTTTCCTTGACTTTCACACCACGCGGAACAGAAGCCGGCAGCCGAGCCGAGGGCCGTCTCCGCTGTCCAAACTGCCATTGTGGACAGTCCCTCCGATCCCAGCCTCCGCGAAGAATGTCTCGCCGATCGGCAGATGCCAATTGACGCCTACATAGATCTGATCAGTTGCGGAGGCTCCACCAGAGAAACCAACCTGCGCCCTTGGCGAAAGCACTTTGTTTAGACCGTCGTCTGAACTATCGAATGGAGCAAAGAAGACTCCCGCAGAGCCGACAAATCCTCGATCCTTTGAGGAGTCGCTGTCAATAGGACCGCTTCCCCCAAATCTTATCTCGTCAAAGATTTCGCCAGCCTGGCCATCAATCGACGAAAAAAGGAGCGGAACAATTGCCGCCGCAAATATAAGTCTCATCCTGCAATCCCTTGAATCACCCGCGCCGAGTATTTCCGAGCCGTTTAGGTTTGTCACGAAGCGGGGACTGGGGCGGTGCTCTTTATCTTGCGCTGCAACTGACCAATCGATCTTCAGAAGGTAAGAGGTACTCCTTCAGCCCGTATGTTTGTTAGCTTCTAATGGCTGCCGCCGTGAGGTGCAGCATCATTTGGTTTAACCAAAGCGATGCGGCCGTAGGAACCGGATGACGTCTCTAGTCTAAAAAACCAACATGCGAGGTGGCTTTGTCGAGCAAAGCGACGCTGATCGCACTCGCCGCGTTCTTTGGAACGGTAACGGCGACGTGGCGCGTGCTTTCGATCTGCGTCAGGCCGGGTCCGTAGGGCGCGACAGGACGGACGGGCTGATGGTGGAGCAACATGTCGGTCTCCTCGCTTGGAGCCGGGGACGTACACTCGCGTCGGCCTCCGGTCATAGTGTTTCATTACGGCAAAATTCTAGACCTGGAATAGAAGCTTGGCGCGACCAAGACCTTCAGTACCGAACTCATTCGCTCTGCGAACGAAATTGAAAAGATCGGCACCTTGAGCAGCGCCGCTTTTTACAGAGGGCGATCATGCGCTTTTGCGGGCCGCAGCCGTGACCCGCGATCTACATATTCTCATTAATACAGGTACAGTTTTCCGTTACCTTCGAAGCTCTTTCAGCGGAGCGTTGGTACGTGAATGCGACATCTGCGCCGTTTAGCTCGCAATTTGGCGGATTTGGGGGCGGAAATTGTGGTTGCGCCCCTCAGCCTCGGCCACGAGAAGGAACTCGCGCCGTCGGCGCATACCTGATGACGCCCCAGCTCGAACCGCAAGGCAATGCCGAATTCACGCTTGGCAAGCTGCTTGCAGATTCGGCCGTGGAGGCCAGCGTAGGCCACATTGTTTTTTCTACTCCTCAAAAGCAATCAGTATCGGGTCCGCGCTCTGACCAGAAACCGCGATGCAGTGGCAACCTTCGACACAGGAAGTTGCAGACCCCGATTCCCGAAGCAGGTTTTGGCGGCTAGTCTTGTTAGCTCGACCTCGGACAAGCGAGCCACGTCTCACTGAGGGGCCATGATTCGCGAGCTTGTCGCTGTGCGTTCACCCCCAAGCCGTGGGCGTACGCTTTGCCAGTCCTCCGACTTGATGTTGGAGTGGACGGCCCCTGAACGGCATCGAAATGTGCCAGAATGAGCTGTTAAGATCTCAATCGAAGGGGCCGCCCATGGACAAGATTCTCGCCTTACCATCGATCCAACCTGATGCCATCCTCGTTATCTCCTAACCGACGGCGGCGTCCAGCTACGGTCAGCAATTTCAGTCTTCGGCCAGTACGTCCGAGATAGAGAGAAAAAGCGCCTGCGGGTGCTGGAAGCCAATTGGTCTCGAGATACTTCCCTGGTGACTTCTTCTTGGTACCCAGCGAGTAGCGACCGAGCTCTTTAGGCGAGAAAAAGTGCTGGGCATCTTACACCGTCAGCAACCAAGACCCATCGACAGGCGGCGTATCGGCCTTAGGGAAAGTCACCTTGTAGCTGCTCGCTCCATTCAGCCGGCGGCCATTCGCATCTAGGTCCTGATAAAAGTATTTCGTTTCGGTCGGCGATCTACTACCCCGCCGAAGCTTTGCCTCGCAAGGCTGGTGCCAGTAGCTATTTCTACAAGCCCGTCGTTACCAGCGGACTCAAATCATCGGCAAAGACGGCTTCTCTTTCCTAGAAACGCGCGTTGTAGACCCCTTCTAGGTTCGCTGTCTGTAGACTGTGGCTATGCTTTCGTGAAGGCGCCACCGATAATGGCGCTGAACGTGGCGATTGCTTCACTCTCGTCGCAATCGCCACGCAACCGGGCTGCCGCGATTGCTTCACCAGCGCCAACCATGCCTATGCAGCGTCTTGTCAATTCATCGGGCGCTAGCGTGCTGTGCGGCGCCAGCACTGAGACTAACATCGCGACATTGTTTGCCAGCAGTTCTTGGAACACGGCCGCCTTCTCCTCGCTGCCAGTCAGCGCTGCTCCGACCGCATGGAATTCGCCGTCTATGTCGGCGGCACATTGAATATAGGCTGCGGCGAGCAGATCGACCGTTTCCGCCGCGCGGCGCCCGCTTCCGGTCACCGCCTCGCGAAAGGCATTGACCTTCTCCGTGTCGATCCAGCGATAGAGAGCGATCAGAAGCTCGGACTTGGTCTCGAAATGATCGTAGGCAACGGGCTTGGACACCCCGGCGCGGGCTGCAAGATGTCCCAGTGTCAGCCGGTCGGCGCCTTCTTCGCGGACAATCAAAAGGGCGGTGTCGAGCAACTGCCGGCGCCGGTCGGCGCGCGGCAGCCTTTTCGCCGCCGTTGCGTGATCCGTCATATCGTCGCTTCGCTTCAT
Organism: Neorhizobium sp. LMR1-1-1.1; assembly: GCF_040675795.1. Lineage (NCBI taxonomy): Bacteria > Pseudomonadati > Pseudomonadota > Alphaproteobacteria > Hyphomicrobiales > Rhizobiaceae > Neorhizobium > Neorhizobium sp. LMR1-1-1.1. Next base: position 43,194 of record NZ_JBEGHE010000019.1, read on the forward strand.
TGAAACCTCGTCTGTTGCCAATACAACTAAAGGTAGGTTATGAACGTTCTGCCTACTAATAGTAACTTACGAAATAGTAGAAGGAAAAACCTATGTCCGTAAATCCTATCCTGATGATGGGTGGCTCCGGCGCAATCGGCCGCCTGAGCGCTCAAATGCTACGCAACCTGCATCAGGACGCACCATTTTTGATTGCCGGCCGGAACATCGAAAAGGCACAAGCGGTGGCCAAGGAGCTTGGCAATGCCGAAGCCGTGCAACTGGACCTCGGCGCGGACGATCTCGGATTGGGCAGTCGCCAGGTTGGCGCCGTCGCTGTCTTCTATTCGGACGAAAGCCTCGCCGGACTTCGCTATGCCAATTCACGTGCTCTGCCCCATCTCGGCATTTCGTCCGGCGTCTTCGAGATCGCACCCGAAATTGCAATATTCATGCACAAGCCGGACGCGGGGGCCGTCGTTCTCGGCTACGAATGGCTCGTCGGCGCCACAACGGTTCCCACACTCCAACTCGCGAAAAAATTCGATCGCATCGACGAGATCAAGATCGGAGCCTTGGTGGATGAAGAGGATGGCGGCGGACCCGCCGTGGCGGAAGATTTCGAACGCCTGTCCAAGATGATGTCCGCAGCACTGACGCGTCGCGATGGCGCCTATATCTGGCGTGACGGCGACGATGCCCAGGCGCTGTTTCATGCGATTGACGGCACCGAGATCAAAGCCTCCGGCTTTTCTTCGATCGACGTCGCGGGTTTGGCAACGGCCACCGGCGCGAAGAACGTCCAGTTCGATCTTGCAACGGGCGTCAGTTCGGCCCGTCGCCGTGGCGAACCGAAATCGACAGAGATCATCATCGAACTCTCCGGCAAGGATCATGATCGTCAGCCGCTACGGACACGACATGCGGTCTTTCACCCAGGGGGAGCGGCACCTCTTACCGCGATGGGCGTGACGATGATCCTCGAGCGCCTGACCGGGCTCGACGGTCGAGCGCCTGCACCGCCCGGTCTCTATTTTCCGTATCAGTTGATCGGGCCCGACACGTATCTGCATCGGTTGGAAGCAGCCGGGGGCAGCGTACTGACACTGAACCCCCCTTGAGGGTCGTCATCAAAATGTGGCTGCCAATAGAGTCAATCTTTGTCAGCGCTCAGCCACGAAATCGAACAGCCCGTCGCCATATTTGCCCGGACTGCGGGCACCCGACAGAAAACTAGCGGCCAAGCGGATATCTGCCATACCCGAGGCACCTCCTGCTTGACGAGCACCGATAATACGAAGCTATTTCAGCGCGGGTGTACTGCCCACCGTCACAGGTTTCGCGCTGTGGACAGCATTCGGCGTCACGCGAATGGAATGGCCCACTATACTGACCAACTCGGCATGTTTCATCTCGTCAGCGTTTATTCTGTTCAAAAAAAACTGAGCACCAAAAAAGCAACTGCAAAATAGCTTTCGCCTTGGCTTCCAATGGCACGGCGAAGACAGGAACTTTCCAAGCTCCGCGCGGTTTATGTGGCCAATTTCAACCGAGGAGGAAGCAAATATGGCTGAGAAAACACTGAACGATCTTTTCTGGATACGCTCAAGGACATTCACTTTGCCGAAAAGCAGATCCTGAAGGCGCTCCCGAAGATGGCACGTGCGTCGCAATCGGAAGAAGGCAAAGCAGCGTTCCTGAAGCACCGGGATCAGACAGAAGGTCAAATTGACCGTCTCCAGCAAGTGTTCGAGCTGATTGGAAAACCGGCTCGCGGCAAGACCTGTGAAGCAATCCAGGGCATCATCGCCGAAGGCGAGGAAATCATCGAGGAGTACAAAGGCTCGATCGCTCTCGACGCAGGCCTGATGTCTTCTGCGCAGGCGGTAGAGCATTACGAAATTGCACGATATGGGACGCTCAAGAGCTGGGCTGGCCAGTTGGGCCTTGAAGAAGCGATCCCGCTTATCGATGCCAATCTCCAGGAAGAGCTCGAAACCGACGAGCTGCTTACGCAGCTTGGGGAAGCGTCAGCAAACTCCAAGGGTGCTAAAAACACGGCCTGAAGTGAAGATCGGGGGCGCGCATATAGGTGCTCGCCGACAATTTCATATTCGTGTGGAGGAAATTATGCGTACCGAACGCGAGGAATGGATCTCAAAGCGCGCGTACGAACTCTGGGAGCAAGCTGGCCGGCCTGAAGGGCAGGACAGCGAGCAGTGGGCACAGGCAAGTGCGGAATGGGAATCAAAATCCGGAAAGGACGGAGGAAAAGCCGCTAACACTGTTTGGGACGATGAAGAATCCTGATCAGAACCTGCCCACAATCCTTCGCACCGCATTACTCCGCGGTGCGAAGGAACTGTTCAACAGTCTGCACGTCAAGCTGCATGGAAAACCGGTCTCGTAGCAAAGTGATCGCCGCGTCGTGGGTGGCATTTGCCCCGCTGCAGACGGCATCCGACAACACGGTCACGTGGTAGCCGAGATCGACCGCGCCCAAGACCGTCGCCAGGACGCAGACATCGGTTTCGCCACCTGACACCGCGATTGACGATATTTCTTCCTGGCTGAATACGGAATGTAGGCGACCATCGGTCCAGGGACTGTAGGTAGACTTGTCGAATACCCGCGCCGGGGGAATGTGCCGCCTCAAGGGTTCGACAATTTCGACCATCTCGGGCGGAAGCTTCGCGAGGGTCATGGCCTCCCACCGCTCATAGTAGCCGCGCCAGTTGCCGCTGGCTTGTGAGGATTTTTCCGGGGGAACAAACCGTGTGAATACCGTCTTGTCCGGGAAGCGCCCGACGACCTCGCAGACGACAGGTAGGACGGCCCCCATCCACTCGACTTGCCACGGCGTGTCCTCACTGAACATCCGCTGCATATCGATACAGAGGTGACGCCAGTTTCGAGACGACATCTTGCCCTTCCTCAACCAATTTAACGTAAGGCTGATGCGAACAGGCGCGATGAATAGGTCACGCTCCATTCGAACCTTAGACTTTCGCCGTTTGACCGGCCTCTTTAAGATTTGCAAACTTGATCGTCGTCGGCCGCAAATTCTCTTCCAGCCAGGCGGCCATGGCAACTTCCTGGTCAAGGCTCATTTGCAATGGGCTCACCAGACCTGCGTAGCCTCCAAGCTCGGCGATCGTAATCAGCGACTTATACGCCGCAATTTCGAAATTCTCGAAGGCGAAATTCGCCATGCTATTTTTAAGGATCTCGTCGCCGGCAACCGAATGCCCTAACGCCGCAAGCGATCCAGTGAGAGACAATGCCAAATCCTTCAACGTCGAATGGTCCTCGGCAAGCGAAGTGAGGATTTCCTCGATCCGATCAATCTGACCCTGAGTTTCGTTAATGTGCTGCTGCAGCATGGCGGCCATTTCGGGATAGTTCTCAATTCGCTTCACCTGCGGCTTCATGATCGACAGGGCCTGGTTTTCCATGGCGTGAGCGTTTCTCAAGCCAGTCACAAAAATTTCGCGGGTCTTATCATCAGACATTAGCTTCTCCTTTGGGGCTTTGCGAACCGCTTAAGCGGGCGAAAGTTCCATTCTAGGATTGCGGCTTCGCGTCTCACATTGAGGCTGCAATGACGGCTTTAGCGACTCTGAGGCCCCGATGTCCTCTCCTGTGGGCGTTGGATCGTTGCGCTGTTCGGATCGCCGGGTGTCAACACGAAGTAATACAGCTCTGCCAAAAGAAGCGCCGAGATAAGAATAATTGCCGCAAACAGCATCATCCCATGTGCCGCCTTGTCGCCTGAGCCATAGCCTCATCTCCTTCACGCTCTCCTATCCCGCGTCATTGGTTGGTAGTTGAAACATCGGGTGGGTCTGCGGGGCCTTCGTGGCTGCCATTTTAAAAATAATAACCGACATCAAAAGCGCCGACCACCGTCAGCGCAATGCCTAACTCAGTCACCTTTTTCGAGGCAACGCACGACCGAACGGCAATCCGTCGGGTTCAGCGAATGGCTCATGAGTTCTTACGTGAGACCTTACGCCGGTCTGATATCGTACGAACGAATTTAGGGTCGGAACGTAATTCAACAGGGAAGGTTGTGTCGACTAACGGGGAATGAGGCAATGAACCAGTTCGATTCCATTGGCTTCACTGAGGCGCAACTTCTTGAGCATACCCAAGCGTTGAGAAACTTCGCGAGGCGATTTCATCCTTCATCCAGCGACATTGACGATCTTGTGCAGGAGACGATGGTAAAAGCAATCGCTAACGCGGATAAGTTTCAGCGTGGCACTCAGTTACGGTCCTGGCTGTTCACAATTATGCGTAACACCTTCTGCACGAAATTCGGGATCGTCAAGCGAGAGCAAGTAGGGAACGTGGAAGACGCAGCCTTGCGGGTGTCTACCCCAGCGAACCAGGAATGGACTGTTCGGGGCCATGAACTCGAAGTCGCGATAGCGGGACTATCGAAAGATCATCGGATGGCAATCGAACTTATTTTTATCGAATGCTTGAGTTACGAGGATGCCGCAGGCCGATGCGGCTGCGCGCTGGGTACAATAAAAAGCAGGGTTAACCGAGCTCGGCTCCACTTGTCGGCGATGATAAATCAATAGAAGTGTCATTTGAGATCAATGGGCTCGATGCGAACCTAGCTCCGCTAGCGCGGCATAAGCTGACAGTCCCCCGTCCGGCCTATAAGCACTTGTCGGGGAGCATTCGGGTCCGCGGTTTTCGGCGCGGGCAGCTCCGCCTGGAGCTGGTCTTTTCTCATTAACATGTGATATCCTTTCGGTTCGAGACGAACGTCGAACCGAACGATATCGCCAACGTTTCTTCGTAATAATTGGTTCCGAAAGCGTACCGCCACCGTCTATGTGAGCCGCAGGACATCCTTGAACTTTACCACAGCGGCGATGGACCCGTTTTCATCTGTCAGCTCGAAAGCCTGGCCATCAACGAGCACCCCGTCAAACACGCGCTGCGAGAGCAGCTCACGAGCTGATTTGACGGCTTCGGCTTCAGCGCTTGCCAGGTCAACGAAATCAGCGCCTTCAGGGTCGTGTGCGATCTTATCGCCGTCCCGAATGTGGAAGTAGTACCTTGGCATGACTCACTCCTGCTATGTTGCGTGCTCAACAGCAAAGTTGCAGATAAGTTTCCTCGCTCCGCGCGTAAGTTGCTTTTTCTGCTAGGAATCGTTCATCTCAGCCATATGTGGAGTTTTATGTGCATTAAGATGGATTCTGAAATGTCCTGGACCACAAATAAGCTACTTTCATTACTGCCGCCGATCGAGACAGAGTTCATACGCCAGCACCTAGTGCCGGTCAGGTTGACGCTTGGTGAGCGACTGTTTGAGGCCAACGATCCCATCGGGCATGTCTTTTTTTTCGAAGGCGGATTGTCTTCCGAGATTGCCGGAGGACGGTCCGGGAAGGAAATCGAAGTCGGATGCATAGGCCGTGAAGGTTTCTCCGCTGTGCCCATCGTCCTCGGCGTGGAAACGACCCCTCACTATGCGTTTATGCAGTGCGGAGGCCCAGCATTGCGAATTGAAGTTGGCAGACTTCGAGAAGCGATGTCGAGGTCCATACCGTTGCGAGACCTCTTACTGAAGTACGCGCATGTATTCATGATCCAGATTGCAGCAACCGCACTTTCTGACGGTCGGTATAACGTTCAGCAGCGCTTGGCACGTTGGATACTTATGAGCCAGGACAGGATCGGAGACGAACTTCCCCTCACCCACGATTTCCTTGCGCTGATGCTCGGTGTACGACGGCCGAGTGTCACAGACGCCCTTCACAAGCTTGAAGGTGATCTTGCGATCAAAGCCGAACGCTCGATGATAAGAGTCACGGACAGGCTGGAACTGGAGACGATAGCCGGTCAAGCTTATGGGATCGCCGAAATGGAGTATGTACGACATCTCGGAACCGATTGGCGCCGTGATTGAAAGGCAGCCGATATTTGATCAGCAGCCAAACGGAACGAAGGCGGTTCGGGATTCTTGCATGGGTCATCGATGACTTCGTCCAGACCCGTTGCAGCGCGTGTTCGATGCGCATCAGGGTTAAGCAGCCTTCGTCAGCCCGTTGGAGCTTGCCCGGCGAGCAGGCGAGGTTCCCGCGACATCGGGCATGATCATCGCGGCCCACCCTACATGGTTCAAATCAGTCGTTCATAGAACGCTGTGAGCGTCGCAAATTCTATGCCAACCTTGGTCATCGAGGCATGTGCCGTCATGTGGTCCTTGTCATGCAGATAGAACCAGTCGTCAAAGCCGAACTTCGTTTTCGTGCCGTCTGCAGCGGGCACCTCGCGGGTATACTTCCAGCGAAAGGTATTGCCGAACTGCTCGCCATCTGCGGTGCCGTCGATGAGCGTCTCCCGTCCTTCGTAAGCGCCCTCGCCCCGATTGATGATTGTCCAGGTCAGGAAATCATGGTGGCCATCATCGAAGCTGTATACTTCCTTAAGAGACAAGGTATTGGCCTGGGCATCCCACCGACCCTCCGCCTCGATGGAGAATCGGTTCTTAAGACCGCCCATTCGGCCGAGCGAAACACCCCATCCTCGAAGCGAGCCCGAGAAGAACTCTTCCAGCACAAAGGCAGGGGCCGTTTCTGAATTGTTGTCAATGGTCACATTCCAGCTCCTTGATCGCAGATTCCACATGCAGCTGATATCTCAACACCAGCGGCGATATGTCATCGCTCGCCTCAACTTCCCGCCCTCCATCAGGGAGTGTCGGGCATTTATCACGTCCATGATGGCGGTCATGGACTCCACCCTATGCCAACGAGTCAGCTTCCTGAACGAAGAGCTTAACGCCATGGCTGCCGATGACCAGAGCTCAACGCGGGAAGGCGACAGCTGCCTTCCCGCCAAAGACGTTACTTGTCGAGATCCTGAGCCATCTTGTAGTGGTGCTCCAATGCAGGAAGCGTCTTTGCCGCCCAAGCCTTCAGGTCAGCGTTTTCCCCTTCGGTTGCATAGCGCTTGAAGAGATCAACAGCGTCTTCGTGAGCTTCGACCTGATCATCGATGTATTCTTCATTGAACTCGGCACCGTTAAGCTTGCCTAGCTCATCTACCTCTTCCTTGTGATCCTCAATCAGAGCAGTCACAGCATTACCTTGGACCTTGCCACCCGTAAGAAGTGCTTTGAGTTCGACGGTCGTCTTCTCGTGATCGGTGATCATCTTCTGCGCGAATGCCTTGATGGTCTCGTCACCCTTCTGAAGCGCGAGCTTGCTCGATTCGATCTCAAACACATCGCTGGCGGAAGCCTGCAGGATGAAGTCTTCTGTCTTTGGGGCCACGCCGAGAGCTGAATTCACTCCGGTCGATTCCGTGGCGGACTGCGCCAAGGCACCTGTGGCAGCCAAAGCGAACGCTGAAGCGAGTAGGATCTTTTTCACGATGTCTCTCCTGTTGTTGTGCGGCTACAACTGGGCGAACTGCCATCGGTTCCCGTTAAATGTCTGTGTTTGAAGAGAAATTATGGGCTAAAAGGTCACGTTAGAGGCGGCTTGACGTTTCTTAGAGAGTTACAAACCCACCAACCTCTAGTGCTACAATTAGCACCACACTCGTATTCTCCCGGCTTCCTCGCGCGGACGTCATGTGAAAATTTCACCAACTATAACAACGTTCAGCCGATGAGGAGAAGCAGCCCCGCGACGTTCGATCACCGACGATTGAGGTCCCTACCTCCGCTCTCGCTTGGCAGCACTGCAAGGCGTTGAGCGTTCTTGATCGGAAGCCGTCGCAATCGTTGTTGAATAGAACCATGATGTAGATTTTTCTCGAAAGCGCGCTGGGGGCGGAAGATGATGCCTGACTATCAAGCGCCGACTTGCTAATCGTGTCCTCTGTAGTGGCGCCAACCCTCATGCAACCTTGTCGATGTTCAGCAATTGGTAACCGTCTGGCATGAAACATCCACGTTTACCGGGCCGATCCGTTGTTGGGTAACTTCCGAGGCTTACCTTGTGGCCAACTCGCATTGGTAGGCCCCCATGAACGTCGCAACGCCGTTTCCGCAAATAACCCAAGCTCATCCAGCTGGCATCCCCAGTGCCGAGCAGATCCTCGAGCTATTGCCGCGTCCAGTCTTGGTCGTCGGTTCGGACGGGCTCGTCACATATGCGAACACGGCCAGCATGACATCATTGGCAGCGGTCGTCGGGAGCGAAATTCACGACCTTTTTCCAGGATGCGCGTTGAACCTTGCCACCATGACCGGCGCACCCTCCTCTCTCCTAGTATCCAGGGACAGCGAGAATTTCGATGCCGCCATTGCAGCATTGGGTGCAGGACAGTTCCTCATCGATTTGCGGCCCTCCCTACATGCACAATGCGCCGACAAACCAAGCGGTTTGGATGAACTGACCGGTCTAACCAAACGCAATGCCTTGCTCGCGTGCCTTTCTTCGGCCTTGTGCACTGGACCGGCGTCTTCGGTCGCAGTTCACTGCCTCGATCTCGATCGTTTCAAGATGATCAACGACACGCTCGGACATGCGGTCGGCGACCTTCTTCTAAAAAAGGTTGCAGACCGGCTCACAGCTGCCTGCCACAAGGATGATATCGTCGCTCGTATCGGTGGGGATGAATTTGTCGTCATGCAGCGGCACGTTGAGGAGGAGGGCGCAGCAGAGACCTTGGCTTCTCGTATTGTCGACCTCATCGGCCGCACATATGTCATCCATGGTCACACCGTCAATATCGGCGTCAGCGTCGGCGTAGCGATCGGCAAAGATGCCGTTCAGGCGCGCGACCTCCTCCGCAACGGTGACCTCGCCTTGTATGAGGCAAAGAAGGCCGGAAGAGGCCGTTACAGCATGTTCAAGAACGGCATGGACGCGCTTCTCTTCGCGCGCCGGGAGATGGAAATCGATCTGCGCCGTGCGCTGGCGCTGAAGCAGTTCAAGCTGAACTACCAGCCGTTTATCAATGTCACCAGCAACAGAGTAGACGGGTTTGAGGCGCTCCTGCGCTGGGAACACCCGGTCAAGGGCAATATCCCGCCTCTCTCCTTCATCTCACTTGCCGAGGAGAACGGCTTAATCGTGAAGATCGGCGAGTGGGTAATGAGAACTGCGTGTGTTGAAGCCATGTCATGGCCTGGCGAGATGATCGTGGCTGTTAACGTTTCGCCGCTGCAGTTCAAAGCCGACACGTTGCTCGACACGGTAGCTACCGCGCTCAAACGGTCCGGACTGCCAGCCCAACGGCTGGAAATCGAGATCACCGAAGGCGCGCTTCTCGACGATACCGACAACGTCATTCAGACGCTCAATTCCCTGCGCGAGCTCGGCGTTAAGATCTCGATGGACGACTTTGGAACCGGCTATTCGTCACTGAGCTATCTGCAGAAGTTTCCCTTCAACAAGATCAAGATCGATCGGTCCTTTGTTGCCAGTGACGACGCCGACAGCGAAGCCATTCTGCGCTCCATCGCAGGTCTCGGCGCCAGCCTTGGCATGGCCATTACAGCCGAAGGCGTCGAGACCGCCGAACAATTGTCTCGGATCCGCGGAGAGCGTTGCACGCATGTGCAGGGATACCTTACCGGCCGGCCGATCGGCATGGATCAGATCCCTGCCTTCCTCGCGCAAAATGATGTAGAATGACAAAGGGTTTAACCATGGCTTCTGGCATGTACCGGCTCGTTTATTACAGTCGCAATCATATTGCCCACAATGAAGCGACCTTTGGCTCACATGTGGAGGAAATCCTCGAAAAGAGCCGGATAAACAATCAACGCGACGAGATTACCGGAGCGCTGCTATTCAATGCCGGGTGCTTTGCCCAAGTTTTGGAAGGCCCCCTCGATAAAGTCGAGGCAGCCTTTGAGCGCATCCAGCAAGATGAACGGCACGGAGATGTGTCGCTGCTCGCCTTGGATCCAATCGATCGCCGGTCTTTTCCGAACTGGGCAATGGGCTTCATCGGCACGTCGGACATACACGCCAAGCGCTTTGCTGGCATCGGCCTCTCCAGTGGTTTTGACCCTTCCCGCCTGAGTGGCGACGAAATCCATGCCCTGCTGAGAGACCTCGCGATTGAGGAGGAGGCAGCCTGACTCGATGGCTATAGATGATGGAGTGCTATCGGGCGCGTCGATGGGATCGGCCTTGCGGCCCGTCGCTCGCACCCACATTCCTCTTCCTTCCTCGGCGGTGAAAAGGTCGTTGTCATCGGCGGTACCCGGCGTGATCGCCGTCGGCGACACAGCTTACAGAATTGCGGCAGACATTGCCCATCAGGCGACTGACAGGACCGGCGGGGCTTCCGTTTCCAGTATCGCCTTCAATATCGTCTCAGCGATGTCTCTGACGCTCTTGGCGTCTTCGACGATGGAAGCTTGCGCAGCAGGAAGGCAATCGAGCAGCAATAGAGCTTGTTCGACAGATCGTGTTCGAACACTGGCCTGAACTGGTAAAGGCGGCCTAAGTTCCGTCGCCGTCTTAGTACACTTAATTTTTCTGACAGAGCTGGCCCAAAGAATCTGTGCGTGGCGACGGACCCCGCGAAACCAAATCTTCTCACGCCCGTTGAATGGCGCCACTCAACGAGGTTCGCAATGATGCAACGCACACTCCTGCAATTCTTCCACTGGTACACGCAAGACGGAGGCGGACTTTGGAAAGAAGTCGTGGAGAAGGCGGAAAGTTTGGCGGCAATCGGCATCACGGATATCTGGTTGCCCCCAGCCTACAAGGGTTCTGCCGGGGGATTTTCCGTTGGTTACGACACCTACGACCTGTTCGATCTCGGTGAATTCGATCAGAAAGGAACGGTCGCGACCAAATATGGCGACAAGGCTGCGCTCGAACATGCATGCCGGATCCTGAACGAAAACAGCATCGGTGTGATCCACGACGTGGTATTCAATCACAAGATGGGCGCCGACGAGAAAGAGACTGTCCGTGTCAGGCGGGTCAATCCCGACGACCGCACCCAGATCGAGGACGAGGAGTTCAAGGCGCTCGCTCATACACGCTTCAACTTTCCCGGGCGCGGCGGCGCGCACTCGAAATTCGTCTGGGATCAAAAGTGCTTCAGCGGTGTCGACCGCATCGAAAATCCGGACGAAAGCGGTGTCTTCCGGCTCGTCAACGAATATGGCGAAGGCGAATGGAATGACGAGGTCGACGACGAGCTTGGCAATTTCGACTACCTGATGGGCGCCGATGTCGAGTTTCGCAACAAGGCCGTCTATGAGGAACTGAAATATTGGGGGCGATGGCTGTCCGAGCAGGTTCGTGTCGACGGTTTCCGGCTCGATGCGGCAAAGCACATTCCCGCCTGGTTCTTCCGCGATTGGGTCGGCCATATGCGCCAGACCGTCAAGCAGGACTTGTTCGTGGTTGCCGAATACTGGCACCCGAACATGGGAACGCTGAAGAGCTACCTCGATCTCGTCGATCACCAACTGACCGTGTTCGACGTGGCGCTCCACCACCGTTTCCATGAGGCGTCGAAGTCCGGCGGCGATTTCGACATGCGGACTATCTTCGACGGATCGCTCGTGTCGGTGCATCCCGACCATTCTGTGACCATCGTCGACAATCACGATACCCAGCCGCTTCAATCCCTAGAAGCCGCCGTTGACCCATGGTTCAAGCCGCTTGCATATGCGCTGATCCTGTTGCGCGAACAGGGCGCACCATGCGTCTTCTATCCCGATCTCTATGGCGCAAGCTATACGGAGAGCAAGGACGGCGAACATCGCTCGGTCGACATGCCGGCGATCGAATGCCTGCCAAAACTGGTCGAGGCGCGCAGACGCTTCGCGCACGGACCGCAGACGGATTACTTCGATCATCATTCATGCGTCGCATTCGTGAGACATGGAACCGCCAACATGCCCGGCTGCGTCACCGTCTTGTCCAATAGTGACGCGGGCGAGAAATCAGTTGATCTCGGCATGGAGGTAGCGGGCGCCAATTTCCGGGATTACCTCGGCCACCGCGATGACGAGATCGTCGTCGGCGATGATGGCAAGGCAAGTTTCCCGGTTCACGGCGGCAGCGTCAGCGTTTGGGTTCGCGCCGATGTTGCGTAGTAGGTCAGATTACCGTGCGGGAGTAGAGCATGGATTGCAGCTTGATGGTATCAGGGGAAGCGCACTTGATCGGCTGGCGCTTGGGCATGGTATCGATCTGAAACGTCCGACGCCCAGCGGAGAGGCGGTGGAAATTTCCGATGACACCAAGCGAAGGCTTCTCCAGGCGCTGAATGTGGAACTGATCGATGATCATCCTGCCGGATCCGGTGGCCGGAATGCCGGATCGCACATGCTCGAAAATGCGGCTTCATGCTTCGTTCCAGACTTCCTGTCCGCAGAGCGCGTCTGGGGCCTTAGCCTCCAGCTATACGAGCTGCGCTCTGAGAGGAACTGGGGCATCGGCGATCTTGAAGACCTGCGTGTCATGATCGATATGGTCGCGTCGCTTGGTGGCGATTTCATCGGGCTGAACCCGCTGCACGCTCCCTTTCTCGCTGACGCAGGGCGATGCAGTCCCTATGAACCTTCCAACCGGCTCTTCCTCAACCCGCTCTATATCGCTGTCGACAAGCTGCCCGGTTTCCAGCCGGATGCCGAACAACAAGCAGCGATCAGCGCATTGCGCGCCACCGATCTCGTCGCATACGGGGCAGTGACTGATGTGAAGCTTTCAGCCCTACGATCAATCTGGGAGCGGTGGAAAACCACAAATGCGGCCGATGACGGACACACGGACTTCGAAGCCTTCGTCGGTTACGGCGGCGAGGCTCTTCGACGTCACGCCCTATTCGAAACCCTGTCGGAGTATATGGTACAGAGCGGCTTTGCGGCTGGCTGGCACTCCTGGCCAGATGAGTTTCAGGATCCAGACGCGCCATCGGTTGTTTCATTTGCCGCCGCGCATAGCGATGAAATCCGGTTTCATTCCTGGCTGCAATGGATCACCCACCGACAGCTTTCGGACGCCGCGGCATATGCCGGCACTTGCGGCCTGCGAATCGGACTTTATCTCGACCTTGCCGTCGGCGAGGCTCTCGACGGCTCCGCGACGTGGAGCGAAGGCGATAACTACCTGACAGAAGCGACAATCGGCAGCCCGCCCGATCCGTTCGCACCAGATGGTCAGGACTGGCACCTTGCAGGGTTCCAGCCGTCACGGATCGCCTCGGGTGAGGCTTCGCCATTCGAGCGAATGGTGACCGCGGCCATGCAGTATGCCGGCGCCATCCGGATCGACCACGCGGCAGCGCTTCGTAGACTGTTCCTCGTCCCGATAGACAAAACGCCATCTGACGGCGCCTATGTCAGCTATCCGCAGGAAGACCTGATACGGATCCTAGCAGATACGTCCGGGCGGCATCGTTGCCTCGTCATCGGCGAGGATCTGGGATTGCTCCCCGACGGACTTCAGGACGATCTGACGGCCGCCAGCATCCTGTCTTACCGCATCCTCTCCTACGAGCGCGATGACGAGGGCTTCAAACCCGCGACAGAATATCCGGCTCTCGCACTGGCCTGTATATCGACACATGACCATCAGACGCTAACGGGATGGTGGCGCGGTGCGGATATCGATCTTCGTGCCGAACACGGCATTGTTTCGCCAGACCTGACACGCCAGCATGAGGCCGAGCGCAAGCAGGAACGGCGGCAACTGATCCAGGCGGTTGGCAGTCCTGATGCAGGCGATCTGATCGAGACCCTGTCGCAATCCACCCTGCAAGACCTAACCATCCGAGCACATCGATTTATCGCCGGCACGCCGAGCATACTGGTCGTTATCCGTCTGGCAGACCTGACAGATGAAATGCGACCGACTAACGTTCCAGGCACCAGCAGCAGCTATCCCAATTGGCAACCCAAACTTTCGGTGGCGATCGAGACGCTGTCCGACTTGCCTCTGGTCAAGGCGGTAGCCGACGCAATTAACGAGGGACGGTCGTCAAGCCAGCCTGGCCGTGGCCCGAGTTCAGACTATCGAGACAAGAAACGCTCTCCGGAGATACTCGGCACTTCCAGGCAGGCGGCGACCAAAGAAACCGACAAGACAGACGCCCAGAAGCTCGATGCAATCGTCGAGAGATACGCCGACAAAATACCGAGACCCCTTGGCCGCTTCATCCGGTCGATGAGAAAGCCGGAACTGCGATGGCTCCGTCTCATCGTGGGTATCCTGTTCGTCATATTCGGATTTGTCGGGTTTCTGCCGATACTGGGTTTCTGGATGGTGCCGTTGGGATTGACTATTCTTGCACAGGACAGCAAGTGGCTACAGCGCCCGACGCTGAAAGCGATTACCTGGCTAGAAGGAAAACTGCTTAGATAGTTCAAGCAGCGGCAATCATTCGGCCGTTGCGACGATTACATTTGAAGGGCTTCGAGGATCGCTTCGACATTTCAGCGGCTTTGGCAGGTTACCTGTAACTATCGCTCTCAATAGAATTAGCCAACAGACCCGCTCGAATGGAACAGCCTGATTGAGAAGCCGTTTGGTTAAGCTGGTAAAGTCGCCGGCGATAAAATGGCAGGTTCATGTGAGTGTCGTTGAGTCCAGAGATGAAGATGCCCCCCCACCCGCTGCTACGGCCGATCACACCCAAGTCTCCAAGCCTCCGCCGGGTGTCGTAGCGACCAGGCTGGCCGCAGCTCTAAGAAGCTCCGAGAGTCCCCTGTGCTATGTGGCACAAAGCGAGGGCGCGGCTGCCAGAATCGCTGAGACTTTCAGTGCGCTGTTTCCTGAGATCGAGGTGATCGTTTTTCCGCCATGGGATTGCCTGCCCTATGACCGGGTGCCACCGTCGCGGCACTGCATGGGTGTGCGAATGGATGCATTACGGATCTGGAGCACGCCGAGCGGCGCGGCGCGGCTGTTTTTAACATCGCTGGATGCAACGCTTCAACGTATCCCGCCAGCGGCCGTTATTTCGGAAAGCCATATCGAGCTTGTAATGGGAGAGCCGTTCGATCGTGAAGCGTTTTCCGACTTCGTCCAGCGGACCGGCTATGAGGAAGAAGGCGTCGCGGACGATCCCGGCGAGCTGGCGGTTCGAGAAGGCTTGATCGACATCTACCCCGCCGGCGCACCGGGTCCAATGCGGATTGTTCTGTCGGAGAACGAGACGGTCAAGGAGCTCAGAGGTTTCGACCGCTCAACGCAGCGGACAGAAAGTAATCTCGACAACGTGACGTTCGGTCCGGCATCCGAAGCCATTTTTGTTGGCGATCTCGCAGAGCACCGTGCTCCACTGCCGGAAACGATGGAGCAATTGCTGCTGCGCCTTTATCAAGACATGCCGACCGTGTTTGACGTGCTCGGCGATACCACAGTCCTTCTGGCTCCCGGCGCGACCGAGCGTGTCGGACGCTATCTTGAGATTATCGAAGATGCACGTCAGTCACGAGCAGACTTCGGCGATAGTCAGCCTTCCTCCTCCCGGTCGCTCTATCTGGATAGAGCGGAGTGGGAACGGCTCTCTGGCAGCGTTCTCACAGGCGTTCTCGATCTCGAAAACGGAGGTGACATCCCAACAGATGTAACCGAGAGAGAGCAACGCAAAGCCTTGGTCGAATTCGTGCAAGATCACCTGCGCGAAGGAATGAAGGTTCTCATCACTGGAAAGGGAAAAACCGCCGAAGCGATGGGTCGGCGTTTGGCAAAAGCATCCAGGAAAGTGCCTCGGTCCGTCGATACATGGGAGGCCGTATTGAAAGCAGAGCCCGGCACCCTCCTAAGCTTGGCCTGCGACCTGGACCAAGGGTTTATCGACGCCGGACAGAACGTCGTTGTTATTGCCGCAACCGATAGAGCGGGCAAGGTTGCGAGTTCGAGTGCCGTTCTGGCGGAAGCAGAGCTTCGAATAGGCGATGTCGTCGTTCACGAAGATCATGGCGTCGGCGTCCTGAAAGATCTGGAAAGCATCACCGTGGACGATGTCACACGGGACGCTGCTCGCCTGGAATATCGCGATGGCGGCTCTCTCCTCGTACCGGTGGAAGAATTTGGAAAGCTATGGCGTTATGGCTCCGAGCCAGAAGCAATCACGCTCGATCGCCTTCACACCGATGCCTGGCAGAAGAAACGCGACAAGATTCACGCGAACATTCAATCCACCGCGCGCCATTTTATGAAGGTAGCGAAACAGAGGCAGGCGTCGCAAGCAGAGAGATTCGTCTCACCGCGTGCCGAATTTTCTGCCTTCGCGCGGCGTTTTCCATTTTCCGAAACTCCCGATCAAGCCGAAGCCATCCGGGCCGTCTTCTCCGATCTCGCCTCCGGACATACCATGAACCGTCTCGTCTGCGGAGATGTCGGCTTCGGCAAGACCGAAGTCGCCTTACGCGCCGCAGCAGCGGTTGCGCTTTCGGGCGGCCAGGTGGCTGTTATCGCACCGACCACAGTGCTCGCTCGACAACACTTTGCGACCTTTGAGCAGCGGTTCACGGGAACCGGCATCTCTGTCGGCATGCTGTCTCGCATGCTCAAGCCAAGTGAGGCGAAAAAGACGAAGACGGCGCTCGCTGAGGGCGAGATCGGCATCATTATCGCGACCCAGGCGATCCTTTCGAAAGACGTTCGCTTTGCGCGTCTTTCGCTGCTGATCGTGGACGAGGAACACCGATTTGGTCTGAAAGAAAAGCGGGCGATGAACAGCCTCGCGCCATCTCTTCACACGCTGTCCATGTCGGCCACGCCGATCCCGCGGACATTGCAATCGGCGATGGTGGGCGTTCAGGAGGTCAGCCTGCTGACCACGCCACCATCCAGGCGCCGGCCCGTCCGCACCTCACTTGCGTCATTCGATCCGGCGTCCTTGCGGACCGGCCTAATGCGGGAATACCGGCGCCGAGGCCAGAGCTTTATCGTAGTGCCGCGTATCGAGGATATAGAAAATGTCGAGACACTGCTGCAAAAGATCGTTCCGGAACTTGCGGTCAAGGTCGCTCATGGGAAGATGCCGCCTGCTGCGATCGATGAAGCAATCGTCGACTTTGCGAAAGGCGATGGCGACGTCCTTCTCGCCACAAACATCATTGAAAACGGCCTTGATGTCCCGCGCGCCAACACGATGTTCATCTGGCACGCTGATCGGTTCGGCCTAGCTCAGCTCCATCAGTTACGTGGACGCGTCGGGCGCGGAGCAGCCCAGGGCATCATTACCCTTTTAACCGAGCCGGACGCTGAGCTGGCTGAGGAAACGCGCTTGCGCCTTTCGACCCTGGTCGAGAACGACCGCCTTGGCGCTGGCCTCGCAATCAGCCTGCGAGATCTCGATCTGCGCGGCGGAGGCGATATCGCTGGCGAGGACCAGGCGGGCCATATGAAGGCGATTGGTATCGGGCTCTATCAAAAGCTGCTCGCAAGCGCCGTCGCAAGACTTCGCTGGCAACCGTCAGGCGTACAACAGCGCGCGGTCGTCAATCTCGGAGAAGTCGGGACAATACCGTCAAACTATGTGTCGGATCCAGCTGTCAGACTCAACCTTTACGCCAAACTGTTGCGGGCATCCGCGGTCGGTGACCTGAACGACCTGGAAAACGAGTTCGAGGACAGGTTCGGCGACCCGCCGCACGATCTACTGCTTCTCTTGAGAACGACCAAACTGCAGCTTATCGCGGGAGGGTTGGGTATTGCCAAGCTTGAAGCCGGGCCGAAAGCACTTGCAATAACGCTGACAAAGAACGCGTCGGCAAAGCTTGTGGCAGCATCGACGAAAGCCGGGGCGGTTCGGCGGGAAGACCGGCTGATATTCGAGGCCTCAAGTCTGGCCGGCGAGGATCCGTCCCATTTCTTTGACCGGGTTCTGTCGGCAGCCGCAGGATAAGATTTTTTGAGGAAGATCGAAACAGCCAGGAGACTGGATTAAGTAGAGCGGTCGCCCTTGAAGGAACGTGCTATGGGCGACTGTCCCTTTCATTCGCCAGGCGATCGACGGCAAATCAGATGGCTTGTGGCGACGCATTCAAAGTTATCGCATTGCTCAATGCCATTCGTGATGCTCAAGGCAGCTCGCCAGCAACAAGCGTCACTTGGTCGACAGTACTCGGCTCCAGTTCCGAATTGTACGAAATCGGACGCACGGTGCTTAAACCCTCCCGTAACCACTTTGCTTGCGATCGTTTTAAGAGCCGCTGTTTTATGATTGCGTGAAATACAGGAAAACATTCGCAATGAGCATACAGCTTCAGTCGCAATGGGTTTTACGGTGGGTGGTGCCAGCGTGCGCGTCCCTCTTGGTATGCGGCCTGCTTCTACTGGCGCTTGTTTGGGCGGCAGGGCGAACTGACGAAGTAGCCGCTGTTCGCCAGCGCGATCTCGTGACGCTGACAGTTTCAAAATTGAAGGCCGGATTGGCGCACGATCAAGAGAGCGCCACCGTCTGGGATGACGCCGTTAGAAACACCGCGAGCGGCAACCTCGAATGGGTCGAGGCGAACTTGGGCTCATGGATGCACAGCTATTTCGGACATGACGCCGCATTGGTGCTGCGGACAGATCTGTCGCCGCTTTATCAGTTTATGGCCGATGCGGAGTATGCTCCAGCGCCGGACGATCTTAAAAGAGCCTACCTGCCCCTGGCGATAAGACTCCAGGCTCGTCTGGCGGCTGGTGATACCGAAGGCACGAATGATAGAGTTCTTTCTATCGGAGAGTCGGACCTACGTTATGTTGGCTTCCGACCAGCTATCGTCAGCGTTAAGCCGATTGTCTCTGATTCAGGTGACATCGAGCAGGTTCCTGGGAAGGAAAGGATTCACGTCGCTGTCCGCTTCCTTGATGGAGACCTACCGCCAATTATTGGTAGTGAGTATGCCTTCGATGCTTTGGAATTCTCTGCGAAGCAGCCGCGAGGGCGCGATCTGGCATTTGTCCCATTGCGAGCGAAGGATGGCCAGGTGTTTGGGTATTTTCGCTGGAGACCGTTCCAGCCAGGCAAACAGGTTCTCAACAATACCGCTCCCGCTCTTCTCCTTGCATTTGTAGCCTTATTTTCTGGGACAAGCCTTGCTGGTGGAGCGTTTTGGCGGCGCTCCGAACGGCTGGCAACAAGTCGAGCAGAGCTGAAACATCAGGCATCACACGACGTGCTGACGGGGCTTGCAAACCGCGCCCATTTTGGCGAACAGCTGGACTTGCGGCTTCGCCGCGCCCAAGCTGACGAGCAGCATTGCCTTTTGTTTGTCGATCTTGATAGGTTCAAGGCAGTGAATGATACGTTCGGCCACCCTGTCGGTGACGAGTTGATCGGCATGGCTGCGGCGCGTATGCGCGCTCTCCTGCCCGAGGCGCTCATTGCCCGTATAGGAGGCGACGAGTTCACGATCTTGCTCCACGCCGGAGACGCTCGAAACGCTGAGGAGCTGTCGGACAACCTCGTGCGCAGGCTTAAAGTACCATTTGATGTCGGGGCGTCGCATATCACCATCGGAGCAAGTGTTGGCGCAGCTCACGCGGCCGGCGCCAGCGATCCCGCCGAACTTATGCGTCAAGCAGACATTGCGCTTTACCACGCAAAAGCCGCCGGTCGGAATACCTATGCGATATTCGGCGGTCATATGGACGAAGTTCTGCGCAAACGCCGCACTTTGGAAGACGACCTCCGTTCCGCGTTAGAGAACGGAAGCCAACTGGAAGTTTTCTATCAGCCTGTGTTCGCGGCTGATGAGGGAAACCTTTGCTCGCTCGAAGCGCTTGCGCGCTGGAAGCATCCCCTGATCGGTTACATCAGCCCTGAGGAATTCATCCCCCTGGCCGAGGAAATCGGGCTGATCAATGACATAGGCACTCTCGTCCTGGAGGATGCTTGCAAGACACTGGCGGAGTTTCCCGAGATCTCGATAGCAATCAACGCTTCCGCGCTTGAGCTCGCTGCGCCTGGGTATCCGCTCCGGGTCCTAACTACACTCGCGAAATGGCAGATCAGCCCATGCAGGCTGGAAATCGAAATGACCGAGAGCGCAACAACGGGCGACGGGGGCGAACTCGAAAGAACGATTTCTATGTTGCGAAAAGCAGGGGTGCAGTTTGCCATCGACGATTTCGGAACAGGCTACTCGTCGTTTTCTCGTGTTCAAAAGATTGAGGTCGATAGAATAAAAATCGATAAGTCTTTCATCGACGAGATGCATCGCAATGACAGCAAGGCACTTGTCGTCGCCATGATCGACATGGCACGAGCCAAAGGCCTTAAAATCACGGCTGAAGGTGTAGAAACGACAGAACAGCAATCCGTATTGAAGAGCCTTGGCTGTGACAGTCTACAGGGATTTCTACTCTCCCGTCCCATGCCCCGGCCTGCCGTGGTCGCGCTTATGTTAAAGATACGACAGGAATCGAGCGACGCGATTGCAGTCTTGCCAAGTCGTTGATGTGCGGCACTATTGAGAATGTATTACAATCCATATATAGTTTTGCAAATGCACGCAGATATCTGGATAAGGGCCGGCTGCCCAATTTTCAGCAGCGCCGCGACTACCTAAGCCCTTTCGCTTTTGCCGCGCGGATCGCTTCCATCTGCTTAGGTTATGTTGACAAAGTATGGCAGCCATATCTTCGCCGCGGCGATCGCCAGGAATGCGGCGACCCCTTGCTCAGCCCAACGGCGGAACCGGACATAGACCGAGTTCCACTTTCCATATCGCTCATGCATATCACGCCAAGGGCACCCCACCCGAAGTACGTGCAGCATGCCGTTCATGAACTGGCGGTTATCATGCGAAGGACGAGATTTTCGCCCCCGCTCCGCGGGAAGAAGCGGCTCCACGATCCGCAATTCTGCATCGGTAAGATCACCACGTGCCATCACTGTCTCCTGAAAGACAGCCTTGAACTCAGACCTAAGCTGATTTGAGAAGGCACTTTATCAACATGACCTAGGCGCGGAAAGCCGCAAACCGATCCCAGAGGTCCTCGGTTAAATTGCAATGAAAACATAGCACTAACTCGCAACGCCGATTTTCCAACGCGATCGTTGCCGTGACCGAAATCCATAATGCCGATTGCAGGCGACCCGCACCATAGACCATTCGCACTAATTGATCTTGTCCTGCAGGCACTCAAATATCGGCGTCTCGTCAATCGACCGCTGACGGATGAGGAGTGCGGAGCCGCGCCGACTAGCCGGACCGATCGACAAGACCAGAACGTCTATAAGATCACGTTGAAAAACACTGGAGCAAACGATGCAGAAAAGCACCGAAATAAGGAAATTGTGCGGAGCGGAAATCAAGGACGTGTCCGGCGGCGTTCATCTCGGTGGGCTCGTCGACCGGCTTGCCCAATACCTCTGGAGCCGAAGCCTGTAATTCGGGGTGACGAGTCAGCTCTTGAACGAAAACGCGTCGGTTGCCAACCATGATCTTGGGTCGGAGCTTGGCACGCCCGAACGCGCCTTCGACGCCGTCATCACGATCAGGCAGTGCGGAGATTTTCTAGGTTTCACCAGCGATCCCGCATCAGCCCTCCAATGCAAAAACATTAGACATGGTAGGCAATGATGAGTGAAGCCGCCCGCAAGCATGCGGAACCACAGGACGCCAAAGCCTCTCCCCCTCCACCGCACAACAACCTGTTTCGACAGGAAGCGTTGGCCAGCCAGAACGCCCGGCTGGAGGGTGAGGTGATCCTCACTCAGCCATTGGCGTCACGCGTACTCGGCTATGCGGGCATGGCGATCGTCGTAGCGGGCTTGCTTTTCCTTTCGACCGCAACCTATGCCAGGATGGAAAGTGTATCCGGCTGGGTCGTACCTGAGGGCGGTATTATCAGGATTGGCGCACGGCAAGGTGGTATCGTCGAGCGTATCAACGTCGTTGAGGGAGACGAGGTACAGGTAAATCAAACGCTTGCGCAGGTGCGTATATCCTCTGATTTCAACAGCGGTAATGCCGGCACGCTTCTGGAGAACCAACTGCGGACGGAAGCAGAGGCGGCAGCGGCTCAGGCCGCGGCAACAAAGAGGCAGTTGCAGGCCGAACGAGAGCAGGTCAGCTTGCGCAAAATCGCTCTTTTGCGCGAACTCGATGAAACCCGATCCGCCCTGACCGTGCTGGAAGAGAAGGCAGACCTTCTCAAACTGAACGTCGCACGCGCCACCCAGTTAGCCGCACAAGGTGCCTTTACCCAGAAAGGCCTTGAGGACGCTCGAATGGGAGAGCTGGTGGCGCGCCAGGATGTCTCCCAGGCAAAAGCGTCGATCCTCAACTATGAACGGCAGATCAGTGATCTTGACGCGCGCCACCGCACCCTGCCGCTGGAAATCGACGCAGCGCAGGCACAGGCGCGTGTGTCGCAAGCGGCGCTGGCCCAACGCCAGACCGAAGCGGCGGTCCGCCATAACTATATCGTCGGCGCAACGGTTTCCGGCCGCGTCGTGGCACTGCCCGTCAGTCAGGGCCAGGATGTTGCGGCAGGAACTATGATCGCAGCTATCACGCCCGCCGGTAGCAAGCTCGAGGCGGAGCTTTTCGTTCCTTCGCGCGCGGCCGGTTTTATCAAGCCAGGCCAGGACGTTCGGCTGATGTATCAGGCGTTTCCGTATCAGAAATTTGGCAGCGCCGAAGGCACGGTTGTGCAGGTATCGCGCACGGTGCTTGGCCCCGACGAAATTTCCGTACCTGGCCTGCAGCTGAATGAACCGGTTTTCCGGGTGAAGGTGAGGCTCGATCGTGAACTCGTCAGCGCCTACGGGCAGGACATGCCCGTTCAACCTGGCATGCTGCTCTCAGCCGATGTGATCATCGATCGCCGCACGCTTTTGGAGTGGCTGCTCGATCCTCTTTATGCAGTGGGGCGGATGGGATGAGCTTGCAGGACCTCAATTTTTCACGCAGCCGCAGGCTCCCTGTCGTGCTTGCAAGTGAGGGGGCGGAGTGCGGGCTTGCGTGTCTGACCATGGTTGGCAGCTATCACGGTCACGATATCGACCTCAACGGACTACGGCAGCGGTTTCCGCTTTCGATGAGTGGTGCAAACTTGCGCGGCCTAATGCAGATGGCGAGCAAGCTGTCGCTTGCGCCGCGCGCACTTCGTGTCGGCCTAGACGCTTTGTCGAAGGTAAGCCTGCCCGCCATCCTGCATTGGGATTTCAACCATTTCGTAGTTTTGAAATCTGTCTCGGGTAAGAAGGCGGTCATCCACGATCCGGCACTGGGCATGCGCGAACTGCCGCTGCAGGAGTTTTCCCGGCATTTCACCGGGGTGGTGCTGGAACTGGCACCGGCTCCGGTTTTTGAGAAGATCGAAGCGACGGAAACGCTGCAGCTGACCGATCTCTGGTCACGGCTTACCGGCATCTGGCCGGCGATTTTTCAGATTATGGGTTTGTCCCTTGCCTTCCAGATCGCGTCATTCGGCATTCCATTCCAGATTCAGTTGGTGGTTGACGAGGCGATTGGCCGTGCGGATAGAGACCTTCTGGCGGTGCTGGCGCTGGGTTTTGGCGCCTTATTCATCGTCCATGCTGGGCTGGAGGCCGTGAGGGCCTGGGTGGTCAGGATTCTCGGATCTATGATGCTGTTCCAGATCGTTGGCAATCTTGTTCGTCATCTCCTGCGACTGCCATCTTCATTCTTCGAAAAACGGCATGTTGGCGACATCATATCGCGGATCGAATCGACCAGTGCCATTCAGGATGCCGTAACGCGCGGCATGGCGGTGGCGCTGATCGACGGTCTGATGGCGCTTGTGGCGGCCTTCATCCTGTTCCTCTATTCGCCACTTCTGGCATTCGTCGTCTGCCTCTCGCTGCTCATGGTTCTAGCTGCGTCCTTTGCCTTTTATCCTGTCATGCGCTCCCGCACGCAGGAGCAATTAATTGCCTCGGCGAAGGAACAGTCACAGCTGATGGAGACGGTACGGGCAGCCACCACGATCAAGATCATGGGTGGAGAATCCGAACGGGAGAGCAACTGGCGCAATCGCTACGCCTCAGTCATAAACGCGTCGATTTCGCTCGGCAGATACGAGATCACGCTGAAGCTGGTTCACAGCATCATCATCGGGTTACAGACTGTTATTGTGATCTATCTCGGCGCGCGATCCATCCTCAATGCCGACGGCCTGTCGATTGGCATGCTGATGGCTTTCCTGTCCTTTCGCCAGACGTTCAGCGACCGAACGATGTCGCTGGTGGCCGAGATTATCCAGTTCCGGCTTCTCAAAGTGCATCTCGATCGCATCGCCGATATCGCGATGGCACAAGGTGCCATCCAGTCGAGTGCCGGCGCCGTCACCCACGAGGCTCGTGGCGCAATCGAGCTAAGCGACATTTCGTTTCGCTACGGCACCTCCGATCCGCTTGTGTTGGAAGACGTCAATCTGAAGATCGAGACGGGGGATTATGTGGCAATCACCGGCCAGTCGGGTGGAGGCAAGAGCACTCTGTTCAAGCTCATCCTAGGCCTGCATGAAGCGGAGACAGGTGAAATCCTTCTCGACGGGCGCAGGGCGACACCGGAATTGTGGCAGGCATGGCGCAGCCACATCGGCGTGGTAGCGCAGGACGACCGCCTCCTTTCCGGATCAATCGCCGACAACATCGCCTTCTTCGATCCCAATCTGGACATGGAGCGCGTTGTCATGGCCGCAGCGGCGGCCCGTGTTCACGACGACATTGTAAAAATGCCGATGCAGTACCTCTCTCTGATAGGAGATATGGGAGCGGCACTTTCCGGTGGTCAACGCCAGAGACTACTTCTGGCGCGGGCGCTCTATCGGCAACCGAAGCTATTGCTGCTTGATGAAGGGACAGCAAATCTTGACGAGCAAACGGAGGAAGAAATCGCCATGCTGGTTGCGTCGCTTCCGATCACCCGCATCGTCATCGCCCATCGTCCGGCCCTGATACGCAATGCTTCAAGAGTTTTTCGGGTACAGGACGGTCGGGTGCACGACGTACCTTTGTCGCCCAACGGATTGTCGCCAGTCACGTCATGAGGCGGCTTCGTGGGATGACGTCCCCCTTTCACGATGGCCTATAGCACATTCGCGCGAGTTGATGCCGCCCTGCCCGGCAGCCATGTTCGCAACCGGGAGAGGCACCGAAGTCTGTCCCCGCAATGTTTCAGGTAATAGGAGGCCTAGATGGAGAATGACAAGCGCGAGCACCGGGTGCTGAACGAAGAGGAAACCAATGCCGTTGCCGGCGCCGGCTTCGATCGCATAACGACTCTTGCAATCGGTGAAGAAGATGGCGGCGGCCGGGCAACGACCCTTGCTGTCGGTGAGGAAGACGGCGGCGTAATCCACTTCCCGGTGCTGGAAGCAAAGCTGCACGGTTGATTGTAGACTTGTTGCTATCCATCGGGTCGGTCCGGTTTGCCCGGACCGACCTTCCCGATCAGACAGGTTGCGGCTGAAAGGCCAAGCGAAGGCAGAACGATCATGATTTTAGTTTGCGGCGGCCAGAACGACCCCAATCTGCGGGTTCTCATTCACCGATTGAAAGCGCGGGACCTACCGTTTCGCACTTTGCTGGTCGGTCCGGATACGCCTCCACGGGTTCGGCTCGATATCCAAAACGATACATTCGAGCTTGAGGGCGAAACCTTGCGCCCAACGGCCTATTTCATTCGCCAGGACGTCTTTCTCTACGAGACCGCGGACTTCGCCTATGCCCATGCACAGGCTCATAACTGGTATTATACACTTCGGGGATGGGCCGAGAGCCGCACTGATGCCAAGTTGTGCAACCGCCGCACCGGACTGCGGGAGAACAACAAGATCCATAACCTGATCGAAGCGGCAAAAATCGGCCTCGTCATTCCCCGGACAATCGCGACGAACGCTTTCGAGGAATTTGCCGGCCGAGCCGAAGCGCTAATCCAGAAGCCGGTTGCGGGTGGAGACTATACTACGCTTCTGAGCGTATTGACCGGGCAGAAAGGCGGCCCGCGCTTTGTGCAACCTCGCCTCAACCGCCCCGAAATCCGTATCTACCGTATAGGGGCACGACTTCTGGCGTTTGAACTGCAATCGCCAGAACTCGACTACCGACAGACGCGCGATGTCGAAATCCGGCCGGTCGCCGTCCCGGATGCGGTCGGCGACAAGCTGCTTGCGCTTTGCGACCGGCTCGAGCTTGATTTCGCGGCGGCCGACTTCATGGTCGCTGATCATGGGAAATTGAATTTCCTCGAAGTCAACTCACAGCCGATGTTTGCCGCTTTCGATCGCATCGCCGATGGCGCAGTTTCCGATGCAATCATCGACCACCTTCTCGACACCGGCGAACAGGTCTGCGTGGATTGCGACAAGGATCGTCAACGCATCCTTGCTTTGGTCTAGAAACGCGCCGTACCGGCGAGATTCAGCTATTGAAATTTACCGTGCCCAGCCCATTTCGACCCCTCCGGAAGTCATGCTTTCTCAGGAAACGTCGACGAGCAAAATCCGGCGCTCTACCGGCATCCAATCCGCTTACATCGCCTGGTTTAGAGCAGGTGCGGCAGAGGAGAACTTAGCCTTGCGAGAAGACACAATCATTGTCGCGGACGATCACCCAGTGTTCCGAGACGGTCTAACGACGCTGCTGACGCGAATGATGCCGAACGCCGAGATTACCGCAACGGACACGTTCGATGACGCTCTCACGTTGGCCCGCTCGCGGCAGGAGCCGCCGTCAATGTTCATACTGGACCTGTTCTTCACCAGGCGCAGCATCAAGGATGACTTGCCTGCCCTCAGGCGTGAATTCGCAAGTTCGTCGATTGTCGTCGTCTCGATGGCAGACGACAGGCTCACCATCGATGACGTTCTTGCCTGCGGGGTCAACGGCTTCATCAACAAGGCCGTTCATCCCGAGGTTCTGACGGAAGCTCTGACGGCGATCCGCGAAGGCGATGTCATCACGAGAGTTCCGGAGGCGGATACGATCACCACCCCGCTTTTGACGGACAGGCAGTCCGATGTGCTTCGCTATATTGCCGAAGGCAAGAGCAACAAGGAGATCGCCATCGTGCTCGGCATATCGCCATTCACGGTGCGGATTCATGTATCCGCCCTGTTCAGGGCGCTCGGCGTCACAACTAGGGCCGCTGCTGTCTCGCAAGCCGTCAACGATGGCCTGCTACCCATGCGCGCCTGATTTCCAAGTACCGGACGTTCAGCTGCGGTCCGACGCGTCCATCGCGGCCGCCATGATGACGGACCTCAGCTCGGCCGGGCGTACCGGTTTTGACAAGATCGGGATCGTCTCGTCGCCAGTGTCTTCGCGTACACGAGCCGCATCATGCCCGCTCATCACGACAGCCGGCACATCCCAATCTGCCAATCGGCGGACCTCCGCAATGCAGTCCGAACCAGTGACATTGCCGCCGAGATCGAAATCAGTGATGAGAAGATCGCAAAAGATCGAGCGTACGGGGATCGCCTGCATGGCCTCTACCTCGCAGCCCCACCGGCGCAAAAGGCTTGCCGTCGCGTTTAACACCGCCTCATCATCCTCGACCAACAGGATCTGCAGCCCTTCGACGCTGGCGGTCGGGCGCGCCGGCGGACGCCCGACGGATGGTGTGGGAGCTGCCGCGACGGGAATGCCCGACAGGCTCACCATCGTTCCGCGCCCACGGTGAGAGGTAAGATGGACCTCCAAGGACAGAAGCTTGGCAAGCCGCGACACAATGGAGAGCCCAAGCCCGACGCCCTCGATGTCACGGTCACCGCGTTCGCGGACCTGGTAAAATTCGTCGAAGACCCTGGCCTGGTGGCTATCTTCAATCCCCGGCCCTTGATCAACGACGGATAAAGCCAGCGTCACGCCCTGACGCCGACAGCCGATAAGGATCGTTTTACCGGGGGCGTATTTGATTGCGTTGTTGACGATGTTCTGCAGCATCGTCGTCAACAAGGCGCGGTCGCTGATGACACGCTGGCCGCATTTTACAATCCGGATCTGACAGCCATTTCGCAACCCGTTTTCCGAGTTCTGCCGAACGACATCCTCCACAATATCGGCAATCGCGATGTTTTCGAACTTCGGCACAACACGTCCGCTGTCGAGCGTCGAGACATCCAGCAACGATTTGAACAGGCGGGAGACGCCCTGGAGCGAGCGGTCGATGTTATCGACCATCTCCAGTTCCTTTCGAGCAAGCCCCGCATCACGCAGACACGCCGTGAACAAGCTGATCGCGTGTATCGGTTGCCTGAGATCGTGGCTTGCCTGGGCAAGGAATTTCGATTTGGAAAGGCTGAGTTCCTTTTCCGCAATATAGGCCGTCTGCAGACGGCTCAGGAGAATGCCTACATAGATCGGCAGCATCAATGTCGTCACGATCATCGTAATGCCGAGATAGACATTTTTCTGCCAGTAGTCGCTAAAGCTCATGGTGACGAGAAGTGACCCCACCAGAAGAGCGGTTGCTCCCCAGAGCGCTTCACGTCCGTAGCGAAGCCCATGGCCGACGACAGTGCAAAGCGCAAATGCGTAGATCGGCATAAACGGGGCGCCCCCGAGCGCCATGGCAATTGTCATAGCCGAATAATCGTGGAGCATCGCGATCCAATGTCGCCAACCCTGGCCATAGCTGGACTTCACCACCCAGAGAAGGAAAAGAAGCGAGGTCATTAGGGTTGCTATGCCGAGATAGATCAGCCTCCCATCTTCCGGATCAGCAAGCCCCGTGCCGACGAGAATGGCGCCGTAAGTCGTCATGCAGACGATCGAGGTGACCCGTAGAACGGCGTGGGCCAGATCGGTATTGATGTCGTTTTTCAGATTGATTGCCAATTTGCCCCCCAGATTTGCCCTTGTGACTTTCTCACCGAAAAATGTTTCCAGCCATTAGTACTGGTGTTCTATCGGTGATCACATTGAGGTGAGCCATTGGCGACCCGTTTTGGCGGCATCCTCACGGAGCGGCGGCGAAATGTGTGCTGGAGTGTTGGCGACGGGTCCGCCATTGGCCGGGTAGGTGCCGCAGAGGCTCTCACATATAGACCTGTGCCGGTAGGTAACGACGGCGGTCTTCGTCCGCCGTCGCTGATTGTCGTCAGATCATTGTGCAGCGTAATACATTGCCATGCCGGAAGAGACGATCGATGCGCCGAGCATTACTCCCATACCGACCGGGGTCAGAGCCGCAGCGCCCAAAGCGCCCATCGCCAGGAATCCGCCGGCGGCCCCAAGCGCTGCGCCATAGCCCGTATCGCTAGAGATACCACCGCTGACGGCCTCGATTTCGCTCGGGTCGAGCTCAAACATCGCCATGTCTTTGTTTGCGTTTTCAACATGTGGATTGTTCATAATTTTTCCTTTCATGTGAACACGGGATCGACGTCAGTCCGAATTTTTCATAACACATTTACGCACACGCATTGCCCCCTAAACGAGGCGACGGAAACGTTCACTTGCCAATGAAAAATCCGCCCCGGACTAGGGTATGGATGCCGACGTGATCCCAATCACAAATTAGGCCAGTTAAGTCGCTGCTACTATTAGGGCACATGTACTAGGTCGGTTCAGTTTTCACCGCTTTGGACCATTCCTTACGATCCAATCTTTCAGCTTTGGACACTCAGCTCTCAAAGTCAGCGACACCGCGAAAAATCTCCACTGTGTCTCCGTGATCCCCGTCAAAATCGAAGCGATGCTGGTTAGAGTGCGTCGGGAAGCCGATTAAAGCCTCCTTTCTGGTTTGGGACTGGAAGAACCTCAGGATGCGCTAGACTAAATGTTCGCCTGGGACCGGGTGACCCGTCTCACAATATGCAGGTATCGAGGGTTGCGAGAGCGATGCCCTCGTAGAGCCTCATGCATAGGAGACGGGCCATGGACGAGACTATCACATCGGCTTGGATGTTCATAAAGAGACGATCGCGGTGTCGCTGGCTGACGGCGGTGGGCGTGGTGACGCGCGCGCGTTTGGCCAAATCGCCAATACACCAACGGCCCTGGCCCGCATGCTGGCCAAGCTTTCGCAGCCAGCGTCAACACCGGATCCTGTTTGTCGAGGATGAGGCACTGATCCGAATGGTCATGGCGGAAAACCTTGCAGACCAGGGTTTTCTGATTGAGGAGGCCGGGTCTGCGACCGAAGCGATGGAGCGCCTCCACGTCCTGGATGGTCAGATCGACGGTGTGTCCTCGACCTTGGACTTCCCGATCGTCCCTGCGATTTCTTGGCTAGCGAAATTTGCGATCTCAGACCGGATCTGCCGATCGTTGTTGCCTGCGGACATAGCGAAGAGCAGATGCGGTCACGGTGCCCAGATACAGAGCGGATGGCCTTCGTCGGAAAACCCTATGACACTGAAGCTTTGGTTCAGGCGCTGAAGACCTTGTGGGCAGAGGGCAACATCAGCTAGCCAATGCGGCGTATCCGCTTGTTTGAGGCGGCAGCTAGCCTATTGGTCTCGTGGTCAGCTGAGATCAGAGCTTTACAGCTATCGCTTGATAAGTCGCCACGAAGGACCTCTTGACGGGTCACTGTCATACTTGTTCACTCGGCACTATGTTCAAAACTCCGAATGCCGCGCTGATCAGAGTTTCCATCGACGAGATCAATCCGGACGTCTGGCGCCGCTTGATCCTGCCGATCCATTGGAACCTGGAACAGTTGCACCTTGGCATACAGGCCGCGTTCAATTGGTGGAATTATCACCTTTATGAATTTCGCATCGGCGGTCTACGCTATGGCGACGTCGAGATCCTGACCGAAGACGCGACTGACGAGGATCCTCGGGTCTTCGATCAAACAGAGGTTCGGCTGCTGGATTTCGAGGAAGGCGCAGTGTTGCGCTACCACTATGATTTCGGGGACGGCTGGCGGCACACGGTTGCGATCGAAGAGTTTTTGACGCTCGCCACTGCGCCGAAACAGGGCAGCTGTATCGCCGGCGAAAAAGCGCGTCCGCCTGAAGATGTTGGCGGCGTGTCTGGTTACGAGCGGTTCCTCGACATCATCGCCGACCCGGGTGATCCCGAGTTCGAAGAGACCATGCGCTGGTGCGGTGGTCATTTCGATCCGGAATGGTTCGACCTTGCGATGACCGACAAGGATCTCCGGAATGCTCTTCGGTCGAATGCCAAACGACGGCTGTATCAACCGAAGCCCAAAACGGCTCCGAAGAAATGAGTTAGCGAGCGATCGAGCCCTTCGGCAAGAGCCCCATGGATTGAAGCGATCTAGCCGAAGGAATGGCGACCAACTCACAGGATCAAATAGGCTGGCTGCAATTAGCCCGCCGCTATCGACGTCGGAGCCGCTCTCGAAGCCATGAGTTTTCCTGGCGCAGCTTTGCCGCCAGCATCGTCTTTAGAAGACGGTCCTCATATTATATTCAATAAAATCACTTGCGTTCAGGTTTAGAGCAATTGCGGCATCGGCCTCTGCGGCCTGGAGAAAACACTGGCGTTGAAGTGATATCACAACTCAATGCCGCGTATAAATCTGGAAGCAGTTGGGCCGACGTCGCTAAGCAAAATACCAGCGAACAAAACGGTCTTTTACCCCGTCGACATGCGCTTCCATCGCCGCGCGTGCACGAGGAGCATCGCCGGCGGCAATCGCCTCCAGAACGGCTATATGCTCGGCCGCCTGATGTTCAAAACTCTTTTCCATTCGCACGACATGGCACATGCGCGCCCGCTGACGGATGTTTTGGACATACTGTTTCAGCACCGGTCGGCCACTGGCTTCCGCGACAAACTCATGGAACTCGTCGTCGTATTTCCAGAACGGCTCCAGCTCCATTTGGGGATGGGCCACGACTTCCCGGCTCTTTAGAAGAATGGCATCAACACTTGCTGGCACATGGCGCTGTGCCGCCTGTGCGGCGGCCTCGCCTTCCAGCATTCGCCGAATGATGAGGATGTCCATCAGTTCCTCGATTGCCACTTGCTTGATCACGATCGTGCCATTGGACAGGCGTTCAACCAACCCCTCCCCCACAAGGCGATTGATCGCAGCCCGCATCGGCGTCCTCGACGCGTTCAACTGATCCGCCAGAGCGCGCTCGGTAAACACTTCGCCGGGCTTCAGTTCCTGTGCAAGGATGAGGCTGCGGACATACTGGTAGGCCTGTTCCGTTAAGTTGACGGACTTTTTGCCTGCGGTCCTGACGATTTCTGCGGCCTCGGCCATGTGATGTCTCCCAACTGGTAGCGTGTGCGGTCAAGCACTCCACAACTATCCTCGTTACTGCAGGCGCCCGCCGAACTCCAGCCGATTGACCGGCACCGCACCCTTTCGCAACAAATTATGCTGCAACGCAATGAAACTCTTTACATCGGACTTTTTCCCGATAAAAATCCCACGTGTATCCGCTTGGGATACCAAAGGTATTCAGACCTGGTAAAGCGCATCGTCAGACGGAGTTCCCTTGTGAAGTTGCATGCCCGCCCACTTTCCGCGGAAGCCTTTTCGGAGTTCGGTGAAGTGATCGCCCATCGGGGCAGTGATCGCCGCCACTACTTCCCGCTCAAAGGCCAGAAAGACCTAGGTCAAGCATTCTGGGTGACAAAGATCGCCGAAGCAATCTCGTTTCCTTTTGAAATTTCACAGATGGAGCGGCATCCCTATTCCGATCAGGCGTTCTTCCCGCTGTCATGCCAGCGCATGCTGATCGTCGTCTGCCCCACACTTGCAGATGGTGGGCCGGACCTGTCGGATCTTCGCGCCTTCGTTTCGGAACCCGGTCAGGGCATCCTTTATCGTCGCAATGTCTGGCACGCCGGCATGTCGGTCCTCGATCTTCCTGCGGAATTCGTGGTGACGATGGCGATGGAGCGCTCGGCCGCCGATACGGATATCTTTCTGCCCCTAGAAAAGCCCTTCCACGTCGATTTCAAGGAACTCGTCTGATGCAGGCAAAGCACCCGCAGCGCAACTTCGAGGGCTATGGCCCGACGCCGCCCGATCCTAAATGGCCGGGCGGCGCGAAGCTGGCACTAAATTTCGTCATCAATGTCGAGGAAGGCTCAGAGCCTTCGATCGAGGATGGTGACCCGGCCACCGAATCCGCGCTGACGGAAGGCGCTTCCGGCAGCTTTCCCGGCCGTGATCTGGCGGCGGAATCGATGTTCGAATATGGCAGTCGCGTCGGTTACTGGCGCATTGCCCGCCTGTTCGAAGAGCGCGAGATGCCGGCGACGATCATGGCGTGTGGCCTTGCACTGGAGCGCAACCCGAAAATTGCCGCCCATGTGCGCGACAGCGAACTCTTCGATATCTGTGCCCATGGCTGGCGTTGGGAACATCACCGCGCATTGACGCGCGACGAGGAGCGCGAGCGCATAGCCCGCACCGTCGCGTCGATCAAGCAGACGACGGGGCGTGCACCCGATGGCTGGTATTGCCGCTACGGACCGAGCACCAACACCCGTTTACTGCTTAGCGAAAACGGCAGTTTTCTTTATGACAGCGACGCCTACAATGATGAGCTGCCCTATTGGCTCGACGTTAACAGCAAGAGCCACCTCGTCGTCCCTTACAGCCTGACTAATAACGACGCAAAATTCATGCGCGGCGCAGTCGATAGCGGCGAGGCTTTCTTCCGTATGCTGCGCGAAAGCTTCGACATGCTGATCGCAGAAGGTACAACCGCACCGAAGATGATGTCTATCGGCCTGCACCTGCGCATTGCCGGTCATCCCGGTCGCGCCTCGGGCCTCAAGCTGTTTCTCGAATACGTTGCCCGTCACGGCGATGACGTGTGGGTCACTACCCGCTCCGATATCGCCCGCCACTGGCATCGCCACCATCAACCGCAAGCATAGTTCGACAAAAGGGGAACTTAAAAAATGAAGAAAATGCTTCTCTCTACCATCGCCGGCCTCATGGCACTGACAATGGCATCGGCCGCTACCGCCCAGGATGCGAAACCACTCGTCGTCGGTTCCGACTTCGGCGTTGCCCCGTGGATGGTGCGCGGCGCGAACGGCCCCGAAGGCTTCGGCGTCGACCTGATCAACGCCATTGGTGAAAAGATCGGCCGCCCGAAGGTCGAGATCACCGACGTCAACTTCTCGGGTCTGTTTGCGGCACTCTTCGCCAGCCGCATCGACATTACCGTCAACCCGCTCAACATCACCAAGGACCGCAGCGAGAAGATGCTCTTCGCCGAGCCGATCTTCGCAACCGGCAACGGTTTCATCGTCGCCAAGGGCAACAAGATTGCCGGCTTCGAGGATCTGAAGGGCAAGGCGATCGCCGTTAACCGCGGCACGCTGTCGGACACCTGGGCGACCGCCAACGCCGAAAAATACGGCTTTGAAGTCCAGCGTTACGATACATTCCCGGATTCCGTCCAGGCCGTTCTGACGCGCCGCGCCTTCAGCGCACTCAACGAAATCCCGACCACGGTCTATGCCGCGAGCAAGAACCCGATGATCGAAGTCGCCTTCAAGGATTTCGACGGCCGCAAGTTCGGCTATGCTTTCCGCAATGAAGACGTGGCGCTGCGCAATCAGGTGGAAGACGCGATCGAATGCCTGAAGCAGGAAGGCGTGCTCGTTGCCCTTTACGAAAAGTGGTACAACGAGAAGCCGGCTTCCGACAGCCCGCTCAGCACGGTCTATCCTGGCTATGGCGCTCCGGGCTTCACCGGCTACGACGCCACGCCGCATGAACTTGCCTGCAAATAAGTCCGGAAACCGAAGCCGCTGATCAATGATCGGCGGCCTCTTTCGGGAGCGCGCGATGCAGAAAATTATCGACAACTATCTCAATTGGGAAATCCTCAAAGAGGCGTTTCCCGAAGTGCTGGCGGGTTTCTGGGTCACGGTCCAGGCGTCGCTGGCCGTCATCGTCATCGGTCTTCTGACCGGTCTTGCACTTGCAGTGCTTCGCTGTTTGCGCAACCGTGTGATCGATGGGGTGATCACCACCTTTATCGAGATCTTCCGGACCCTGCCGCAGCTGGTCGTGCTCATATTCGTCTATTTCGGCCTGCCCTATCTCGGCATCACGCTGTCTCCCTTCCTGGCAACAGTCTTCGGCCTTTCCGCCGTGCTGTCAGCCTTCGCTGCGGAAATATTCTGGGCGTCGATCGTTGCCGTACCGAAAGGACAGTGGGAGGCCGCGACAGCGCTCGCCTTCAAGCCCTGGCGCACACTTGCTTTCATCATCCTGCCGCAGGCCGTCCGGCTTGCGCTGCCGCTCGTGACCAACCGGTCGATAGCGATTACCAAGGGCACCGCACTCGGCGTCGCCGTCTCGATGCAGGAAACCCTCGGCAGCGCCCAGAGCATCATGTCGATCAAGGCCAATCCCTCGCCGCTGACGCTCGCCGCCTTTTTCTATCTTCTGTTCTTCATCCCGCTGGTGGCCTTCAGCCGCTATGTGGAACGTCGATTTTCGCATTGAGGAGAAACGGACATGGAACTTCTTCTACTCAATTTTGCCAATATCGACTCCCTGAAACTCGTCTATCCGCTGCTGCTGCAGGGCCTGCAGCTTACATTTCTGTTGGCGATCGTCGCTCTGCCCCTGTCGCTGCTCTCCGGCCTGACCGTCGCCGTCACCTACAGTTTCGCCGGTGCGCGGGTTCGCAAGCTGATGGTTATCTTAATCGACCTGCTGCGCGCTTTCCCGGTCCTCGTGCTTCTGGTGCTGATCTATTATAGCCTGCCGTTTTTCGGCCTAACGCTCGGCAGCTTCACCGCCGTGGTCGTCGCGCTTGTCATCAACAACACCGGCTATTTCAGCGAAATCTTTCGCGCCGGCCTGGAGTCGATCCCAAAGGGTCAGCATGAAGCGGCGGCGGCGCTGGGCTTTCATAAGTTCCGCGGCATGATCTACATCATCCTGCCGCAGGCGGTCCGCAAAGTCGTAGCGCCCCTCGCCAGCAACTCGCTCGAACTGGTCAAGACAACGTCGATCGCTTCGCTTGTCGCCCTTCCGGAACTGCTGCGTTCAGCACGCGTTGCCCAGGAACAGACCTACAATCCGACGCCGTTGACCGCAGCCGCCGTCATCTTCTTCATCATGCTCTGGCCCTTCTCCCATTGGGTATCGCGCTTGGAGCGCAAAGCCATCATCGGAAAGGCGTGACCGCGTGCGCATTCTGATTACAGGCGGCACCGGCTTTGTCGGTCTTGCAGCGGCTGAAGCACTTCTCAAGGCCGGCCATGACGTGACGCTCTTCGCCACGGCCGGAATGCCGGATGCCTTCGTGCACGCGGAAGAACTTGCCGGCGTAGCCGTCATACTGGGCGATATCTGCTGCGAAGCGGATGTCGGAGCGGCGATTGCAAAGTCAAGGCCGCAGGCGGTCCTGCATCTGGCCGCCATGACGCCCAACCTGGAAGCCGAGCGGGAAATGGCGGCGCGGATCATAACCGTCAATGTCGGCGGCACCGCGACGCTCCTGAAGATGCTGCGTCACGCACCGGAGCTGACCCGTATCGTCGCGACGAGCAGCGTTGCCGTCTATGGTCATGTTGATGTCGAGGACGGCCCGATAGCCGAGGGCAGCTTTTCCCCCAATCCGGCAAGCCTATACGGCATCACCAAGGTCGCAGCGGAAGACACGGCGCTGCGCCTTGCATCGCTTTACGGCTTCGACCTGAGGATCGCGCGCATAGGCCCGCTTTTCGGCCCGTGGGAATATCACACCGGCGTTCGTCCGCTGCTGAGCCCGCATGCGCAGATCCTGTCGCAATGGCGCAAGGGTTCTGTCGCGACGCTGGCTCGCCCGCTGGCTGGCGACTGGCTCTACAGCCGCGACGCAGCGGCCGGTCTCGCCGGACTTCTCACCGGCAGTGGCTTGAAGCACACCACCTACAATATCGGTGCAGGTGCGTGCGAAACGGTCCTCGATTGGGCAAACGCCTTCTCGACGCTCGTCTGCGGGAATGGCGCGGCACTTGCTGCCGCGCACGAAGCGGCCAGCGTCACCGTGACGATGGCTCAGGATCGCGCGCCGCTCTCTATCGAGCGGCTCTCGTCCGACACCGGTTATCACATCCATTATCGCGGCGAGACCGCCGCCATCGACCATGCCGAATGGCTTACCCGTTTTGACCCGCTTCCGAAGAGGATCAGCGCATGAATACCGTCAACCTCGGCCGCACCGTGATCGAGATGCGCGCCGTCACCAAATCCTATTCGAACTTCAAGGCGCTGGACGGCATCGATCTCGATGTCGCGCGCGGCGAACGTATCGTCATCTGCGGTCCGTCCGGTTCCGGAAAGTCGACGCTCATCCGCTGCCTCAACGGGCTTGAGACCTTTGACACCGGCTCGATCACCGTCGATGGGATTTCGATCGGCGCAAGCGCCCGCAATCTGGACAAAGTGCGCCAAGAAGTCGGCATGGTGTTCCAGCACTTCAACCTCTTCCCGCATCTGACGGTCCTGCAGAACCTGATGATCGCGCCGATGAAGAACCGCGGCAAGACGCGCTCCGAGGCGGAAGCGCTTGCTCGCCATTACCTGGAGCGCGTTCGCATCGCCGATCATGCACACAAGATGCCGTCCCAGATTTCCGGCGGCCAGCAGCAGCGCGTCGCCATCGCCCGAGCGCTCTGCATGGAGCCGCAGATCATGCTGTTCGACGAGCCGACCTCGGCGCTTGACCCGGAAATGATCAAGGAAGTGCTTGACGTGATGGTGGAGCTTGCTCGCGAAGGCATGACCATGGTTTGCGTCACACACGAAATGGGCTTTGCCCGATCGGTCGCCGGCCAGGTCATCTTCATGGATCGCGGTACGATCGTCGAGCGCAACACGCCGGAACAATTTTTCTCCTCTCCGCAGCACGAGCGGACGAAGACCTTCCTGCAGCAGGTCATCAGGCACTAGGATCATGACAATGAGATTGACTGGGAGATTGACCGGCAAAACCGCGATCGTCACGGGCGCATCCTCGGGCATCGGGCGTGCGATATCACTCCTGTTTGCACAGGAAGGCGCAACTGTCATCGCAGCCGATGTAACGACCGACGTCGTCGAAGGCGGCACACCGGTGCTGGAAGAGCTGAACAAAGTCACCGACAAGGCGATCTTCGTCAAAACGGACATTTCCAAGGGCTCGGACGTCCAATTTCTGTTCGACGATGTCGCCGGTCGTTATGGCCGCGTCGATATCCTCGTCAACAATGCCGTCATTCGCGGCGGCTCCTCGCTCGTCGATACCGACGAGGCGGAGTGGGAACGCGTCACCGATGTGAACCTCAAGGGCGCCTATCTCTGCCTTCGCGCCGCCGTACGCCAGATGGTGACCCAGGAGATCATCGGCGAGGCGCGGGGCCGTATCGTCAACATCACCTCGCAGCACGGCATGATCGCCGCACCCGGCGATTTCGCCTACGGTGTCAGCAAGGCGGGCATGGTCTACATGACCAAGCAGGTGGCCTCCGACTACGGCCATGAAAGCATCATCTGCAATGCAGTCGCACCCGGCAAGATCCTCACCGGCAAGGGTGGCCGCGCCGTCGATCCCGATATGCTAGCCTATTCCGAAAGCCGCACGCCGCTGCCCCGCCTCGGCAAGCCGATCGACGTCGCCCGCGCCGCACTGTTTCTCGCCAGCGATGAGGCGACCTATCTGACCGGCCACAATCTCATGGTCGACGGCGGCTGGATGGCGCGCTGACCAAACTGGTCAATCTATCGTTTCGACCAGCGTCCTGTGAAAAAATCAAGCGCTTTCGGCCGCCGCGGCTGCGACGACCGAAGCAGGACGATCTCGCGGTCGTAGCGCCCATCGTCATCGACTTCGGTGACGAAAAGCCCCTGCGGCTGGAAGCCGGCCCATGCCGGCACCAGGGAGTTGCCGATACCGTTTGCTACAAGAATGGCGATTGCCTCCAGTCCGTCGAGGTCGCAGAAGATGTCCGGCTGAAGATTGCGTTCTTCGATGAACAGAGCCGCCATCCGGCCTCCCCATGAACCGGGATCGTAACGGAGATAGGGCTCGCCCATGAGTGTCATTCCTATTGCGTTCGGATCGACGGCATGTT
Source organism: Neorhizobium sp. LMR1-1-1.1 (assembly GCF_040675795.1). Taxonomy (NCBI): domain Bacteria; kingdom Pseudomonadati; phylum Pseudomonadota; class Alphaproteobacteria; order Hyphomicrobiales; family Rhizobiaceae; genus Neorhizobium; species Neorhizobium sp. LMR1-1-1.1. The sequence goes on from NZ_JBEGHE010000019.1 coordinate 82,077, forward strand.
TGGACAGAAGCATGAGGCGTTCCCGGCGCAACGCATGTATGCGCAACGACTTCGGGATCGCGAATGGCGGCTTCACCAAAATCGCGGCGTCAAGTTCACTGGACAGCACCGCTTCGTAAAGCATGTCCGACGTACCGGGACTGATCTTTAGCCGCAGATCCGGTGCCGTGCCCGCAAACTTTTTGAGCACCGCCGGCATCATTCCCGTCAGGGCCGTCGAGATCGCGCCGATGGCAAGTTCGCCACTTAATTCACCACCCGCCGCTTCGGCGATAAGCACCTTCGCTTCGGCGATCAGATGGCGCATTCGCGGCATCAGCGCCAGACAGGTCTCGGTCGGCCTTGCCGAATGAGCACCGCGGGCAAGCAACGCACTGCCGAGTAACGTTTCAAGCGTCTGCACCCTTTGGCTGACCGCAGCCGGTGTCAGGTTCTGGCGTCGCGCAGCCGCAGCGATCGAACCGGTTTCGATCACGGCAAGCAGGCTCTCGATAAACCGAATATCCAAAACATTTCCTTACGCTCGGAGAGAGAAAAAGGCATTAAATGTTTTTCTGAAAGCAGGCTTGAGCTTGGCCGTTAATCTTGAAGGGACACCCTATGCGCTCGCTTTTTCACCTCGCCTATCACGTCAAGAATCTCGATGACTGTCGCCGCTTCTACGGCGACGTGCTGGGCTGCACCGAAGGCCGCAGCACCGAGACCTGGGTCGACTTCGACTTCTACGGCCACCAGATATCGCTTCATCTCGGCAAGCCGTTCGAAACGACGCGCACCGGCAAGGTTGGCGACCACATGGTGATGATGCCCCATCTCGGCGTCATCCTGCCACTCGACGAGTGGTGGTTCACACTTGCCGAACGCCTCCAGAGTGGCGGAATCGCTTTCGAGATTCCGCCGGTCGTTCGCTTCGAAGGCGAGCCCGGTGAACAGCGCACCATGTTCTTCTTCGAACCAAGCGAAAACCCCATCGAGGTCAAAGGCTTCAAGGATTTTGGCAGCGTTTTCGCGCAGTAATGCAACTTTTGCATCGCATCGACGAGATCCGAGTGCTACGTTAGGATCTCGTCGCAGCAACCTTAATTCCCAAGTGTACAAGGTACTGTGCTCTTGAAAGGACTCGAACCGCCGACCACGTGCCTTGGATTTGCTAAGTATCTGAAAAACGACTTACTTACACGCGCAGACGCCTGCCATGATCACCGAGCCTCGCAGAAATGACCTCTGCTCTCGCTGACGCTGCCCTTAAGTGGCTTTGTTGGCTAACCCGAGATGATCCGCACCGAGAGGATAATCAACCGGACTGCGGTAGCTGAGATCGCCAGGTTGCTGAGAAATCAGCGCTGGGACTGAGACGAAGGTGCGGCGGATTCCGCTGGCTTGTACTCGCACACCGCTTTCAAAAGCGAGATCGTCGTCGCTTGTGCAGTTTTCGAAATATCCGCATATCCTTCTTTTTACTGAAGCTTCCCCATAACCGCGCTGGCGAGACCTGCATCCATTCTCTCGGCGACTGCCAATGCATCGGCGGCCTTGTTCTTGAATGGCAAGAGAGCTTCGACAACGTATTCATCGCCACGTACCTTGGCAATGCACGCGATGTCGAACATGTCGCGTGGTTGAAGAGAGGCTCCTCGATAGTGAACCTTCTTCGCTATGATTTCGCCCGGCGTCTCAAGGTCAACTTCGACCCCTCGCACTGTGACACGGGATGTGGGATAGTCGGTCAGGCTTGGAGCGCAAATGTAGTCGATTTCACCAATGCCCGCGAATACGATCTTGAGCGCGTGCGTCCCGTCCGAAACATATTCATCTGGGTTCACCTGCAGGGTATAGCCCTGCGTTGTCGGATTCAGATATGGGAGGACCTGCGGATCATCTATGAAAATGTCGATATCGAAGCTTTCACGATGGCTGATCTGGAGCATGAGAGCGGTGCCGCCGCCAAAAGTCCAGCTATCGAGGAGGGTAAAAGAAGAGTTCGCCTGATTGATAATCGACACCGACTGGTCGAACAGGCTTTCCCATTGGCTCATCAAGACGACCCTCAGGCGGCTAGAGCGAGCGGGTATCCGGCTAGCTGCGAGAACTTCTGGGCAATCGCGGATGCGGCTCCGTGGCCGATTTCCATCTCATCAAGAAACTGGTGCTGGAGGTCGGCTTTCACTTCGGAATAGAATGAGAATGCGGAAGCATCGAAATTCTCTACGCTCGCGAAATCGGAGATCTTCGAGGCGAGTTGCTCAGCCGAAAGGTTCGTCCCGTAGGGGGCGTTCACCGTCGACAGGACCTTAAACGCAACGCTAGACATCGTCATCACCACGAGTTTCCAATAAACTATCTAATACATACCCTTCAAAAGCGCAAGGAACACCGCAGGCGCCGGCTTTCAACTGCAATTAGACAAATAGGAAATGATATCGCGACGAGCAAGTGCTAGCCGTTACGTAAGTTGGTGGTGTGTCTGGATATGAGCAGTTCCTGGAGATCATCGCCGACCGGGACGTTCCAGAACATGCAGAAATCAGTTACTGGTGCGGTGGGTACTTTGATCCGGAATGGTTCGACCCTTTGATCGCGGACACGGATGTCCGCAATCCTCTGCGTACGAACGTCAAACGGCGCTTATATCAATCGAAACTGACGCGGTTAAAAAATAGATGGCAAGGGCGCGTGGCGAGCGCCTTGAACATGGGGTAATCGCGGGTCGGTTTCCCCAAAGGCATTGCCTCAGCAATATCTGACATGGGTGGTTGCCCCCGGTAAGATGGAAATACGGGCTCACGATTGGAACCGGGCCCAGCATCAAATGGGAGGCAACCATGGACCAATATATCGGGCTTGATGTTTCGCTGAAAGATACTGCGGTTTCGATCCGAGAGAATAGGAAGCGTATCTGGCGGGGGAAATGCCCTTCTGATCCGAAAGTTATATCGCAAATCATCCGCAAGCATGCTCCGCACGCAAAGCTAGTCGTCTTCGAGACAGGTCCACTGTCGACATGGTTCTATCATGCGCTGAACGCCGAAAGAATTCCCGCGATCTGCATTGAAGCACGGCATGCGCAAAAGGTTCTGAATGAAACCCTCAACAAGACTGATGCCAATGATGCGGATGGCTTAGCGCAGTTGGCAGAAGCCGGATTTTACAAAGTCGTGCGAGTAAAGACCTTCGACAACATGGTGACACGCACACTGGTGGCAGCGCGTAGCCAGCTCGTAAGCATTTCCAAGCAGCTCAGCAACCAAATACGTGGCCTCCTAAAAACGTTTGGTCTCATCGTACCCAAAGGGAAAGGCGGGGCATTTGATGCTAATGTGAGAGCGCTACTGGATGGAAATAGCGGCCTAGCAGGTGTGATATTGCCCCTGCTCGAGGCATGGCGCGACATACGTAAGCGCGCATCTAATCTTGATCACCAATTGCTCGTAGCTTCCAGACAGAGCCGGGCTACGAAGCTCCTGATGACGATTCCAGGCGTTGGTGCTGTCACGGCCGTCTCGTACATTGCCGCGATCGAAGATCCCGAAAACTTCCCCACCTCGCGCTCAGTCGGCGCTTGGCTAGGGCTGACGACGCGGCGCTATCAGTCTGGCGAAATAGATTATGATGGCCATATCTCGCGACGCGGTGACAGTCGGCTGCGGGGATTACTCTACGAGGCAGCTACCGTTCTCTTGACGAGAACCACTGCCAGGACCGAATGCAGTCTAAAGACCTGGGGGCTGAAGCTGCGTGAGCGGCTGGGCTTCAAACGTGCCGCGGTTGCTGTTGCGCGAAAACTTGCCGTCATAATGCATAGCATGCTCAAGGCCGGGCAAGCGTTCAATCCATTGGGCGGCGCAGCAGCTTAACCGAAGCGCCGGCCTACCTGCCTCAGCACCTCAATCAAACTGAGATGCTGGGCGTCCCTGCTGTGGACGTGGGTTGGGTCATTCCGTTGATTCCGTCGCAGCTCATTGAGACTGCGTCTTGAACATAGGAAGACCTGCCCTGCGAAAACCCATCATGCGGCGACTACATGTCGACCGCGGAGACAACAGTGCTCCCAGCACCGGACGAATTTGCAGGAATGAAAGATGTCGAAAGAAAATCTACAGAAGGTGCCGCGCTAGCAACACGGCAACGAAGTACCTCGTTTAAAATCCGCTTGACCCGATGCAGGCGATTAGACAACAACGGAATCGAACCGCTGACCCGTTGTTACTGCGCGCCAATGGGAGACATGGCTCCGCATTTCGGTCGCGGTCGTGTTTCGGCGTGTTTCGGCCCCATCGCTGCAACGATAGGACCGATCCATGTCTTCGTGAAGCGTCAGTGTCCCCCCACCTTTGCGTTGGAGGTGCGTGCACCCGAAGTAAATCCGCGCGCCCGTCCGGACCAGGCGATCAGAAGGGCGATGACGAGCAGGAAGGTTAGTGCCCAGGGAAACGCCGTGGGTCCATACGCATCCAAAAGAATACCGCCCATGATTCCGCCACCTGCGATGGCGCCATTCCAGGCGACGACGTTCATCGACAATGCAACGTCTGCACCATTACCCGCGGTGTCTGCCAGTGCGGTTTGCAAGAGCGTTGCAGCGCCGCCAAATGTCAGGCCCCAAATGGCAACGCCACCATAAATGACCCAAGGTGACAGAGAAACAATCGCGAAAAGCAGGGATACCAGCCCGAAGGCGGCTAGACTGGCCAGCACGGTTGCTCGCAGGTGACGGTCGACCAGCTTTCCCGCCATCCAGATGCCGATGAGCGCCGCCAATCCAAATACCAGGAGAACAAGGTCGACCCGATCCCGCATCCCGGCCGACTGAACGAAGGGTGCGATGTAAGTGTAGAGAATGTTGTGAGCGAGCATCCATGCGACGACAACGGAAAGAACCGGTCGAACGCCGGGGGTTGAAAATACCCGAAACAGGGGCAGTCGATCGCCCTTCTTCTGGCCTGGATAGTCCGGCACTTTCATCACGACCCAGCCGATCAGAAGCAACGTCAATATCGACATGATCCAAAAGGCGGTTCGCCAGCCGACCTGCGTACCAAGCCATGTCCCCAGCGGCACGCCGAGCGACAGCGCGATCGGCGTGCCTACCATAGCGATCGCCATCGCCTTCCCCTGTTGATGTGAAGGGACCATGCGTCGCGCATATCCCTTGCTCAGACGTGGACGATGAGCAACCCGAAGCTCAAGCAAGACGAACGACAGGCACTCGTCGCGAAGCTCATGAATCCTCGCAGAACGGTTAAAGCCGCAAAACACGATGAAGCGGCGAAAGCAGCTGCCCGTGGCCAAGTCGATGCCGCGAAAACAGCTTTAGGCGAGCGCGGCCCGGTGTGGTGGACGGATGGGGCACCCGACTACAATCGCAAACTCGCAAAGAACACGCCTTTCCGAGAGTGGTTCGAGGCATTGATGGTTACTCGTTAGGGATTCGAACCACCTGAGGGATTGGCTTGCGCGGCCAGGTTCTTCGGCTCACCTTATGCCGGCGCCGAAATGGACGATGTTGTGCGAGGGTTGGTCGCTGGCCCAATGATATAACTTCCCAAAATGGCCGCGATCGCAACAATCACGGCGATCGCATAGCCGCGCCCAAGACTGACAATCGCCCGGAGAATAGCGAACGTGGCCGTCCGGCAGAATTCGAAACGATGCTCCGTATCGGATAGACTTGGGCAAACCTGCGGGACTGCGGTCCACAACGTCCGTCACACCGGGGTCATTGATCAATTCGGCCCGAGTGATAACTCTCGATGCCCTACTTTTGATTGTCTCTCAGGCGATCCTCTCCGGCGCGTTCAGGCGAAGATAGTCCCAGTTCGGTCAAAAGGCTGCGTAACACGCCGGTTCGCTTAACCTGATTTGTTTCGACAGCACCGCGGTCTTCGGCGTCCGCCAGCATCGCAACTAAGGCCTCATGCTGAGGGCCTTTTGGGCCGGTATTGAGGAAAGCATTCACGGGCGTGACAGTCTCATGCCCGCCGGATGGCAGATTTCCACGGTGGAGCACCATCATCGAGCCCTGACGGTCCGCCCCGACCGACCAGGTATCGCCGTTCGAACTACGCGAGAACTCCCTGACGTCGGTGAAGTCATTCACATCGGACAACGATCGTTGGGTTTCCGCACCACAGTAATCAGCGCGATGCAGATTAGCGTCAGCATTTTGGGCAAGTGTTTCGCGGTTTGCATCAGCGTCTTCGCCAGTTCTCGCGGCGTCACTAGTCGGGTCGAGCTCTTGAGCCATGTCGTAATATCCTATCGCTTGGGTTGCGTTTGTCCGAAACGTCAAAGGCTAACCGTCCATAGGCGAGAACGGTTCCAACACGGTGCTATCGTTGCTCGACAGCTCCCGACGCGGCCTTTCGTGTCCGGCACGACATCTTTGATCTTACAAGCCAGGTAAAAGATCCTTCCCGCAGCGAACGGCTCAAAAGATACGGCTGTCAACGACGCAACTCTCTGGACGGATAGCAGTTACTCTGAAGGCATCGTCCGTGACGCTCGCCGATACGATCTGGATCAGTCGCGGCATATTACGAAGCAGATTGAGGAACAAGACATGAAGAGAAAGGAATTGGGCAACACAAACTTCTCGAGCGAGCGGACCTGGGTGCTGGTCCTCGACGAGGGCGAGGAAGCGTTCGACGCCATCACCCGCTTCGCGACTGAGCAGAAGATCATCGGCGCGTCCTTGACTGCGATCGGTGCATTCCAAAAGGCCACCTTGGGTTTCTTCGACTTTGCAACGAAGAAATACAAGGCAATCCCTGTGGACGGTCAGACGGAGGTCCTGAGTGCCATCGGAGATGTCGCCGTCGGAGACGACGGGAAGGCCAGTCTCCACATGCATGCGGTGCTCGGTTTCGAGGATGGCTCGACGAAAGGCGGCCATTTCATCAACGGCATCGTCCATCCCACACTGGAAATCATCATCCGCGAAAGTGCTGTCGGCTTCCGCCGTAAAAAGCGTCCTGATCTCGGTATAGCCCTGATCGATCTGTGACAGCAGCTCTGATGAGGATCGCGACCTATAACGTCAACGGTATCCGCAGCCGGTTGGATATCCTCCTGAGATGGCTGAAGGAGGACAAGCCCGACGTCGTCTGCATCCAGGAGCTCAAGACGATCGACTTTCCTTTGAAAGAGATCGAGCGCGACGGATATGGTGCCGTCTGGCAGGGCCAGAAGTCATGGAACGGGGTCGCGATCCTTGCTCGAGGACAGGAGCCGCTGATCACACGCAAAGGACTTCCGGGCGATCCGGACGACAGCCACTCCCGTTACATCGAGGCCGCGGTCGATGGCATCTTGATTGGATGCCTGTATCTGCCAAACGGAAACCCTGCACCGGGGCCGAAGTTTGATTACAAGCTCGCTTGGTTTCGCCGGCTTCAGAGATATGCGGCCGAACTACTGAAGCTTGAAATTCCTGTCGTCCTGGCGGGCGACTACAACGTGATGCCGACGGATCTCGACGTCTACAAGCCTGAGCGGTGGGAAGACGACGCTCTGTTCCGGCCGGAGGTAAAGAAGGCCTATGCGAAACTCGTTAAACAGGGTTGGATGGATGCCGCCCGGCACCTGCACCCGGACGAGCGCATCTATACCTTCTGGAAGTATTGGCGGAACTCGTTCGAACGCGATGCCGGCCTCAGGATCGACCACATCCTTCTATCGCCAGCGGCCGCTCCGTGGTTGAAAACAGCCTCTGTCCGGAGAAAGCCGAGAAGCTGAGACCATACGAGCGACCATGCACCGGTGATGATCAACCTCGATGTGCCGAGGACCGGAAGGGCCGGATAAACCATAGGTCGTTAACAAAGGCACGCCATGGGGTCGCCGCGAGAGCCGCGCCATGCGAGTGTCAATTCACCAATCGCTCCCGCAGAAAGGATACGGCCTGCTTCGCTTCTTCCGAAGAGATTGTGTGGCCGACCCCAGGGAAGAGCTTGTAGATCACGTCGTATCCCAGCCGCTTGTAGCTGCGCCTGCGCGGTGACTGACGCTATCGACGGAATTCTCCTATCTGCATCACCGTGCATCAACAGAATTGCGGTATCTTTCGAAATCGATGTCGGCGAAAATGGGAGCAAGCCCGCGAAGCTCACGAGCGCGCCGATCTTCCACCTCCCCGTGGCAACAGCATCGAGCGCCACAATGGCACCCTGTGAGACACCCACGAAAGCGACGTCCTTCAGATCGTTCTCGAAACCCTCACGTTTGACGATGCCGGAAATTAGATCGTCGAACGCGCGGCGGGCGGCCTCGATCCGATCAGGGCGCATGACTTGATCGTCGACGACAAACCACTCGCGCCCTCTGGAATTGCTGGCGAACGGCGCATCAGGAGAGACGAACTCGGTGTCCGGCAGAACCGGCGCCCAGGATTTTCCGATCGCCTCCATGACCGAACCATGGCTCCTGATGCCGTGAAAAAAGATGACGAGGCGCCGAGCCCGTTCCGCGCGATCCGGGCTGGCTGCCACCGCAGCCGAGCCTGCCTGGCTCTGCGCAACCACTATGTCCTCTCCTGATTTGAAAGCAGGTGACGTCGCCTCGGCCCGACTGGCGACCATTACAAGGACAAAGCATGCCAGCAGGAAAAGGACTGACGACAAGTTGGAAAAGGGCGACGTGATCATGGCATGTCCCGGTTGTTACCGCGAAACAGGTCCGGTCTCGAGTTCGTTCCACTGAGTCGACAGGGTCGCTCTGACAAATGCGTTATCAGCCGATATATGCCACCTGCCCGACCGTGCCCCGTGCTCCACGCAACCCTGCCACGCATATACTGATCTTCTAATGTTAGGAATTTCTCTTATCTGAGTGCTATTCGCCCGCGCAACCGGATACCTGCGGAGCCATACTCTAAAAAACGGAGAACGACTTTGCTGCCAGGAATGACAGAAGAAGAAGGCGTGCGTCTGTTTGAACGCATCGGCGCAACTGCCATCGCCAATCAGGCGATCCTCAAGTGTACAGTTGCCGGGTTCCCACTCACCGTGGACAACGTGATCTTGTTCGTCGGCGACTTTGTCGATCCTGCGCGGGGTTCGTGCGCGAACTTTGTCGAGATGATTGGTCTCGCCATCGAAGAGGTTATCGATTGCCGTGGCTTGGCTGCTCACTCGACGGACAAAGGACTATAATCGCAAAAATGCTAGGGGCACCGCCTGGCTGGTAATGCCGGGAATTCGGTATCACCATCGAAGAACAATAGAACCGATAAACGAGACCTGACGGCTGAGATGCGACGCCGATCAGCTTGCGAGCCGCCGCTCTTCATCTGATGTCATATCAGCCACGATTGTGGCGATAGCGTCCAAGCTATACGGCTTGGCGACGAAGACGGCGTCGCCCGGCAACTCGTCTGCCTTTGGGCGGTGTCTCCCTGATGCGATGATGACTGGAACATCCATGCGAGTATCGGAAATCATCCGAGCGAGATCGAAGCCGCTGAGGCCACCCGGCATGTCGACGTCGGTGACGACCGCGTCAATCTTCCGCTGGCCCAGGATCGCGACGGCTTCGAGAACGTTTCCGGCTTCGATCACATCATGACCTTCATCCAGTAGGGTGTCGGCCAGCAACATCCGGATAAGGATCTCGTCTTCGACGATGAGAACTGTACGCTGATACATGGCAGTCTCCGCTCCCTGGTCACGAGATCAACTCGCTTGCCCAGGTTTCGATCGCCCCTCGGCGAAGAATATTTGACAACATATTTAATAAAATCCGAATGAATTCGGCTGAGGCCGGAAAAGCGATGTGGCCACCGACACAGCTAATGAGCAATCGTCGCGAGCAAATAGTTTCCGATTTTAGGGTGATGCCCGTCGCAAGCGTCGGGGCCGGTCACTGCCAGACCCGACTTCCTTCGACATTGGGTAGTATGGCCAGAACCGATCGCCAGAGCGAAGGTTCCGTCGAGGTGACACAAGAGGATCTACCGGCGAGGTTACTAATTGACCCGACGCCACGATGGAACGGAACTGTGTCTTGCGCAGTTTGATCCTTGAACCCTCACGGTTCCCGAAAAGGAGTACGATCATGGGCAGCATGTCCGATAAGGTAGCAGGCAAAACCAACGAACTCGCAGGCAAGGCGCGTCAGGCCGCCGGTGATGCGACCGACAATCGCGAGATGAAGGCCAAGGGTGCAGCGCAGGAAGCCAAGGGCGATGCGCAGCAATTCAAAGGCAAAGCAAAAGACGCCGCTAAAGACGTTGTAGACCGCGCGTAAGCGTGCGTGCCCACAAATCAGCCCGCTGGCCGGCGGGCTTTTTTTGTGCTTTTGATCCGAGCCGCCGCCAATGATCGATCAAACTGACTCGACAATTTTAGCTATCGTTGCAAATCGACCTGCTGGCACACTGTCCGAGCGAAGTAGCGCGCAGGCTTGCGAAAAATCACAACGTCCCGCTCGAATGGCGTAAATTCATGCCAACCGTCCATGAAGCGGTAGATGAATTGCTGGCACGCGGCGAAGTAACTCTCTCATGGAAATCCATTGTCATGAAGGAGCGAGCGGGTCCTTACCGAATAAGCGCTCGCGATCAGAAGAATTGATGGGTGATGTGGCGAACAGATAGCCAATGATCAAAGCTTCAGATCGATAAGCATGCGTATAGAAGCGGTTGGTTAGCCAGCCTCCGGAAGGCGCGTCGTCGCCCGATTGATATAGTCGACCAAGGCACGGGCGGCTGCAAAGGATTTTACGGTTTCCGCTAGGAGACTGGGAGACATCAACATCTCGTCTGGGATGTTGCGACATGCGCCAAAGTTCTTGAGATTAAAGAAATCAAGCGCATCATGGTTTTTCACGTAACCCTTGCCACCGGCGTCATGCCCGCCCGTCAGACCATTCGGAAAGTATTTTTGAAAGAGCGGACCTTCAACGATCGCTCGCCATTTGCCGGTATGGCTCGCGATCGTCTGCCGCAAAATGCGCGCAAGACGTGGGGGCGGAAGCAATGCTCCCCCTCCGCTATAGGAACGCGAGGGCGAAATCTGCATAAAGTAAGTTGCAGCAGCATTTCTCGATAGTGACACGCGCAAAGCGATCGATCCCACGCCCTTCGCAATCGGCACTCTCGCCAAACATTTTCGTGGTTCGGGGTTAGCTTCGGCGATACGAGGATCTATCGATCCGGCGCTCGCAATCAGTTCCGATGTGAACTCCATCAAGTTGCGCCGCGCGTACTCAATGCACGCTTTGTTGTCGGTCAGCCAATCAGCATCATGATCGCTGGAAGCTTGCGATAGAAAGTTTATCGTCGACTGATCGATCATTCGTCGTTCCGTTGCCTAGCCGGCCGCATTACGCCTCGACAGAGAGATCGTTGGAACATAAAATGAACAGAAATATGTCCGCTTCTAGCGGTCAAGAGCCCGGAATTTGCAAGAATGCAGATTTATGTCCTCTCGGGGCCGACGCGTCGGTGCCAACAGGTCCTTAGTTCCAAATCCGGCGACGGCAGAGTCTGGGAGCCGGTGGGAGCCGTCGCAGTCGCTGCGACCTAACCCTATAAGCCCGGGCGCGGATGGGCCACGGCGGGCCAGAGAAATGGAACGAGCATCCCTGTCGCTCGTTGGGCAACCTGAACCGTTTCCACCGCGCACGGCGAAATTGGGAAACGGCAGCAGAAGGAGCCCATATGACCGATCGCCTAACCATGCAGGATCCCCGCAACCAGTACCCAAAGCCCCCCTTCCCGGAACAGCCCCAGCCGGTTCCCGGCATCGCAGGCGAGATGGATCCAAAAGCGGACCATGGCGAGACGAGTTACGAAGGTCCGGAAAGCTCGCTGGCAGGAAGGCGCTGATCACCGGCGGCGACAGCGGGATCGGCAGAGCAGCGGCAATCGCGTATGCCCGCGAAGGTGCCGATGTCGCGATCTCATATCTCGAGAGCGAGGAGGCCGACGCTCAAGAGGTCATCGAATCTATCAAGGCCGAGGGACGACAGGCGGTGGCATTGCCAGGCGATATCAAGGATGAGAACTGGTGCAGGAAACTGGTAGAAGAAGCCGTATCCGCGCTGGGTGGCCTGCACATCCTCGTCATCAACGCCGGACGTCAGCAGTTCCGCGAAGACGTGTCCAAGGTCACGTCCGAGGATTTTGACAAAACCCTTAAGACAAACCTTTACGCGTTGCATTGGACGATACAGACTGCAGTCCCGCATCTGCCCGCCGGCGCCTCCGTGATCACCACGGCCTCCGTGCAGGCCTACGATCCGTTGGCCATCCTTCTCGATTACGCGACAACGAAGGCTGGGATCGTCGCTTATACGAAGGCGCTCGCGGCGCAACTGATCGAAAAGGGCATCCGTGCGAACGTCGTCGCCCCCGGCCCGTTCTGGACCGTGCTTCAATCTTCCGGTGGCCAGCCACAAGAGAAGGTCACGACGTTCGGCGAACAGAGCAAGTTCGGACGGCCAGGCCAGCCTGTCGAGATCGCTCCGATCTATGTTCTGCTTGCCAGCCAGGAAGCTAGCTACATCACTGGCGAAGTTTACGGCGTTACCGGTGGAGCTGGGATCGCCTGACGATATAGCGGAGGCGGCAGATGGCCTTCTCCCTTTCCGCCTGGTAAGTTGGCAGCATCGCTTTAATCTTTTTGGCGGCCCTGGTTCAAAGAATCAGGCGACCTTCTTTCCGCGCTGCTCAAACCGCTTGCTTGCTTGTTAAAGCGACCGCTGAGCATCCAAGTAGTCATGCCATGCGGTCGTGGCATAATTGCTCGCTTTTATATCATTTGCCTAATATTCGCGCGGTGACGGGAACTTACCCGGTATTGCGACGTTTGTTGCGGCGAATCTATAGGGAGTTCAACACATGTCTGGTCCAAACGCACGATGGAATGAACCTGTCGAGCTCACCTCCCCGTCGGGCTCGCTGAAGGTCAGCGGTCCTTTCGAGGCACTCGCGCACATGACGGAGAACTGGCCGGCTCAGCAAGGGCTTGATTTCGTCCGCGCCCGCAGTGCTTGCCGCGGCGCGATTGCGGGTCACAGGACTGTCGATGAGGCGCGTATCGCCTTCGAAGCGGCGGCCAGCGAGGCCCGCAAGCAGTTCGACTTCCGCCGACATTAGCCGGCAAGAGAGCATTGGGCCGTATGGCCCAATACTTTACCGTATACTTCAATTGGCCCGGACCAGGTCGAGCGCATCTAGAGTGTTCCAAGCTACTGGGGCTCATCAAAGGACTCCTCGACGTTGATCCGCTCTATCGGAACAAGTTCCAACACTTCGATGTTCCTGATCTAAAGAGATCCAGCTTAGGACGCCCGCTCCATGAAGATTTTCGGCATAGCCTACGCCGGCACGCTCATCTCATTCCTGCTTATCGATGCCATCTGGCTCGGGCTTGTCGCCAAAAACTTCTACCGAAATCAGCTCGGCGACATGATGCTTCCATCTCCGAATTTTGCAGTCGCCGCGGTCTTTTATCTCTTCTTTGCCGCGGCGATTGTCATGCTCGCTGTCAGACCTGCCTTGGATTCCGGTTCGATCTGGACGGCAGTCGGCTACGGCGCGGTTTTAGGTCTCGCCGCCTACGGCACCTATGATATGACGAACTTGTCGACGCTCAAAGGGTGGCCCATCACACTGACCCTTGTCGATCTTGCTTGGGGCACGGTCTTAACGGCTGCGGCAAGCGCCTGCGGATATGCAGCGGCTCGAGCCTTCGGCTAGACCTTTATGATCTACTTCACTGGCGACACGCATTTCGGAGACCCGCGCGTCCTGCGCATCGACCGACGCCCGTTCTCCAGCATGGCCGAGCACGACGCGGCACTTATCTCTGACTGGAACGATATCGTGGGAGAGGATGACGATATTTGGCATCTTGGAGATTTCATGTCGGTCAGGGCCGGCCCCTGCGCCGATCTCCTCGCCAAATTGAACGGGCGCAAACATCTAATCATTGGCAACAACGATCCGGAGGAGACGACCGGCTCATATGGCTGGGCAAGTGTCCAGCACTACGCAGAACTCCTTGAGGCCGGACACCATCTCATCCTATGTCACTACGCCTTCCGGACCTGGAACCAAATGGGCAAAGGATCGATAAATCTCCACGGCCACTCGCACGGAAGATTGAAACCAATCCCAAGGCAATTCGACGTTGGCGTCGATGCGCAAGGGCTGCGCCCGGTATCGCTGGAGCAGGTGCTGTTATCGCGCCGGAAATCATAGCGTCACGAATAAACCAAGCCGGCCGGCAAATTTACAGCTGCTGGCAAGTCGCGACCTCTCATGTCATGAAGCGGCGTATTCGAGATCAACTGCGAAACATTGGAACATAGATGGATAGATTTGCAGAAACCGAAAACGCTCTTGTCGCGCGACTGCGCGTCCTCAAGGCATCTCCGGACATGTCGATCAACCTTCTCGACCTCCGTTTGCCCTTGGAAGCGGCAGGCTTCTCTCAAGACGAGGTGACCGCCGTTCTCAATGCTCTCGAGCAGGACAAGATCGCAACCGTCGTTCCGGGCGGGCGGCTGCTTATTTTGAAAAAGCTTCCGGAGGTCTAAAGCCACGCTCCGCTCCCGAGACATTCCCTTTGACCGCAGAAGCTTTCTTGAGCGATCCAGGCTTATCGGCCGCCCGCTTTCCGGATTTCTCGCTCTCGACGATCATCTGTCGATCATTCTCGGATGCCTTGACCTTGTGGCCTTTGATATGCGTGTCCGAGGATTGCTTCATGATGACCTTGCCCATCGTCTTTCCCTGGCTTGCCTCGCACGAGACCTTATCGCTCTTTTTCAGATTGTCGTTCATCGGTCTCCTCAATCCGGGCTGACTGTAGATGGTGGCCTGATGTCCGCCGCGTCAACGAGGTTCGTGTCGTCCTTCGCGAACTCGTCATCAGCTTGCTGGTTGACCTTTGTCACGTCATCGGATGACTGCTCAGCTACCTCGTGCGGTTCCTGCGCACGTCTCCAATGGTCCTCGTGCGCTCCCTCCGGGCGACCTTCGTCCTCCCAGATCTTGTAGGCCCGCTCTCGTTGCTGTTGTTCTTCTTCGTTCATGACGGCCTCCCTTTGTTGCGGAGAGATAACTTCCTTGCGCCGCTGTTGTTTCCGAAGAGCAGGAAGGAAATCAACCATACCGCCCGGCCCGACGTGTTATCCGCTTGATAAAGGCGGTTTTTCGCCGCGGGCCAAGTCCGATACCGTGACGGACGGGTAAGGCCCCTCGCCTGTCCTTTCGGTCTCAGCCCCGACGCCGATGAGGAACGAAGGCACTTGCAGAAGGTTTAGGCCAGACCAGTTCCAGGAGGGTCCAATGGCTTCGATGACGATGGAAGAGCTTTCGAAAAAGCTGAGCAAAATCGACTTTTGCATGTTCAACACAAATGGTCCCGAAAGCATTGTCAGCAGACCGATGAGCAACAACGGGGACGTGGAGTATGACGGCGACTCATGGTTCTTCTCGTACGTCGACACAAAGAAGGTCGCAGACATCAATCGTGACGCCAGGGTCACCCTGACCTTCACCGCTCCACCGAGCATTCTTGGTAAACCGGGCATTTTCGTTGCCATAAACGGAGAAGCTGACTTGATCCGTGACAAAGCCCAGTTTCAAGAGCATTGGACAAAAGATCTTGACCGCTGGTTCCCAGAAGGGACCGAGACTCCCGGAATCGTCCTGATTAAAGTGTCGGCACAAGCGATCGAATACTGGGATGGAGAGGAAAACGGACAACTGCAACCGGCGATCGTCGATGCCGTCGATGCCGTCGAGGCGGGTGCAGTATGACCATGAAGGTAACGCACAGAGACCAAATCTGGGACGATTTCCGGGAAGCGGTGAACACGGCGCCGGCTGAACTGGAGAAGTGGTTGAAGACCGACGAGAGTAAGTCACTTGGCTGGTCAGGTGATGGCGGCGGCGAGACAGTTGGACACCATCGGGTCGCAGGATCATCGATAATCAAAATGAAGAAGAAGGCCGATCTGACTGATGATGATTTTGCTCACATGAGGAGGATTGTCGGTTATGTGCATCGGCATATTGCGCAGGCAGGGCCCGAGAAAGATCGGAGAACATCGCCATGGCGTTACTCCTTGATGCACTGGGGGCATGATCCGCTCAGATAAGCAGACAGGCCTTTCGATTGCTTCGGGACTCGGATGATTTCCGACATCGCTGCTTGGCTCGACGTTTCTTGACCTACCGAACTGATCAGGGACTAGAAAGGGAGATCATTTGAGCCGCTAAGGTTCGATCAGATCCACTCACGTCAGTCTTGCAACCGAAAACTGCCTGCATATTATCGGCTAACTGCAGACAGTTTTAGTGACACAAATGGATCAGCATCTACCGCATCCCGAACGCTCAGAACTCTCCGGCCGCTACACTGAAGGCGGCATCACCGTCGTTGTGGAAATCTTTCGCCCCGCGGGAAAGGATGATTGGCAGATGGAAGTCACCAGCCTAGAAGAGCAGCTCACGGACTGGAATGAATCTTTCGCCTCAGCTCACGAGGCATGGGAGGAATTCATCTACGTCGTCAACACGGAGGGGATCGCAGTTTTCCTTTAGCGCCTCCCGACGTCATCGAGGATAAGCAGATTGGCGATCGACAGCGACAGACGGCGAATGATTTTCGATCAGGTTCGCACCAAGGCGATGTCCCGTCTGGAAGGCAAACACGCGATCAAGGCAGAGCGCGGTCTCATTCTCATCAAGGATATCGAAAAACTGAGAGAGCTTGCCGGCCCAATCTATGGCATCGCAGAGAAGGAATACGAGCAGCACATCCGGCAAGACTGGCGCTATTAGCTCGGCCCCAAAACAGGAGCCGAGCTCAACATCGCGATCGATTAGCCGTGGGGACGGATCACGACTTTCACGCATCCATCGGCTTTGTCCCGAAACGTCTTGTAGGCTTCTGGCCCTTCTTCGAGACCGATGCGATGCGTGATGAGGAACGTTGGGTCGATCTTGCCATCGATGATCAGATCCATCAGCGGCTCGAGGTATTTCTGAACGTGGGTTTGGCCGGTCTTGAGCGTCAGCCCTTTTCCGACAACCGCGCCGAGCGGCGCGGGGACGGCCGGCCCGATGAATACGCCAGGCAGTGAAACCGTTCCGCCCGGACGGCATGCCAGGATGGCCTGGCTTAGAGCGTAGGGACGTTCTGTTGCCGACAGCTTCGTTTGCATCGTCTCCATCAAACCGCCGGCACCATGGCTCTCCAGTCCGACGGCTTCGATCACAGCATCAGGTCCCTTTCCACCGGTCATGTCAACGATACGTTGCTGCAGGTCTTCATCCGCATACTCCAGCGTCTCCGCGCCCGCCCCTCGCGCAAGCGCTAAGCGTTCTGGCACGGTGTCGATCGCGATCACCCGCTCGGCGCCGAGCAGAAACGCCGACTTGATCGCAAACAAACCAACTGGCCCACAACCGAAAATGGCGACCGTTTGTCCCGGTTGGATATTGCAGTTTTCGGCGGCCATGTAACCTGTCGGGAAAATATCGGAAAGAAACAGGACCTGCTCGTCGCTCAGACCGTCCGGCACCTTGATCGGGCCGACGTCGGCATAGGGTACGCGCAGATATTCGGCTTGGCCGCCCGGAAAACGGCCGTACATTTCGGAGTAGCCAAACAAGCCGGCAGTCGGATAGCCGATCTGTTCTGCTTGCATTGCGCCGTTCGGATTGGATCGCTCGCAGAGCGAAAACTGGCCCCACTGGCACTGTCGGCATTCACCGCATGAAATTGTAAACGGGACGACGACCCGGTCTCCGATTTTTAACTTGGAGTTTCCGCGACCGACTTCGACGACCTCGCCCATCGTCTCGTGGCCCATGACATCGCCATGGTGCATGCCCGGCACGAAACCGCCGTAGAGATGGAGGTCCGAGCCGCAGATGGCACAGCTCGTCACCCTGATGATCGCATCGCGGTCATCCTGGATGACGGGGTCGTCTACCTGCTCGCAGCGAATGTCGCCGCTTCCATGCCAGGTCAGCGCTTTCATATCTGTTCCCTCCGAGTGATCGATGGCGGTCGAGAAAAAGAACCGGCCGCGTGACAGCGGCCGTATGAGACGAGGCTACTTATCGAGGTCCTGCGCCATTTGGTAATGATGCTCCAGGGCGGGCCGGGTCTTTGCCGCCCACGCCTTCAGCTCGGCATTCTCGCCCCCTTCGGCGTAACGCTTGAACAGATCGACGGCATCCTCGTGTGCTTCGACCTGGTCGTCGATATACTCCTCGCTGAAGTTGTCACCGTCGAGCTTGGCGAGCTCGTCCACCTCCTCCTTGAAATCCTCGGTCAGCGTTGCAACAGGGTTGCCCTGCACCTTGCCGGAAGCGAGCAGCGCCCTGAGCTCTGCGGTGGTCTTCTCGTGATCGGTGACCATCTGCTGTGCGAATCCCTTCGTCGCGTCATTTCCCTTTTGCAGCGCAAGCTTGCTGGACTCGATCTCGAAGACGTCGCTGGCGGAGGCCTCCATGATGAAGTCCTCGGTTTTCGGTGCGACACCGAGAGCTGAGTTCACGCCGGTTGACTCTGTTGCCGACTGCGCAAAAGCGCCGCCAGCGCAAAGGACGAGGCCTGCCGTGAGAAGGACATGTTTCATTTGCGTAATCCCTGGAACTTGGTCTTCCTGATTGAAGATCCCGGATCAGAACGACGCCTTTCGATCTCAGTTCCGAGGGAAACGAGTGATAGTCAGTTTCGTACGGCAACGTACAAATCGCCGGCGCCGATCAGCATAGGTCTTATCGGTGTACTTCCAGCAGAGGGCGCACCACGTCCCGATAGGCTTCGAACGCAAGCTCGGTTTCAAGGAAGTCGTCAATTGCAAACCAGCCAAGCTCGGAATGCTCGTGTCCCAACAATTGCGCAGTGCCGCCGTCCCACAGCGGCACCCTGAAAATATGGAAGGGCGACCTTTTCTTCCGATCGTCGTCTTCATATAGCGTGGCGACGTGATCAAAGGCGCGTGGCGTCAAGCCCACCTCCTCCTGGCATTCGCGAACCAGCGCGACATCGAGCCCCTCTTCCTTCTCGACATGACCGCCGACCAGATCCCACTTGTTCGCAGACCATTTTCGATGGGCTGCGCGCCTCACAAGCAGCACCCGTCCATTGTCGATAAACGCCGCGCAAATAATCTCCGCCATCCGAAAACCTTTCAACACATCATACCGATAGGGAACCCGGAGGCAGCAGGCGGTGTTCCACGCTGTCAATAACCGCGAGGGGCCTTTGGATGAGTGAGACCGTGGGCACAGTCAAAGAGATCTGGCGCTATCCCATATCCTCGATCGGTGGTGAGGGTCTGAATGCGGCTTCGGTCGGCGATGATGGGATCGACGGAGATCGCACGCACCTCCTGGTCGATCTCGATACCGGAGAGGTCGCTTCACCGGAAACGACACCACGTTGGCGCCCTGCCCTGATGCTGTCGGCACGTAGATCTGGCGATGAGGTGCTGGTCTCATCAAGTACGTGGAAAATGAAAACGATCGGCCCCAGCCTCGACGTTGCACTAAGCGAACTCATGGGATTTCGATGCGGCGTTCGGCCCAAAGGGTCTTCTCTCGAAAATGACGGGTCGACAGCCAATTTTTTGCAACCGAGGTATGACCTTGCGTCACTCCACTTCCTGACTACCAAAAGCCTTACAGATCTGGCATCGCTCACCCCAGGCAGCCAGATAGACCGCCGACGGTTCAGGCCTAACGTCGTATTAGAGACCGAAAGTTATGAGGAGGATTGGCTGGGTCGGAGCTGGGCCTGTGGCGGTGTCATGGGAAACATCACCGAAAGGACCAAGCGGTGCGGCATGACTATGGTGGCGCAGCCGGGATTGCCTGAAGAACCGGAAATTCTGCGGACAATCGTCAGGCAGCGCGGCCGATGCTTTGGAGTCTATGCCTCCATTGCACAGGCTGGCAGACTATCGGTCGGCGACGAGTTTGTATTTTCCTGATCCAACGCCGTAATCAGAGAGTTGTCTGCTTTTTGTGTTGCCGCAATGATCGCCTTTGAGACGATGTCTCCCATGTCACGTGCACTCGTAATGCCTTGAATGAAAGGGAGCTTGTGCAGCAAGAATGGAACCGAGACACAGTAGAGGTTTCTTGAGACAGGCTGATCGATGATGGGCCGAAATGCTTGGTCAACATCGATCCCACCGGTGCGTCTCAGATGTGCTGACATCTCCGCTGACGTTTCCGTCGCGGATTCTTTGACGAGGCCGGGATGTTTCAGGCTCGGAAACGGGAGATCGGAGGCGGAGGCCGCATGCTGCCCCGTCGCATCGATAAATGCCGCATAATGGGTCTGACGCCCTTCGACAGTGACCGTCACGCCTGGACTGTTCTCCGGCCGATCGATCTCATAGTCGGTGCCAAGCGTCATGATATCGAGCGCTCCGGCGTTGTGGAGCGCTAGCAGACGCTCGACGGATTCGTGGGGAACGGTCGCATAGTCATCGACAAACACCGTCTTGAAGTGCGTATGAAAGCGCTTCAGATCCTCGGCATCGAGATGTTGAACGGCGCTTGCTATCACTTCGTGCATGCGAAGGATCGTGTACCGCCACGGAACCGTGATCCTCTCCACCTTGTTCTTCTTCGCCTCGGCGAGATTTCGGGCCGCTGCGATGAACTGGTCCATTGCTTCCCGTTTGCGGAAGTATCGCGCAGCAATGTCTTCGATTGTTGCAAGTCCCAGGCCAATCGATGATGCGTAGTCCGAGTCAGCCGCCCCGAGCTCGGCTCTGAACAACTCGAATACATTGTCCAATAAACCTGCCGGTCCCCGCGAGATAGCAGCATCGACGGCCTCCGGCGTGCAAAACTGGAGAGGTTCGTAGGGTATCGGGCAGAAGAAGTCTGCTTCCGGCAAGAGCCCTTTCCGAGACATCATTGTCATGTGAAGGCCGTTGGTCGTGGGCTGATAAGCAAGCTGCCCTTGCTCATCACGCAGGAAGATCCCGTGAGCGGTGGCAACCGTGACAGCAGCATCGATGCCGCTCAGGGACGTTCCGAGAATGCCCACCTCCACCGGCCCGATGCGCTTGATGGCGCTGGCGGGCCAAGGCGAGATAAAGTAGCCCGGCGTTACCTCCGTGTTTTCCGGCCAATCATGACCAGTCGCCATGACGACATGGTCGAAGTTTTCCGTGGTTTCCGGTTCATCACCTTGGCGTGCAACCAGGGCGACATGAGATTTCTCCAGGCGAATATCGGTGATCTTGGTGCTCGCCCTGATGATCACGCTATGGCCGCGGGCTTTCGCCTGATCGACCAGCTTCCAGAACTGAGCTGCCAGAAACTCTCCAAGCACGACGCGGGGATAAAATTCGCGCTCACCGATCCGTGCCCGTTCAAGTCCGAGCTGCTGCAAGGCGGCATCAGAATGTCCACTCAGCCATTCGATAAGCGTATCGACGACGCGAGGGATTTCGATGCTCGCGATGTTGGCAAGCATCGCCTTATCATTGACCGCCGGATGATAGGGCGTGCCTTTCCCGGGATCTGGTAGCTCTTCGAACACAGTGATCGTAAGCGATTGCTGAGAGGCAACTAGGCCCATGAGGGTGTAGATGCCGGTGGGACCGGAACCAATGATGGCGATACGTGTCATGAGGCTCGACGAGCTTGTTGTGATGGAAGGCCGTACAAAACGGCTTAACGTCTGACAGGTTCCGCATCAGGCCATCAACCGTGCGGTATCGTACAGCCCCTGAAGACTCCGTGGTCAGGAGCGCCTCGTGATCTAACCATTCACTATCGATCGTCAGCTTCGACGTGAGCCGGCGAAAATACGTCGCACACCAATCCAGGAACCTTCCACCGGTGTGACGGTTCTCCTGAGGTCACACGACCCAACACCATACCTTCACTCAGACACGGCGGCCCGGATCAGAGTGCGCGTCACGCGTTTACGTATCTCAACCGGCCGAGCGCCGTGATTGCCTACAACAAACGGAGAATAGCATGACCCTGGAAGGCAAGAAGATCGCAATCCTGCTGGCGCCCCGAGGTACCGAAGAACCGGAATTTGTCGAGCCGAAGAACGCCGTCGAAGCGGCTGGCGCAACGGTCACTGTAGTCGGCGTAGAAGCGGGCGAGGTCCAGACGGTCAACAACGATCTTGACCCGGGTTCGAGCTTCACGATCGACAAGACCGTCGCCGAAGTCTCGGCATCTGATTTCGATGGCTTGGTCATCCCGGGCGGCAGCGTCGGAGCAGATACATTGCGCGGCAACGCGCAGATAGTGTCTTTTGTCCACGACTTCTTTGTCCAGCAAAAGCCAGTCGGCGTCATCTGCCATGGTCCGTGGATTCTTGTAGAGGCCGGCGTGGTGAAACGGCGCACGCTGACCTCCTATCCGACGGTGTCGACCGACATCCGAAATGCCGGCGGCACCTGGATCGACCAGGAAGTTGTAACGGACAAAGGACTGGTCACCAGCCGGACCCCGGATGACCTCCCGGCATTCTGCGCCAAGATCATCGAGGAATTTGCCGAAGGCCGTCATCCGGCGCAGGCGCGCAGCGCATAATTGTGACAATTGCGGGCATCGCGAGATGCCCGCCTTTCCCATTTTCTAAATGCAAAGAGTGAAAATGACCAACTATCCAACACCGCCTTTTGACACTCCACGACAGGACATGCCCGGCACGACTGAAGCGATGTCCCCCCTGCCCGATCATGGTGAAGTGAGCTATCGAGGCTCCGGCCGCCTGTCGGGAAAAAGGGCCGTGATTACTGGCGGGGACAGTGGCATAGGGCGCGCCGTCGCGATCGCCTTCGCTCGGGAAGGCGCCGATGTCCTGATCTCATATCTGGACGAAGACAAGGATGCTGAGGAGACAAAATCCTGGGTCGAGAAGGCCGGACGCAAGGCGATCTTAGTGCCTGGCGACATTCAGTACGCTCCACACTGCGAACACATAATCGACACAGCGGTCTCGGAGCTCGGCGGCATCGATATCCTCGTCAACAACGCCGCCCACTAGGCGAGCTTCAGCGAAATCGGGGACATTTCAGACGAAGAGTGGGAAGTGACGTTCCGCACCAACATCCATGCGATGTTTTACCTGACGAAGGCCGCCGTGCCACACATGCAGCCTGGCAGCGCCATCATCAACACCACGTCGATCAATGCCGATAGTCCGAGTCCACATCTGCTCGCGTATGCCACGACAAAGGGCGCTATTCAAAATTTTACAGCAGGTCTTGCTCAGATGCTGGCCAACAAAGGCATCCGAGCTAATTCCGTCGCGCCTGGGCCGATTTGGACACCGCTCATTCCGTCCACCATGCCCGATGAGAATGTCAGGAATTTCGGCAAGCAGGTACCGATGCAACGGCCCGGCCAGCCCGCCGAAGTCGCGACTGCTTACGTGATGCTGGCTGATCCGCTGTCGAGCTATGTGTCGGGAGCAACCATCGCAGTTACCGGCGGCAAACCGATCATCTGATGCGGAAATCTCAAACAATGGAGAAAGCAAATAGCAAAGCCACAGGATGATGCAAAGGGCCAGTCCGCACCTTCGCAGGCAGATCCCCACGCGACTGGCGTACACAGCGCTAAGCCGACAGTTGTGACGGGTTCCGAAGACGCGACCGTCAATCGGACGCCGCCGGGCCAGAAGAAGGAGAAGGACTTCGATATTAGTTACGATCCAACGGAACACAGTGGCAATCGCACGCCGTGACACTGACGTCTTCCAATCTCCGGCGTCGTCATAAGGTCGACTCAACCGCGTCCCCGACGTTCAGGCAGAACGTCGGCCAGCATTTGCATCCTCCGCCAGCACTAGGCTTGTTGGTGGGGCACCGCTATCGTCCCCCCTGGATGATTGCCGAGACATAGACCAGCGCATTCTTCATGCCGTTCATCGTGTAGGGCTTTTCGATTGCCCCGAGGGCGCCGGCAAAATCTTCCGGTATCCGTTTGATGTTTCCGCTGACGAATACATAGGGTATCCCGGCAGCCGCCAGCTCGCGCCCGACATCGATCCCGGTCGGGCCGTCCATCAAGTGGATATCGACGAACGCGAAGTCCGGCTTTGAAG
>NZ_JBEGHE010000020.1:0-91247 GCF_040675795.1 Neorhizobium sp. LMR1-1-1.1
AGAAGTGGTGCGATGACGGCCCATTCTTCGTCGCTCAATTCGTGACGGCGCATGGCAATCTCCTTTCAAGGAGAGTGAATCACACACCGTCAACAAGATGAACCCCGTTTATGGGGACGCGGCCTAGCGGATATCTATGGCGGAAAGACAGGGTGGATCGCCAGACGGGCATATGAGATTTGGGAGCAAGCTGGTCGTCCGGACGGACAGGACAAAAAGCATTGGCAGCACGCCAGCGCGACATCATGCCCGCTTTGCGTGAAGCCGCGTCCCGGCAACGTGGACTAGACGAATTGCGGCATGACCCGATTTGATTCAAAAGGATTTTTTTGTAATGACCATCGCAAATAGCCCAGGAACAAACCAGCGAATTCGTGGTTCTTTCCCCGCAAACAAAACGCACGGAGGAAACGACATGGACCACACCAATCACGTTCGCCTGAACCCAGCGGAACTGACACCAGCTGTTCTCGAAGGTGCAACCATATATGGCGCGGACGACCATAAGGTCGGAAAGGTCGACCATATCCATGGGACAGGTCCCGGCAGTTCTGCAGTCATTGATGTCGGCGGTTTCCTTGGGATCGGCGCAAAACCTGTCGCTGTTCCGCTGACGGATCTTCAGTTCATGCGCGATCAGGATGGCGACGTCCATGCCGTGACTGCATGGACGAAGGATCAGCTCAAAGAAATGCCTGAGCATCATCACTGACTGACATCCACATGCAGGCCCGGCTCCAAAGCCGGGCTTTTTCTACATTCTTTCCCAAGTGCAATATTTCGCTCGGTCGGTCCTGCCGCCTTCGCTTTCGGAAGACTTGAAATTAGCCCTAATTATCAAAGTGGCAAATGTCGTGACCGATAGAACAATAGCAGTATCGAAGGCACCGAGCGCCACAGGGGCGCCAATTGCGCCGGTAGCCCGTAAACTCGCAACAGCCGCTGTCCCTCGGGTTCGCTTTTCCGACCAGGATCGCGCCACCGGCGATAAACCCGACACCTTTGACAAGTCCCTCGACTATGCGCAGTTGCCTCAGCGTTACCGGCCGTCACCGTCTCAGCCACTTGAATGAAGCCACAGGCCGCGATCGCCACCAGTGGAATGTTCACAAACCTGCACTTCGTTCCTCACGCGTTCGATCCCAACCGATAGGCAGAGCGAGCGGATGAGCAAAAACCAGTGCCGCAGATGAGGCATAGAATCGAGTTCTAGCCTGTGGCCCTGAACCGAAACGATCATTGCAATCCATCTCTGTAACAAAGCGACCGACTCCGCGGGTCGCAGATGTTGTAAGCGTACGATCAATCAGAAATGTTCATAAAAGTGGCTCGACTATAGTGAGGAGCCCCCGCATGGCTATCGAGAAGTTTGGGCCGGAGGATTGAAGGACAGCAATGGGCATGTCGACACAAAGCGAAGCTATTCGGAAAGGATAACGCATTCGAGACGAACTAATATCGTTGATCTTCACGCAGTTTCCTTGATTTTGGTTTTTAGGTATGCGGATAATTTAGCTGTGCGGTTGAAGGACAATTCTCTAACCACCGCGCACAGACCCGCGCCAGACCAGTTCCGGGGAAATCTGGGAAGCAATGCTATCCGTTTTGGCTGGATGCGTAAGCCACGAGACCGCCTCCTTCGCTATTTGGTCGACGGGTTGTGCGAATGTCGTCAGATCATAAGACGACCATGAGCACTGCTCGATGTAATCGAAACCAATTACACAAATGTCGTCAGGCACAGTGAGTTTAAACTGGTGACGGGCGGTATCCATAACACCGCAGGCAAGAAGATCGTTGGCGCAGAAGATCGCATCCGGGCGCGCTTCTCGCGTGAGAAGGCGTTGCGCCAGAATAACGCCGCTCTGATAACGGGTCGGACCGAAACGCTCTACGATGACCTCAACGCCGGCTTCGATCGCGGCAGCAACAAACCCTTCCTCACGAGCCATTAGACTTGGTGTTCCGACATCAGAATTCGCGAAGGCAACACGGCGACACCCGGCGCGCTGAAACGCGATAAATGCGCGGTGTGCGGCCTCCCGGTCATTTAGATTGATCATCAGCGCCCCTTCGCGCTCCTCGTCGCGATTGATAAGCACAAGCCGCTGACCGCTTTTCACACAAAGGTCGGTGATCGATTTGTCCGGCATTCCGGAGAGAATGATGGACCCATCGGCGCGATAGCTGATCGCCAGCCTGAGCGCATCATCGACGCTTTTATCGGAACGATCCGTGTTGATCAGCATGGCGATCTTGGAGACGGCTTGCAATTGATGGGAAATCGCCCGAATGAGGCTTGATCGATAAGGCGTGTCCATCTCAGAGACGATGAGACAGACAAGGCCACTTTCGTTGCGCATCAGCCCTCGAGCGAGGTGATTGACGTGATAGCCCAAGGCCTCCGCAGCCTCAATCACACGTCGCCGCGTTTCCTCCGAAACACTCGCTCCAGGCGTGAACGTGCGCGAGACGGCCGAACGCGACACGCCGGCACGATCCGCCACTTCCTTGGCGCTCACGAAGATCTTCTGGTTCACGTCTGCTTTCTCCCGCAAATTTTTCTGCCTCTTTTTGCAATCGCGTGCAACAATTTCGTGACGCATGGCGCGTATTAAAGCGCATTTTATGCAGTATTTCTTATTGACAATCCACAGATATGCGTGGAACCATTGCACACGCTTGCAAGAGCGGGATGATGTGGAGGCGTCATCCAAAAATCTGGGAGGATTATTATGCGTCTTGCTTTGATGGCATCGATCGCGGCTGCCGGCCTTTTGATGAATGCACCGGCATCGAAGGCTGCCGGAGACCTCAATCTCATATGTTCCGCCGATGTGGTGATCTGCGAAATGATGCAGCAGATGTTCGAAAAGGACACCGGCATCAAGGTCAACATGGTGCGCCTGTCGTCTGGCGAAACCTATGCGAAGGTCCGCGCCGAGGCCCGCAACCCGAAAACCGACATCTGGTGGGCCGGCACCGGCGACCCGCATCTTCAGGCCGCGTCGGAAGGACTGTCGCAGGAATACAAGTCGCCGCATCTCGATGAACTGCAGGACTGGGCAAAGAAGCAGGCGGAAAGCTCCGGCTACAAGACCGTCGGCGTTTATGCCGGTGCGCTCGGCTGGGGTTACAACACCGATCTCTTCAAGCAGAAGAACTACAAGGAGCCCAAATGCTGGGCCGACCTTCTCGACCCTTCGCTTAAGGGCGAGATCCAGATGGCCAACCCGAATTCCTCCGGCACGGCCTACACGGCGCTCGCATCGCTCGTGCAGATTATGGGAGAGGACAAGGCGTTCGATTACCTGAAACAGCTCAATGCCAATGTCTCGCAATACACGAAATCCGGCTCTGCACCGGTGAAGGCGGCAGCCCGCGGAGAAACCGGTCTCGGCATCGTATTCATGCATGATGCAGTGGCCCAGACGGTCGAGGGCTTTCCGGTCAAGTCGATTGCGCCCTGCGAGGGGACCGGCTACGAGATCGGTTCCATGTCGATCATCAAGGGTGCACGCAATCTGGACAATGCCAAAAAGTGGTATGACTGGGCGCTGACGGCGCAGGTGCAATCTCACATGAAGGACGCAAAATCCTTCCAGCTTCCGTCCAACAAGACGGCCGAGGTCCCGAAGGAATCGCCGCGCTTCGAAGACATCAAGCTGATCGATTACGACTTCAAGACCTATGGCGATCCGACCGAGCGCAAAAAGCTGCTCGAACGCTGGGACAAGGAAATCGGCGCCAACGCCAACTGATCCCATTTGTCTCTGCCGCGCTCGGCTGAAAGGGGCGCGGCATGATCGACTTGTCCTTTGATGAGGTCGCATCGAACCATGAACAATCGCAATCGCAGACTGGATATCGTGCTGGCGCTTGGCGCTGCCGCGATGCTGCTCCTTCCCTGGTATCGAATCGAACAGGGGTTTTATGCGTTTACCTGGCTTTCCGATTTCCCCGGAGAGCCTGCGGCAGCACCCGGTTTCCTGCAGATTTTTCTGCATGGCCGTGTCTGGTTGATCGCGGTCCTTCCAGCTTACGGATTGGCGCTTGCAGCGCGGTTCATTGTCGATCCAATGCGGCGTGGCAAAATGCTTGCCCTTGCCGGTGGTTTCGGCGTCGCCTTGCTTGCCCTGCAGGGTCTGGCGATCGGGGCCACCGGTTTCACCTGGACAATTAGCGAAACGGTCTTTGGTCCGCTTGCCGACGGCCAACCGTCGATGGGAGCGGGTGCGGTTCTTTCCGCCATCTGCTTCGTGCTGATGTTTGCCTTCGGCCTTGCCGAACGGGGCGTCATGCGCGGTGATGCCTTCGTGGTCGCCACCATTTCCATGCTGGTCTTCCTCGTCGCCGTCTTCGTGTTTTATCCGATCGGTTCGATGTTCATCGGTGCCTTTCAGGATTTCGACGGCTCGGTGAGTTTCGACGGTTTTTCCCGCAACATTGTCGATCCATCGATCTGGAGCCTCGATTGCGTCCTTGGCGGCGCGCGTTGCGGCGTGGCATGGCGCACGCTGTTTCTGGCCATCATGACGGCGGCGGGTTCGACAGCACTTGGCCTTGCCTTCGCGCTTGTCGCCACCCGCACGCGCTTTCCCTTTAAGAAGGGCCTTCGGCTTCTGACCATTCTGCCGATCATCACGCCGCCCTTCGTCATCGGCCTTGCCCTCACCCTCCTCTTCGGCCGTGCCGGCATCGTCACGCAGGGTCTGTCTTCGACATTCGGCATCGAACCGAGCCGCTGGCTTTATGGCCTGACCGGCATCTGGATCGCACAGGTTCTGTCATTCACGCCGATTTCGTTTCTGGTGCTGATCGGCGTGGTCGAGGGCGTCAGCCCGTCGATGGAGGAGGCTTCGCAAACATTGCGGGCCGATCGCTGGCGCACCTTCTGGCGAGTGTCCTTGCCGCTGATGAAACCCGGTCTCGCCAACGCATTCCTGATTGGCTTCATCGAAAGCATGGCTGATTTCGGCAATCCGCTCGTGCTTGGCGGCAGCCACGGCGTGTTGTCGACTGAAATCTTCTTTGCCGTCGTCGGATCGCAGAACGATCCGGCCCGTGCGGCCGTGCTCGCCATGATCCTGCTCGGTTTCACGCTGTCGGCCTTCCTCGCCCAACGCATCTGGCTGTCGGGCAAGAATTTTGCCACCGTAACCGGCAAGGGCGATAGCGGCGCCCATATCGCCCTGCCCCGGCCCCTGTCGATCGGCGTACATGCCGTGGTTATTCCGTGGATGATCTTCACGCTCGTCGTTTACGGCATGATCCTGTTCGGCGGTTTCGTCAAAACCTGGGGTCTCGACAACAGCCTGACGCTCGCGCATTACGCCAAGGCCTTTTCCATCACCTTTCGCGATCGCTCGCTGGTCTGGACCGGCGTCGCCTGGAACTCGTTCTGGACGACGATGGAAATAGCGTTGATCGCCGCCCCGCTGACAGCGATCGTCGGCCTTGCCACGGCTTACGTGATCATACGGCAGAAATTCGCCGGGCGCGAACTGTTCGAATTTGCGCTAATGATGAGTTTTGCCATTCCCGGCACGGTCATCGGCATCAGCTACATCATGGCCTTCAACCTCCCGCCGCTGGAAATGACCGGGACGGCAGTGATCCTAATCGCCTGCTTCGTGTTCCGTAACATGCCGGTCGGCGTGCGCGGCGGCATCGCAGCGATGAGCCAACTCGACAAGAGCCTCGACGAAGCCTCGATGACCCTGCGCGCCACCAGTTTCCGCACCGCCCGCAAGGTCATCCTGCCGCTTTTGCGTCCCGCCATCACGGCCGCACTGGTCTATTCCTTCGTGCGCGCCATCACCTCGATCAGCGCCGTCGTGTTCCTCGTCAGCGCCCAGTACAACATGGCGACATCCTATATCGTCGGGCTGGTGGAAAACGGCGAATACGGCGTCGCGATCGCCTATTCCTCCATGCTGATCGTGGTGATGATCACCGTCATCATAGGGTTCCAGCTTCTGGTCGGCGAGCGGCGATTGCGACGCGAGAACCGCATTTCGGCGTCCCGCGTCCGCCTTCCGACTGCTCAGGCCAAGGAGAAAACCGCATGAGCAAAAATGCCGGTTCGGTCACGTTCCAGAATGTTCGCAAATCCTTCGGTTCCTTCACGGCCATCCATGACCTGTCGCTGACGGTTCAGCCCGGTACGCTGGTGACGCTGCTCGGCCCTTCCGGCTGCGGCAAGACGACGACGCTGCGCATGCTCGCAGGTCTGGAACACCCGACCTCGGGCCGCATCCTGATCGGCGGCAAGGATGTGACCATGCTGCCGGCCAACGAGCGCGACGTCTCGATGGTGTTCCAGTCATATGCACTGTTTCCGCATATGAACTCGCTAGACAATGTCGCGTATGGCCTGGAATCCACCGGTCTTTCGAAAAAGGATGCGCGACAGAAGGCGGAACACGGGCTCGAACTCGTCGGCCTTGCCGGCATGGGCGGCCGGCTTCCGGCAGAATTGTCCGGGGGCCAGCAGCAACGCGTGGCGGTTGCCCGCGCGCTGGTTCTCGAACCGCAGGTCCTGCTTCTCGACGAGCCGCTTTCCAATCTCGACGCCCGCCTTCGCCGCCGGGTACGCACGGAAATCCGCGAGCTTCAACAACGCCTGCAATTCACAGCCGTCTACGTCACCCACGACCAGGACGAGGCATTGGCCGTATCGGACCAGATCATCGTCATGAAGGACGGCGAGATCGCCCAGCAGGGATCACCCCGCGAGCTTTATGAAGCCCCGGCCTCGCCTTTCATTGCCGATTTTATTGGCGAAGCGAACGTTGTACCCTGCGAGATCATCGATATCAGCGGCAACGAGGCAACGATCAGCATTGGAGGCCTCCAACATGTCGTGCCGGCGCGCGGAGCAAGAACCGGCAAGAGCCAGCTTGCCGTGCGCCCCAGTGCCATCACGCTGGAACCGGCGGAAACGGCTGCCTTTCCGGGGCGGATCAGCCATGCGGCCTATCTCGGCGATCATATCGAATACGAGGCGGAAACGAGCGGCGGGACCCTGTTTATCGTGGACCCGTCGGTCGACCGCCCGCTTGCCCCTGG
Organism: Neorhizobium sp. LMR1-1-1.1; assembly: GCF_040675795.1. Classification (NCBI taxonomy): domain Bacteria; kingdom Pseudomonadati; phylum Pseudomonadota; class Alphaproteobacteria; order Hyphomicrobiales; family Rhizobiaceae; genus Neorhizobium; species Neorhizobium sp. LMR1-1-1.1. The sequence continues at coordinate 7,072 of NZ_JBEGHE010000020.1, forward strand.
AACGCGCGTCGCCATCGGCTTGAAAAACCGTGGCATCGCCATTATCGCGCAGTGAGGAACGCCCCATGACATCGGAACAGGACGAGATCGTCAAACGCCACAAGCTGGCGGAAACCATCGCCGTCGAAGCCGGCAAGCTGGCGCTCGGTTATTATCAGCGGCGCGATACGCTGGTCATAGAGATCAAGGGCGACCCGCAGGATGTGGTGTCGATCGCTGATCGCAACGTCGAGAACCTGATCCGGGAAAGAACGGGGGAGGCCTTTCCCGCCGATGGTTTTCTCGGCGAGGAATACGGGCTGACCGTTGGCGATAGCGGTTATACCTGGGTGGTCGATCCAATCGACGGCACCAGTCCTTTCGTACACGGGATGCCCAACTGGTGCGTCTCGATCGCCGTTCTCTATAAGGGCGAGCCCGTGATCGGCGTCATCCATGTCCCCTGCCATGACGAGCTTTATTCGGGCGCTTCCGGCATGGGCGCGACGTTGAACGGTAGGCAGCTGGAGCTCGAGAGCACCAAAACGATCCGTAACGCCGTGACCGGCATCGGCGCCAACCATCATGTGACGCCGGCATCGGTCGGGAAGATCGTCGAGGATCTGCTGGCAGGCGGCGGCAATTTCGTGCGGCTCGGCTCGGGCGCGTTAATGATTGCGTATGTCGCGGCCGGTCGTCTCGTGGGCTACTACGAGCCCTATATGCATGCTTGGGATTGTCTCGGCGGCTACTGCCTCGTGCGCGAAGCCGGCGGCTGGTTCCTGCCATTTCCAAGCGAAGGCGAAAGGCTGACGAAAGGCGCGCCGGTTCTGGCAGCCGGTCCAGGCGCGATTGAGGACCTATGTCGGATCGCCGGCATCGGCTCGGATGGCGTTGCCGCCGCCTGATCGCGCACCATGTGAATATACGCTGCAAATGACGGGACCGGGGAGGGTTCCGGAAATACCGCCGGACGTCGGCAGGCCAATTCATGGAAAGGGAGGAAATCGACCATGAAAACCGCTTTCGTATCAGTTCTTTCAACCGCAGCCTTGGCTCTGATGGCATCGAGTGCGCTCGCCGCCACCGAGATCTCGTGGTGGCACGCCATGACCGGCGCCAATAACGAAGTCGTCGACAAATTGGCCAAGGAGTTCAATGAAAGCCAGTCCGACTACAAGATCTTGCCGGTCTTCAAGGGCACCTATCCGGAAACGCTGAATGCCGGCATCGCCGCCTTCCGTGCCAAACAGCCACCGGCCATTATCCAGGTCTTCGATGTGGGAACCGGCGTGATGATGGGCGCGCAGGGCGCCGTAGTCCCGGTGGCGGAAGTGCTGGAAAAGGGCGGCTTCAAGTTCGACAAGGCCCAATACCTGCCCGGCATCGTCTCCTATTATTCGAAACCGGACGGCACGATGCTGTCCTTCCCATACAACTCATCCTCGCCGATCCTCTATTACAACAAGGATGTGTTCGAGAAGGCAGGGCTGAATGCCGATACGCCACCAAAGACATGGCCGGAAGTCTTTGAGGCGGCAAAGAAGATCAAGTCGAGTGGCGCCGCCAATTGCGGCTTCACCTCGACATGGCTGACCTGGATCCAGACCGAGAACTTTGCTGCATGGAACAATCTCTCCTATGCGAGTGACGAGAACGGTCTCGGTGGCACCAACGTGAAACTCGCCTTCAACTCCGAGCCCTTCGTTAAGCATTTCCAGTCAATCGCAGATCTCGCTAAGGACGGCACCTTCCGCTATGGCGGTCGCACGTCGGAAGCCAAGCAGCTGTTCACTTCCGGTGAATGCGGCATCCTGACGGAATCCTCCGGTGGTCTTGGCGACATCATCAAGTCCAATATGAAATACGGTATCGGCCAGCTGCCCTATTACGAGGGCGAAGGACGGCCGCAGAACACCATTCCGGGCGGCGCAAGCCTGTGGGTATTCGGTGGCAAGAGCGATGCGGAATACAAGGGTGTCGCCACCTTCTTCAATTTCCTGTCGCAGACAAAGATACAGGCCCGTCTGCATCAGGTCTCCGGCTATATGCCGGTCACGATGGCGGCTTATGAAGAGACCAAGAAATCCGGTTTCTACGACAAGAATCCGGGCCGCGAGACCCCGCTTCTGCAGATGATGGGCAAGGCGCCGACCGAAAACTCCAAGGGCGTTCGCCTCGTCAACCTGCCGCAGGTGCGCGACATCATGAACGAGGAGTTTGAGGCGATGCTCGCTGGCAAGCAGGACGCCAAGGCCGCTCTCGATAAGTCCGTCGAACGCGGTAATGCGGCGATCCAGCAGGCGCTTGGGAACTGACATTGGTCTTTGCCGTCCGCATGAGACAAACATGCGGGCGGCTTTCCTGATCCTCAAGGAGCCTGCCCGTGCAAAGCACCGTCTTTCCGAACAAGATCCTTCCCTATTTTCTGGTCGCCCCGCAGATCGTGCTGACCATCGTCTTCTTTTTCTGGCCGGCCAGCCAGGCGCTTTACCAGTCGGCTATGCGGGAAGACCCGTTTGGGCTGCAAAGCACGTTTGTAGGCCTTGCCAATTTCACGACGATCCTGTCGGACGCCAATTATCTCCATGCGCTGCGCGTCACCGTCGTCTTCAGTATCGCCACGGCCGTGCTTTCCATGGGCATCGCGCTGCTGCTCGCGACCGCCGCAGATCTCGTCGTGCGCGGCAAAGGCTTTTACCGCACGATGATGATCATCCCCTATGCGGTGGCGCCCGCGGTCGCCGGCATGTTGTGGCTGTTCATGTTCAACCCGGCCATGGGCACATTCGCCTATATCCTGCGCCGCAACGGCATTGCCTGGGATCCGCTCCTGAATGGCGATCAGGCCATGGCGCTGGTCGTGGTGGCCGCTGCGTGGAAACAGATCAGCTACAATTTTCTGTTCTTCGTCGCTGGCCTGCAGGCGATCCCGAAATCGCTGCTGGAAGCGGCGTCCATAGACGGAGCGCGCGGATCTCGTCGGTTCTGGACCATCGTCTTTCCGCTTCTGGCGCCCACCACCTTCTTCCTGCTGGTGGTCAACACCGTCTACGCCTTTTTCGACACCTTTGGTATCATTCATTCTGTCACCGGCGGAGGTCCGGCCAGAGCTACGGAAACGCTGGTCTACAAGGTCTATAACGACGGTTTCGTGAACCTCAATCTCGGCTCGTCGGCCGCCCAGTCTGTCATCCTGATGGTCATAGTCATTGCGCTGACCGCCTTCCAGTTCCGCTTCGTCGAGCGGCGCGTGCATTATGCGTGAGGTGAAAAGATGATCGAAAACAGACCGATTGCGAGCCTGATGGCGCATCTGATGCTGATCCTTGGCATCATCATCGTCGCCTTCCCGATCTATTACACCTTCATCGCCTCGACGGAGCCATCAGGCGCCATCATCAGGCCGCCGCTGTCGCTTCTGCCGGGCGGTCACATGGTAGAGAATTATTCGGAGTCCATTTCCGGCGGCGTCGAGCGTGTCGTCGGCGTCAGTCTCGAACGACTGCTGTTCAACAGTTTTGTTGTCGCGGTCGCCATTGCCATTGGCAAGATCGTTATCTCTTTCCTGTCGGCTTTCGCGATCGTGTTTTTCCGCTTTCCCTTCCGCATGGGCTTTTTCTGGATGATCTTCATCACGCTCATGTTGCCGGTAGAAGTGCGCATCCTGCCGACCTACAAGGTGATCGTCGATCTCGGCCTGTTAAACACCTACGCGGGCCTCACCTTGCCGCTGATGGCATCGGCGACGGCCACCTTCCTGTTCCGGCAATTTTTCCTCACCATTCCCGGCGAGATGGTGGAGGCCGCGCGCATCGACAATGCCGGACCATTTCGCTTCATGAAGGATATCCTGCTGCCGCTGTCGATGACCAATATCGCGGCGCTGTTCGTAATCCTGTTCATCTACGGATGGACGCAATATCTCTGGCCGCTGCTTGTTACCGACAGGGCAGACATGAACACGATCATCATCGGCCTGCGCCGCATGGTGGATTTCGCAGATGCTTCGACACCGTGGAACTACGTGATGGTGACGGCGATCCTGGCAATCATTCCTCCCGTCATCGTCGTTGTGCTGATGCAGCGATGGTTCGTCAAAGGGTTGGTGGAGACCGAAAAGTAATGGCAACGATTGAACTGAACGACGTCCGCAAGACCTATGGCATCAATATCGAGGCGATCAAGGGCGTATCGCTCGATATCAAGGATGGCGAGATGATCGTGCTGGTCGGCCCATCGGGCTGCGGAAAATCCACGCTTCTGCGTATGGTGGCCGGGCTCGAAAGCATTACCGGCGGTGACGTGACGATTGCCGGACGGCGCGTCAACAATCTGGAACCATCGGAACGCGATATCGCCATGGTGTTCCAGAACTATGCGCTTTACCCGCATATGACCGTTCGCCAGAATCTCGCCTATGGACTGAAGAACCGCAACACGCCGAAGGACGAGATCGACCGGCGTATCACGGAAGCCGCCCGCGCTCTGGAAATCGAACCGTTCCTCGAACGCAAACCCCGCCAGCTCTCTGGCGGCCAGCGCCAGCGCGTTGCCATGGGGCGTGCCATCGTGCGCAAACCGGCGGCCTTCCTTTTTGACGAACCGCTCTCCAATCTCGATGCGAAACTGCGCGTGCAAATGCGGGTTGAGATCCGGAGGCTGCAGCGCTCGCTCGCCACGACCTCGATCTATGTGACCCATGACCAGATGGAGGCGATGACGCTGGCCGACCGGCTGGTGGTGCTGAATGCAGGACAGATCGAACAGGTCGGAACGCCAATCGAGCTCTACGAAAAACCGGCGACGACTTTTGTCGCGACCTTCATAGGTTCTCCATCGATGAACCTGATGAAGCTTGGCGATGGCTCAGCGTGGACAGGAGGAGATCGATCCGGGTTGCCTAATAACGCTGCCACTATCGGGATACGGCCCGAGGACCTCGTTATCGCTAAAGGATCCTCGCCTACCGGATTCAGCACCAGGGTGGAGGTCGTCGCAGTAGAACTCGTCGGAGCAGAAAGCTACGTCCATGGCGCGGCTGAGGACGGCAGCGCGATCGTCTTTCGCGTGTCAGGCAGGTCGATAATCGCAATCGGAGAAACGCTAGATCTGATCGCCGACCGCGAGCGGTTTCACTTGTTCGACCAGCAGGGCAAGCGGATTTAGCAACGACATCCGTATCAGGCAGCATTCATGCTGTGTTCAAAGTGAAAGCTGTCCGAAATGCCCCAAGCGCTTTTTCGGCATCGCCTTTGGCATAGGCTTCCAGACCGACGGGCCCGCGATATCCCATGTCGTAAAGTTTCTGCGCGATCATGGAATAATTGATTTCTCCGGTTCCCGGCTCGCAACGCCCCGGCACGTCCGCCACCTGCACCTCGCCGATCCATGGCAGGCACTTGCGGCAAGTCTCGATCAGGTTTCCCTCGCCGATCTGCACATGGTAGAGGTCGAGATTGAGCCTGAGGCGAGGGTGATTGACGCTAGATACCAGCGCCAGCGTCTCCTCGGCCCGGCCGAAGGGCGTGCCGGGGTGATCGACGGGTAGATTGAGGTTTTCGAGCGTGAACACCACGCCCTCTTCCTCGGCCATGTCGGCAATGCGCGCCAGCGTATCGCGCGCCTTCAGCCACATCCGCCCCGTCACCACCTCGCTGGGGCACACCGGAAGCCCGCCTTCGCCGAGCCCCGTGCCGTGCAGGTTGAGACGGGCGACTCCAAGCCGTTTGCCCACCTCAGCCGTCGCGCGCGCCGAGCGCAGCAGCTCGTCGGCGCCCTCGTCGTCGGCTAGCCGTCCGGTCAGATAGCCGTTCATGATCGAGAAGGTGGCGCCCGAGCGTTCGAGCGCGATCAGATCGTGCTCCGGCCAGTTCCACAAGCCCACATCGAAGCCCATCTCCTTGAGCCGCGCGCAGCGCCATTCGATCGGCCGGTCGCGCCACAGCATCTCCGCGCAGGCGGCCAGTGTAAACGGTTGATCCATTGTTAATGTCCGTGTCTTGAGAGGTCAGCGCATCAGGTGTTCGACGGGCTGAGCCGCCACGAACCGCCATTTGCGCAAGGGGCCGGCCATGACGTTGAGGTAGTACATCTCGAACCCGTGTACCGCGCCGCAAGGGTGGTGTCCGCGGGGTACGCAGACCACGTCGCCGTCATGCACCGCCATCGTCTCGTTCAGTTGCAGGTCGTCGGTATAGACCCGCTGTATGCCGAACCCGTCGGCCGGGTTGAGGCGATGGTAGTAGGTCTCTTCCAGATAGGTGATGCGGGGAAAGTCGTCCTCGTCATGCCGATGACTCGGGTAACTCGACCAGTGGCCGGCCGGAGTGAACACCTCCGTCACAAGCAAGCTGTCGCAATAGTCCTCGTTTTCCATGGCGATATTATTGATGTAGCGGGTGTTGGTGCCCTCGCCGCGCTGGGTAAGCGTGATGCCGTCAGGCCCGATGCGCCGCGCCTGGTGACCTTGCCTGCCCGGCGCCGTACACACCGCAATGATGCAATCGGTCTTGGCCGACGCCTTCCAGTCGCTGCCATCGGGCAGATAGAGGCAATGCGGCGGCGTCTTCTCGAATACGTTCATGCGTTCGCCGAGCACACCCCAATCACGGCCCGCTCCCTCGAATGTCGCCTTGCCTTCTACCATGACCAGAATGACTTCCCTGTCACCGGTCGCCTCCGCCGCCGTCTCCCCTGCTCTCAGGTGGTAGAGCGAGAAGCCGACATAACGCCAGCCGGCACTCGCCGGCGTAATCTCGTGAACCTTGCCATGACGGCCGAAGGGGCGATGGAGAAGATGAGGCATCGGAAACTCCTGGATTTATAAGGTCAGACGAGGCCGGTTCCGGCAGCAGCAGCCTTCAGCGTCTTCAGGCCGAGCGATTGATACTCGAAGGGGTTGCGTATATCGGGATCCTGCTCGGCCTCGATGACGATCCAGCCATCGTAGCCGGCATCTTTCAGGATCTGCAGCAGAGGCTCGAACTCGACCCCGCCTTCCTCGTCTCCCGGCACGGTAAACACGCCGGCCCGAACGCCATCCATGAAGGACAACCCCTCCTCGCGCACCTGCCGCATCACTGTCGGCCGCACGTTCTTGGCATGGAAATGACTGACCCGGTCGACGTAACGAGACAGGACCGGCGACGGATTGCGGCCGTTACCGCCAAAATAGCAATGACCGGCATCGAAGAGCAGCCGTGTTTCGGGACCTGTCACCGCCATGAAGGCGTCGATCTCTTCCGGTGTCTCGACCACGGTTCCCATATGGTGGTGATAGACGAGCTTGATGCCCTGGCTTGCCGTGAACGCAGCAATCTCCTCGACCTTGCCGCCGAAGGCCTTCATCTCCTGATCCGAGAGCACCGGGCTCTGCGACAGCGGCGCCTGCAGGCCCTGCACACTGTTGGAGGTCTCGCAGACGATGCACACCCTGCAGCCATTGTGCTTGAGCTTATCGAGATGCGGCTGAATCGCCTTCTTCTCTTCCTCGACGGATTGCACAAGAAGGTTCAGCGAGTACCAGCCCGAAACGAAGGCGAGGCCGTAAGAACCGAGCAGCTCCTTGAGCGCCTGCGGATCGTCCGGCCAGCGATGGCCGTTCTCGATACCGTCGAAGCCGATCTGGCTCGCCTCGCGAAGGATCTGTTCAGTCGGAATGTTGGCGCCGAGGCTCTGGTCGTCGTCGTTTGCCCAGGCGATGGGATTGGTGCCAAAGCGGATCATTTCTCTTCCCTCAATTCACGGTGTTCTGCTTGGCGGCGCTTGTCAGATAGCGCGCATAGGCCTGTTTGAGTTTTTCGGTGGTTCCAACTTCCGGCACGGCGACATCCCACCAGTGGCCGGCATCACCGAAGCCCGGACCGTCGGTCGGATCGGTGTCGATGACGATGACGGTCGGAATGTCGCGATCCCGGGCCGCGGCGATCTGGACCTCCAGATCGGCAATATCCTTTGCCTTCACGGCAAAGGCCCCCATGGAACCCGCATGGGCGACAAAATCGATCTCGGGCTGCTGCTCGATATTGCAGTCCTTGTAGAGATTGTTGAAAGCCTCGCCGCCAGTGCCGCGCTGCAGCCGGTTGATGCAGCCATATCCGCGGTTATCGGTCAAAACGATGGTGAACGGCACCTTGCGCATGACGGCAGTCGCCAGTTCCGAATTGGCCATCATATAGGATCCGTCGCCGACGAAGCAGATCACCTCGCGCTCCGGCCGCGCCAGCTTCAGCCCTATGGCGCCGGCAATCTCGTAGCCCATGCAGGAATAGCCATATTCCATGTGATAGCCACCCTGGCTCGGCTGCCACAGAAGCTTCAGCGCCCCCGGCATGGTGCCGGCTGCACACATGGCAATCGCCCTCTCATCCGTTGCCCGTTGTACCGCGCCGATGACCTGCGCATCGTTGGGCAAACCGGCCCCGGCGAGCACTGCGCAATGACCGTCGACGGCGGCAAGCCAGGCACTCCGCAAGGCGGCATCCGGTTCGGGCGCACGGTGGGTGCCGAGTTTTCCGGAAAGCGCCGCCAGCGCCACTTTCGCGTCGGCAACAAGGCCGATCGCGCCGTGCTTGTCGGCATCATAGGCCTGCACGTTGATGGAGACGAGCTTGCGGCCGTCCGCTTCGAACAGCGACCAGGAGCCGGTGGTAAAGTCCTGGAAGCGCGTACCGACACCGATGACCAGATCCGCCTTGCGGGCAAGCGCGTTGGCGGCAGCCGAACCATCGACACCGGCTGCGCCAAAGTTCATCGGATGTTTTTGGGCAAGCGCCGACTTGCCGGCCTGGGTTTCGATCACCGGAATGGCATGGCGCGTGGCAAAGTCGGCGAGATCCTCTTCCGCACCGCTATAGATCACCCCGCCTCCGGCGACAATCACCGGATTTTTTGCCGCGCGAATAAGCTCAGCTACGGCTTCGAGGTCATGGGCGTCGGCTTCCGGCCGGCGGATCCGCCAGACCTTCGGCTCGAAAAAGGCTTCTGGCCAGTCATAAGCTTCCGCCTGCACATCCTGGCAGAAGGAGAGCGTCACCGGCCCGCAATTGGCCGGATCGGTCATCACCCGCAGCGCCCGCGGCAGAGCGGTCAGTAGCTGTTCCGGCCGGGTTATGCGATCGAAATAGCGGCTGACCGGGCGGAAGCAGTCATTGGCCGATACCGTACCGTCGTCGAAATCCTCGACCTGCTGCAAAACCGGATCAGGTCGGCGATTGGCGAAAACGTCACCCGGGATCAACAACACCGGCAACCGGTTGACATGCGCCAGCGCTGCCGCGGTCACCATGTTGGTGGCGCCCGGACCGATCGACGAGGTGACGGCCTGGACGCGCTGGCGTTTCTTCGCCTTTGCATAGGCGATCGCGGCATGCGCCATCGTCTGTTCGTTCTGGCCGCGCCATGTCGGCAACCCGTTACCGGCCTTCTGCAGCGCTTCGCCGAGCCCGGCGACATTGCCATGGCCGAAGATCGCCCAGATCCCGTCGACGAAACGTTCTCCCTCTTCGGTCATCTGTGCGGCCAGCCATTTCACCATGGCCTGCGCCGCCGTCAGTCTGAGCGTGCTCATGCCGCCTTCTCCCCTGCCTTTTGCCGCGCCGCGTCCCAGATCTGGCAGAGACGCTCGTAACGTCCGGCCATGTCCTCCACCGCTTGCGCATCCCTGATCTCATCCGCCAGCCAACGCCGTGCGGCATCGCCAAAAATCGTGCGGCCGACGGCAAATCCCTTGACCAGATCGAACCTTGCCGCGACCTCGAAACTCGCTGAAAGTTCGGCTTCCGGCGCATCAAGCCCCAGCACGACGATGCCGCGCGTGAACCGGTCATGCGCCTCGATGGCGGCAATCGCATTTTTCCAGCCGGCCGCAGTCTTCATCGGCTCCAGTTTCCACCAGTCGGGATAGATGCCGGCTGCATAGAACTGACGGATCAGCGTTGCGACCGCATGATCGTCGGTCGCCCCCACCTTTGAGGGAATGATTTCCAGCAGGAACTCCAGCCGGTTGCGCCGCGCCGCCTCGAACAGCCGCTTGACCGTCTGTTCCTGTGCCGCGCGTGTTTCTGCATCGTCATCCGGATGGCAGAAGCACAGAACCTTGACTACATCCTCACGCGCCCATTCCGATAGCGTGCCGCAATCCGTGCCAAGCTCGGGCTCCAGCGTCAGTGGCCGCGAACCCGGCCACTCAGCGGGACGTCCGATCCACAGGCCCGACCCTGAAGCGCGATGCAGCGCCGAACGGCCGATACGGCTGTCGCAGAGAATGCCGTAACCGGGTTTGCCCGCCTGCACGCGAAGCGCGGCCTGCAAGCACAATTCCTTGAATGCCGCTCCCTTCTGCAGCGTATAACCGGGCATCTGCTCCAACTGCACGCGGTGGTCGAAGGCGAATACCCGCATGGTCGACCAGTCGCCATCGACGCGCCTCTGCCGCGTGGTCGACCAGTGCAGCTGTTCGAGCTCGGGATCATTGCGCAGATCAGGTCGCAGGACACCGCGCTTGAGAAAGAAATGCAGTTCCTCGAGGCTAGGATAGGCGGGCGTGCAGCCATGGCGGCTAACCGCAAACGCACCGCAGGCATTAGCGAATTTGAGCGATGTCGGCCAGTCCTCACCCGTCATCCAACCGCGCAATAGCCCCGAGAAGAAGCCGTCACCGGCGCCCAGAACATTGAAGACCTCGATCGGGAACCCCTCCCCGCTCTGCCCTTCGTCGAGACTTGCGGGAACGGCGTGTTCGAAGGAGACCGCCCCGAGCGGGCCGCGCTTGCAGACCAGGGTCGCAGCGCTGACGGCCCGCACCGCCCGAAGCGCTTTGACCGTATCGGTCGAACCGCCGGCAATATGGAATTCCTCTTCCGTGCCCACGATCAGGTCGAACAGATTGAGCGTCCTCTGCAGCTTGGCCGTCACCTTGGCGCTTTCGACGAACCGGCTTTCCCCATCGCCGTGACCCGCAACACCCCACAGATTGGGGCGGTAATCGATATCGAGCGCGGTGCGCAATCCGTGCTTGCGCGCCAGCGTGAGCGCCTTGATCACGGCGGCTTCCGTACGGCTGTTGCTCAGATGCGTGCCGGTGACGACGACGGAACGCGCTGAGGCAATGAAATCCTCGTCGATATCGTCGTCGCAAAGCGCCATGTCGGCGCAGTTTTCCCGGTAGAAGATTAGCGGAAACTGCGTGTCGTCGCGAATGCCGAGGATGACGAGCGCCGTCAGCCGGTCGGGATCGGTCTTCACGCCTTCGGTCGAGACCCCCTCGCGCTTCAGCTGTTCGAGAATGAAACGCCCCATGTGCTCGTTTCCGACCCGGCTGATCAAGGCCGTCTTCAATCCGAGCCGAGCGCTCCCACAGGCGATGTTGGTGGGTGAGCCGCCGATATATTTCTCGAACGAGCCCATATCCTCCAACCGCCCGCCGATCTGCGCGCCATAAAGATCGACGCCGGCGCGGCCGATCGTGATAACATCGAATTTCTTCGTCACGGCTTTTACCTTTCGATACGGACAACGCTACCGTTGGAGGCCGCCATGGCGTGGATGATCCGTTCGATCTCCAGGCCGTGGGCGAAATCAGGTCCGGCATTCGCCCCGCCGGCGATGGCGCCGAGCAGGTCGCGCGCCTCGATGACCTTCTGTTCGTTGAAGCCGAAGTTGTGGCCCGGCGCCGGGCAGAAGGCGGCAAAGTCCGGCTGGTCAGGTCCGGTCAGGTGGCGCACGAAACCTGCTTCGCCTGCCTTGTGCACCCAGAGCTCGTTCATGTTCTCCTGATCGAACACGAGTGTGCCTTCGCCGCCGTGCACTTCCCATTGCAGCCGGCATTTGCGGCCGCGAGCGACGCGCGAGGTAGCGAACGAGCCATGCGCGCCGGAGGCGAAGCGCAGCATCGCGAGCGCGCTGTCCTCGTTTTCGACCGGCTTCGGCCCGTCCGGCGACGGACGCGTGGGAACGGCGACCTGGGTCTGGGCGACCAGTTCGGTCACCGGGCCCATCAGCGCCAGCATATGGCTCACGAGGTGGCATCCGAGGTCGCCGAGCGCGCCAAGACCACCGCCTTCGTGAGTCATCCGCCACGACCACGGGAGGTGCGGGTCGGCGGAATAATCCTCGTCATAGACCCCGCGGAAGGCAAGCGGGCTGCCGATCGCACCCTCGGCGATCCACCTGCACGCCGCCTGGAATGCGGGACTTCTCAAATAGTTGTAGCCGAGCATGGTGGCCTGGCCCGGATAGGCTGCGGCGGTCGCCGCCATCGCTTGCGCATCGGCAAGCGTCAGTGCCATCGGCTTTTCCAGCCAGACATGTTTTGCGGCTTTCAATGCTGCCTCGGCCATCGGGCGGTGCATGCCGTTGGGGGCGGTGATCGACACCACGTCCACCTTCGGATCGGTGACAGCTTCCTCCCAATGAGCGGTGGCGCGGGCAAAACCGAACTGGTCCGCGAACTTTTGGGCGCTTTCCGTTGTGGCGTCGGAGAGGATTTCGAGCCGGTGATGCGCACCGCCGAAAACGGCGGCGACATTGCGCCAGGCCATTGCGTGGCATTTGCCCATGAAGCCGGTGCCGATCAAGGCGATGCCAAGCGGACGATCCGGCAGAGTTGCAGTCTGTACCATTAAAAACGCCTCAGATCGTTCCGCCGAGCGAGCCTTCCAGCTCGGCCATTTCCTGTCCGCCTGCCATCATGTCCTGAAGCTGGGCGGGGTTGATCTCGCCCCGCGTGGCGGTGCCGAGTGTCTGGCCACGGTTCAGAACCGTAAACCGGTCACCGACCGCCATCGCGTGACGGACATTGTGGGAGATGAAGACGACGCCGATACCCTGCTCACGCACGCGGTTGATCGTGGCAAGAACGTTGGCAGTCTGGCGCACGCCGAGCGCCGAGGTCGGCTCGTCGAGGATGAGCACTTTTGCCCCGAAATAGACAGCGCGGGCAATTGCAACAGTCTGCCGTTCGCCGCCCGAAAGCGTGCCGACAGCCTGGTCTGGACCACGCAGGTTGATGCCCATCTTGCGCATCTCCGCCATGGTGATCTCGTTGGCGGTATCGATATCGAACCGCTTGAAGATGCCCCTGCCCTTGGTCGGTTCGCGCCCCATGAAGAAATTGCGCGTCACCGACATCAGCGGGATCATGGCGAGATCCTGAAACACAGTGGCGATACCTGCTTCCATTGCATCGCGCGGGCTGCCGAAGGAAAGCGGTTTTCCTTCGAAGGTGATGGTTCCCTCCGTCGGCTTGTGCACGCCCGACATGGTCTTGATGAAGGTGGATTTGCCGGCGCCGTTATCGCCCAGAAGACAGTGGCACTCGCCGGCACGCACGTCAAAGGTGACACCGTTGAGTGCAATGACATTGCCATAGTGCTTCTTGATGTTTTCCATATGGATGATCGGTGCGGACATTTTTAACGCTCCCCGGTCACACGTCGACGGATGACGTTGTTGAAGATGACGGCGAGCAAAAGCATCGCGCCGAGGAAAACCTGGAACCAGTCCTGGTCGAACTTGGTGTAGGTCAGGCCGATCGTGACCATGCCAAAAATAATGGCGCCGAAGAATGCACCGATGGCTGAGCCGTACCCGCCGGTCAGCAGGCAGCCGCCGATAACGGCCGCGATAATCGCCTCGAACTCCTTCATGAAGCCGCGGCGAGCATCGGTGGAACCGGCATCTATGACGGTGATGATGGCGACGAGTGCGGCGGCCATGGCGGTCAGCATGAACAGCGAGATCTTCACACGACGGACAGGCACGCCGGAATTTTTAGCCGCGAGCGCATCGCCACCGGTTGCAAAGATCCAATTGCCGATGGGCGTGCGCAGGAGGATGTAGGTTGCGATCGCGGAAAAGGCGACGAACCAGATGATCTCGACCGGAATGCCCGGCACTTTCGGCACGCCCGACTTGAAGCTGTCGACGATGCCCGCTTCCACCAGCCAGCGCATAATGAAACCAAAGGCATCACCGGAGAAAATCGGCGCCAAAAAATCGCCTTCCACGGCTTCGCGAATGCCGCGCAGCTGGGTCGAACCGCCTGTGAAAAGTTTGAGGCCAACGAGCGCTGCCCCACGTAGCACGAAAAGGCCGGCCAAAGTGACGATGAAGGACGGCAGGCCGGTGCGCAGCACGATCATGCCGTTGGTGGCCCCGAGTGCGGCGGCCAGAGCGAGCGTCAGCGGGATGGCAATGATAAGCGGCATGCCGACATTGACGGTGAAAACGCCAAAGACCATACCGGCAAATGCTACCATGGAGCCGATCGACAGGTCGAATTCACCACCGATCATGAGCAGCGCCGCCGCGATGCCGAGAATGCCGAGCTGGGCGGCAGGCGTCATGAAATTCATCACGCCCGACAGGGTAAACATCGTCCTGTCGGCAGTGATCATGAAGAAGATTGTCACGAGGACCACGCCCCCGATTGCGCCAAGTTCCGGCCGTTTCATGAGTTTGGCGAGAAGAGGCTCGGATTTGATGCGCTCGTCACTATGCGCCAGCGTGTCTGTCGACATGGGTCTGTCTCCTGGAGGCGATGGCCGGGCCGCGGCGAAAGCTGCGGCGGCCCGGAGGAGGATTTGCTTAGCGGATGCCTTTGGAGGACAGGTCGATGACCTGCGCTGCGGTTTCCTTGGTCACGAGGTTCGGACCGGAAGCGACGTCACCACCGGGCATCAGCCCGTATTGCGCATGCAGCGCCAGGAAGGAGACTGGCAGGTAGCCCTGCAGATACTGCTGCTGGTCGATCGAAAATGCTGCCTTGCCGTCCGCGATATCCTTGAGGAAACCGGCAGACATATCGAAGGTAGAGATTAACACCTTGTCGCGACCGAGTGCCTGGGCCGCCTTGACGGCAGGTTCACCCACCAGAGAGGCATTGAGCGACAGAATGACATCGAGATCCTTGTCGGATTCCAGCGCCGCGCGCACCTTGGATTCGACCTCGGTCGGGTCATTGGTGGTCGGCAGTACCTTTACTTCCTTGCCGAAACCTTCGGCGAAACCGGCGCAACGCTGGTCGAGTGAGACGTTGCCGACCTCCTGGTTGACGCAGATAGCTTTCTTGCCGCCCATCTCCGCAAGCCTGCCTCCGGCAACCTTGCCGGCATCGAATTCCGACTGGCCGACGTGCAGTTTGGCGCCCAGCTTGTGGGCAACATCGGAGCCGGAATTCATCGAGATGACCGGAATGCCGGCATCGACGGCGCGCTTGATCGCCGGACCAAGCGCGTCGCCATCCGGTATCGAAACCACCAGGCCATCGGGATCCTGATTGACGGCGGCGTCGATCAGTTGGCCCATGGCCACCATGTCAAAAGTTTCCGGCGAGCGGAACTCGACATTGACGCCGGTATCCTTGGCGGCCTTTTCGGCGCCGTTCTTGACCACCGACCAGAATGGGTCGTTGGCCTGGCCGTGCGCGACGACGATGATATCGGTGGCGAGCACCGGGGTGGCGGCGGCAACGAGCGCAATCGTCGCTGCGGCTGCAAGCAATTTCTTCATGACTTCCTCCCAGTTGAATACCGGAACGCCACTCCCAGGCGTCCGTCATCCGGTCATGCGGGACCGGCACCGAAAGTCCGCGGCACACTCCCCTGCTCCGCAGCAATCCTTTTTCGCGCCGGCATAGACCGGCGTATGTGACCAATCAGGCCAGCGAAACCGTCTGGCCGGATTTTGCCGATGCGGTCGCGGCCTCGGCCAGCGCCAGCGCGGCAACACCATCCTTGAGCGACACGGGAATGGCAGCCCCATCGAGAATGGCAGCGACAAACGCATCCCATTCTGCCGCGTAGGCGCGCATATACCGTTCAAGGAAAAAGAATTCCGGTTTGGCGCTGATCACGCCCTGCTTCGTTGCCTTCGAGACCGTATTTTCAAGCACGTTCCCGGCAGAGAGCAGCCCTTCGGAGCCGAGGACCTCTACCCGCTGATCATATCCGTAAACTGCACGTCGGCTGTTCTTGATTACGGCAATGCGGCCATCGGCATAGGTGAGCGTCACCACGGCAGTATCCACATCACCAGCCTTGCCGATCTCGGGATCGACGATCGAGGTGCCGGCGGCGTGCACCGTCTTCGGCAGATCGCCCATCAAGAAATTCGCCATGTCGAAATCATGGATCATCATGTCGCGGAACAGACCCCCCGACACTTTGACATAGGCCACTGGCGGCGGGGCTGGATCGAAGGACGTGATTGACAGTAGTTCAGGCTTGCCGATCTCGCCTGATGCAATGGACGCCTTGATCGCGGAAAAATTCGGATCGAAACGACGATTGAAGCCGATCATGACAGGAACATTGGTCTTGATCACCGCATCGAGGCAACGCTGCGCCCGTTCCAGCGAAAGGTCGACAGGCTTTTCGCACAGCACGGCCTTTCCGGCGGCGGTCGCCTTTTCGATCATGTCCGAATGGGTATCCGTCGAGGTGGCGATCAGCACCGCATCGATCGAGGCATCCGACAGGATCGCCTCAGAACTGGTGGCCTTTGCGCCATAGGCATCCGCCAGCGAACGCGCCGCGACCTCGTTTACATCCGACACGGCAGCTAGCTGGCTGCGGCCGTTACCGACAATGTTTATGGCATGCACGCGACCGATGCGGCCCGCGCCGAGCAATCCGATTTTCAGCACTCTCATCCTCCCGAAAGGCGTCTCCCGACTGCCCTGGATTTGACCATTGCAATTTTTGCTCGCGCGAGCAATAGCAATTTGCACGCGGGGGCAAATTTATTTCCCGAGGGCTCAATAAAAACGCTATGTATGGGATGAACCGACCCACAGTGGATTCGGGAGAGAGCTATGGCCGACGGAAAGAACCCTGCATTTGCGGGAAACATCACTGCCGACGATGTGGCGGCCGAAGCCGGCGTTTCTCGCTGGACGGTCAACCGCGCCTTTCGCAAGGACGCGTCGATCTCGCCCAAGAGCCTCGAGAAGGTGCGGATCGCTGCTGAAAGGCTCGGCTATGTTCCGGATCTGCGAGCCTCCAGCTTGGCTTCAGATCGTTCCAATCTGGTGGCTCTGCTGATCGATGATTTCGCCAATCCGCATAAACTCGTGATGATGGAACGACTGACGCGCATCCTGCGGCGCGAAGGCTGGGACATACTTCTTGTCAACACGCTGGATCGCGCAGATGCAGGCCATGCCCTTCTCAACGCAAGCCAGCGAAGGGTCGATGCCGTGATTCTGATCGGTATCCAGTTCGACGACGAGGTTCTGGATACGGCGCTGCATGCGCGGCGTTTTCGCAAGCTGATAATTTTTGCTCGCACGTCGCGCAATCCAAATACGATCTCGATTGCGGTCGATGATGTTCATGCCATGAAGGAAATCGCCAACTATGTGCATGCGCGTGGTTTCCGCAGCCCGCTTTTTCTCGCGGGCCCGCGAACATCTTCCGCGCATCTGCTGCGCAAGGAGACTTTTGTCGACTACTGGCGCCTGCATTTTGGCAACGAACCGGAAACCATTTCCGTGACGGCCTACGATCCAGCGCTTGCGGGAGGCATAGTCGAAAATGCGCTGGCCGGTCGCAACAAGGCGACGCTGCCGGATATCCTCGTTTGCGAGAACGATGCACTCGCTATCGGCGCCACAGATGTAATCCGCCATAGGCTAGGCTTGCGTATTCCTCAGGACATAGCAATTACCGGGTTCGACGACGTGCCGCAGGCGGAGGGCGCCAATTATCGCCTCACGACATACCGCCAACCGTTGACCGATATGGCCGAATATCTCGTAAAAGTTCTCGGCAGTGAGGAAAACCGCGATTTCGACAAGCTATTTCAAGGCAGATTGATGATCCGCGAGAGCGCGTGATACACGCTTTTTTGCTCAATCCCGAGATGCACGAACTGAATAGCCCCTAGCCTCGAAATGTTCTACAACCCGAAACGCCAGCACGTCAGAAACGGAATGCCTCGCCCGTCGAGTTCGGGGAGTGGCAGTAAATCTAACCCGAGGGTATCTACGAAACTCGGGGCTATTCACGTATGCGTCTCCTGCATACATAGTGTTCGGCGGCCTTAGCTTACGGACCTTTTTGCGTTGAGGGAACCAATCGACGCAATCGCCGCTGTTGCTGCACGCTCTGGCTTCCCCCTTCGCCCAGCGGCTCAAACTAGACCCCGCTGCACCCTTCCTCCCCGACATCGCGGCGGGGTTTTCATTTATCAAAATTTGCTCGGAACAAATCGCAAAAAGTCGTGGTTTCGCGGACAGCCGATGCCTTCGCATGGACGTCGGCTGTCCGTGTACTGCTCCCCTCACCGGCATAGTCCGGTCGGGTTGCGGCAACCAGAATACAAGAAAACAGCGAACCCGCATGGCATACAGCAGACTACGCACTCTAATCATGGCTCTTGGTCCACGCGCATTCAAAAGCTTGCCCGATGGTGTCGGGTTAAAGACAGCGATCCAAGCTGCGAACGAAGGTCTGGTCGAAGCTGATGGCGAATTCTCTGCCACCTCGAAATATCGACTGACGGCAGCTGGCATCGCTAAAAAGACCCTATATGGCGGACCTACAAAGCAAAGATCCACGTATCCGGTACAAAGCTGAGTTCCGCTCGGTTTCCCAATACCAAGGAGACCTTATGCCTATCTCGCTGGCGGCCAGCCGACCAAAGCCCAACAACCGCAAAAGCCTGTTACGAGATATCGCAGTTTGATCTTGGCAGTCATGTCAGTTGTGTTCGTTGTTGTTGGTGTGCTGAGCGTTTGCGTCCTGTCCGTCACAACGGCCTGACAAGCGTCACTCTGTTCGCATCGAGCACCCGCAACTGTTCGAGGACAGCTTCGATCGTTTCCATTATCCTTCTCGTTGAAACGATGGCGTCCAGCCACGAGCAGCACCATGGCTGAGATACAGGCTTGCCGTTTCAAGCTGCTCACACAAGAATTCAGCATCGGCGATGACCGATCGCAGAGCCGCCAGCGCATTGCCACCGAAGGCATCCAAAACTGCCTGAGCCTGATCGATCTCAACTTCTTCGACGCGGTGAACAGCGGACATAACAGCCTCCAAATAGGATTATGTTCCTGGTATGTTCTCATTATGCGATGGAGTCAACATCGATGAGGACAATCACTTGTAAGCTATTGCAACTTCTCGCATCTTTCCGCTTACGGTTCGTCTCTGGTAAATTATGGAAAACGGGGCAATTGCATGTACTCCACGGCTTTTGAAGCGCTAGAAACAGCCGATCTTGATCTGCTCAGGACGGTACTCGAAGATGTGCGCTTGGATCGCGGCATCGTGGCTCCTGATGGGAGCTTGGACGAATTGGCGTGCGATCTGGTGAATCTTTGGCTTGCCGGTTTTCGCGGCTCTGAAGAACTCAAAGCCATGCTGAAGCCAATCGACCTCCATCTCTGTCAGTGACGAATTCGGGACTTGATGCGGGCGTTCATCAGAAGCTCTTGCTTTGTAGCGAACATCCCGAATAGCTTGGTCAGACGCAATTGCTCATCGCTCGTCAGTTTATATTTTAGCGCAAAATCAGTGATCGTCATCACCTCTTGAGCGCCTTCTATTTTCAAATCAGCTTTATCAATATGCTTTGACAACTTACCACTCCCGCGTTGGCGTTGATAACGCGCGGACGCCCCCGGCGTTGCGGTACGATATCGTACCAAAGGCTTGCATCGGAGTGGAGATTGGCGGCGCTTACCGCGAATATTCGAAGAGCATACATTAAGGCTTACTTATCAACGTGAATAATGGGGCGGGATAAAATATGCGTTTGGAGAAGACGCATATTGTGGACCTACCAAGGTGAGCCGTTCACCAGCGCCCGATATCGGCGATTACGTCGGGTTCGTTTACATAATCCGAGACCGGCACACCAACCGGGCCTAAATCGGCAAAAAGACGTTCTCTGGTTCACGAAGATCCTGCCGCCTTTGAGGGGCCACACGCGGAAGCGGAAGAAATGGTCGTTCCTCACAACAGGCGATCTGACCGAAGTGGGCGACTTCGTTGCGGGCGTATTCTCACCCCTCGCCCTAATCTGCCTCTTCTTTTATCTCGATGTGAAAAAGTCCAGTCTGCACGTCGATCCTGTCAAGGGCGGTGGACCGCCGATGGAAGAGCATTGCTTAGCGGTTCGCAATCACGCAATGTCACAAAAATCCGGTCTCGTCGCTTCTATCAGTGAAACGTCCTTGAAGGAGGTCATGTGGGACTCAATGCGCGTGAGCGATGAATGACATTGCCGCCACATAGGCATGTTCGCCCAATTCCACCTGTACGCAATCATAGCCCTTATCATCGCTGTCGTCGTCCTTGGTAGCGGCTGGTACATCTCTCACCGCGTCTCATCGGCTGAGATCAACAACCTCAGTCAACGCAATGTCGTTTGACAAACGGTGTCGAACAGAACGAACGCACGATCGCCACCTTGATTGCCGATGCGCAGGTTCTTGCTGCGTCAAATCAAAAGCTCACCAGCCGGATTGGTGCCGCCAGAATGGAGCATGTCGAAGCGTGGCACACGATCGATGCGCTGGACCTGGAGTTCGATACCGGCGATGCGGCTGTGCTAGAGGCGCGTGCCAACGACACTTTCGCCGCATCGATCGACGCACTCAGGATGCGACAAGAAAATAGTCTCATCGCGACAGGAACATAAACGTCGCACAACGGTTTGTTCATCGTGCATTCATGTTCGAGGACAACAAAATGTTTCTTTCGACCCTTCAGCCTTCCGCCACTTTCGAATTCGCCCGCGATCACGGCATCTCCATGGAGAAGACGGCGATCGAAACCGAACTCAGCTATCTCGCCAATTTTGACGGCAGAGATTTATCGGTCGAAGTGACAGGCGATTACATCGTGCTCGAAGGCGTTGTTCACTCATCCAGCGATCAGGCCCGCGCCCTCCGCGTCGCCCGTGAAATCGTCGGCTATGACCGCGTTCTGTCCCGCATCATCATCGTCGGCGAAGCTGCCGCCTAATCGGCGCTGTATTCGAATAAACGAAAGCCCGCCATAACGCGCGCGGGCTTTCTCGTTTCAGGCTGTGGCTCGATGATCAGCCGAGACGGCTCTCGATGATGTATTCGCGATATCGGCGAGAATGGCGTGAGGCACATACTCATCTGTCATCAAGCCGTGCAGCGTCTTCAGAGCTTCGGTGCGGACTTCGGCATCATCGATCTGTTCAGCTTCTTCAGCCTTAACAGCGTCCGTGAAGACGGTGGAAATCGCGGCGGTGTTAGCTGTGGTCCGCTTCAGTTCGGTGGCATCAGCGTTCCTCGCAGCTATACCCCTCTCCAATGCCGTAAATGCAGCCAGAATGCGTCCCGGCACGCGATAGTCTTGTTCCGCTCGAATGAGCGTTTGGCTTCGTCAGCTAGGAATTCACCTTTGTTCAGCCATTCGAGGGCGTTTGCATCGCGAACTAGCTTGCCCTCGGCTGGCGGGGTTTCAGATCAGATGGGTGGAGCGAAAGGATTTTGGGCCTTTGAAAAAATCTTCTGAAAATATGATTTTGTAGGGAAAAGGTTGGCTGACAGGCGGCTAGTCTCGCCTGTCTCTGTGGCGTGTTGGTATTTATGAAATCTGCGGGCTAAGCTAGGCAACTAATATGGGCGTCGTCCGTTTTTGCGTCGTCAAAAACAGCAAGGATCAACGATGAGCACTGGAAGCCAAGCACGTTCGCGCATGTACATTTTCGTCGCTGCAATCTTTGTGTTGGGCCTCATGCTTGCGGGCTATTACACATTTTTCCAGACGCCCGGTGAGATCAACGATGCGCCCGCTTCAGAGGTGGTAAACCCGAAGTCGTAAAGCATTCTGAGAATTGGTTGCTGCTCACCCACGATCCGAAGATCATATATCGCCCGTCACCGGAGGCTCTATGCTAGGTCAGCTTAACGGAGCCATACGATGCGCCTGACGATCTACAACTTTGTAATGTATGCTTATTTGGTGCTCGTGGAGGCATACGTCTACGTCTTCGGAACCGCGTTTTAGCGGACGTCGTAGCCCCAAATCTTCAGGGTGGAAGTGTTGCCACCGGTGTAGGTGGTCGTTCCGGCTGTATCGTTAGACATTCTAACGAACAGGAACGGATCAGCTGGCATCGTCGCGTCATAAGCGATCCGGACCACCATGCGCCAAAATCCACCAGCATCTTGTGTCACCGTCATGCTTTGATGAACCTGTGCAGTGCCATCATCGCCGGTTGTGCGGGCACAGCGCCTGTCGCAAGGTTGATGCCGTATTTCATGGAAGCATAGTTGCCGCCATTCTTGCTAATCTCAACGACGCATTCCTTGTCTCTGTTCCGCGTGCGATGCTGACCGAGTATTCTTTTGCCATGCTCGCAAGGGAGATCGATGAAGTAATCAGGATTTGATGGCTTGGATCAGTGGACAGCTCACGGATTTCCGCTGCTTTTAGCTTATGTTCCGGAGAATAAACGCCTTGCGCTGTACGTGCGGTGCCAGCACCCAAGCTCCAACCGGCTTTTGTTCAGATAGATAGCGCCAGTCGCAAGCATCACACCAGCATTGACCGCCGTCGCACCAGTGATCTTGGACGCGACGTTGAAGTTTGCACCGTTCGCGCCTTCTTGTCACTGGTCGCATTCGGGAAAGCGCTAGCTGAAGCGACGTTTGCACCGGCTTTGGTTTGAAGAACTGTGATCCTCTGGACACCGGTCGCATCGATCGTGGCGGTTCCGCCTGTAGAGCATTCGCCGTAACCAGCCGATGCGCCATAGTGCGGAAACCACAGTTGGAAGCTGCCATCCGTGATGTCTTCATATGCCACGCCGTGGACCGTGCCGCCGACAGCCGGTGAAGCTGCACCGAGACCCTGACCACCACTGTATTCATTGCCGAGTGCCTTGATGTAAGACAGCGGGCGAAGTCGCTCTAACGCAGCGCCAGCGGGCTTCAGAAACCGACGTTCGAGAAGCCGAAACCTAGACCGAAGTCCACCCATCAGGCTGATACGATCGTTTCTTTCACGGCTGAGCGAATGGAGAACGGGAACGATTGACCGGCAGCGATCTAGATGCGCGGAGTAACGGCGGCATTCGGGGCGGCTGCACCGCTCGAAAATGCGACGTAGATGTCAACCAATGCGGTGATGATCAGATACTTCTTAGATGTAGAGGCGAAGGTATAGCCCTGCCCTGCGTCCAATTCCTGGCTTTGAAAGTCGCAGGACGTGACTGCGGCCTCGAATTTGATGATAGATAAAACGAGTTGGGCAACAGCCATAAATCGGGCCTCAATAGCTAGTGTTTTAGCTATTTAAGCCGCACAATCGATGCGATCGGCTGGAACGAAAGTCACTTTATTCGGTTAAGCTGCATCCTCAACGCGGATCGCTCAAATGTCGCAAGATGATGTGATTTACACGAAGTGCTTTGATGAAGGGCGCAGAGCCGGACGAATCGGCATGCCGCAAGCGACAAATCCTTATCGTGACGCCGGAACTGAGCGCAGCGCATGGCATGACGGTTATGCTGCAGTTGATTTTGACGATCTAATCGCTATCGAACGCATCCATCTCTTTCATCTTGGAAGAGAAGCTGGCGAACGCGGGGAAACGGCAACACGGTGTCCGTTCGTTCACGACCAGAACCCGGAGCGAATGGAAATATGGCTGCTGGGCTATGCGCCCCAAGCGGACGGGGAACCGATCCAGAATGACAACGTTCGATCTTCATGAAGTTTTTAGATCGCCGCCCACTCGTAACAACATTCCTTATTCTCAATCGCGATCTTTGCGTCGGTTTACGTCGTCCAGACTTGGATGACTGACCGCTTCGGCTATGTGGACGGAAAAGCCCCGATCACTGAACCGCCGACTTGAACAGATCATATTCCGCCTGACGGCGGATTGTCAGCCCTCGTGGCGGGGTCACGGCGCCATTAACACGGGCTTTGTTCCATTGAAGCCAACAGGCTCCAATGTCTTTCAGAGGCGCCCTCATATTGATCCGCTGTAGCAACGGAGACGATGCCAACGCTCCCGTCCTAGATTGTAGCGAAGGATACGAGCGCCGCGATTTAATCATCGGTGAGCGGGACTTTGACGAGCGTGGCAACATCCCGTCCGAAGCCAGCTAGATCGTCGCGCAATAGGCGTTCAGCTTCGGCTTTGGTGATGGTCTGCTTTCGCTGACCATCGACTTTAGTGACGGTCTCTGTGTTTCTAAACCCAATCGTCGGGACACCAGCGGGGCAGTAGTAGGCGGTCAGTTCTTCGCTGTTAGCCTTCTTTATGAAGGCTAAGGCTCTTGTTGATGCGGTAGGCACTAATTTCAGATCTTCGTTTAAAAACAACTCTTTATTTGAATGTCTTCATTGATATTTTCGGCGGATCTGATAAAATCAGGGTACCCTGTTTGATATGGTAGTACGACGCTAGTCGAGGGGTTAGACTGGCTATTCAATCCATAGATGGCCCAACCCTTTTTTTGGCAAGAGGGAACGTCCCACAGCTGGCGCTAACTCTATAGGCCTCGGCAACGTCGGCCTAACCCCCCTTTGTTGAGGCGCCGTCAGCGCGCTTTTATGGACTACGCGCCAAAGCAATTGCATGGGCGACCTCATCAAACCCTTCTTTTAGCATCGAGGTTGCCACCCGAATGTTCGCGCTACTGCCCACGCAAAACTTGCTGCCCGAATTAACCGCGATATTATGAGCAGCAAGCGTCACCATCGCGAAAGGTTCCGATTCCACGGGCACCCATAGAGCCAGACCGTGCCCCACTTGGACCGTCAGACCACGCTCACGAAGAGCGTCTGCAAGCCTGTTTCGCCGTTCGTCATAGGTGATCCTGGCCGCGGCGATGCAGTCTGCGGTTTCAGGCTGACGCAAAAGCCATGTGCCGGCGGCTTGTAGAACCCGACTGGTCCAGGCAGCACTGAAACTGCGATAGGACTGCACCTGTTCGACGATTGCCTTGGTACTCGACAACACAGCCAGGCGCAGGTCCGGCCCAAGCGTTTTGGACAGCGATAGGACATGGATAACCCTGTCGGGAAACTCCCGGCCAAGCGAATGACGTTCCGCGGACGAGATGTCTCCCATACCATCATCCTCGATGATCACCGCGTCGCTGTAGCGCAAGACGTCGGCAAGCTCGCCAAGCCGCTTCGGAGTTACCGTCCTGCCGGTAACCGAATGCAATCTGGGTTGGAACAGGAAGACGACGGGCTTATAGAGCATAGCTTCGTTCAATGATGATGGCAGCGGCCCTTGCTCGTCGCATTTCACCGGAATGATGCGGGCGCCCTGATGTTCGAGAATATCGAGCAGACGCATGGCGGTCGGCTCCTCGATCGCCACCGGCGCGCCGGGCGTCACCAATGCGTGGATCGCAGTGTAGACCGCGTTATAGCCGCCATTCATCGCCAGAAATGCCTCCGCCTCATACGGCCAGGTCTTGCGGACCTCGGCCTCCAGTTCCGGCAGAATTCGGCTGCGTTCATAGCTGTTGAGGTTTTGCGCTAAAGCACCGTAGGCAAGCGCCCTTTCGAGCGGCGGCAGCAAGGCGGGGTCCGGCACGGCCATGGTGAGATCTAGAGCGCCGGCGCCGTAATGTCCCGAACTCGCCAGCCGTTCAGGCTTGGCGATGAAGCGATCGCCGCTCACCCAAGTACCGTTCCGCCCCCTGCCAGTGATGATCTTTTGCCTGCGAAGGTCGCTCCAGGCCTCGGAAATGGTTGCCGGGCTGACACCGAGCGAAAATGCCAGGTCACGGATTGGAGGCAATTTCGCGCCAACCGGCAGAGCGCCGGCACGGATCAACGCACTGGTTTCCAAGGCAATTCCGCGAATTGTGCGGTCGCTTAATTTTTCGGCAAACCAAGTCGAATTATAGGCGTCGCTCATTTTATCACCAGATTTAATGTTCAATAACGTAATAACATTTGATCATTTCAAAATGAACATTTTAATCTCAGTACATCAGCATTTTCTGACATGAGTAGCTCGAATGACACTGCGCCTTAGAATTGCACTGCGTGACTGGGACTACATGACGCCGCTGGTTCTCGGTGACGTCTCCTCCGATAAGCTCGACCTTGAGGTCGACCGCATCGGTACGCTGGTCTCGCATGTGGGCAAGGATCCCGACCACGATGCGGCCGAAATGTCGTTCAGCCGCTACTCGCAGCTGCGCCATGACGGCGATGACAGTGTCGTCGGCATACCCAATTTCATCATGCGCGGTTTCCGCCATCGCTGCATCATGACCATGGCCGATAGCGATATCACAACACTAGGCCAGCTCAAGGGCAAGCGCATTGGCGTGACTGGCTGGCGCGACAGCGGCAATACCTGGACACGCGCCGCCATTCGCCGTGAAGGTGTCGAGGTCACGGACGCCATGTGGTATGCTGGCCGCCTGACCGAGGCGCATCCGATCACCGACCGCCTCGATGGCTTTGGCCAGCCTGGCCTTATCGAAGCATGTCCCGGAGAGAAGCCGATGGTGGACCTTCTGCGTGACGGTGGTCTCGATGCGATCTTCACCCCGTTCATGCCGAACGGCTATTTCGAGCCGGGCTCGCCCTTCCGCCAGGTCCTGTCGGATTTCCGCGACGAGGAACAGCGCTATTTCGATGATGTCGGTTACGTCCCGGGCATGCACCTGATCGGCATCAAGGCCGGGATCGTTGCCGAGAACCCGTGGGCGATCGCCGAAGTCAGTCGCCTGATCGACGAGTCGCAGAAAATGTGGACCGAGAAGCGCCGCAAATATGCCGAGACCACACCTTGGATGTTCGACGAGGTGCTGAAAACCTCGCGCGATCTGCCAAAGGGCTGGGACGCCAGTGGCTTTGCCGTCAACCGTAAGATGATTGATGACTTCGCCGGCGAACTGCATGCCCAGGGCATCATGAAACGCCACATGACGCCTGAAGAGCTTTTTGCATACGACACCGACGGAAGCCGTATCGGTTTATCGATAACCTGAAACCGTAACACTGCAACAGACGTCACTTCATCAGATAAAAACGTCACCTAAAAAGGGGAATGAACATGTCGCATAAGAAACTCACCGCTCTGGCGCTCGCCGGCATTGCCTTTGCCGGCGTTGCGAAGGCGCAGGATGCTTCCATCAAGCTGGAAGTGAACAAGGAACTGCATGATCGCCTGCCGGAAGATATCAAGTCCGCCGGCAAGATGATTTCCGTCAACAACGGTTCGTTCCCTCCCTATGAAATCGTCACCGGCACGGTCATGACGGGCGCCAGCGCCGACCTGACCGACGCGCTCAGCCAGCTTCTCGGGGTCAAGATCGAACACGCAACCGTCGGTGGTCTGCCGGCTCTGCTTGCCGGCGTCAATTCGGGCCGTTACCAGTTCGCCTTCAGCCCGGTGGGTGACTACAAGGATCGCGAAGCCGCCAACGATTTCGTCGACTGGGTTCAGGAATTCGTCGTCTTCGCCACGCTGAAGGGCAACCCGAAGGGCATCACATCGCTCGATACCTCCTGCGGCCAGCGCGTCTCCGTCATGGCCGGCGGTTCGGCCGAACGCGTGATCAAGGTCCAGTCCGACAAATGCGTGGCCGACGGCAAGGCCGCCGTCGAAGTGCAGTCCTATACCGACCAGCCCGCCTCGATCCTCGCGGTCCGCTCGAAGCGTGCCGATGCGTTCTTCTCGTCTCAGGCACCGCTCACCTATTTCGTCTCCCAGGCCAACGGCCAGCTGGAACTGACCGGCGTCGGCCAGAGCAACGGCTTCAGCGATATCTTCCAGGGCGCCGTCGTGCCGAAGGGTTCGCCGCTCGGCCCGATCTTCGTCGACGCCTTCAAGGTGATGATGGCGGACGGCACCTATGCCAAGATCATGAAGAAGTGGGGCCTTGAGAACAACATGATCAAGGAACCCGGCATCAACCTCGGCGGACAGCTTCCGAAATGAGCAACAATATCACAACCAATGCAGCGCCTTCGGGCGCTGCTGACTTTCGCGATGTGGCAACCGCCCACACGCCGTTCCGCACCTGGCGCCTGCTTCTCTGGCTCGTGATCGCCATCGTCGTCGTCGACTTCGGCTGGATTGTCGCCAATAACGAGAATTTCGGCTGGCCGGTCGTCGCCCAGTATTTCTTCGACCCGACTGTCATCCAGGGGCTTTATGTCAGCCTCGGCTTGACTGTCGTCGGCATGATACTCGGCGTTATCGTCGGTCTCGTCATAGCCATCATGCGCATGTCGAGCGACCGGCTGGCGAGCGGTTTTGCCTCTCTGTTCATCTGGTTCTTTCGCGGCACGCCGCTGCTGGTCCAGCTAATCTTCTGGTACAACATGTCGACGCTGTTTCCGAACCTGTCGATTGCCATTCCCTTCGGTCCGACGCTTGCCAGCTGGGACACCAATTCGGTGATCACCCCGATGACGGCGGCGATTGTCGGCCTTGCTCTCAACGAAGCGGCCTATATGGCGGAAATCATCCGTGGCGGCCTCATCTCGGTCGATCGTGGACAAGCTGAAACCGCGGAAGCCTTCGGCATGACAAAGGCGCGTGCCCTGTGGCGGATCATTATTCCGCAGGCGATGCGCTCCATCGTACCGCCGACCGGCAACCAGCTGATCAGCATGATCAAGGCGACCTCGCTCGTCAGCGTTATCGCTATGGCCGACCTGCTCTACTCCGTACAGTCGATTTACAACCGCACCTTCGAGATCATCCCGATGCTGCTGGTGGCTGTTCTCTGGTACCTGCTGATCACCTCGATCCTCAATATCGGTCAGAACTATATCGAAGCTTATTACGGCCGTAGCGACCGTCGTAATGCCGGCGCCCCAAAACCGGTCGCAGTTACCGAGGAGGCAAGCCATTGACCGCATTTGTTCAATCAGATGGCATTAATACAAAGCCTCTCGTTCAGGCCCGCAACGTTCACAAGGCCTACGAGCATCTGGAAGTCCTGAAAGGGATCGATCTCAATGTCATGTCCGGAGAAGTCGTGGTGATCCTTGGGCCGTCCGGCTCGGGCAAGTCGACTTTTCTGCGCTGCATCAACCACCTCGAAGCCATCCAGAAGGGCTTTATCGAGGTGGATGGCGAGCAGATAGGCTACCGGGTCAAGAATGACCGACTGGAAAAGCTTTCCGCCAATGGTATCGCCAAGCAGCGCCGCAAGATCGGCATGGTGTTCCAGCAGTTCAACCTCTACCCGCACATGACGGTGCTGCAGAACATCATCGAGGCTCCGGTCGGCGTTCATGGCCATAACCGCAAGGAAGCCATCGAGACGGCGAAAGGCCTGCTGCAGCGCGTCGGCCTGTTGGAAAAGGCGGATAACTATCCGCGCCAGCTTTCCGGTGGCCAGCAGCAGCGTGTGGCGATTGCCCGTGCCTTGGCGATCAAGCCGAAACTGATGCTG
The DNA here is from genome assembly GCF_040675795.1 of Neorhizobium sp. LMR1-1-1.1. NCBI lineage: Bacteria > Pseudomonadati > Pseudomonadota > Alphaproteobacteria > Hyphomicrobiales > Rhizobiaceae > Neorhizobium > Neorhizobium sp. LMR1-1-1.1. The sequence continues at coordinate 36,439 of NZ_JBEGHE010000020.1, forward strand.
TTCGACGAGCCGACCTCCGCACTCGATCCGGAACTCGTCGGCGAAGTACTGGCGACGATGAAGGACTTGGCGAAACAGGGCCTGACCATGATCGCCGTTACCCACGAGATCGGCTTCGCCAGGGAGGCTGCCGACCGCGTGGTCTTCATGGATGGTGGCGTCATCGTCGAGCAGGGCAAGCCGGAAGAGGTGATCGGCAACCCGCAGCATCCACGCACGCAGGCCTTCCTGTCGCGTTTCCTTTAGAAGCTCCTCCCCGCCTAGCCCCGGCCGAAACGCCGGGGTCTTTTGTTTGATTTCGAAAAGTCTGGATAAGCGATGCCCACCCAAGACAATCTGCCCAAAGACAATCTATATGCCCGCGTTGCCGATTTCGACGCGATGGAAGCCGAACTGAAGGCAACCCGCCATCATCTGCACGCTCACCCTGAACTCTCCTTCGAGGAGGCACAGACGGCACGCTACGTGGCCGACAAGTTGGAAGGCTGGGGTTACGAAGTGAGTCGTAACGTCGGTGGCCACGGTGTTGTCGCCACCCTGAAAAACGGCACCGGCACGAAAAGCATCGGCATCCGCGCCGACATGGATGCGCTTCCTATTCTGGAAGAAACCGGCGCTTCATATGCAAGCACGATTTCCGGCAAAATGCATGCCTGCGGCCATGACGGCCACACGACCATGCTTCTGGGGGCTGCCGAATATTTGGCCCGCACCAGGCGTTTCAACGGCACGGTCACACTCATCTTCCAGCCGGCAGAAGAGGCAGGCAAGGAAAGCGGTGCGCAGAAAATGATCGCCGACGGGCTGTTCGCGCGCTTTCCGATCGATGCCATCTTCGGCCTGCACAACCATCCGGGCATGCCGGCGGGGGCGCTGTTGACACGGCCCGGTGCGATCATGGCGGGCGGCAACACGGTCAGGATCACCATAAACGGCAAGGGTGGCCATGCATCGCGTCCGCATCTGACGATAGACCCGGTTCTGATCGCATGCAATCTCGTCATGACGCTGCAGTCAGTCGTATCACGCAATGTCGATCCGACCGAGACAGCCGTTCTGACCGTCAGCACCATTCATGCGGGCGAAGCGTCCAACGTCATCCCGAACACTGCAAAGATCTCGATGAGCGTCCGCTATTTCGACCCAGCCGTGGCGGAGCTTATTGAGGAGCGCATTCGCAAGCTGACTGCAAGCGTGGCCGAAGGCCATGGCGCGACGGCAGACATCGAATATGAATACGGTTATCCGGTCGTCATCAACTCCGAAGCGGAAACCGCCTTCGCCAATGAAGTAGCGCAGGAACTGGTCGGCAGCGACAACGTGTCCATCTGCCCGCCGCTTCCAGGCAGCGAAGATTTTGCCTATTTCCTCCACCACCGCCCCGGCAGTTTCCTGCGTCTGGGCAACGGCAAGGGCTCACCGATCCTGCATTCGTCGAAATACGATTTCAACGATGAAAACCTAACGATCGGCGCGGCCATGTGGGCAAGGCTGGCGGAACGTTATCTGAACGCGTGACGATTCAGGTGGCAGTGAATCCCAAGGCAGGCCGACATCGTTGGCCTGCTTTTTATGTAGGGAAGATCGGGGCTCATCCATTTGCTGATTTCGGTCGACGGCAACAGCGATGGGTCGAGCAGCTCCCATCTGCTTGCCCCGGTGTTCAACACCATAAGAAGTACTGTCTGATCGCAGCTGGCGCATCGCTATTATATCTATCTGGAGTATCGCGCCGGGTGCATGCTATTCTTCGTGATCTACGTCAGGCACCGCAGGATGGGGCTCGCTTCCAGTAGCGTCACGTTCCCTCAGCTTCCATCAGATCATCACGGTGGTGCATAGTAATCGGCACGAGGAATACAAAGCTGCATTCTGCCATAAACCAATCCGGCCAACTTGACGTTTCAGCATACTCCAAGTTATTGATAACCACATGAAAATCATGGCGACGGGCAACAAGTTTTCTTTGATTTAGTCGATCAGGATCAAATTATTGCGCATCGATGAGACGCTGCGCAATGTTGCGGTAACCCATGTCCTCGTTCCGATGAGCCTCGGCCGAACATCGAGCAACAAGTCTTGCCGCCCTTCCTACGCTTAGGATCGGTCCCTGCGCCTGCGCTGCCGTCATCATTGCAAGTGAGCGTGCCACGTCACCGACGTCCATCTCAAGCTGATGGGGCCTTGCGGGGCTTTAGCCGTAGGTGAGCCCGTGGGCTTCTAGCAAAGCCTCTTCAAGAAGCCGCCCCTCACGATATGACCCAAGCGTCGTCGGGCGCTCAACACCAGGCCTAATGCGGGGACAAGGCTCGGGGCCACCAATCACCGTGCGGATTGGCAGGCGTTCGGCATAGACAGGCAGGGCATAATCCTCCTCGTCATCAATAACGCCTTTCGCACGGATCTTGGCTGAAGCCTTTTCGATTTCCATTACGATCACCGCCGTCGCCTTCGTCTCTTGTCTAGTCGTCGCTCGGAGGCCAGCAGTCCTCTCTGGGAAGAACCGGTCCACCATCATCGTCAGTGCGCGATCCTTTTCGAGCGCATCTGTTACCAGGCGAGCCTTTCCGAAAGCCATCACCGCGCGGTAATCGGCGGAATGGTTGAAGCCCGAGCGCGCCAAGACGATACTGTCGAAATGTGTGACGGTAAGGCATGCAGGCTCCCCTTTTGAAAGATTGCGTAACATCCTGCTCGCACTGCTGCCATGCCAATAGAGACGCGTTTCCTCGCGCCAGAAGAGAGTTGGAGTGCAGAAGGGCTGCCCATCGATCACGTAGGAGACATGAGCAAGCGCAGCGGAATCCAGCAGTTGATGCACCGTGGCTTGATCGTAAAAGCCGCGATCATGGCGACGTTTGACCTTGTTTATGGGATCAACGGGGTAGTTTACTGAAGGCTGCTGGGGCATGAACCGGTTCCTCACAATGATTGTTGTGACCACCTCACACAGGTAGAGTGGTTTCATCTAGGTCCAGTTTGAGACAAAACATGCCAACCACCTCAAAGCTCGAAACTTTCGGACCGGTCATTGCGACCGGCCCGATGGAACAGCTTCGTCTCGATCCGTTAATCCGTAATCAAGCGCAGCGGGTGCATAGCGCGCTACGCATAGCAATACTCGACGGCCTCCTAACCTCCGGTACGGCTCTGCCGTCCAGCCGGGCTCTGTCGCGTCAGATCGGTATCGGCCGCAATACCATCGTAGCTGCATATGAGCTATTGGTGAGCGACGGACTTGCCGAAGCCCGCCACGGTTCCGGCACCTTTGTCGCCACCGTCCCGCCTCTGCAGGCAAACATTAACGTAACGCCCGTGATTGAGCCCCGCTCCCCTCCCGGTCCTAAGAAGCCGTTTGCGCTTGGTCAGCCACGTGTGGAACCGGCGCTCCTTAACCGTCTGGCCGCAGCTAGTCGTCGGCGTATTTCTGACGCTGATCCCTTCGATCTCGGCTATGGGGATCCGCGTGGCAGCCTGCATTTACGCCGACAGATTGCCGCCGCCCTCGCGATCGACCGAGGCTTGCGCTGCGATCCTGATTGCATTGTTATAGTCAGCGGCACTCAGCACGGTTTACGTCTATGCATGGATGCACTGGTTGAGCCCGGAGACCGTGTCTGGATGGAAGAACCCGGGTATGCGGCTGCTCGTACCACACTCTTGGCTTCTGGTGCCGTTCCCGTTCCCATTAATGTAGATGAAGAAGGGCTAGATATTCGTGCTGGCCGCCAACGCGCACCTGATGCGAAGGCAGCGTATGTTACGCCTTCGCATCAGTTCCCGTCTGGGGTCAGGATGTCTATGAGCCGTCGCGTAGAACTTCTCGACTGGGCCGAAAATGCAAGCGCGTGGGTGTTGGAAGACGACTACGATAGCGAATTCCGGTATACCGGGAGACCGCTTACGGCGCTTGCCGGCCTTTCACCCACGAGGGTAATCTATCTCGGAACCTTTGCAAAAACCTTGTTTCCTGCATTACGGATTGGCTACGTCGTGGTGCCGCCGGACGTTCTCGGCCGAGTCCTGGCTGCCCGCGCCGCCATAGACCGGTTTCCGCCCGCGTTTATGCAGGACGCCCTCGCGGATCTAATGTCCAATGGCACCGTCTCGGCCCATCTGCGCCGAATGCGAAAGCAATACCGCCACTCGCGCGACCGGATTGCAAGGATCCTTATCGAGGAAGCTGCCGGTGTGCTCACACCCATTGTGCCTGAGCAGGGCTTGCATATGATTGTCCGCTTAGCTTCAAACCTTGCGAGTGGCGCTGGCTGCAAGATCCGCGCCGAGGCTGGGGTCGAGGCGTTGTTATTGTCTGAGACGCAAACCGTGACGACCGGCATCGAAGCATTCGTTCTCGGCTTCTCTGGTTTTGCGCCTGAAGTCCTATCGGAGGCTGCAAGTTCGTTAGCGCGAGCCGCAAGAAAATTGGTTGAGTAGAGAAGAAGCTGACTTTCTCAGCTCTGAGTTCCCGGAATCGCAAAAACAAAAAGTTAGGTGGGTCCATAGTTTATCCCGCATCAACCAACTCTCCCAGTCTCAACCATCGACCCGAAGCCTTCGCCGAGGGGATAGGAATTGGGCACCAGCGCATACGGTTGCTAGGGCATTCCACGGGTAGCCAGCATTCGTTTACAACTGATGATGCCCACCAGTTATGGAACCGGCCAGCGCCCTAATAAGAACGTGATCTGGTCGTGAAGACGTGCTCCGGTATCGTTGCCATCGCGGACCGACTGTTCAACGAGCACAGGGTGATAGAATGGCGTGAACGCAGTCATTACGTTTCTAGCTTCACGCCTTGGATCCGCGGCTCGGAATTCGCCGGATTTCATCCCGTCCCTCACGATTGCCTCGATGATCCCGACATCCTCATTGGTATGCGCCTTGTTGATCTCCCAGTTTTTGCACGCCGCGGCAACTAACGAATCATGTACGGGCTTTTCTTCAACACACGTTGTCTTGGCATTGCTCCGCGCCGAGTCTCTACGCCGCGTTCTGCAGCAAAGCAGGACTGTACCGTGAGGCGCTGGACCACTATTTTGGGATACAGGGTGCACTGACCGATCTCGGCGTCGCGACAGATGTGCCACAAGCTGTCGAGAGAATGCTGCGCAACGCAGTGGCCGCGGTGACATCATCTGAGGGGGAACGAGGTTGTATGGTGTCGAGTGGAATGCTGCAGAGTGCGCCAGAACATTCCGAGCTAGTTGGAGAATTGACCGCGCGGCGAGACGATATGCGGCACGAAATCTCCCAAGCCCTGCTTCGCTGGATGGATCCGGCTCGCGCTGAGACCCTCGCCCGCTATCTCGTGACCGTGCTGCAGGGGCTTTCCGTGCAGGCTAGAGACGGTGCGACGCGTGACGAATTAGAGCGGGTCGTCGACCAAGTCATAGCAGGGATTCGCGCGACGTTGCCACTCAAACCAGCTGTGTAAAACGCCGTCAGGTATCAGTGATGCATACCGCGAGCTAAGTGCGGCCAGTCCAAAGTGGCTGGCCGCACTTAGCGGAGCTGCTATCCTTCGCAGCGGCGTTAGGCACGTTTACGTGGACCAAATCTGGTCAGTCCGCCACTGCAGAAATACAACTACAGCTCACACCAGTTCAGCAAGTGTGGCAGCGTCGAAGCCCTTAATCTCTGCCCAATCACCCGATCTTACCTTCTTGACCCAGGCAGGATCAGCAATGAGCGCTCGACCAACAGCTATGAGGTCAAACTCAGCACGCTCCATCCGCTCGAGGAGCTGGTCCAGTCCCGCACTGGTCGACCCCTTACCACTAAACGCGCCCATACCGTACGTCCGCAGAATGCCGCGTCAGCATGTGGAACAATTGTCAGCATCAGTGCTTAGCCTCTTCAGTCCAAGGCAGTGGATTAACGCCGCGGCGTCGCGAGGAGGAGAAGAGCGCTATGACACACGACCCTAATCTCAGCTCACCCGTACGAGTTGAGGATCTAGAAACGAAGGAGCCGGCCATTCCAGTATCGGCTGGTAGTCCCTCTACGCCAGTTCCCGGTCCGCTCCACACTTCGGATGCGCCACGAGTCGATCAGGCGCTGAATTCCGTTCTTGAACATCTTAACGACCCTTATGTTGAGCCGAAGGAGACACTGTCGGCACTGAGAGAAGAGGTCGATACTCTTCGGTACCGGGCGGCAGACGAAGTTCGCTTTCAAATCCGCAGGAATCCCTGGCAGGCAGTCGGGATTGGGGTCTTCTTCGGCTTTCTGATCGGGATCACACGATGATCTTGCGCCTCCGGCGCTCGCGCCGTTGGGAGGTAGCTGGCGAGACGCCGCAGGTCGGCGTTCATGGTACGGTGGCGTACGGGAACCGTTCATTCGTATGAGACATTCCACGCCGTCAGCGGCGGCGCCGCAGTCGGTGCCACACGCATCATTTCAAAATCGATGGAGTAAAACATGGCAAACGCCAAGACACTCGACGACTTGTTTCTGGACACGCTGAAAGACATTTACTTTGCAGAAAAGCAGATCCTGAAGGCGCTGCCGAAAATGGCGCGTGCTTCGCAGTCTGAGGAGGGGAAAGAAGGCTTCCTGCAGCATCGCGAAGAAACTCAGGGACAGATCGAGCGCCTTGAGCAGGTGTTCGAGCTTCTCGGCAAGTCGGCACGCGGCAAGACCTGCGAAGCCATCCAGGGCATCATCGCCGAAGGCGAAGAGATCATCGAGGAGTTCAAGGGATCGCCAGCGCTCGATGCCGGTCTCATCTCGTCTGCTCAGGCCGTCGAACATTATGAGATCGCGCGCTACGGCACCCTTATCGAATGGGCCGAACAGCTCGGCCTGAAGGATGCAGTGCCGCTACTCGAACAGAATTTGTCGGAAGAAGTGGCGACCGACAAGAAGTTGACGGCACTGGCAAAAGCTTCCGCCAACGACAAGGGCAAGAAAGCTGCCTGATTGACCGGAATGACGAGAGGCCGCCCGCAAGGCGGCCTTTTTCTGTTTCTTTAACATGAGGACGGGCAAATGGCCAAGAAGACACAATCATCAACGGATCGAGTCACCAACCACGATCAAACTCTCACGCGTGGCCAAGGTGGCGAGCTTCATCAGACGGCCGAAGATGGCTTCGAAGTGCTAACGACATCGCAAGGCGCTCCGGTCGCCGACGATCAGAACACATTGCGTGTAGGTCCTCGCGGACCCGCTTTGATGGAGGACTTCCATTTCAGAGAAAAAATCTTCCATTTCGATCACGAGCGAATTCCAGAGCGCGTCGTGCATGCGCGCGGGTATGGTGCGCATGGCTATTTCGAGACGTATCAGTCTCTTGCTAAGTACACCCGGGCAGACGTGTTCCAGCGGGCTGGTGAGACGACACCAGTTTTCGTCCGCTTTTCCACGGTCGCCGGCAACAAAGGGTCGGCCGATCTCGTGCGCGACGTCCGCGGTTTTGCCGTCAAGATGTACACCAAAGAAGGCAACTGGGATCTGGTCGGCAACAATATCCCGGTCTTCTTCATCCAGGACGCCATCAAGTTTCCTGATCTCATCCACGCGGCCAAGCAGGAGCCGGATCGCGCCTTCCCGCAGGCTCAAACGGCGCACGACAATTTTTGGGACTTCATCAGTCTGACACCTGAAAGCATGAACATGGTCATGTGGATCATGTCCGACCGGACCATACCAAGATCGCTGCGCTTCATGGAAGGATTTGGGGTTCATACGTTCCGCTTCATCAACGGCAAGGACCAGTCCACCTTTGTAAAGTTTCACTGGAAGCCGAAGCTCGGCCTTCAGTCGGTCGCCTGGAACGAGGCGGTTAAGATCAATGGCGCGGATCCTGACTTCCACCGTCGCGATCTCTGGCAGTCAGTCCAATCAGGCAATTTTCCGGAATGGGAGCTCGGGGTCCAGCTCTTCGATCAGGACTTCGCCGACAGTTTCGATTTCGACATCCTCGACCCGACCAAGATCATCCCGGAAGAGGTCTTGCCTGTACAGCCGATCGGGCGAATGGTGTTGGACCGCATGCCGGACAACTTCTTCGCCGAGACAGAACAGGTCGCGTTCATGACGCAGAACGTTCCCCCGGGCATCGGTTTCAGCAATGACCCGCTCTTGCAGGGCCGTAACTTCTCCTATCTCGATACGCAACTGAAGCGACTTGGCGGCCCAAACTTCACCCATCTGCCGATCAACGCCCCCAAGTGCCCCTTTGCGCATTTCCAGCAGGACGGTCACATGGCAATGCGCAATCCAGTCGGGCGGGTGAATTACGAACCGAACTCGTTCGGAGAAGGTCCGCGGGAAAGCAAATCGCGCGGCTATCGCCACTTCCCAGCGGAGGAGTCAGGCGCGAAGGTGCAACTCCGTCCCGAAAGTTTCGCGGATCACTACAGCCAGGCGCGACAGTTCTTCATCAGCCAAACACCGCCGGAACAGCGTCATATCATCATGGCGCTCACCTTCGAACTCAGCAAAGTCGAGACAGTTGCGATCCGCGAGCGCATGGTGTCCCATCTGATCAACATCGATGAGACGCTCGCTTCCGAGGTCGCTCATCGGTTGGGAATGGCCGCCATGCCAAAGGCAGCACCGGCGGCCGTGGCAACACGACAAGATCTTGAGCCGTCTCCGGCGCTCAGTATCGTCGATCGTGGGCCGAAGCGTTTCGAAGGACGCAAGCTGGGCATTCTCGTTACAGACGGTGTCGATGCAAAACTGTTGACGGCTCTGACGAGCGCTGTCTTGAAAGAAAAGGGCTTGGTCGAGCTCATCGCACCAAAGGTCGGCGGCGTGACAGCTTCCGACGGCAGCTTCATCGAGGCGCACCATATGATCGACGGTGGCCCCTCGGTGCTCTTTGATGCTGTCGCACTCCTTCCATCCGATCCAGGTTTGGAAGATTTGCTGAAGGAGGCGACAGCACGGGATTTCGTGGCAGACGCGTTCCAACATTGCAAGTTCATCGGCTACAGCGACGTTGCCCTGCCATTGCTCGAAAAGGCCGGGATCGCGGAGGACGTTGACGAGGGTGTTCTGGAGCTCTCCGGCGGCACCACTGTGGCAAGTTTTGTCGAAGAGCTTGGCAAGCTTCGCGTCTGGGGACGTGAGCCGTCAGTAAAGCTCGGCTCGGCATCGGCAACTGCAGCTTAAACACAATCATTCGGCGCGGGTCATAGGCTCGCGCCGATATCTTTGACGTCGACATCGCTACCGGGATGGCCGCCAGATTCGCCGTAAGACTCCCGGCGTCGCACTTCTCTAGCGATCGGCCCATACGCGAGCCACGTGCCGCGGAGAAAAATCTGTGGCCGCGTCGGTACGGCATCGTACCCTCGACCTGATTTTCTCTATCGTCAGGAACCCACCCAAAGACGCCAACGTTCTACGCCCGCTGTTCCTTTGGGAGGTGTCGCGCCAGGGTATAATAGCTCGCGGTTCTGATCGGATCAGCAGATTGAGGATGACAACAATTTGGTTGGCGAGGGTGACCTCGTTTTTCCTGCAGGGAGGTTGAGATGGACGAAAATCGTGACGAATGGATTGCCCGTCGCGCCTACGATTTATGGGAGCAAGCTGGTCAGCCTGACGGCCAAGAGTGTGAGCATTGGTCCCAGGCTAGTGCCGAATGGGATGCTCGACCCAGGGGAACCGGACCTGAACACCTATCATGGGACGACGACGAGTAATTTATATTGAGATGACTAGGCGGGTGATGACCTCACCCGCCGTGGCATGTGAATTTCTTACTCAAGCTGAGTATGTTAAACCTCACTTCATCGACTGCAAAGCCAGATGGCGCAAGGCTAGCGCGCTGAAACCGAAGTTGCATTGCTGATCATCCGGTGGCCCAGCAGAGCGTCGCCCTAAACAGCAGAAAATATGAGTCAGAGCCAATTCTCAATGGAAATATCAGGCCGCGCCGGGCAGTTCTCATGTTTGGATGCCCCGTTCGATGCAAGGACTTTTTTGACCGCTAGAGCGAGTGATCGGGTGAGTACATGTTTCAGACCTCATGTTGCGGCCATGACATGCCGCGGGCCGGTATGGTGATACGCGGACTGGACTCCAAATCAGTGGAACGAGCTAAAAGCTCCCTGAGAACTACTGGTTTGCCCAATCCCGATCTGTTCGATCATTTGCCCATGCGGATCATGTCCTCCTCACATCGCGGGCACTCCAATTAGAACGTCTACCTTCAGCAGACCGCTCCGCTTGGATCTCGGTATTCTTGATTGCGCGAGAGCATTGCCCAGACGATCCGCGACAGCTTGTTTGCCATCGCAATCGCCACCAGCATGCGTGGCTTTCGGCCCAGCATATTCGAGAGCCAAGAACCCGGTCTTCCACCGCCTCGGCCCTTCCAATGCACAACAGACATCGCGCCTATAATCAAAAGCCCTCTGATATCTCGTTGGCCCATCTTCGAGGTGCGGCCAAGCTTTTGCTTGCCTCCGCTCGAGTGCTGTCGCGGGACAAGGCCAAGCCAGGCTGCAAAATCGCGACCACTTCGGAATGCCTCCATAGGCGGCGCGAAGGCAGTGATTGCCATCGCGCAAATCGGTCCGATCCCTGGCACTTTCTGGAGCCGTCGAACGATATCGCTTTGTTTTGCTTCCGCTGCGATACGACGATCGATGTGATCAATCTCTTCGTGCAACTGAGTGATCTGGCTGAGATAAAGGCGTCCCATGGTCCGTACCAACTCAGGCAAATCGTCCGCCGCAATGAGCGTCGCGAGCCGCTCAACGTTGGGGTGGGTCTCGCTTATCTCCCGGAACCACTCGTCGCGGATCACATCGCTTCAGGAGCGCTGGTCGCCGTCATGAACCGATATCCTGTGCCCCCGGCGGGAATATTCGTCGTGCGGGCGCCCCAGTCCCTATCCGTCGGAGAAAGTGAAGACGCTCACGGAGATGCTTATTGAATGTTTCGATCGTCCACACCTGGACAGGCAGCCTTCGGGCGAGAGCGGCGCAATTTGATGCCGCTCTCTCATGTTCAAGGTGGCATTCTTGCCGCGACTCCAGAGGTCGATAGCGCAGCTTGAATTCAATGCGGCAGCGGATTGGTTGTCGCAAAGGAATAGCGGGCTATTCTCCACTGATTACCAACGTCCTTTTGGAAAATGAACAGCTCGTGGTTGGCGTCTGGAACGCGTTGCTCGATGGCCTTGACGGTGACGAACCCTTTCGAATTCGTCCGTACGAAGGCCCACTCTGGAGCGGTCTGCACAACTTCCGCCACAGTCAGTTCCATGTCGAAGGTGATCGTCTGAAATATGCCGTCATTAGGCCCTTTGGATCGCATCTAGGCCGATAGCGGAAGGATTGTTCGGCGCCATAAACGCGGCGTCGGCCACGAACATTTCAGCGACGGCGGTGGTGTCCGAAGCATTCAAGGCGGCCTCATATTGCGCGAGCGCCTTTCCGATTTCCAGTCGGACCGAGGTGGCGGCTGCGTCTTCACCTGAAGGCTTGATAGAGGGTTTCATATAATCGATCTCCGTGAGTTGATGATGTGTGGTTTCGTGCCGGGACGAACGCTTTTCTGGGAGCTGCACGCATTTCCGCCCGATCATCGCTTCTTTCCGGAACTGGCGAAGTTGCCATCGTCCGTCATGTGAGTGCAGCCCTTGCGGGAATGCCCTCCAACCGTCGCGCCGCCATGTCAGCAATTCAAAGGAAGCTGCGAGCTCATTTCTCTCCGTAGTACGTTCCGAAATACTTGACGGGCGACCACGCAGGCAAAATCGGCGGAAGGTTCGGCGAAAGGGCGGCTTAGTCCTTTGCACCGAAGACCACCCTGCCGTCCATGACGGTGAGCACCGACGACACTGACTTGATCTGATCGTCGGGGACCGAGAAGTCGTCCCGGTCCAGGATGGCGAAATCTGCAAGGTTGCCAGGAGCAATTAAGCCCATCTCCGATTCCGTGTTCATGAACCAGGCGCCCCCCTTGGTGAAGAGTTTCAGGGCTTCGTCGCTGGTGAGCCTGTTTTCCGGAGCAAGCACCTCGGATCCCGACACAGACCTGCCGGTGACCATCCAGCTCAGACCGACCCAAGGATTGAACGTGGCGGCACGAAATGCATCGGTGCTCATTGCAAGCGGAATAACGCTATCGACAAGCTGGAGTAGACGCGTCGTCCGCAAGGCCTGATCCAGTCCACGGCTCTTTATAAAAACGTCGCCGTGAAGTGCCATTTTGTGGTCCAGCGCGATGCCTCCGCCCAGCTTCTTTACCCGTTCGATGTTTTCCGGGGTAATGGTCTCGGCATGCTCGAGGCTCCACCGCAGTCCATTGAAAGGGATCTCCCGGTTGAGGGCTTCCAATGCGTCGAGGAACGGCGTGATGTTCTCGTTGTAGCTGATATGCTCGCGAAACGGCATCCGCCTCTGGACGAGTTTCCTGATTTCGCGGTCAACCAGCCGATGCATTTGCTCGGGAGGAATGATGATGGCCGGACGCTCGAAGTTCTCATGATCGTGCACCTCCGCCTCCAGGACTTCGCCTGCGCCTCGCCGATCGGCTCCGACCAACCTTATCGGCCGATGCCGTCAATGACGGGTTGTGAAGGCGGACAGCGGCTTATCATGCCGCCTGTTTGAGAGCCGTTTTGGCAAAGGCCCGTTTGAGAGCCTCGATACAGATCGGATCGTGTGACTGGCCTTGGCCTTCCCATAGGATGGCGATTACCTTTTCGATCGGCAAGGCTGACCGATAAGGCCGGTCGGCTGTCAGAGCGTTGAATACGTCTGCCGTTGAAACGATCCTCACCTCTATGGATATCTCTTCGGCCAGCAGCCCGCGAGGATAGCCCTTTCCGTCCAGTCGCTCGTGATGTGCTCCACCGATGACAGCGGCGCTCGAAAAGGCACGGATCTTCGAAAGGATATGCTGGAAGAATTCGGAATGGCACTTCATCTGCATGGATTCCAGATCGTCCAGCTTGCCGGGCTTGTCGAGTACGCTGTTACCGACACCGAGCTTTCCGATATCATGCGGCAGGGCCGCGCGTTTCAGGAACCTGCACCCCTCGGGCCTAACTTCATGCTTCTATGATTTGCGCCAGGCGGATGCGAATACCCGTCATGAAATCAGCCCCGCGGCACGCTTGCGGCGTTGCGGAAGGATTGCGTCGGTGAGCGTCGAATTAAATGATGGTTATCGATATATAGCATAATCTAAATAGCGCGAAGCGGTTCACGCTTCCCCCCGCACGAAATTCCACAACGCTCTGTCAGGAGCAGCCGGTCTGATCAGGTCCGGCATCGATTCCAGGCTGGAAACGAGTTGTTCGAGACCATTGACGCTCGACAGCAAAGGCACGAGATCGGGCGATAGGTCTCCTGCAACATCCACACAGAACCCTTGGATCACACCGAGCTCGATTGAGTTTCTCGGTGTATAATCCCATGCCATGGAGATGACCTGAGCCGTCAATTCGCCTAATGTCAACAAGCCGAGCATGATAACGTCCTCCCGCTTTACAGGGTTGATTTCCTGTGGCCGATCAAGCCGACCTGAGTCGGAACTGGCGGCTCATACTAGATGTACGGAGGACGCAAACTTTCAGTTTCAGATTACCGCAGAAATAGTGGCCAGCTCCTCGCTTAACGCGGCAACTTCGCTAGGCCCTTGGCGAGGATCGGCCCGGTCGGACGCTCGGTCGGCTTTCCGCCGGCCTGTTCCAGCGTGATCACGTGGAGCTGATCGTTTCTTGGAGTTGGTAATGTCGGACCTCTTCGGCAAGCTCGCGGCGCTTGACGATGCGCTCGGCGACCGCAATCAGACGCCCCGGCTTACGATCGAAGACCAAGCATAGCGCATTGCGATCACCCTTGGCGCAGGCGGCAAGTGCCGTATCGAGATCGTCTGGCCCAGAGCCCATCAGCGTCAATACCTTCTCCCAATACCGATAGCGGAGACTGTCTCCTTTGAAACCTATACCTGGACGGGAAACATCGACGCCACCATCGCTCTAATCCAGCAGACCAAAGCGAATGACGGTGCACTGAAGGCGATCGGCAAGCTCGGCACCAATGAAATGCCGGCCACCTAGGCCTTTGACATCCACGGCGAGGAAGGCGGTAAGAACACGGGCTTACCATGCTGCAAACAAGACGCTCTACACCGTCAACCTCGAGACCGGCGCGGCCACCGAAATAGGCCCGGTCACCGGGCTCGACAACGAGGTCCGCGATATCGACATCCTGCCGGCAATGTAAATCCGGAGAGTGCTAAGCAGGCCACCACCTGTGAACAGTGAAAAGGCCGGCGTCCATTGAAGGGCCGGCCTTTCTCATGACGCAATCGAGCCAGCTCACATCTTGGGCAAAAGAACCTTGTCAATGACATGAATGACGCCGTTGGACTGTTTGACGTCAGCGATCGTCACATGGGCCACGCCGCCCATTTCGTCCGTAAGCGTAATCTTGCCCATGCTTTCCTTGGCTTTCAGGATGCATCCGCCGACCGTCTTGACGTCATGGGTACCCTTATCGTCCTTGATCATCTTCGCGATGGTCTTGGACATGGCGTCTGCGGCAACGACGTGGCAGGTGAGAACCTTGGTAAGCTGGGCCTTGTTTTCCGGCTTCAGAAGCGTGTCTACAGTGCCCTTTGGGAGGGCTGCGAAAGCTTCGTTGGTCGGCGCGAATACCGTGAACGGACCCTTACCTTGAAGGGTTTCGACAAGGCCGGCGGCCTTCACTGCGGCGACGAGCGTTGTATGATCCTTGGAATTCATCGCGTTTTCGACGACGTTCTTGTTTTCGTACATAGCCGCGCCGCCGACTTTCGGATTGGCGGCATAGGCGCTGATGGCCGTTGCGGATACGATGGTCGCGACTGCAATCGCGCGAAGTGCGAACTTCACCATGATGGTTTCCTCTTCCTCTAAACGCCCCGGCGCGAATGCGCGCCTTCCAAGGCCGTCCCCTGATGGGTGACGCATCAAGAGACGAGCGCATGACGAAAAGAGTTTCAGCCAAAATGCGGTTTTTTCGAATTTTCCTCAAACGATCGCAGAGCTATGTCTTGGCTCGCCTGAATAGCCAGTTGAGGACTTTGGCTACGAAGAGCGCCATCCAGACCAAAAGAGGCGGTAAGGGCAATCGGATGAGGTGGTAGAGCCACTGCGACAGTAAAACGTTCTCGGCCCCAAGGCGGTTGATAGCTTGCTTGATATCGGCCGGAAATACGCAGACGGCATAGAGCGCCAAGGCCAATGCAGGCAGCTTTCCGCAGCCGTGGCACAAAAAGCGCAACCGCACCGGCGATCTAGTGCAGCCCAGTCAGGAAAATGACGGTTTCTGGATCGGGAACCCAGGCACCGGTAATGCCAACAAATGGTTTGGGCAGGGCGATATGCAGAATGCCCGCGAGACCGTAAAAAGCGTATAATCCCCAACGGCGACGTCGTTGCCAGACATCAGTTCTTTCCATCACGCGCGATCCGCCCTTCGACATCCCGCCTTGCGCCAGCCAGATTCACCTTGCGGCCAGCGACTGTCTCGATCGCCGCAATTGCCAGATCGCTGGCGACGAAATCGGATTTGTGCCCGAGATTGTGTACGACGATGAGACGTGCACCGGGTATATCGCGAGCAAGGTGCCTGGAATGAACCTCTGGTGAGACAACCCCGTCCGTATCCCCAGTGATGATAACTGTCGGCGCTGTGATCTTGCGGTAATCTACGGAAGCGGCTCTGGCCCAATCGCTCAAGGCGGCTACTTCTTTCGCATTGTGCCGGAACGCGACTGGTCGTAGCGCCTGCCTTGCTTTGGTCTTTTCGACATAGCCGGGCGGAATCCGGTTCGGCGCAAAGACACCTTTCGTCGCGCGATCGATCGCTACAATGCCGATGGGTGGCACGATCAGGGTACTAAATAAAGCCCCTGTCACCGGGGCACTTGCAGCCTCGTAGTACCAGGCGATCCCGCCGTTCCATGGATAGACGGCCGGAGACAGGAAAACGAGGCCAGAGACCATTTCCGGATGGCGAACCGCGAAGGACGCAGCGATGGCCCCTCCAAAGGAATGGCCGACGAAGATCGCTTTTGCGATACCCCGCTTCTTCATCAGGACGGCGATGGCGTCTGCTTGACCATCGGGCAAAATGTTCTGGTCGCCGCCGATGTCGGATTTGCCATGGCCCGGACGATCGACGAAGAGCAGCTCTGCCCGACCCTGCAGCTTCGCGCGAAACGAAAACATTGGGTCGTAGAGGCTGGCGCTGGCGCCATGGATGAAGATAATCGGTGGAAGGTCTGCCCTCCTGCTCGGCTCAACCAAGACGCTATTGAGCTTGAAGCCGCCGACATCGATACGGACCGGTCGGTCGTCATGGCTTGGCGCAGCAACTGCGCGCGACGTCACGAAAGCGACGGAACCTATGGTCAGGAATGCGGCGATCAGGCAAAAAAATCGAACCGGCATGGGTTAAAGTTGCCGCGCTATGCCGCTGGCAACGATTGGACCGGTCGGCAGCCCGGTCGGCGAACCGCCGAATGGCTCCACGCTGACGGCAAGCGTGGAACCGGCGCCGATGGTCTGGCGCAAATCCGCCGGGATCAGCAATTCACCCTCTGTATTCGGCTGAACGACGCCGAGCGACTGTGGATTGCCACTTCCCGGCACCAGCCAAAGCTGCAGGGATTTCTCTCGGGCTCCGCCGGCCGCGACGGGGACGATCCTCAAGCGACCGCTGGTCGCATCGAATGAAGTCAGCAGACTGACGGGATTGTCGGGGGCTGAAAGCTGCGCCACCACCAGTGCGCGCGACGAGGATGGCTGGAATACGCCGGATGCGTAGACAAGTGCTGCAACAGCTATGGCTGACGTTCCGAGAGACATCCAGCGCCAGAAGCTTGCGGCGTTCCAAAGCCTGGCCGAAATAGGCGACGATTGCGCACCAAACAGTCGTCCTTCGATCTGCGCAAAAACTGCCGCTCCTGGCGTTGCCTCCCGATAATCCTCGTTGAAAGAGGAGAGGTCCGACTGCCAACGTTCGACCAGCAGCGCGAAAGACCAGTCCCTCGAAATCCGTTGCTCGACGCGCCTGCGGGCTTCTTCGGACAGCACACCCAAGACATATTCGCCCGCAATGATTTCGTCCTGCGCCCGGCCGCCGTCTTGAATGTGATCGCCTGGTGTCATCGCTGCATGCACTCCCTGAGCTTCAACAGGCTTCGGCGCAGCCAAGTTCTAACGGTGTTCAAGGGAACATCCAGGTGATCGGCCAATTCGAGATAGCTAAACCCTTCCACGTAAGCACGCCTGACGGCTTTGGCATGGGTTTCGTCCAGTTCGCGCATGCAGATGTCGATGCGGCGTCCCTCGTCGGCAATCAGAATGTGCTGCTCTGGTGTCGCGATAGTCTCGTCTGCGAGATCGTATGCCTCATCGATATCATCGGTTACCGGTTTACGGGCACGGATGACGTCGATCGCGTGGTTTCGGGCAATCGCGGAAAGCCAGGTTAGTGGCGAACCCGAACCGGTGGCAAAGGTTTTGCTTCGTTGCCAGACCTTGATATAGACCTCCTGTAGCGCTTCTTCCGCGTCTGGTCTGTGCTTCAGGATCCGAAGGCAGATCGCGAACAATCTCGGATTGGTGGCCTGGTAGAGAGACGCAAATGCGGATCGATCTCCGATGGCGACCCTATTGATCAAATCTGCGATGTCACTGGTTTGCATCCGGTAAAACCTTGTCGCCGACCTTTTATAGAGATCATGGAGTTGGAAAGACAAGGAGGCTCGGTCAATAAATCTTGGCAGGGACCGATCAAGACGAAACGAGATGGTCCTAAGCGGGCGATCGTCGATTATCAGGATAGTCCTGACACCGGGCCACTGCCCCAAAATGCGCACATTGCGATTAAGCAAACTATCGAGACAACTTTCTCCGAAAAGAACTGTTGCCCAAAGGAAATCCGCAAGAACGACATCAATGTCTTTGTCGCGATATACCATATTTCCTCCGGCTGACATGGAGCTCAAGTTTCCAACATAGAAGCAAGGACGGTTCGTCGAATGATAAAGTTTCTGCACCGCGCACATTATTTTCAGGCTGTGCGGACGGATTTGAACCCAAATCCCACACAAGCGCTTTGGCCAAACATCTGAAACTTTGTAACATCTTGTGCAGATTGGCCAGACAGCGGATATAGACATCCGGCGATGTTCCGCTGTCGCTTGACGCCTCAACTTATAGCGAGCTGCCCCATCAGCGGGTGACGATCGGCGGGTTCTGATAAACTATTGTCGGATAGCTTCGGGTGGCTAGAGATTGCGCCATTGAGATACCAGTGACCTGCAGCTTGGCAGAACGGAATTCCGTACGTTGAGCGTATCGAAGAGTTCGGCAAACAGGCTCAGACGGTCCCTGCCCAAACGATTATTGGCAAGATTACGTTCCAGTTCGGATATGCGGGCACGATTTCGGCCAAGTCGCTCAGCCAGTGCCGGTTGGCTCAAGTTACGCTTTTTCCGAACGGCGAGGAGTTGTGCACCCAATGACTGAAAAACAGTAGAGATCATGCGGAATTCCGCTGTCATTGTGAAGACAATGCGGAAATCCGTGCGAAGTTGATTGCTGTCATCCTCATTGAAATGCCGGACGGCACCAATGACCTCGCCGGCAGACTGCAGGAATTTCTGTTCCAACGGTCTCACGCTTGCTGCGTCATACCTGAAATTTGGCCATTTGGCATTCTGCCAGTTCCATTTCATGAGCTATAGGCAGCCTTTCTATAGCTCATGGTTATTGCCATAAATGAGTTATTGCAAGTCCACCTATCGCTCAGCACCGCATCTGTATCCCTCGATCCAAGCAGCAGTGATCGAAAGGCTATTCGCGAAGAGGCCCGCATCGTTGAACGCGCTATCGGTATTGGGCCGAGCGCGCTTACCGGAATGGTGGCAATGCTCCAGCAGAATCGCGACATCAAATCCGCGTGACTCAAGCGTACGAAAACCCCTTCTCAGCCATCCGGAATATTCGCAACAGAACCGTCGAGGCAGCCTTCGAGCGCATCCAGCAAGACGAACGAAAGATGTGTCGCTGCTTGCCTTGGATTCAATCGATCCCGGTCTTTTCCGAATTGGGTAATGGGCTTCATCGGCACATCGGACATCCTCGCCAAGCGCTTTGCCGGCATTGGCGCCTCCAGTGGTTTTGACCCTTCTCGCCTGAGTGGCGACGAGATCCATGCCCTGCTGAGAGAACTTGCGATCGAGGAGGAGGCCGCCTGACTCGATCGCGATAGATGATGGAGAGTTATCAGGCGCTTTGCCCAACGATCAGCGCATTTGAAATCTACAGAATTTCGACGCCTTGATTGTTTGAGTCCATTTGTTGGTTGCGCACCATTAGCTCATCATAACGCGAAAGGTCGGGTGTCTTCGGTTCGTTTGCAAACAGTTTAGTAGCAAGGCCGCGGATAGCTGGCATGCTCGCGATGTCGAGGACGCTGTGCAGGAGGTTGATGCCAAGTCTGGTATGGGGGTTCATCAGGCGAGGAGCAATCTTTGGTACGCCCTGTCCCTTTTCGATCATTGGCCGCATGGCTTCCTCGTAAGCCGAGAAAGACTGCCCAATATCGCTGCTGCACATCAATTCGCTGGCGAGCACGTAGCCGCCGGTCACCGCGAGCGTAGCGCCTATGCCTGCAAGCGGTGTCGCGCACCAGGCGGCGTCGCCTGTCAGAACGACGCGCCCCTTCGACCATCGCTTCATTCGCACCTGGCGTAGCACGTCGAAGTAGAAGTCTTTGGTTTCCTCCATGGCAGCCAACACCCTATGCGCCTCCCAGCCAGCGTCCAAAAAGCGTTCATGCAAATAGGCTTTCTGCCGTTCGACGCTCCATTCCTGCTCGCCATTTGGTGGCTGTTGCAGCGTCAGCATGGCCCGCGTCGTTCCATGCGTGTCAGGTCGCAGCGATATGCTCCGGCCATCTGTCGCGTGGTACCAGCGCCACATCCGATCGTCGTCGGCCTGCCGCGGTATGGTGAAATATGCAGTCGTGAGGTCCATCCATCGCGGCACGTTTTCTTGAGGGAAAACGAGCTCGCGTGTCGATGAGCCTACGCCCTCCGCTATGACGACCGCATCATAATGTTCAGTCTCCCCACTGGTGAAGGTGACAGAGACAGCATCTGCACCATCTTCAATCCGATCTATGGAATCGCCGAAGCGAAACGTCGCGCGTTCACGGGCTGGCTCATAGAGTAGGCGAGCGAGATCTCCACGCAGGATTTCCATCTCCGCTGTTGGGCCGTCACTACCGAGCTCGGAGGTAACAAATTTGGCAACCTCTCCGCCCTGCTCATCGATCCAGACGGTTCCCTCTTCCCCTGTCCCATGATCGATCGCCATCTGTTCAAGTCCCATCCGGTGAAGCACTTCACGGCCGACACCTCGAATGTCAATGTTCTGACCGCCATCTCGAAATTCGGGGCTGCGTTCGACGACGGTCACATCGAAGCCATAGCGGCCGAGCCACCAGGCAGAGGTGTTGCCGGCGACGCTTGCACCGGTGATGAGGATGCGACGGGACATACAATGATCTCCTTTTCGCAAAGAACATCACTAATGATATATTTGTTCCGTCGTTAGCTTTCGAAATTGTCGATCAGCCGTTGTAAGAGCTGTATCAACGTCGCCGCATCTTTCGACGAAAAGCCTTCAAGCCCTTTGGCATTCGCAGCCAAGAGCGCGTCGCGTCCGCGCAAGGCCGCCTCCTGCCCCTTGCTCGTCAACTCCACCATTGCCGCCCTGCGATCGGTAAACGAAGGTGATCTGCGGATCAGGGCCATTGCTTCCAGCTTGTCCAGAAGCGCGACCATCGCCGGTTGTTTGACGGCAGAGGAACGCACGAGGTCGCGCTGGAGCATCGGCCCTTTCCACGACAGGAGCATGATCGGAGCAATCAGAGAAAGTGACAGCCCGTACGGCCGAAGGGCAGTATCTATCAAACGGTTGAACACCCGGGCAGCGTGGTTAGCAAGATAGCCGGGAGCGACGGTTGCGTCTGGGTGGATATGGTCGTCCTGTTCTGGCATAGGTCTTTCCTTAGGCCAAGGACGACTAGGTTGCCAGAACAAGATTTTTGATGCACGACCCGTTGAGCTCGAAATCATGAAGCAACTAACTCAAAGACTGAGCTTTGCCGAAGCAACTTCGCTACGCTTGTTTCTCTAAGGCGCCATCAACGTCATTGTGGAAATCTTCCGCCCCTCAGTTGGTGATGATTGGCGATGGAGGTTAAAAGCCTAGAAGCCCAGGTCACCGAATGAAATGGATCCTTTCTCGTCTGCGCGCGAAGCATGGGAAGAATTCATATACGTCGTCAATACGGAATGTCTCGCGGTCTTTCTTTAGACGCCTTCATGACGGGAGATACGGTCTGGTGATCGACAGCGACAGACGGTGAATGATTTTCGAACAGGTTCGCACCAAAGCGGCGTTGCGGGGAACGGCCATTGACGACGCCCCCCCGAGTTCCTGGGATGGGTCGTGCTATGGATCAGCGGCGAGTACGACATTTCTGATTTAAGCTCTCGATACAACGACCTAACTGCCCGCCGGGCGCAACGACTGCGGTCTGTCGCTGGCGCAGTGGACCCGAACGTACCCGATGCAAAACCAACCGACATCCCTGACGCCGATGGTGGTTCTATCAACCCATCGTCAGGAATGCCTACTGAAACCTGACGGCGTCTCTTCCGGCCGCCCTCGCATTATAAAGAAGCGCGGCGGCCTCCTCGAGGAGCTGTGTCACATCGCGCTTTGCGTTCGTCCAGGTTCCGCCAATGCTCGCACGGACGTCAGCGACTCGACCAGCAATTGCAATCGGCTCCCGGACCCGCTCGAGAATAATGCTTGCAGCCGCCTCACCTGCGGATCGGTCACCTGCGATACCCTCGGCATCGCGCGTCGCGGCGCCGTGGATCAGATCCGCTTCAAAATCCTCTGGATAAATGAAGTCTCTAAAATGTGTTCCAAGAACCTTATAGGAAGCGAAAGACGCTTGGCGAAAGCAGCGTTGCCGCGGATAATGCAGCCCTCAAGATCAACGAGTGCGATCGGCGCGTTCTCGAAGGCAAAGTCGAAGAGCGCCAGACGAGTTTCGGGATCGTCGGCCGTACAGGGTTCCGCTACCGTTTTCCTCCAAAGACAAGAGCTTCACCGCGATAGGTCCGTTTTAGGAGATGATAATCAGGGTGCCGGTTTGATTCCGGCACCAAGGAGCTAGGCCGGCACTTACATTCCGCCGATCTTGGCGCCGGTGTCGCGCCGGAGGTGCGGTGGGACGTCCTCGAGTTCGGCAAGTTTGCCATTCTGCTTAAGAAACACTCGAAAGTTCTCGCGAACCGCGTCGATTGGCCAGCGACCGTTTGCCGCCTCGCGGCAATAACGGACAAGCGTGTCATAAGCGAGGTTGCGCTTCTCGTGTGGCCACTCGTCGAGGAAATCGAACACATCATCCAGCCCGGTGATTTCTTGCACGAAATACCGACGCTGCGCATAGAGCGGTTTATCGAACAGAGCGAGTAACATCGGAACCTCCTTCTTTGCTCTGCATGAAAGGGGAAGCCGGCCCCGATGAGGCCGGCCGAGCTGTAGGTTATACGAGACCTTCGGTCAGATGTGACCCGATCACGATCAGAGGCCTATCAACCGAATGCCCCCGCGGGCTGCCGCCTTCTCGTTCAGGCAACTTGACGGTCAGTTTCCAAGCGAAGCGGTTCGTTAGACGGTGCAACACCGATCTCGATCTTACGGGGTTTCATAGCTTCCGGCACCTCGCGCTTCAAAGTAATCGTCAGCAGGCCGTGCCTGAGATCAGCACCGTCTACCCTTACGTGATCCGCAAGCTCAAACTTACGCTCGAACGAGCGACCGGCAATGCCGCGGTGGAGATATTCGCCCTGGAGCTCTTCAGCTTTGCCGCCTTTGATCACCATGACGTTGCGCTCCTGGGTGATATCCAGATCGCCCTCGCCAAAGCCGGCCACGGCCATTGTGATGCGATAGTCGTCTTCTCCGGTCTTGACGATGTCGTAGGCAGGCCAGGTATCGATAGCATTGAGGCGCTGCCTATTGCTCAGCAGGTTGAACACACGGTCGAAGCCAATGCTCGAGCGGTACAGCGGTGCAAAATCAAGCTCAGTTCTCATAACCATATCCTCCGCAAAGCAACATGGAAGGAGGCGATGTGTCCGCTTCCTTGGTCAACCGACTCCCTCATTGGGCCGTCGGTGCCGAACGATTTGGTTTCTCGGATTTCTCCGTTCAAGACCTCATCGGAAAATTTTTCCAGTGAATTTGACGGCTCTTGTTCGTCGCAAATCTCATCCTATTTCGATGCTCAATCCTCGACTTGGGAGCATCGAGATGGACGGCTCAGCAATTCACACGTATTCAGACGCAGACTTGGAAATCCTAGCGCCGGAGCAAACCACTGAAGGCGAAACGTCCATCTGCGCTTGTTGTTGTCGCCAGCGCCTACGCTCGATGATGGACGAAGATGGCTGCGGCATTTGCGACGAATGTCTGGCGCCTTGACGACCCCACGAGAAAACCAATGTTGAACCTCCAGCGTCCGCCTGCGACCGCGGACGAAAGGAAACGGCATGGCTAGTATCGCCGATTGGCTTGCTATTGAGGAAGCAGAGGATCTGGCTGCTCGGCATGCCGGCGTCGTCCTTTGGAACCGGGAGGGAGATCCGGTCGTCGGAGAGGAAGGTGATTCTGAAATCGTCTTCCGATCAGGCACGATAGGCGACTTCGACTAGGAAGTTACCTTATAGTGGCAGTAACAGCCATCCTTCGGATAGCGGAGATTGCAGGCGATCGTAGGTAGGCCTACTGCCAATCCAACACGACGAGGATAGGACGCCCTCGCCTGACAAGTGGGTGTCCTATCCCGTTACGCCTGCGTTACGGAATAATGCGATCAAAACGCAGCCGCTCGAACAGATCAAAAAACGCGTCGTCTGTTGCCTGGTAATCGAGAAAGCCTAGTTTCCGGCTCCTCGACATATCCGTCAACACCTCGATCGGTCGCCCGAGGTCCGCATCTGTATGCCAGGGAGAGGTTAGGCGGGACAGATCGCTTTCCACCAGCTCATACCGGCCGGCGATATCGCGCCAGATTTCGGAGTCATTGGCCATTTGCTCCTGCAATGGTCTTATCTGTCCATCGAATGCTATAGGCTCGATTCCGAACCACTTCGCGATCCGCGTCCACATCCAGCTCCACCGAAAAACATCGCCGTTTACGACATTGAAGTCCTTGTTGGTCGCATCCGACGTCGTTGATGCCCAGAGCATATGTCGACCCAGCAGACGTGCGTCTGTCATGTCGGTAAGACTGTCCCATTGGGCTGCCACTCCCGGGAAACGGAACGGCCGGCCTGTCTCTTTGCAGATCGTTGCGTAGACGGCCAACGTGGTGCCCATGTTCATGGCATTGCCAACCGCTTTGCCAACGACCGTATGGGGGCGATGGATACTCCAGTTGAAACCATCCTTCTCGGCCGCAGCAAAAACCTCGTCTTCCTGGGCGTAGTAAAAATTGTCGACCTCGAGCCTGCCCTGCTCTTCCCGAAATGGCGTTTGCGGCAGCGCGCCTTTTCCGTAAGCTTCGAATGGGCCGAGATAGTGCTTCAGACCGGTGACGAGCGCGACGTGGCGGACTGATCCTACGGGGCGCAGGGCATCGAGGAGGTTTCGCACCATCGCCGAATTGACGCGGATGTTTTCCGCCTCAGTTGGCTGCCGCAGCCAGCTTGAGATAAAAACGTGTGTCGGATCGAGGCCAGCGAGCGCATTTACCAAGCCAGCGGAATCCAGAAGATCTGCTGGGACAGGAACTGCATTCCCTTGCTGCGATGGCTTGCGAGCCAGACCCCAAACCTTCCAGCCGTCATTGTGCAGGACATCCGCCGTTGCGCTGCCGATAATACCGCTCGCGCCAACGATCAGTGCTTTCTTCGTCATGTTTGCTCCTTTGCGTCAGCCTCTGATCTAGGCTGAGAGGCCGAGATGCGCTAGAAGGCACCCTAACGGGACATAGACACCCAGAGGTAACCACTATGCGGGCAGGATCACCGGACAGCGAATGGCGCGAGGACTGCGCCCCCCGCCGTGTGCTTGAAATTTTCTCGAGCAAATGGACAAGCATGATCCTGCATGTGCTCGATACGAGACACGGGGGCCGCGCCCGCACTGGCGTACTCCAGCGTAGCCTTCCAGGGATATCGAAGAAGATGCTCACGCAAACGCTGCGCGACATGGAAGCGGACGGGCTGGTAACACGGCGCGTTTACGGGACAGTGCCGCCGGCAGTCGATTATACGCTGAGCCCACTAGGTAAGCGATTTGTGGAGCCGCTGGAGCTACTCTATGGCTGGGGTCGAGCAAATTCCGATGCTTTGGACCAGCTCGCATTCAATCGGGGGATGGAGAGACCACCCCGCGAGAGCTCAACGCGCGATACTTCGCCTTGAAGGTATCCGGACCTGAAACCTGATCTTGCTTCGCTTCCATTCCCGATTTTTCAAGAAAGTCAGGGACTTAAACCCCAGTTCTTGGTCGCCATCTCAATCCCTGTGAATTCTAAAGACGGTTTCAGCTTCTGGCGGCAACCATTCTCAAACATCTTCTTTTGTCTGGCTGCCGAAGTCTGGATCCGCTCTATTGTAGACTTGCGAACCGCCTGAATCACAACCAGCGGCTAGATGGACCAAGCGCCTGATCGAAATTGGATGGAAACGGATGAAAGAACGGAAACTCTAAATACTACGACCGTCCGCATCACCCCCGAAATCCTCTCCTTGATTGCCGAAATCGACGAATTAAAAGCGCTTGGCGCGCGATCGGCCGGATCGCGCCAGAGCGGTTATCCAGCCTCCGGCGCGTCGCGACAATTGAGAGTGTCGGTTCCTCCACACGTATCGAAGGAGCGCGCCTCACCGATCGAGAGGTCGAAAGGTTGCTTGCAAACATTCGCCTGGGGTCCTTTACGACGCGCGACGAACAAGAGGTTGCCGGCTACGCGGAAGTGATGGAGACAATCTTCAGTGCTTACGACGCAATCTCGTTCACTGAGAACCATATCCGTCAGCTCCACCCCGACCTTCTTGCAGATTCGACCAAGGATGAACGGCATCGCGGCGCCTACAAAAAACTCTCCAACAACGTTAAAGTCCTGGGGGCTTAAACTGCGTGAGCGGCTGGGCTTCAAACGTGCCGCGGTTGCTGTTGCGCGAAAACTTGCTGTCATCATGCATAGGATGCTCAAAACCCGAGAAGCGTTCCATCCATTGGCCGGTGCTACCGCATAGGCGAAAATCCGGCCTACCTGCCTCAGTGCCTCAACCCAATTGAGATACTGGGCGTCCCTGCTGTGGACGTGGGTTGGGTCATTCCGTCGAATCGGTGGCAGCTCATGTAGACTGCGTCTTGAACACAGGAAGACCCGCCCTTCGAAAACCCATCATGCGGCGACCGTATGTCGACCGCGGAGCAAACCGTGCCCACGGCGCCGGACGAATTTAATAGCGATGCGAATCCAATAAACGTGAAAAAAGCTGTGATGCATAAGCTTGCAGCACGGCAACGAAATATATCGTCTGAAATCCGCTTGACCTCATACAGGCGATTACACAACAGGTTCGGAGCCGTTGCGCTCACTTAGAATAACTAAGCATCTAAATCGCTTACGAGTAACTGCCGACTACTGTTTGAATTGCGCCGAGCAACCGTGCCTCCTTCTCATTCGCGGTTTCGAGGGCGATCAATTACCACGGCTCAGCCTTGTAATCGAATATATTAGCACGACTTATAGTGCAGCGACGGTTTGTCTTCAGGGCGCTGTCGCCAAGGTCGCAAATCCTTGCCCCAACTAAAGGAGGACAGCATGTCTTCCAATCCACCAGCAGCAGCGCAGATCGACAACGACGGCTTCAAGCTGATCCGGGACGTCTTGAGGACTGCCGGTCTTCGTGGCGTCGAAACCGATGCGAGTTCCGATATGAAGCGCGACGCACTGATCTTTCTCACCTCCGAATTTCGCGGTGGGGTCAGGACCAAAGCCAAACTATTGGACGCGCTCACTCGGCGCAGCCGGTCTTCAACGGTCGGCGCCCGGTTCGGCCGTTTTTCGAAAGAAGATGCCCTCGACCGGTGGCGGGACGAAGGTGGGCGTTGATGGGTATTAGGTTTCCGAATGAAGCTCGAAGTTTCGATGACAAGAACCGCTGTGTTCGATTTAGCGGGTACGACGGGATGTTTGAGGTCAAATTCTATCTCGCGACTGACGTACTCGCCTGTGGTAAAGCGCACAGACACGCAAGCGAGAGCGACTACCTGACCACGTTCGATGCGTCACGACGGAGAATTCTAAAAGTGGCCACAAATGCTTACTTGTCAGCGCAATCGAATTCTATCTCCTTGAGCTTACGGGATTTCGGTTGAGCAGGCTGTCTTCTTAAAGGATATGACCATGCGTCAGCCAACCATTCCAGGAACCAGCCCACCCGGCACAGCGAAAATGGTTCTGGTCAGCGACTTCGCAAGACGGTTTCGACTTGATCGGGTCGAGGAGAACAGATTACGGAAGCTTCTCGGACCAATCGCCAGAGAGACAGATCTTCTCAGAAACGCGGGCCGATAGGCGCGGGTTGTGAAGGGTTGGTTCGCCCTTACAGGACGGATCGCATTTTCACTTTGACAGCGGCGACTGCGATGACCTTGCAGGACTTCGTGATTGTCACAGCGCATCGGGCTGGAAATAGCTCCAAAAACCGAGCGCCTTGCAAACCATGAAGGCGCGATGCGGATCACGGCTTCACTGGACAGTTCCATCTCAAGAAACGGATCTCAGCCATGAAGACTACTATAAAAACGGTCACCATCGATCGACCGTTCCAACTGCCTCGGATGGCCGCACCACATCCGCCAGGGACGTTCGAGCTCCAAATCGACGAGGAACCTCTCGATGTGGTGTGGGAAGCCTATCACCGAACGATGACACTGTTCCTGACCTCGGATGGCCTGACCGAGGCATGGCCGGTGTCTGAAGAAGAACTGGACAAGGCGATGGCGTCGCATTGATTCTTACCCTCTGTTTTGGCCGCCTCACACAAGACCTTCCGGTCGGCAGACCGAACTCGGCAAGCTGCGCGTCTGGGGTCGCAAACCGTCTCTGAAACTCTGGAAGGCATCCACGCCGTTCAGGTGAATTAAAGGGGCGAGGCGTTGAATTTGCGCCCGTTGCACTCCGCAAACAATACAAGCCGAACCTGGAGGGAAGTATGTCGGGCATTCCGACAGCGCTCTGACGGGCGCTGGCAGTCATTTTCTTAAACTCGTCGCGAATGAGTTAAGCGCAACAGATAATCATATGTCGTGCGAGTTTATTATCGTTGGGCGGACACAACATTAAGCCGCAATGAGAGCTTAGTCTCTTCAGCTCATGACGCCGCGCCGATGCGGCTATGTCATTGGCGCGTTCGCCGACATTCGTGGCACTCAATCATTCTCAGGAATAATTCCGTTTAAGAGGCAAGCCTTGTGAGGCTTGAAGTGTTCTTTTGAATTCATCACGCCAAAATTCCCGCCCATCGACCATCAGGCCTGCAAAGGCTCGCCTGACCGCAACCGAAACTCCTAACTGGCAGAGCCTGACCAAGCGATATGAGCAATACCTAGCTCTGGCGCGGGAAACTGCCCAGGCGGGAGACAGAATCGAGGCGGAGAATCTTTATCAGCACGCAGAACACTTCTATCGGACGGCAGCCCTCCAGAAAGCGCGTAAGCAACAATTAACATCAAGCAGCTGAAACCGGCCCGTAGGACTTTCAGGAAAAGCTTGGCTACAGATCGTCACGAGATATCGCAATCCGTATGCTGGCAACGGACTGGCGCAGCTGCCCCTTTCGTCAGCCTCTGGACGCTGCCTTAGCTGACGGTTGATTTCGTCTTCTGGTAGGGCATGACTTTGATCATTCCGGCGGCGGGGTTTCTGCTTCGGCTACTCATGATCCAACTGCGACCACTGCGCCTTCTTCGACCGCCGGTGCGTCAATGATTGAACAGGCTAAGTTCTCGGTATCGTCACTCACGCCTTATGACTACGGGTTGAGAGTACAGATGTTTATGATTTCAGCGCAAAAGCCTAGTAAAACCCGCTTGTCGCTCCATATACTGCTTACGCTGTTCTTGTGCATTAGCAACGCCCTCGTGAGCGGATGCTGGCGTCCTACGAAATATCTTGCTGGACTGGTGCTTAGCACAACAAAGAACACTCCAACGCGTATAGCGCAAGTCGCACCACTGGCGGAATCAGTTCCGCCCAAACTCTATGGCGGCACCGAGCGCGTCGTCTCCTGGCTCACGGAAGACCTTGTCGAGCAGGGTCACGATGTTACCTTGTTTGCCAGCGCAGACTCAGAAACCTCTGCTGAACTCGTACGGGCCGTGCCCCAGGGCCTGCGCCTGGCGGGCATACGTGATCACACCGCAAGTCTCCTCGTGATGCTGGAAGAGGTTCGCCGCCGGGCTTCGTCATTCGACGTCATCCACTTCCATGTGGACCTACTTCAGTTTCCTAGCTTTCGAGATTCTTCGACACGGCGTTTGACGACGTTACACGGGAGGCTTGATCTGCCGGATTTTCATCCGGTCTACCGTGCTTTTCCGGAGATGCCGCTGGTCTCCATCACAAGGACCTGCGCCAAAAAATAAACAAAAGCGTGATTATCTCGCCTTTCTAGGCCGAGTAGCGCCTGAGAAACGGCCGGACCGCGCAATCGAGATTGCAAAGCGAACCGGAATTCCGCTGAAGATTGCTGCAAAGGTCGATCCAACGGACCAAGACTACTTCGATCACGTCATTCGTCCGCAGCTCGACCACCGGACGCTTGCTCAGGGTGAAGCTCGATATAATCCTATGTCATACCATAACGGGTCTATATGGCCGATGCAATGCCGCGATCGCAATCGGCTTTGCGCAATACGACCTTAAGGAGGGGCGGTGCGCGTGTTCGAAGGACTTTTTGACGCTACCAAAGGGCAGGAGATGCGGCGTCTGCCTGAGTTATTTTGTGGCTTTATCAGAAACCAGGTCGAGGTCCGACGCCATATCCGGTTGCCTGCTCTTCGCAGGCATGGGCCGCTTCAGCCACCTCCAGAATTCTGGGGCCGTGTCTTGGTCTCGGGCAGGCCAACAGTTAGAATGAAAACCGCTTCCGTAAACCGACCATGCCACATTCTTAGATGAGATGTCCGGCGGAATGTTCAGATCGGCTCATCTTCAGCCGATTTTCGAATGCATCGGTACGGAAACGACGTGGCAACGAATGTTTGGATCGATGGGGAGATGCTAAGATCCACATCGTTAAGTATCGCGTTGGTAGTGGCATACTCTGGATCGTATTCTCCCGGTCAGTGTGGTGCTGCCATCAAATGTAGCGGCAAGCCTACAATCCTGATCGTGGTAGAGCGATAAGAGCTGCCCCCCTCCGTGAGGCGGGCGGGCAGCCCTTTGCGCAGAAGATGCTGCAGGCTCTAGTCGCGACGGCAATCACAATTTCCGGTTTATTTCGGAACGAAACTGCTCGGCAGAGGTTAGATGCTCACGGGTCTGTGAATACAGGTCCGATACGAGAGGAAGCATCAGTGAAAAACATAATTCTTGCCGCGGCGCTCATCAGCGCGTCCGCTTTATCTGCGCATGCCCAGACGACACCGTCCGCTAACTCGAGCGGTGACACCCCGGCCGTAGCAACGCCCGATTCCAAGAATGCGATCGCACTTGTCGAGGGCGCCAATAGCTTCACCCAGGATCAGGCAAAATCCCGCATTGAGAAGGCAGGCTTCTCCGACGTCAAGAACCTGAAGAAGGACGACAAGGGCATCTGGATGGCTGCCGGCATGAAGGACGGAAAATACGTCAATGTCGCGCTCGACTACCAGGGCAACGTCGTTGCCAAATAATTCAACACATTCAATAGGAAATTTTGATCATGAAAACTGTAACAGGACTTTTCGACGACTATTCCGACGCTAGTGCCGCTGTCAGCGCGCTCGAATCCGCCGGCGTGCCATCCAAGGATATCAGCATTGTTTCCAACAATGCCGATAATCGTCACGCCGACACGTCGAACGCGACAGAAGGTGCCGGCACAGGCGCTGGTATCGGCGCAGCCGTCGGCGGGGCGGGCGGTCTTCTAACAGGCCTCGGCCTGATGGCCATTCCCGGTGTTGGACCCGTTGTAGCGGCCGGTTGGCTGGCGGCTACCGCGGTAGGAGCGGTCGCGGGTGCGGTTGCAGGCGGTGCGACGGGCGGTATTATCGGCGCGCTGACAAGCTCTGGCGTGTCTGAGGACGATGCGCATGTCTACGCCGAAGGTGTTCGCCGCGGCGGTTCGCTGGTAACCGCAAAGGTGGACGATGCACTCGCTCCCGAAGCCGAGGTAATCCTGGAGCGCTCGAACTGGGTTGATCCGGCTGAGCGCCGCGCGTCCTATAAAGAGCACGGCTGGACCAGGTTTGACGATACGCTCGATCCTTACAAAGCTAACGAAGTCGAAGAGGAACGCGGCCGTTACCGCAACGCTGCACTGTGATCCAGATCGCGTCCCTTACGGCCGCAACATCTAGCGTTCGCATAGATTTTCAACCTAAGGATACTCAAATGGCTACCGAAAAGACATTGAACGACCTCTTTCTTGACACCCTCAAGGATATCTATTTTGCGGAAAAACAGATCCTGAAGGCTCTGCCAAAGATGGCGCGTGCCGCTCAGTCGGAAGAAGGCAAAGCCGGCTTCCTGCAGCACCGTGACGAGACCCAAGGCCAGATCGAACGTCTCGAACAGATCTTCGAACTCCTCGGCAAGCCGGCCCGCGGCAAGACCTGCGAAGCCATCCAGGGCATTCTCGCCGAAGGCGAGGAAATCATGGAAGAATACAAAGGCACCGCTGCGCTCGATGCCGGCCTCATCTCTTCGGCTCAGGCGGTAGAGCACTACGAGATCGCCCGCTACGGCACGTTGAAATCCTGGGCCAAGCAGCTCGGCATGAAGGAAGCTGTCACCTTGCTCGATGCCACCCTGCAGGAAGAGATCGCCACCGACCAAAAGCTGACGGCCCTCGGTGAAGGGACAGCCAATGCCAAGGGCATGGGCGACGCCTCAGCCAGCGCCAAACCTGCGCTGAAGAAGGCCAGCTAAACTCCCTTAGCAAATGATCAGGCCGCCTTTCAAGGCGGCCTTTTTTGCTTTCAAGTCGCCCATTTTCACACCCCTGTCCAGGAGCTTGACCCATGGCCAAAAACCAGCCACTGCGTCCGCAGATTCGAAGTTTATCACCGCGACTATCCACGATCAGAAACTGACGCGTGGTACGGGTGGGGAGCTTCACCAGACCGCCGATGGCGACACGCCGGTGATGACACTGCCCAGGGCGGGGCCGGTGGCCGACGATCAGAACTCGCTTCGTGTCGGTCCACGTGGTCCGCTTGTCGTCGATGACTTTCATTTCCGGGAAAAAATGTTCCAACACGACCACGAGCGAAAAGCATTTGAAAGGGGAAATCTGCAGCGAACTCGATCGTCTCGAATTGTTGCTCACACAAATCGAACATCATTTCGTCCGCTACCGTGCAAATGGAAATTTGTCCGCTACCGTCCAATGACTTCTTCTCTCCTTCAAGTCACGATGAAGGTCGCGGCTGGTTAGACGGGAGCTGGTATGCCTCGGTACTTTTTTAGTTTTGATTTCGCTGAGGAAACGATTGCCGATCCAGATGGCGGTGAGGCTTCCGACTTAGAAGCGGCGCGAGATGATGCTCGAGCAGCCATCCGCGAGATCGCAGCTCAATATCTCAAGGCAGAGATGATCTTCGGCGCTTATGACCGGTGATCGAGGAAGTGCGAGCGAGGCGAGATATGACATCACATCTTCGTAAGCGGGAAGCTGAGGCCGTTTAGGCCTGGTAAGTCCATGGCATGAGAGCGTCGATCTCGCTGCTGGGGCCATCCCTTTGCGAGGCGCTCCAGCGTTTGGGTGAGCCAAGCTTGGGGATCAACAGCATTCATCTTTGCCGTTTGCAGCAGCGTCGCGACCGTCGCCCACGTCCTGCCTCCGCCATCGCTGCCAGCGAAGAGGCTGTTTTTTCTGATGATAGCTTGGGGTCTGATTGCCCGCTCAACAATGTTGGAGTCGAGCTCGACGCGGCCGTCCGTCAGAAAGCGCTCGAAGACGTCGCGGCGCGAGATGGCATACCGAAGTGCCTCGGCGAGCTTAGATTTTCCCGAGACCCGCGGCAGTGTCGCCTGCCAGAGTGTGAAGAGGTCACGGACAATAGTCGCCGAACGTTCCTGACGCGCTGCGACGCGGGCGTGAGGATTTTGGCCGCGGACGGTTTCCTCAATCTCCCACAGCTCAGCCATGCGCTCGACCGTTTCTGTGGCAACCTTCGAGCTCTTGGCGACATGCAGTTCATAGAACTTCCGGCGGCTATGTGACCAGCAGCCGGCCAGGACAACGCCGTCATTGCCTCCATCATTACGAACAAGCTTGCTGTAGGCACCGTAGCCATCGACTTGCAGAATCCCGCGATAGCCGCTGAGATGCCGTGCAACGCATTCGGTCGCTCGGCTGTCCTCGAAGCGATAGGCCACCATCGGCGGACCGTTACCTCCGAATGGCCGGTCATCCCTGGCATATGCCCATAGCCACGCCGTCTTTGCAGACCCGGATCCTGGCGCAAGCGTCGGCAAGGTCGTTTCGTCGGCAAATATCCGTTCGGCCTTCTTGATCTCGTTCAGGATATAATCGGCGAGGATGTCGAGCTCGAACCCTAGCTTGCCCATCCACTGGGCCATGAGCTTGCGGTCGAGTTCGACCTTGTCCCGCGCGTAGATCGCCTCCTGCCGATAGAGAGGCAAACCGTCGGCATATTTGGAGACTGCGATCTGGGCCAGGAGCGCCTCTGTCGGAATGCCACCTTCGATGATGTGTGGCGGGGCCGTGGCCTGTATGACGCCGTCCTCGTTCCTAAAAGCGTATTTCGGACGGCGCGTGACGATGACACGGAACTTGGCCGCGACAACATCAAGCCGCTCGGAAACGTCTTCTCCGATCAGGATCCTCTGCTTGCCCGCGTGTTCCGGCAATTCCTCGGGCTCGATCACCACCTCGACGCGTTCAAGATGCGGCGCGAAGCCCTTACGTGGACGCGGTGCGCGCTTGCCATCCGGGTTCGCACCACCTTTCGTGACCGGGGCCTTTATCGCGGCAATACCGGTCTCGATTTCTTCAAAGACAAAGGCATGCTGATCGTCATCGACTGTGGCGACGAGCTTTTCCGAGCGACGGCCGAAGCGAGCCCGATCAAAGGCTTTGAGGATCTGGGTCAGCCGCTCGATGCGCTCATCGGCATCAGCATTCCGGGCCTCGAGGTCATCGACCTGCTTTTCCAAGGCTTCGACGCGCGATGCCTTTTTGGCCATGGCAAGGACCATGGCCTTTAGGGCCTCAACATCATCCGGGAGCTCGATCTCGGGTCGCGTCATGGACCTGATCAGAGCATATTTTGCCGTGATCCGCCCGCAGTTTCACGGCCCTGATTCATTTCGCCGCAGTGGTTTTACCCAACAATCTCGGGCGGCTTGACAGGCGTGAAGCGAACCCGCTTCCAGTCCATTCCGTCGACCAAAGCCAAGAGCTGGGCATGATTGAGTTGGACCCGGCTGTGTCCGATGCGTGGCCAGCAGAACTGCGCTTTCTCCAGCCG
This sequence comes from Neorhizobium sp. LMR1-1-1.1, assembly GCF_040675795.1. Lineage (NCBI taxonomy): Bacteria > Pseudomonadati > Pseudomonadota > Alphaproteobacteria > Hyphomicrobiales > Rhizobiaceae > Neorhizobium > Neorhizobium sp. LMR1-1-1.1. The sequence goes on from NZ_JBEGHE010000020.1 coordinate 71,231, forward strand.
CTTGGCGTAAAGGCAAACACCTGAGCCATCCCACCATACGATCTTGATCCGGTCCCCTCTTTTCGCCCGGAAGATATAGAGAGCTCCGTTGAACGGATCACTGCCCGCATCGCGCACCAACGACAGCAAGCTATCTGGCCCCTTACGAAAGTCGATTGGGTGGCTTGCGAGAAAGACTTTCACGTTCGATGGGATCATGCCGACCGCACCGTTCTGATTACTAGACGCAGGTGTGCTTCATCGACATCCACTCCCGCCCGGACAATCATGTCGCCGATAACGATCTCGATGACCGAGCTGCTCGCGATCACAGATCCCGGCTGACTTTCGCCCGGCACCAACGGCTTCGGGGCGCTATCGTTTAGAAGATCTCGCCGCCACCGATAAAGCTGCGAGGGCGTAACACCGATCCGTCGTGCGATCGCCGAGATGTTCACTCCAGGTCGGCATGCCTCCTCAACGGCCCCGAGCTTAAATTCGTCGGACCAGAAACGGCGCAACTGCCGGGGAGACCCTTCAAGTCGATCCGGTACGGCCTCAATCATATGGATCATTCTAGGGCTAGCCGTAGGCGTAGACATAGATCCTCACAACCAGAGAAATCAGATGCCTGATGCCATAGCCTGATGGCCATTAGCCCTGCCAGATGGGGTATGCTTGCCGCTTACACATCTTCTGGTGCATTAAGCTGTGTACCGAAGACGGCATTAATAGTATCGAGGTTTACGGGTAGCGGTACCTTGCGGTCGTTGTCGAGAAGCGCCACAACTCGGTGCTCATAAGGCAGCCACCCGGTGAATTGGGATAGCCACGCGACGACCCGATCGTTGGAAGTATGAAAGAGATGTGGCCCGTACCGGTGAACTCGCACACCACAGTCATGCACATAGTCAAAACAGTTCCCGGCGATATGGTCGCGCTTTTCTATGACATCGACCTCGTGACCGGAAATCGCCAGCTCTCTCGCATAGACCGCACCAGCGAAACCAGCGCCCACAACCAGAAGTTTGGCCACAGCCTTATCCTTTCAGATATGCGTAAAAGACTGGAGGATACCCGCGACCGGCAAAATGACATTTTGGCTTAGAAATCCAGCCTTCACAGCATGTTTGGATGCCGCGAACCATTTGACGGGCTGGGACTTGTTGGTGAAGCGGTATAACAAGTCAAACCAGACCTGACGCGCGAGGCGCAGCCCTCTGAGCTGGAGTCCACCACGAAGGGTTCCGGAAAGGATCCGAATGCGGGGGACGCTGACACCGTTTATACGTGCCCCACGGGCATCGTTGACCCATTCCATCGTAACACCCATCTCGTCCCTGGCGCTATGTCTTTGGGTGTCACGCATGAACTGATGAAGATTGCCACCAACGGGTCTGGTGTGACGCACCGTGATCGTGTCTACGACTGCGACGCCACAGTAGGCGTCACCTTTGATCTCGCGCACCATCTGAGGCCAGAGAAAATCAAGCCCGAAGCCGCTGGCGGTCTTCTCGATAAACGGAAGCGAGCGAATGAGTACCTCGCGGCTTATGAACGGTACCATCACTTCAACGAAATTTGTGTACCGGACCTCGAAGCTCGGGTGCTGAAGGGTAATGACATGCGAGTAGTAGGAATGTTCATCCAGGGACGGCTGGTAGACATGATATTCATTCTCTATGCCGAGCGCGAAGAGGCTGTCGATATCTGCCGCAACTGCAACGATGTCATCATCTGGAAGCCAGAAGTAATCATAGCGATCGAGGACTCCCGGAAACTTTTTGAAGAAGCTGAATAGCCCATCCCATTTTCCGCCTTTACAATGATGTACGTAGTCGGCTTCCGGGAATTCTAGCGTTGAGTTGGACCCATAATAGCTGATGCCAACATCGAAGTTTCGTCTACCCGAAACCCAAGTCCGGTGGAGAGTGTTCTCCCCGCAACGGACAACGGCCAGGCCGCGTGGCGACTTTTCGGTAGTTTTCAAGCCGTCCACTTTGCCGCCGGCGGGCATAAACTGACTTCTCATAGTTCACCAAATATCTCCCAAGGCCGCGTCAATTCGCTCCTTGGTCGCCAAAGTAGATGTGAGAGGCTGTTAACCGAGCGACGATATTTACCGGGCACCGGCTCGCAGCTGGTAAAAATTAATTAGCGATGTGTCAGGGCCATCGAAAAACCCGTCGATTAAATCTCGAGCAACGTTTCAGCAGATCGCTGAAAAAGAGAGATCAGGTTGCCCAGCGGATTGGCGGCTGGGATAGCCACCCACATGATGTGGAGTCCAAGTTCTAATACAGAATACATAATACGCCGCTTACAGCAAGTAATATATCGGAAACATCTCTTCTCGCTGCTCGCATTGAAAATTACAATGCGACTTTATTTGACTTTCCAAATTTCGCGAAACTCTAACATGGGATCAGTATTGATGACCCCTGAGGTTCGTTAAACGAATCCACGGCGTCATGACCATTGATTCAGTGTCCGAAAGGCCCGGACAAGCCCCACATCAGCAATGTGTAGGAGATGGGGTGGTTGCCGTCCTCCCCCAGCGGCATCGCATGGTGCCGATGGTGCAAACCGCAAAGCAGAGAGACGGCAGATGGGCGACACAATGATCGGCGTGGACTTGGCAAAGTATGTTTTCCAGCTTCACGGGGCGACGATGACAGGCGAAGTTAATTTCGCAAAAGGCTGGCACGAGGAGAGTTTTTACGCTTCATGGCAGGGCAAGTGCCTGCAGTTGTCGTCATAGTAGCCTGCGGCAGCGCCCATTATTGATTCCGAGAACTCGTCAAGCCGGGCCATGAAGTCAAGTTGATTGCTCCGCAATACGTGCGCCCGTTCGTGAAGCGACAGAAGAACGACGCAGCCGATGCCGTAGAAATCATCATTGCAGCTCGGCAGCCCGAGATGCGTTGTGTCTCTCCCAAGACATCGGATCAGCAGGCTCGCGCGATCTTGTTTCGGGCGCGCGAACGTAGTGTCCGTCAACAGACGGAACTGATGAATGCACTGCGTGCAGTTCTTTAAGAGAAAGGCCTGACAGAAGACCGCACTCGATCACTCGCCAAAAGAGGTCAGAAGCTACTTGCGGAACGGGCGGCAACCTCAGAAGTAATGTTGGTAATGTGACTGGTAGCAATCTTTAAAATGGGAGTTCTTTCGGGTCCGGAACGTCGGTGACTTTAGAACACGGCCGGGACGCTGGCGGTCACCCATGTTGTTGCGGTACGAGCGGGCTCCCGATCCGGCAACCAAGAGAGTTTCTCCGAGCACTTTCGAGGGCCTGCCTTGGTAAACCGCCTTCGTTGGCCAATTAAGCTCTTGAGCGTATTCGAACCCGCGACCTATACGCTCTTGAAACAAGCAAGCCGCTGAAATCTTTGAGCCGACGGCAGAGGCATCCTTATCAACTTTGCCTGAAAAGTTGGCTGCAACTACTCACCACGACCACAGAGTTCTCCTCCTGCAGCCACTAGGTCCTGAACGGTATCAATGTCTTTCAGCGCAGCATTTCCAATATCGATCATCCTGACGGGGACTTTTTGACGTTGAAGCACTTCTTTTGCTCCTTTGTCGCCATCTAGTTTTTGCATCTGCGAAAAAATTGCGGATGGGACGACAACCGGGTGCCCTGGCTTATCACCATCCGCGCCGCGCACGAGCGCATCTTGGCCTGATCGAAAAGCCATCAAGAGTTTGGTGATATGTGCGGTCGTGATCTCCGGCATATCGGCGAGCATAACAAGAACACCATCACAATCCGCAAAGGAGGCATGCCTAAATCCACAGGCTAGCGACGCCCCCATCCCTTCTTCGAAATGCTTGTTGTACGTTGTGGAGAGCGGCAATCCCTTCAAGGCCATTTCGATCTCTGACGATCGGTGTCCGGTCACGACAGTTAAAGATCCCAGGTCAGAACGCAGCATCGTCTCCGCGGATTTTCGTACCAGTGGAACTCCTTCGAACTCGGCCAGAAGCTTGTGACAACCTTCCGGCATCCGGCTCGATCGACCCGCTGCTAAAAGTAAACCGCCGACGGTCTTCATCTTCAATTTTCCTTAGCCGCCTGTCACGCTCATATGCCGCGATACCGCCGGCCTGTTATTCCGGTCAATTATAAAATCATGGCCCTGTGGCTTGCGCGCGATCGCCTCGTCTATGGCCGCAGCCAAATGGGCCGGATCGTTGCTTTCGCGAATTACTTCACGCAGGTCGGCGGCATCGTTCTGGCCGAGGCACATGTAAAGCGTGCCGGTGCAGGTGAGACGGACGCGATTGCAGCCCTCGCAGAAATTATGGGTCATCGGCGTGATGAAGCCCATGCGGCCGCCTGTCTCGGCCACTTCGACATAACGGGCTGGGCCACCGGTCTTAAAGGGGATGTCCCTCAAGGAGAATTGTTTCTCGAGATTTTCGCGCAATACCGATAGCGGCAAGTAGCGATCGGTACGATCTTCCTCGATCTCGCCCATCGGCATAGTTTCGATAACGGTGAGATCCATGCCGCGACCATGCGCGAAAAGCAACATGGCGGGGATTTCGTCTTCGTTGAAATCCTTGAGGGCAACGGCGTTGAGTTTGATCTTCAAGCCAGCTTTCTGGGCAGCGTCAATGCCTTCCATGACCTTGGAGAAATTGCCCCAGCGGGTGATTTTCTTGAATTTCTGCGGATCGAGCGTATCGAGCGAGACGTTGATACGGCGCACGCCAGCATCGTACAGTTCCTGCGAGAAGCGGGCGAGCTGCGAGCCATTGGTGGTGAGCGTCAGTTCGTCGAGATGGCCGGTTTCGATATGGCGGCCGATCGAGCGCACCAGATGCATGATGTTCTTGCGCACCAGCGGTTCGCCGCCGGTCAGTCGTAGTTTTCGGACACCCTTGGCCACAAAGGCGGAACATAGCCGGTTGAGTTCCTCCAGCGACAGAATATCCTTTTTCGGCAGAAAGCTCATGTTTTCCGACATGCAATAAGTGCAGCGGAAATCGCAGCGGTCTGTGACGGAGACGCGTAGATAGGTTACGGCCCGACCGAACCTGTCGATCATGTGCGCCTGCTGGTTTTGGGATAGCACCCTGTCCAGTAGCATGGCAGTCATCCAAAGTTCTCCAGTCTTGCAGCGGCAATGTCTGCGAGCACCGAGAGCGCCAAAGAAGCCGAGTCTCGTGTCGGACCAAACAAGCCAATTGGAGCTTTTATTCGATCAAATGCTTCTGAAGATACACCAGTCGATCGCAAGCGATCGATGCGTCGACGGTGCGTCCGGGTGCTACCAAGAGCTCCTATGTAGAACGCAGAGGACGCTAGGGCTTTGGTGAGCCAAACTTCCTCCAGATCCAGATCGTGATGGAGCAGCGCGACAGCGGTGAACGCATCTATATCAATGATCTGCGATGTTGATTTGGAACCAACAACGTCAACCGCATATCCGGACGCTTCTGCCAGCCGGCGGACTGCCTCCGCCTCCCCCGTTTGGCCAGAAATAACCACGCGTGTCTTGGGCCGATAGACCGAGATGAAATCCTCACCGCACCAACCCGATCGCAAGGGAACTTTATCGAGGGGCGCAAGTCTCTGAAGGTCCGGGCTGTAGGCCAACGCCACCGATTTACGACAAGCCAACTCTTTCAAAGCATCGTCCAACACGTCCGTATTGCGCAGGACATGGATGGCTATGGTGATGCCGCCGCCGCAGGGCAGCGTGATGTCGAAGAATGGTGAACCCTCACCAAATTTCACCATCCGGTCCCGGCCATCGGCAATGGCTTGCAATGCCTCGGTTGCCACCGCTGCTTCGACGCAGCCACCTGACACATAACCGCAAAACCGCCCGTCGGACGCAACGGCAACATGCGCTCCGAGAGCACGTGCCGCACCGCCCCGTATCTCAACGAGAGTTGCAAGGGCTGCGCCGCCGTACTGCGCAGCCTCGATAGCAAAACAAAGAATATCATCAGGGTTGTCTACCGACTTTGCCCGCACCGGGTTAGACATGGTCGTGATTACCGTGTTGCTCAACTTATGTCCTCTGGAGAGTGCGGTGGCCGTGATCGGCCACCGCCTTTGATCAGGCGACGTCCGGCAAATCGCCAATCAGCTTGTCGAGCGTGATCGGGTAATGCCGCACACGCACGCCGGTCGCGTTGTAGATCGCGTTGGCGATCGCCGCTGAGACGCCGCACAGCCCGAGCTCGCCCACGCCCTTCGCCTTCATCGGCGACGAGTATGGATCCGTTTCGTCCATGAAGACGACTTCCTGATGCGGAATGTCCGCATGCACGGGCACCTCGTAACCGGCGAGATCGTGGTTGACAAAGAACCCGCGGCGGGTATCGACCGCCAGTTCTTCCAACAGAGCACCACCGGCACCCATCGTCATCGCGCCGATAACCTGGCTGCGGGCTGTGATCGGATTGAGGATGCGGCCCGCCGCGCAGACGGCAAGCATGCGACGAATACGGGTCTCACCGGTCGCGATATCGACACCAACCTCGACAAAGTGGCCGCCGAAGGTGGACTGCTGGTGCGTTTTGGTGAGATCGCCCCACTCGATCATATCCTCGCCGACAAGACCCTCGTGCCCTGCCGCTTCCGCAAGCGCGACAGCGCGGTTGCCGGAACGAACTTCTCCGTTCTCGAACACGACATCCGCGGAGTTGAATCCCAGCTTGCTGGCCACCGCGTCGCGCAGCTTGACGCATGCAGCATAGACGCCCGAAGTGGCGGAGTTCGCCCCGAACTGCCCGCCCGATCCCGCAGAGACAGGAAACCGGGAATCACCGAGTTGAACTGCGACCTTATCCACACCGACGCCCATCATCTCGGCGGCGGTCTGGGCGATGATCGTGTAGCTGCCGGTTCCAATATCGGTCATATCGGTCTCGACGGTGACAATACCCTCCTGATCAAGCCTCACCCGCGCCCCGGACGGCATGACCAGATTATTGCGGAACGCCGCCGCGACACCCACGCCAATCATCCAGTTTCCCTCGCGTCGTGTCGCGGGACGTGTCCGTTTGTCCCATCCGAACTTTTCTGCACCAAGTTTCAGACACCCGATGAGATCGCGATGCGAGAACGGCCTCTCCGGGTTTTCTGGATCGACTTGGGTATCGTTCTTGATGCGGAACTCGATCGGATCCATGCCGAGCTTCTCCGCCATCTCGTCGACTGCGATCTCGAGCGCCATCAGACCCGGTGCTTCGCCGGGGGCGCGCATGGCGTTGCCTTCCGGCAGATCCAGCGTTGCGAGCTTCATGGCGGTCATCCGGTTTTCACCGGCATAGAGCAGACGCGTCTGCATCACCGCCGTCTCCGGCCCACCACCCGGCAGATCGCCTGACCAGCTTTCATGTGCAATCGCAGTGATCTTGCCGTCGCGCTCCGCACCGATGCGGATCCGCTGGATCGTGGCTGGACGATGGGTGGTGTTGTTCGGGATCAACGGCCGCGGCAGCGTGACCTTGACCGGGCGCCCGACCGCTTTGGCCGCGAATGCCGCCAACACCGCATCGACGCGCAGAAACAGTTTACCGCCGAAGCCGCCACCGATAAAAGGCGACATCAGATGCACCTTCTCCTTGTCCATGCCGAGCGTGATGGCGAAATCCGAACGCCACCAATCAATCATCTGGCTAGACGTCCAGACCGTAACCTCATCGCCGTCCCACGCGGCGATAGAGGCATGCGGCTCCATCATCGCATGCGACTGGTCGGGGGTTGCGTATTCGGCCTCGAGCGTCACCGGGGCTGCCGCAAAAGCTGCCTGGAAATTACCAGCCGAACTGTCCGGTTCCGTGGAAGGATCCGGTGTCTCGGCATTGGCCATCTCAGCCTTGAGGTCGAAGGCACCCTTTTCCGGCGCGTAATCGACCCGGATCAAAGCTGCTGCCGAACGCGCCTGCTCGAAGGTTTCGGCCACGACGACGGCGATGGCCTGATGATAATGTTGTATCTCGCTTCCACCGAACAGTTTGGCGGTGTTGAGCTTGCCTTTCTGTAGATCGCCGACATCGAGCGCGGTGACAACGCCAAGAACGCCGGGCGCCTTCTTTGCGGCGGCACTCTCGATCGATGTGACCTGTCCCTTAGCAATGGCGGAGCCGACGGGATAACCGTAGGCATAGCGCAGTTTCGGATCATGCCACTCATAGGCGTACATGGCGCGACCCGTGGTCTTCAACTCGCCGTCGATCCTGTGAATGGGCTTGCCGACGACCTTGAGCTGATCGATCGGATTGGTCGTTGCTGGTTTGTCGAACTGCATGGCTTATCCCCTCGCCTCTGACAGGACGGCGCCTATCGTGCGCTCGGTCAGCCTGATCTTGAACTTGTTCTGCTCGGTCGGCCGCGCATCCGCCAGAAGGGCGGATGCCATGGCGCGCGCGCCCTTCGGGAGTTCGGTCTCGGCGGCTTCTACGCGCCACGGCTTGTGGGCGACGCCGCCGACGGCAACCTTGCCGCTGCCATCGGGCTGGATGACGGCTGCGACCGAGACCAGCGCGAACGCATAGGAGGCGCGGTCACGGACCTTGCGATAGATCTGCTTGCCACCAACCGGAGCCGGCAGAGTGACGCCGGTGATGAACTCGCCCCGCTCCAGCGCCGTTTCGATATGCGGCGTATCGCCTGGCAGGCGGTGGAAATCGGCGATCGGGATCGCGCGCTTGGCGCCATCCGGCTTGACGGTTTCCACCATCGCATCCAGTGCTCGCATCGCCACTGCCATGTCACTCGGGTGGGTGGCGATACAGGCATCGCTCACCCCAACGACGCCGAGCTGGCGGGTGACGCCACCAATGGCGGAACAGCCGCTGCCCGGCTGGCGCTTGTTGCAGGGCTGGTTAGGATCGTAAAAATAGGGACAGCGCGTGCGCTGAAGCAAATTTCCGGCGGTTGTCGCCTTGTTACGCAGCTGACCAGATGCGCCGGCCACCAGCGCGCGGGACAGAAGGGCGTAATCGCGACGTACCGTCTCATCAGCGGCGAGATCAGTGTTGCGCACCAGCGCGCCGATACGCAAGCCGCCATCCTGCGTTTTCTCGATCGAGCCGAGGCTAATGCCATTCACATCAATGAGATGCGACGGCTTCTCGATCTCAAGCTTCATCAGGTCAAGAAGATTTGTACCGCCGGCGATGAACTTTGCATCAGGATTTTGCGCCGCCGCCGTTGCCGCAGCTTCAACCGTAGATGCCCGTTCGTAGGTAAACGCTCTCATGCCCGCACCCCTGCAACTTCGTTGATCGCATCGAGAATGTTGGAATAGGCCCCGCATCGACAGATATTGCCGCTCATGCGCTCGCGAATTTCTTCCGAGGTAAGCGCCGCCTGCTGGGTGAGATTTTCGGTGACGTGGCTCGGGATGTTTGCTTTGATCTCCTCGAGCACCGCCACGGAGGAACAGATCTGTCCGGGCGTACAATAGCCGCACTGGAAGCCGTCGTGCTTGACGAAGGCCGCCTGCATCGGGTGCAGATTGCCGGGCTGGCCAAGACCTTCTATGGTGGTGATCTTGTCGCCCTCATGCATGACAGCGAGTGACAGACAGGAATTGATGCGGCGGCCATCGACGATCACCGTGCAAGCGCCGCACTGGCCATGGTCACAGCCCTTTTTCGTTCCTGTTAGATGCAGGTGCTCACGCAAGGCATCGAGCAATGTTGTGCGGTTATCCAAGATCAGACTCTGGGATTCTCCGTTGACCTCAAAGGCGACTTCTGTGATGTTTTGCAAGGTTTTTCCCCTCGTGTCTGCCGCACGGACACCCGTCGCGGCTCCAGCGACCGCTAGTGTTGCGGATGATGACACAAGCAGTTTTCGTCGGGAAAGTTCCAATTGGATTGGTGTTGGCATCTCAACCTCCTGGCTAATGGCTCCGGCACGTCAGTCACAAACCTCGCCGTCGCTTTCCAAATAGAGGCGCGTTCGAACGGGACTACCCCTTCAGATCCGCATGCACCTATTAGCGAAACGCATGAATGCGCTTAGGTCCTGCAGCCCAAGCAGTAAAAGCTGCGGACCGCGAGCTTGTTCCAAGAGCTATGTCGTGCTGGGAGCGCGATTTTTCACGGACATATGCCAGCCGACAAAGCCCTGTGTAACAACATTGGCAAGTCGTTTGAATGTGAAAATAAACGAACCCTTGACCCGTACCTCGAATTCGCTATGCCTTGATTTGTCTGTTTGACCGTCGATCATCGATCCACTTCATCGTCGGCGTGACGGCAATGCCATGAACAACAATTGACACAACAACGATTAACAGCACGGTCGCCCAGACGGTCTCCGCAGCCTGGAATTCCGCATGCGCAGTCGCATAGGCAAGATAATAGATCGACCCAAGGCCGCGGATGCCGAATACAGCGATTATGATCGCCTCGCCGTGAGGATGTCCTGATCCTATCAAGGATATCCAACCCAACAACGGGCGAACCAGAACAAGCGCAAGGACAGCGACAACGATCACCCGCCAATCGATGTGAGCGAGAAGCTGGCCACTTACTGCAATGGACCCAAGGCAGACGAGGAGTACCATCATCAGCAATCGCTCGATCTGTTCGGCAAAATCATGTAGCTGTTCATGGAAAATACTTTCCCGTTCGCTTGCTCGGAAGGCGACTGCGGCGAGAAAAACGGAGACAAAGCCGTATCCACCGGTAAGTTCGGTTAGACCATATGTCGCGAAGGTCATTCCCAGCGCAACGAAGCCGTCCTGGGTCTTTGCCAGGCTGCTCCCATGCATCTTAAAAGCCAAAAAGCCGAAGAGCTTTCCAAGCGTCCAGCCCATAGCCACTCCGGCTGCCAGCCTCCAGCCTACGTCAACGACAGCCCAATGCTGGTACAGTTCGCGGGCTCCTGCACTCCCAACTGCCATGGCGATCGCCAGGTGTACGAAAGGAAAGCTCAGACCATCGTTCAAACCCGCCTCAGACGTAAGAGCGAACCGGACCTCGTCCTCCTCGCCTGTCTTGGGCGGCCCAACCTGGATATCGCTGGCGAGGACAGGATCCGTTGGCGCTAGCGAGGCACCAAGCAAGAGAGCCGAGGCCGCAGTCAACCCAAGGATCCAATACCCTAAGAATGCGAGTGTAGCGATGGTCAATGGCATGGCGATCCCGAGTAGCCGCCACGTCGTCTCCCACCTCTTCCATCCAATCGGGCGGTCCAGCTTCAGACCGGCGCCCATGAGAGCGACGATGACGACGACCTCCGTCATCCGCTCAGTGAACTCGCGGTTCTCCAACGGATTTAAGCGAGTCAACAGCGGAAAAGGAGACCATGCCAACATCGCGCCAATGGCGAGGCAAGCAATGGGCAGCGATAATGGTAGGCGCCGCATCATCATCGGCAGCCATGCGGTCAGCAGAACGACGAAGCCGAGTATGGTCAGCGTAACAAGGTAGATATCCACGCACGCTCACTTTCTGCAGTGGTCTCAGCGACTCAAACATTTGACCAATCAAGGCCAGGGACTCAAATCCTGCCCGTCAATAGAAGATTCCGAACGTCGTCCACGATTTGATTTGTCGCGCCGAGCGCATCGATCAGTTGCGCCGGCCTGCTGCCCCGCAGTCCCGCGGTGGTAAGTTTTTTGTCCCGGACATAAGTGTAGATACCGCTGACCGCAAAGGCGGCATAGTGGCTAATGTTGGTGCTCTGCCCGGTGAGTGTGCTGCGGAACAAGTCGCCACCGTAGAATGACCTGCACGCAATCGGGTTTGCGAAGGCGAGTTCGAGAATAGCGATAAGTTGCCGTTCTTCTGTCACCATATGGTCAACGTCAGGTGCGGGCGGCGCGGGTTTGGCGTTATCGTAACGATCAGGCAGGTGTAGGCGAACTTTCAAGACGGCGGTGTCAGATGCCAGCGTCTTTGAGAATGCTCCCATGAATTCCGCAAATGCGGCTGGATTAGACGTTTGAGACCCGAAATGAATGTGCATTCGGTCAAGGCCATCGTCCCCGTTGGGAACGGGATCCGCAACGCGGTCGACAAATGTCTGCGATCCTCCGGGAAGAGAATAAGCCACAGTGGCGGCGAACATGTTCTGCTCGTCGGCAAACAGGATCGAGCATGCTTGGTTAAAAGCCTCTTGATCGGCCCTCGACTGGAAGCCGATCTCCACACCACCGTCGAGGACGTAGTTCTCGAAAGGCTTGATGCCTTCCACATCAGGCCAAAGATGCGCGTCCTGTTCACGATGGAAATGGTTCTGCACGTACCAACCGAGACCTGGGATACGCGAACACAGAGGTCCATGGACGTCGCGCCAGTAGGTCGCAAAAACCTCGTGCGGCACCCTCGGGCGTCGAAGAACGGTCGTGTAGGAGTTTATCGCGATCGCTTCATCCCGCGCGGCATAATTCTGGTCGGCTGATATGATGGTCAAGTCATGCTCTTGGTTAGTCAGGAGAACATTCGCCGTCTCTCGTTGTTCCGCATCCGCGGTGCAACTAAGCGATACAATCCGCAAATTTGCTGTGAAGAAACCGTCTTTGCCTACCTCGGACTGAGTCGACACACACCGACGACCTGAGAGACATAATGCAGTGCCTCCCCATCATTAAATGACGGCTAAAGGTCATTACCGGGTAGATGATCCTGGAATAAAGCAATGAATTTCCAGTGCTGTCACGAAAGCATCGGCCGACGGTCATGACCAGCTTCCACTTCTTCGACGCGTTCGCCACGCGATATTCCGCGGTATAGGGTAGGCCGACCCTGACGGCTTTGGATATCAAGCTGGAAAGTATTCCCTGATCGGCCACATGGACGCGATCGATATACGATAAGATTGGCAGTCCCTTCATTGTCTGTAGAGGATCAAGACCGACAGAGCCGCAATCGCGGTGTTTCGTAGAGACGATCGCTGCTGAGGCCCCAAGTGTAAATCCCAGCTTCTGGCTCATCGCCGAGTAGATTGTCGAGATTGATCATTCAGCTACTCCGAGCATCACCACCCTATCATATGTGCTAGACGTATTCGGCAGTCGCGTGTTTTCATAAGACATCATCGGCATCCTTTCCGGCAGTTGTTGACAGAGAGACACAGCGCTCCCGCCAAAATGAAGGAGCAATCTATGGCGCGGTATTTCTTTCACATCATGAATGGCAAGGTCATTGTCGACGAGGTTGGTATGGAGTTGGCTGGAATGGATCAGGTGCGAATAGAAGCCATTCGCTCGGCGGGGCAGATGCTGAGTGATGGACGACACGCCTGGAAAGGCCAGGCATGGCAGATGATTGTCGCCGACGCGGATAACACTATCGTATTCGGAGTGAACTTCTCGGTGGACCGACACGGTCTCTGATCGATGCTGAATCAGCTTCGTTGTGCCGAGGTCCGAAGGTCTTGCGGCCAGCGAAGGTGAAGATAACTAGGATCGAAATCCGAGTAGTCCTTGAGGCGCTGGACGTCGGAGATCACAATTCGTTCGTCTTTCAGGCTCACCAAGCCGGCTTCAAGCAGCTCTTTCAAACTTCTGTTCACATGAACGACTGATAATCCCATGGTGTCGCTGAGTTCTGCCTGCGTCAACGGCAGTTCGAACGTGCCGTCATTGGTGAGGCCAACCGCCTTCATTCTTTCATGTAGTTCGCTGAACAGATGCGCTATCCGATGTGGTGCGGATCTTTGCCCCAGGTTGACAAGCCATTCCCGTAACGTGGCCCCGTCCACAAGCGAGCACATCCAAAGCGCTCGCGCGAGTGAAGGACGTCGCTCCGTAAGCTCTAGTATGGTGCCAGGTGACAGCTGGGCCACGCGGCATGGACTAAGCGTTGCGATGGTGTGATCCATCTTCCGTAGAAGTGCGACGTGGAGATCGCAGAAATCGCCTGGGATCAGGTAAGCAAATATCTGCCTTCTGCCGTCGGACGTCATTTTGTAGCGCATGGCGAAACCATCGACGATCACCAGAACGTTTTCCGGGTTATCGCCTTCCTTAATCAAATCCTGGTCCGCGCCAACCAGTCTGGTGTGAGCTGAGACAGACGCCAACCATTCTCGATCGTCACTGCGTAGCGGCTCAAAACTGCCGAGCTTGCGGATGAATGCGTTTGGCACAGCTTGCCTTTCATCTGGTCCGTATCGTCGGGATAAAACATCAGAAAACTCGATGGACTATTAACTATGTGAAGGCGGTGGCTGTATTTCCGCCTAATCCTGCAGTTCAGAAGTGGCTTCGGGGACGTAGAGGTCGCTGCGTGCTCTATTAATCGATTGGACCGAGGCATGAGTGAATTCCTGCGAGCAGGTGGCGCAATGGCTCATGCGATCCGCGACCACGCCTAGGCCAAAACAAGCGTTGGTTCGATCGACGAATGGCCATTGGCATTGAAAGCTGTCGTGCAGACGATGCTACACCAACGTCATGCGATCTGCCTGTTCTGGGGGCGCGACCTCAACATCCTGTATAATGATGCATATAAACCCTTTCTCGGGGCAAAGGAACCCGGGGCCCTTGGCAAACCCTTTTCGGTCATTTGGTCGGACGTGTGGGAGCACGTACAAGGGTTCGTCGAGGACGCTCTCTCTGGACGAGGAACCTATATCGAAAACATGCGTCTCATCATGGACCGCAATGGATTTCAGGAGGAAACATTCTGGACATTCTCCTACAGTCCGCTCTTCGATGACGAGAACAATGTCGCCGGCCTCATCGACGTCGCTGTGGACACAACCGCTGTGGTCCGTAGTCTACAGATCCAGGAGGTTCTTCGCCACGAGCTTGTTCATCGCGTTAAGAATTCGATGGATGTCACCACCGCTGTGGTGAATGCGACCCTCCGGCATGCCGAAACGCTGGAACAGGCTCGCGAGACAATCCATCATCGGATTACCGCTCTTGCCAAGGCACAGAGCATCTTGAACGACGTGCCGATCGACATTGATGTTGAGGACACCGTGCGTCAAAGCATCTCAGCCCACATGGACAATCCGGAACGTTTCCGGATCACCGGGCCGAAACTCCATGTTTCTTCACAGCAGGGCATTGGCCTGTCACTCGCCGTTTACGAACTTGCCACCAACGCCGCGAAATACGGCGCACTCTCCAGCGAGACAGGATCGGTAAGTATCACTTGGAAGACATCCGGGTTACGGGGTTTCGAGTTTGTTTGGCAAGAGGCTGGAGGCCCGCAAGTCCAACCTCCCACGCGAACCGGCTTTGGTTCTCGTGTGACAAACCAGATCGTCGCCTCGTATTTTTCTGGCAAGGGTGAGACGACCTATGCGGCCGACGGCGTGAGGTTTGTCCTGCAAGGGAGCTACCAAACGGAGATCGAGGTTCCAAAACCACAACCCGACCTATCATGGAATACTTGGGAACAGATGCAAAAAAAATCTGGGCAGAGTCATTGGATAAAAAAATCACTAGACACAGCGGAAGAGCTCCTAATGCCAGAAGACAAAAAGGATTACACAAGCGATGCCTCGCGAACCGGTTCCCAGATGGCGGATAGCGATCGACAAAAGCTGCTAGAGGACGCCCAACGGGCGCTTTCAGATAATGGGGATTTTCCATCCGGCGGAACCCATTCATGAGCATCGAAGCAAAACCGCGCATCGCTATGGCAATCTTCGTGGTCGTGATTTTCATGGCTGCTATCGCGATTGTCGGCTTTTACCCGGCTTTCTGGACGCCTGGTGACACGTCGCGCCAGTCTTCCCCGCACGCTATCGACAAAACAAACTGACATCTGGGTTCCGATGGAGGCTTGTGCTTGGAGAGCACGTCTCGCCCGACCGGGTACGACCCATTGACTAAAGAAAAAGCCCCAGATTATGAACTGACCCCATAAAGTTGGACGGTTGAATCGCTGAAATGATCTGGGGCTAGGTCCTGTATTGCACAGGACTCAGCCCTTTGAGTTACATCCGGATACGATCGTTGTTGTAGGAGTGGATGTAGTCCCCGACGCCCTGACGCAGGCTATCAATGCTGTCGAAGCGGTTTGGATAGAGGAACTCGGACTTGAGCGTGGCGAAGAAGCTCTCCATTGCGGCGTTTTCGAAGCAGTTTCCCTTGCGTGACATGCTTGCTGGGATATTGCGGCTTTCGAGCATCCGGCTCCATTCCGGCATCTGATACTGCCAGCCCTGGTCTGAATGCAGGATCGGCCTGTCCTCGTCATTGAGGCGGCTCACTGCCTTGTCGAGCATATCCTTGACCAGTTTGAAAATGGGTCGCCTCGCGGTCTCGAAGGCGATGATCTCGCCGTTGTGTAGTTCCATGACCGGCGACAGGAACAGCTTTTCGCCGGCGACACTGAACTCGGTGACATCGGTCGCCCACTCCTGGTTCATGCGCTTCACCCAGAACTGACGTTGCAGCAGGTCGGGTGCCACCTAGCCAGCCTGACCCGTGTAGGACCGGTACTCCTTGGGTCGGACCAGCGACTTCAGTCCCATCTCAACCATCAGCCGCTGGACGGTCTTGTGGTTGACCGCGCCTCCACGCCCACGTATCGCCGGCGTCACCCGGCGATAGCCGTAGCGGCCCTTGTGTTCGTCGAAGATCGAGCGGATCGTTGACTTCGAAGCCTTATGCCGTTCGCCCGACGACAGCACCTTGAGTTGATAATAGAACGTGCTGCGCGCCAGGCCGGAAAGCGCTAGCAGCCCGTCAAGGGGATGGAGCGGCCTTAAGGCCTGGACTGCTTGCGTCCGCTCAGTGCGCGACGCGCCTGCGTTAAGGCCTCCCGTTTTTTTAGGTATGCATTCTCCATCCGCAGATAGGCCAGTTCAGCCAGCAACTCCTCGCGGCTTCTGACTTCATCACTTGGTGGTCCATCCCCGCCGGTGTTCGTAACCGGGGCGGAGCGACAGGTGGTTTGGGCATGGAACGGGACCCGCCTCTTGGAGGCGGAGCCAAGGCTTCAAGCCCGCCGCGCTCATATTGCCTCTCCCGGACCGAGAGGCAGCCAACGCTGCGAATGTCGAACAGCGCTGCCGCCTGCCGACGGGACAGGCCATCCTTCCACATCCGTTCGAGGACCGATAGCCTGAACTGAGCATCGTGATGGCTCTGCTTCCGCGATGAGCCAGCCACGCAAAGGGCCGCGTGGACCCACCCGCGGACCATGGAATGGTCAGCCCGAAACGCAAACCAACCTCTCGGTAGCTGTGCTTGCCGTCGCAGTGATACGAAACGACCTCCTGCTTGAACGTGCCGCTGTATTTGGACATGCAAAACCCCGAAGTTGGGTGTCCAACTTTCGGGGGTCAGTTCATTCGGCGGGCCTCTGGAGACCTCGCTCATTGTTAGCAGGAAGTTCCTGCCTGACCAGCGCCGGGATTTGTGCTGGTGTTGTTGTTCTGTTCAGACTGTGCCGCGCCCTGCGTGCCACCGGGAGCACCACAATTGGTGTTCGAGCTACCCATGTCCTTGCCACCATTGCCGGAATTGCTCATTCCACCAGAATTGTTCGCACCAGAAGAATTGGTGTCGCTGCTGGTCCCACTGCTGTTGCCGCCGCTTCCGCTGTTATTGCCTCCGCTGCCATTGTTGCCGCCGCTTGAACTCTGAGCCATCGCTGACGTTGCCAGACCAATAGACAGCGCCGTTACCGCAAGAATTTTCATCATTTTGGTTGTTTCCTTTATACCCTACACAAAGCGAACCTCTGATGCGGAGTAATGTTCCACGCCGTACAGGAACCATCCGCCGTTCGTCGTGTTAGCCTCCGAACAGGAGAACAACATGCGACCACAAGACGAGCCAAGCCTACAAAATCATACCGAGCCGGTAGCGAAGCAGCGGCAGAAAGCGGTTTTCGGCCGCTCTGCGTTGACACTTCTTGCGGTCCTAGCCGTCATCGCCGCTATCATTTGGATTGGTATCGCGGTCTATGGCATCAGCACAGGCACGTAGGGATGGATAGCGACCTCCCACCTAAAAAGGGGTACGGGCGCGGTTTGGTCGTGCTCGTACTTCTCATACTGCTCCTGATCGCGATCGCCGGATTCTGGATCGTCTTTTTACCTCAAACGACCTGATCCAGGTGCATCAAGCATTTGATTTATACTTGGCCGACTACGGGGCGGTGGGTTTGTTCTGCCGACCAGAAGACTGGGACGCGATTCAACTAGAGACAATCCTGAATGTTTGTACACACCGCTTTTAGGCTCGTCGCGTTGGCGGCTTTCCTTGCTGCCTACACACTGTCGTCTCACCTACCCAATTGGACTAGTTATGAAAACGGCCCAATTGAGATGGCCCAAAACCTTGTTCTTTTGATCGGCGGCCTTCAAGCGATATCCTACGGTACCCAAGCGAAAGAGCCGTGGCGCTATCTATGGTTTGCGGCAGCTCCAGTGTGGTTCATTTGCCTGGGCCGAGAACTCAGTTGGGGAGCTGTTTTTTTGCCGCCGATCAAATTCGCTGCCAGCGGGCCTTTCTACACTAGCGCCGTTTTGCCCTACAAGGCTCTGGTCGCTCCCCTCGTGGGGTTGCTGCTTTTGTTTTCATTCGGGCTCTTTGTTCGGTTTAAACTCTGGACGGTAGGTCTCCTTGCGTCGAAGTCTCGGCAATTACCGGTAATTGAGGTTGCGATGGCTGGCGTAGCGGTTCTGCTCATGACCGCGGCTGAGAACCACATGAATCTTTCGCTAGAGGCCTATCTCAGTTACGGCCAGATATTTGAGGAAACCATAGAGCTTTCAGCCTATCTTTTTCTTCTTGCGGCCCAGCACCGGCTTCGATTAGTAGCCGGGAACAAGTGGTGAGTGAGTTTGAGGGCGTTGAGACTTCAAACATTTCTTCTTTAACCAGCGGAACTCTGGCCATTTTGGTCTGTTAGCGAGTCCCCCACTCGATCATCGAGTGGGTCGTTTGCCGAATCAGACTTGGTTGAAAGGATACTTTCTTGGAATATGAGGCTTCACATGCTTTTCAACCGCTTCAATTGACTCAGTATAATAGTAACCGCGGCAGCATCGTCAGTTCCGTAGAAGACGCCGCCCTAGCGCTCTTGACGGATTGGCCAGGGGATGAGGGTGACCGGTTCTACGAGGCAGTGAAGGCTTGCCTCGATTGCCTTGATCATGTCGTGGAACCAGCATCAGCACGCATAGCTTTCATTCTGGCTGCACAGGAAGCAGGTAACCTCGTCGAATACTAGGTGCGGAGTGTTACACCCATATCAGGGCGGTTAACCTTGGACATTTGTTCCGTAACCCACGGAACTACACCAGTTTGGGCAAGTTACTGATCACTCACCTGGGCCATGGAGACAAGGGCTCGCCATATTACCCGAGCGAGCCTTCGACTCCCGAATTCCGCCTAAATATTTGGGCTGCCGAAACAGCAGGCCCAAGGCTTAACCCCTCTGCGGGAGAGGTCAGCGCTCCGCCCCGCCGTCATCGCTGGCCGCGTTATAGGACGTTGATGATAGGACGTTGATTACATGCTCAAGCGATGGGACGGCTTCACGTCGTTCCTAGACGACGGCCGGATTTGCCTGACGAACAACGCCGCCGAGCGAGCCTTGTGAGGCTTCGCACTCGGCAGGAAGTCCTTGGCTCTTCGCTGGATCAGATCGGGGCACTGACCGGGCCGCACTCGTGGCCACATTGATCATGACAGCAAAGCTCAACGATATCGATCGGTAGGCGTGGCTGTTCCAAGTTCTTGCCTGCATCGCTGACACGCCGATCACCAAGATGGAGAAACTGCTACCTTGGAATTTGACGACGGCAGCGCAGACGCTCAAGCAGCATGATCTCTAAATGTCACGTCTCGCTGCTCTACCTCACTGATCCATTCTTGCTGTGAACGCACCAAATCCCTTTTGCTTGGAGATCGTAGGGCGGATTCGCCGCATCGCGGGCAGATATTCGCAACAGAGCCAGTCCTGTAGATTATTGCGCACCTATCATCGCGAGCAGGAAACCATTCTTCTAGGACGCGGACTCATTAGCTGATGCGATCCATATCCTCGTCGCTGCAAGTTTGAGAGCGGCGAGATAGTTGTCGGCACGTCGGTCATATCGGGTTGCTAGGCCCCGCATCTGTTTGATGCGATT
>NZ_JBEGHE010000021.1:0-74704 GCF_040675795.1 Neorhizobium sp. LMR1-1-1.1
CGGCAGCAAAGCCGATCATCTCGCGCAGCAAATCGGCGTCGGCGCTCTTCTCAACGAGTGAGCGCAGGTTCATCATGTCGTCGGTCATCGGTGGTGTCCCTCAGGTTGGCTCTAAGCAACCCGACCCCACCGGAAATCACCGATGGCTATGAAATCCAGCTACACCACTCCATGGGACACGATCGTGCTCAACAGCAATCCTCCTTCGCTCATCCGAATAACGCTGTTTCATAAGCACATATCTTGCCGACAAGTCGTTGCCAGATGCGAATTCGCGATTTCAATGCTTCAGAGCATTCTTCGTCGGATACCCCAACTGGCGGATGGTGGCATTCGCCCGCTTGCCAAGCTTGATATAGAGCTTCACGGCCCTCATGCGGTCTTCGTACGAATACATGAACTATCTCCTGTTAGTCCAAGTTTTCGTCCGTACCTCCGGGGGTCAGTTTCTCACTTCGCCTGACAGCTTTATCGCCCCGAGGTCCGTCAAGCCAATTCGGACTTTATCGAACAAGGCTGGACGGATGCGATCCGCCATCTGCATCCAGACGAGCGGATCTACACATTCTGGAAATATCCACCCAGCGCTCGCTCTTCTCCAGCCAACCGGGCTTCGGCTACAAGCGCCCTGGTCCTCAACGCAACTGCCTCTATCTTCGGCTGGTAGGAATTTTTTGCTTAAGGAAAACTTGGCATGAGTATCGCGACGACGCGCGAGGATTTTGACAACCGCAAATTTTTCGCAGGGATTGCACGCGGTATTGCAGGGGCCCTTCTCTTCGCGCTGCCGATGCTTATGACAATGGAAATGTGGCAGCTCGGCGTTTACATGGACCGCAGCCGTCTGCTGCTCCTTCTCCTCGTCAATATCCCCCTGCTGATCATTCTCTCCGACAGGGTCGGCTTCGAAGAGACATCCACGTGGCGGCAAGCGATCCGTGATGCAAGCATTGCCTATGCTCTTGGTATCGTTTCCTGCGCATTGATCTTGGTTGCGATGGGAGTCATCAAGCAAGACCAGTCAGCGCACGAGATTATTGGCATGATCGCGCTTCAGGCCGTGCCCGCGAGTATAGGTGCGATGCTGGGCCGAAGCCAACTCGGTGGGCAGTCGGATAATAGAAACGACGAAGCGGGCGGAAACGATGACGACCCCGTTCACGAAAGGGAGACAGGCTACGCTGGGGAGTTGTTTCTCATGACTGTCGGTGCCTTGTTCCTCAATCTCAACGTTGCGCCCACCGAAGAAATGATCCTGCTGTCTTATAAGATGACGCCGTGGCACGCCCTCGTCATCATCGCCGCCTCGCTGGCGGTGATGCATGGTTTCGTCTACGCACTGTCTTTTAGGGGGAGCCATGATCTCGCCGAGGGAACGCCAAGCTGGCATGCTTTTGTCCGTTTCACATTACCTGGATATCTGATCGCTTGTTTGATCAGTGCCTATTGCCTTTGGACGTTCCACAGAACCGATGACATCGGATCCACCCAAATCCTGATGACTATTGTCATCCTGAGCTTCCCCGGCGCGATCGGCGCGGCGGCCGCTCGCCTGATCCTGTGAGGCCGCGATGACCAAAATCTCGAACGGTAAAAACATCGAGGCCGGCGCCCCTCACTGGATCGAATGGATCACAGGTGCTGTCTCCGGGATCATCGTAGTTGGCGTGATCGTCTGGATAGGAAAGGACGGGTTTCTGGACCGCGATACCTCGCCGAACCTTCATGGGAAGGTAGTGCAGATAGACGAGCGCAGCGATGGGTTTCAGGTCTTATTCGTAATCGAAAACGATTCCAGTGCAACTGCATCCCAGGTGAAAATTCTAGGAGAAATAAGAGAGCAAGGCTCGGTGCTGGAAAGTAAGGAAACCATCTTGGATTACGTTCCCGGACATTCCAAAGCTGGCGGCGGACTGATTTTTCGGCAAAATCCGACGGAGAGGGAGCTCGAGGTCAGAGCAACGGCTTTCAGTGAGCCGTAATTGTCAAGCTGACGCGACGTTCAGTCGGAAACTGCCGGGCCAAAAATTACGATCAGAAGGAAGGCAGCGACAAGCGAAGACACCGAACTGAGTTAAGGCAGCTCTGTATCTTCCCTTGAGGGCCGAAATCAATTGCACTGTCGGTGTTCACGTAGATCGCCGTCCCGCATTCGCATCTTCGGCAAGAACCAGGCTCACCGGCGGCGAGCCGCTATCGTCTCCTTGGATGATTGCCGACACATAAGCGAGTGCGTTCTTCATCCCGTTCATCGTGTAAGGCTTCTCTATTGCGCCAAGAGCACCAGCGAAATCATCGGGAATTTTCTTGATGTTGCCACTGACGAACACGTAGGGAATACCTGCAGCAGCAAGCTCTCGCCCGACATCGATGCCCGTGGGCCCATCCATGAGATGGATGTCCACAAACGCAAAATCCGGTTTGGAACTGCCGATCTGATGGCGTGCCTGAGCACTGCTCATGGCAAGCCCGGTCACGATATGTCCTGCCATTTCCACCTCGCTTTCGAGCTCCATGGCAAGCAGCATCTCATCTTCTACGATCATAACTTTCAATGCGTATTCTCCTGATGGTCGCCGACGAGAAGGACGACGTCGACAATCGTCTTCTGCCCGTCCCGCTTCCGTTCGATTTCAGCGCCGAGCTGGAGGGCGGAGGCCTCAAGCAACATCCGTCCAAGCTCAGCACTTTCGCTGTCAGGCTCGACCGGCTCCGATGTGTCTTCGACACGGATCAGAAAGTGGCCATTGAGGCGTTTTACGACAACATGGATATCGCCGCCGCCATCGCTTAGCCCGCGCCGGACGGCGTCCCCGACGAGCTCGTTGACGATCAGCGAGAGTGGTGTGGCCTTGACGGCTGGCACGAGCAGAGGTGATAAATCCAGCGAAAGGCGAATATCCTTGCGGCCCGTTGCATCGACAAGGTCGGTGACAAGCTCTCGTGTGAACTCCGACATGTCGAACTTCGAGACATCGTCCAGGGTGAACAACTTGCGCTGAACCGTGCTGAGCGCTTCGATCCGGTTCAGCACCGACATTAGAGTACGTTTTTGCCGATCATCCTTGGTGACACGCGCCTGAATTTTGACGATCGAGGCCATCGTCAAAAGATTATTCTTTACCCGATGGTCGACCTCGTGGACGAGGAGCGTGCGGGCGTCCAGCGCAGAGCGCAGGTTCGCCGTGTGTTTTGCAACCTCCGCCTCGGCCTGATGCCGCGCGGCGGCCAAATCCGCTTCCCGACTCTTGACCGGCGTGAAGTCGAGCTGAGAAGCAAAGAAGTAGATGATCCTACTTGCTTCATCGCGCACAGGGCTAATGAATACGGCATTCCAGAACGTGGAGCCATCCTTGCAATAATTGAGGATGTCCACGGCCACGTCCTGACCGGCTCCGATCCGTTCGCGCATAAGCGCGATGGTATCCCGATCAGTCTCAGGCCCCTGCAGAAAACGACAATTGCGGCCGATGACCTCATCGTCACTATAGCCAGTTAGCTTTCTAAAAGCCTCGTTGCAGAAGATAATCGGGTTGTCAGCCTGGTTTGGATCCGTGACGATCATTGGCATACGCGTGGCTTTGAAGGCGGCCGCGAATGGGTCCTCACTCACGTGCCCGGCGACCAAACGATCCCCGGCGCTGCGTGCTTCGCGTTGGTTTTGATCATTTTCCTGCATATTAGCCCTGATTGAGTTGCGTCACGAGAGAAGTCATGGCGGGGAAAATGGTTCCTGCTGGTCATGCCCTGCCGTGTGGCGGCATTAACGCTTCGATTTCACAGATGACCCCGGCAGAATCATATATGATCGTCGATGTTCCTTTGAGCTCGGCCGCCAGCAAACGCTCGACCAGTCGAGATCCGAAGCCCGTCCTGGTCGGGGCACCTACGCTCGGCCCGTCCCTTTCCTGCCAGCGGAGACGAAGAGAGGTGGTTTTGGGGTCATAGAGCCAGGTAATCGATACTTTGCCCGTCGGGACGGAAAGGGCACCGTACTTGGCCGCGTTCGTTCCGAGTTCATGGAGGGCGAGCGACAATGTTGCGACGGCCTTGTGGGGCAGTAGAACTGATGGGCCGGAGATTTCGAAACGTTCCGGCGGGTAAGGTGCGGCCGCCTGCTCTACCACCGCGGCGAGATCCGCGCTTTGCCAGTCACATTCTGCAAGCAGATCGTGAGCGTGCGCCATTGCCGACAGCCGCGCTTCGAATGCGGCTACCGCATCTGTTGTATCAGGCGTCTTAGCAAAGGTCTGACGCGCGATGGCGATCACTGTCGCGAAGACATTCTTCACCCGGTGATGCAGCTCGCCGATCAAAACCGCCTGAAGCCGATCGGCCTCCATTTTTGTGGAAATATCATGGGCGATTTTCGATGCCCCGACAATCTTCCCGACAGTGTCATGAATGGGTGAGACGCCCAGCAGAACGTCGACCAGATGGCCGTCCTTGCGGCGGCGCTTGGTCTCATAGGCCTCGATCACGGAGCCGGCTTTGATCTGCTCGAGCAGAGCCGGCTCCTCTTTGGCCCTGTCTTCTGGCACCAAAGTCAGAACAGACTGACCAAGGATCTCATCGGCTTTGTAGCCATAAAGCCGTTCAGCACCGCCGTTCCATGATGTGATAGTCATGTCCAGGTCTATCGCAAGGATCGCATCGTTTGAGGACGCGATGATCGAGGCTAACCGGCGCTCTGCCTCTTGAGCCTTTTTTCGCTCACTGATGTCGATCGAAACGACAGAAACCTGATGGATAAGCCCTTGGGCATCGCGCAACGCAGAAACGGTATTGTTAACCCACACGAGACTGCCATCTTTCCTCACATATCGCTTCTCCATGTCGAAGCTTTCGCCGGTGGCTGCAAGCTGGCTGAACAGCCGGTTTTGCTCGGGCATGTCATCGAGGTAGGTGATGTCGGCGATACTCTTTCCGATGAGCTCCCGTTCTTCATAACCAACGATTTCGCAAAACCGCCGATTGACGTGCAGGATCTCCCCTTTCAGGCTGCCTTGGCCGATGCCGGCTGCCGACTGCGACACGACAGCTCTTAGCCGCTCCTCGCTATCCTGTAGGGCCTTATCGGCGCGAACGCGGTCCGTCGTTTCATTTACGATGCAGAAGACGCCTCGCACGACCCCGTCCTCGTCATGGATAGCGGAATACGAGATGTCGAAATAGACGGTTTCGGGGTAGCCGTAACGCTCGATGTAGAAGGGGCGATCCTTCGCGGCAACTGTCTCACCTGTGTCCATCACACGGCGCAAGAGTGGCTCGAGATCGTCCCAGAGCTCGGGCCAATTCTCTCGCGCGGGTCTGCCAAAAGCTATAGGGTGCCGATGGCCGATTGTCGGAGCGTAAGCCTCATTGTATAGCGCGACCAGATCTGGTCCCCAGAAAATGACGATCTGGGCCTTGGCCGGCAGCATGATATCGACAGCGGATTGCAGACGGCGAGGCCATGCTGATAGCGGACCGAGGAAAGAATCGTCCCATTTTCCGCTCTCGATCAATCGTGAGATCTCGTCCGTCCCTTTGAAGGTTTTTCCAGTCTCGCTTCGCATTGGTACCCGCTCTACTTGCCGCTGCGATATTGCACATCGTGTTCCCGATTGGTTGTTGGCAGATTTATGGCGGCAGATGACTGCTGCAAGGCCATTCCGCAATGAATTCGGAAAGCGAAGGTAACCGACCTTTGAGGTTAGAGGCATCCAATGCAGGCCCTCTTCAAATCAAAGCCTGCTCTGCCAAGCTTTCATTTCTGAACTCTGGTCACGGCCCATGACCGACGTTGACATGCCACCTGGCATAGGATGGCATGCCGCTCGCCGCGATTATTCGCGACCGCTGGCCACCGATCAAGATCATTGTGTCTGACCATGTCGACGACGCCAGGCGATCTAATTCCAGCCGAAACAGTTTTCTTCTCGACCTTATCGAGAAGAACAAATCATAGAGACAATTGATGCCATTATAGGCATGCAATCATCGGCTAGCACTGTCTGCAAGTGCCTTGTGGTCATCCATAGTTCGGACGAAGTCAGGCAGTGCCTGGTGTCCTTCCCAAGAAGAATTGTCTTCCAAAATTCGAGGATTTCTTCGCAGGCACGAGAACTCTTTCGTCTCCGTACCTCGTAGGAAAATAAAGCGGAGTCTTATTTTCTCCGTCGAAATTCGCCCGCGGCAATACTCTCAAGCCCCGACATATCTGTTACAAAGAGCTTTTGTCGCCCGCCCAGCACAAACCCCATTTGTTCCCACGCGCTTAAAATGCGCGAAACTGTGTGAAGGGTAGTGCCGGTCATTTCCGCAATGTCCTGCCGGGAAATCAGGAAATCGATGCGGATGCCACGCTCCTCCTGTTTCCCCGCCTTCTTGGCAAGGCGCAGAACGGTGTGAGCAACCCGTCGTTCCACTTCCTCGGTCGACATTTCGCGGATGCGAACATGTGCTTCTTCCAGTCTCTCCCCAATAGTCTGCATGGCCGTCACGGCAAGGCGCGGATTGTGCTCTACAAAGCTCGGCCAAAGCTCCGTTGGCCAAGCCAGCGTGACACTTTCGGCTACGGCCGTTGCCGTGCCTGGGTAGTCCGTACGCTGCAGTGCCCTGGCAAAGCCGAACAAATCACCTGGATGCACGACCCTGACAATGATCTGCTGGCCGTCTTCCGTCACCTGCGTCACCTTGAGCCGGCCGTGCAGAAGAAGAAAGAAACTGTCGGCGGATCCGCCTTGTTCGAAAACTGCCTCCCCTTGGGCAAAGCGCCGTGCAGACGCATGTTGCAGCAACCGATCCAACTCATCGTCCGGCATAAGGTCGAAAAGCGAAATAGATCGAATAAGCGAGCGGTCGATTTTCAAGGTGGCTTGTTCCTCGGTGCGAAGCCGGTCAGGTCGCGTTCATAGTGAAACGCAGCCCACTTCCCTCCCTGAGGAATCGGCATGAGTAACGCTACATCGGACGACCCGAAATGGCAAAAAGCAGCGGCGCATACCACCGTCTGTCACGCACGAGGCGAAAGCCTACGTTGTCGGGTGGTGCGCCGACCGAACAACCGCCACCTTTAGGTTCACGAATAAACGAGCTCAACGGGGCGCTGTGTTTGCCGGCCGTAATATAGATACCGCAACTTTCGGCTTCCGATATCGGCTTCGAGTACCTGTCCAGCATGACCCTGCGCAGGCAGGTTGATGTCCATTCCCATATATTTCCTCCGAAATCGGCAAGGCCGTGTTCGTTCTCGCCAAAACTCCCATAGGGTTGAGGATGAGGAAGACGCGAGGCTTTGCGCGCGGTTTCGCGTTCATAGTCCGCCAGCCAACGCAATGCGGGATTCTTGCTGTCCGGATCGATGCCGAGTGCATCATCCGGATATTTCGAGCCTGCAGCAAACGCCAGTTCTTCAATGGCCGGCAATCGCCAGATCTCTCCGGTTTTATGAGAAAGCCAGCGGGCATACATGGCCGCATCGTCAAAGCTTACCCCGGTCACGGGCAAATCCGCGCCTGACGATGTCGGCAAATCGCGGCGAGTACAGCCCCCTTCGAGAACACATTGATCGTAGCTCTCGGCACTTACCTGATACTTCATGATTTCCAACGGCTGTCGGAGAGTTTTGGTCATCGGCGCGTCGACGGCGAGGCCATTGCGAAAGAACTCCCCACTTTCACGATACTCTAAGCGACCCGCAGGGATGCTGATGGTTTCAGGAACTGGGCCGCCGTTTCCACGCGTCGGTAGTAATCCAGACTGAAAGCCAATTGCGCCCGTCAAGCCGACAACAAGTGCGAACGGAAGAGCGATTGACGAAAAGGCATTACGAAGAAGAGCGGCATTGACAAACGTCATAGGATCCTCCGATCCCTCCGGCCTCCTCTGACCGGCACGGAGATGCGGCTCGGCACTCGATCCGAGGCCGAGCCAAACATCGTCAACCCGAGGTCGGCGAGACCACGGCTGTCATAAGGTCATCGTTCCAGTCGCCCGTCACCTTGAAGTGGCCGGCCGCGCCAAGTTCGAACGCCTCGATCAGATTGTGGTTTACATATGCATAGATACCAGGCTGCTGGAACGTGTAGTAAGCCGCACCTGCAGCGCCTCCAGGGATGAACCATGTTTCCTGATCGAGTTCTGGCGGATTGGCGAACTTGCCGGTAGCCCAGACATAGTCGCCATGGCCCCCGATGAGATGCGGACGCGTATCTCTGTTGGCTTGCGAATGCAGGATCAGGACGCGGTCGCCAACCTTTGCCTGCAAGGCGTTCTCACCCGTCAAAGCGCCGACCGCCCCGTTAAACACGACATGTGTCGGGGTTAGTGTCTTCATTGCTTCCAGGACATCCGGATAGGCTTCACCAGCACTTTCGTACTTCTTGAACTGACCGTTCTCATCCTTGGGAACATAGAAGTCCTGCTCGCCGACATAGTACACCTTGTCGTAAACGAGGTCGTGGCCCTTGTGGTCCTTGAGTCCGTCACGCGGCAAAACCATGATCGCGCCATTCATGCCCGAAGTGACATGCCATGGCACCATGCCGGCGGGGGCACAGTGGTAGACAAAGACACCCGCCTTGGTGGCCTTGAAGCGCAGCACCGCCGTCTCACCGGGATTGACCACCGTCAGCGCCCCGCCACCCAGCGCACCCGTCGCCGAATGGAAATCTATATTGTGCTGCAGCTCATTGGTATCGGGGTTGACGAGCGTCAGTTCGACGTAGTCGTCCTGGTGAACGACCATCATCGGCCCCGGAACAGATCCATCGAATGTCATCGCATGGACTTCCGTCCCTTTGTCGTCGACGATAATCTTCTTTTCCTGGATGGTCATCTTGAACTCGATAACCTTTGGCGCGCCCTCACCCTTCTGGGTGTGGGCATGTACGAACGGCGGCCTGACCAAGTCAACCTTGACGCGCTTCAGCGTCGCGATGTTTGCTGCTGTTGCAGCGGGATTTGTCTTGATATCTCCACCTTCGGCATGTGCAACAGAGGTGACGACCGGCGCCAATGCTCCCGCGACAGCTGCGCCGGCCAGCATGCTCCGGCGGGTCAACCGAAACTGTTCACTCATGAAAGTCTCTCCCTTTTTCAAGAAGCGGACCAATGTCTGTTCCGCAGCTTCGAAGTTAGATCGACTTGAATGCGCGTTATTGTTCCAACACAAATAAAAACGAGAGTTATCGCGTATAGGTAGATTACGCGAAGAGACACTCGTCCACTTGATCAATGCTGATTTTTAGGGAACACTGAAGTACCGGGCGAAGAAAGTTTTGCTCATCGAGCCCTGGGGCAGTGGCCGATCCGAACCATGATTGGACTTGGTTTCAGTACATTGGCAATATCGTCTTGAATGTTGTGCGTCGCCCGCGGCACAACTTTCGTTTGTCTTCTTTTTAATCTTTACGCATATTTTTTTGGCGAACTACGGCTTATTTGACTTTTATCAAGGTGAACGACTATCGGATTTGGTTATAATTAAGGCATTTGGTGCATATTTGCATTTCAGATCTTGCCAGAACCGGAAGCGAATATGGTTGAGCCGACCGCAACTCTCGAACAGACATCGTTCCGTCAAAAGCGGCGTCGCGAGATGCTGACTTTTGTTGTTCTCGCGTTTGGCATCTGGCCCATAGTCGCGGTCGGCACTGTTGCCACCTATGGCTTCGCAGTTTGGGCCTACCAGATCATCTATGGCCCCCCTGGCCCGCACGACATAACCCCGGCACGGCCAAATTCGGCGGAGTGAGTGACATGGGGCAGATGGCCAGCACGCGTCGCGCATTCTTGACCGGCAGCGTTTTGCGCGAAAACAGCAGTTATTACCCGCCCGGCGTTACAGATGAATCCGTAGGCAACTGTACGGGCTGCAGTAACTGCCTTGATGCCTGTCCGACAAAAATAATCAGCCTGCGTGATCGTATTCCCACCGTCGATTTTCAAGTCGGCGAATGTACGTTCTGCGGTGAATGTTCCGCGCGATGTCCTGAGCGGGTTTTCCCGCCTGAACCCGCCACATCATTCGCGCATCATGCCGTCATTGCAGATAGCTGTCTCGCGTTGAACTTCGTTGATTGCCAGGCGTGTCGCGATGCCTGTCCGACGACGGCAATCCGGTTCAAACCCCGGCTGGGCGGGCCTTTCGTGCCGGTGCTCGATACCGATCCTTGTACCGGTTGCGGTGCCTGCATTTCGGTCTGTCCCACCCAGTCCATCACCATGACGGCAACCAGGATGGAGGTGGCGCATGCGTGAACCACAGCACCATATATCGAGCGCCGTGGTCGTCGTGCGGCCCGAAGCGGTCGAGCGTATGACTGCCGCCCTCACCGATATCGAAGGTGTCGAGGTGCATGCCACCGGCGGCGGCAAGATCGTCATCGTCATCGAAGGCCCGAGTTCCGGCTTTCTCGGTGAAACATTGATCGTAATTTCGGCGATGGATGACGTCATCGCCGCACACATGGTCTTCGAACAGACAATTACTGAAAAGGAGATGTTGGATGACGGCAGAACTCACGCGGCGTGATGTGCTGAAAGCGCAAGCTGCTGCCATCGCAGCATCGACAGCCGGCATCGCCATGCCGGCAGCCGCCCAATCCGTCCCCGGTGGCGTTGCGGCACTGGAAATCAAGTGGTCCAAGGCCCCCTGTCGCTTCTGCGGCACCGGTTGCGGGGTCATGGTCGGTGTTAAGGAAAACCACGTGGTTGCCACCCATGGCGACATGGAGGCCGAGGTCAATCGCGGCCTCAACTGCGTCAAGGGCTACTTCCTGTCGAAAATCATGTACGGCAAGGACCGGCTGACGACACCGCTCCTACGCAAACGCAACGGCGTCTTTGACAAGGAAGGCGAATTCGAACCCGTCACCTGGGAAGAAGCCTTCGACATCATGGCCGAGAAGGCCAAGAAGACCCTGAAGGAAAAGGGCCCGACAGCGCTCGGAATGTTCGGCTCCGGCCAATGGACGATTTTCGAAGGGTATGCCGCGACAAAACTGATGCGCGCTGGCTTCCGATCGAACAACCTCGACCCCAACGCCCGCCACTGCATGGCGTCGGCAGCTTATGGCTTCATGCGCACCTTCGGCATGGACGAGCCGATGGGCTGTTATGACGACTTCGAGCATGCCGACGCCTTCGTGCTGTGGGGCTCGAACATGGCTGAGATGCATCCCATCCTGTGGACGCGTCTTGCCGACCGTCGCCTGGGCCACGAGCATGTAAAGGTCTCTGTTCTATCGACCTTCACCCATCGCAGCATGGACCTTGCCGACATTCCGCTGGTCTTCAAACCCGGCACGGATCTGGCGATCCTTAACTACATCGCCAACCACATCATCCAGACCGGTCGCGTCAACCAGGAATTCATCGACAAGAACACCAAGTTCATGCAGGCGACGACCGACATCGGTTATGGCCTGCGCGCCGAACACCCGCTGGAAGTCAAGGCAACCGGTGCGGCTAAGGCGGCCGAGATGACGCCGATCGATTTCGAAGCCTTCAAGAAGCACGTTTCCGAATACACGCTCGACAAGGTAGCCGAGCTTGCAGGTGTCGACAAAGCATTCCTTGAACAGCTGGCCGAGCTTTATGCCGACCCCAAGGTCAAGGTCATGTCGCTCTGGACTATGGGCTTCAACCAGCACGTCCGCGGCGTCTGGGCCAACCAGATGGTCTACAACATCCATCTCTTGACCGGTAAAATCTCCGAGCCGGGCAACAGCCCCTTCTCGCTGACCGGCCAGCCTTCGGCCTGCGGCACCGCCCGCGAGGTCGGCACGTTTGCCCACCGCCTGCCGGCCGACATGACTGTGACTAATCCGGAGCACCGCAAACACGCAGAGGAACTCTGGAAGATCCCGCACGGCATCATCCCGGAAAAGCCCGGCTACCATGCCGTCCAGCAGGATCGCATGCTGCATGATGGAAAGCTGAACTTCTACTGGGTTCAGGTGAACAACAACATGCAGGCCGCCGCCAACAACAGCAACGAGGCCTATCTTGGCTATCGCAACCCGGACAATTTCATCGTTGTTTCGGATGCCTACCCGACGGTAACGGCCCTAAGTGCCGATCTTATCCTGCCCGCTGCGATGTGGGTGGAGAAGGAAGGTGCTTACGGCAATGCCGAACGCCGCACCCATGTATGGCACCAGTTGGTAAACGCGCCGGGCGAAGCCCGCTCCGACCTCTGGCAGTTGGTTGAGTTCTCCAAGCGCTTCACCACCGAGGAAGTCTGGCCGCAGGACATTCTCGACCAGAACCCGGACTATAAAGGCAAGACCCTCTACCAAGTCCTTTTCCAGAATGGTCAGGTCGACCGGTTCCCGGTCACCGAAATCTCGCCAGACTACGAAAACCGCGAGGCCAAGGCTTTTGGCTTTTACATCCAGAAAGGCATATTCGAGGAATATGCGAGCTTCGGACGTGGCCATGGCCACGACTTGGGTCCATACGACCTCTATCATGAAGTTCGCGGTCTGCGCTGGCCGGTGGTCGACGGCAAGGAAACCAAATGGCGTTACCGTGAAGGTTATGATCCCTACGTGAAAGCAGGCGAAGGCGTCAAATTTTACGGTCAGAAGGACGGTCGCGCCGTCATCCTCGCCGCCCCTTACGAGCCGCCGGCGGAATCACCGGATGACGAGTTCGGCTTCTGGCTGGTCACCGGCCGTGTTCTTGAACACTGGCATTCCGGCTCTATGACCATGCGCGTTCCCGAACTCTACAGAGCGTTCCCAGGTGCCCGCTGCTTCATGAACGGCGACGACGCGCGCCGGCTCGGCATCAACCAGGGCGGACAGGTGAAAATCCAGTCCCGCCGCGGCGAGATCATCAGCCGGGTGGATATCCGCGGCCGTAACCGCATGCCGCATGGCGTGATCTTCGTACCTTGGTTCGATGCCAGCCAGTTGATCAACAAGGTCACGCTCGATGCCACCGACCCCATTTCCAAACAGACGGATTTCAAAAAATGCGCAGTCAAGATCCTTCCCGTCGCCTGAGTCGGCGTCTCTGGACGCTTTTCGCGCTTGCTCTGTGTCTGGTCACCGGCACGGTCGCTCTCGCACAGACCGTGCCGCAACTATCGGGCCGTTCAAGCCCGATGCAAAACACCGGAGCGGATCCCCTGCCGAGATGGATCGTCGACGACATCCAGAAGATGCGCAACTATCCCGATCAGCCGCCGGTCATCCCGCATTCGATCGAGGGATACCAGCTGTCGGTCAACACCAACCGCTGCATGTCCTGTCACCGACGTGAACTGACAGAAGGTTCCGGTGCGCCGATGATCAGCGTTACCCATTATATGAACCGTGAGGGCCAGATGCTGGCCGATGTTTCGCCCCGCCGTTATTTCTGCACTGCGTGCCACGTCCCGCAGGCAGATACGCGGCCCCTTGTCGACAACACGTTCAAGGATATGAGCGAACTCGGCTTCAAACCGGCGGGATCTGGACAATGATCGGCATGATCAAAGCAGTGATCCTTTGGGCCTGGCGTATTCTCGCCACGCCCGCTGGAACCTTGGGCTTGGGCTTCCTCACGCTCGGCGGTTTTGTTGGAGGGGTGATTTTCTGGGGCGCGTTCAACACGGCACTGGAAGTGACCAATACTGAAAAATTCTGCACCGGTTGTCACGAAATGAAGACCAACGTCTACGAGGAATTGACGCAAACGGTGCATTTCTCCAACCGTTCGGGTGTTCGGGCATCTTGTCCGGATTGCCACGTCCCGCATCAATGGACTGACAAGATCGCCCGCAAGATGCAGGCTTCGAAAGAAGTCTGGGGCAAGATCTTCGGTACGATCAGCACGCGCGAGAAGTTTCTCGACAAGCGGCTTGAGCTTGCCCAGCACGAATGGGCGCGTCTGAAGGCCAATGACAGCCTGGAATGCCGGAATTGCCACTCGTCGATTGCTATGGATTTAACCAAGCAGACGAAACGCGCCGCCGACATTCACACACGTTATCTCCTCTCGGGCAAGGCGACCTGCATCGACTGCCACAAGGGAATTGCGCATGAACTTCCCAACATGGATGGTGTCGATCCCGGCTGGAAAGTTCCGGCCGAGCTGATGGGTAAAGCCGCCTCGCACGGACTTCAGGACACCGATCAGCTGGCAGCCTATCTGGCCGCCCGGGAAGGTAACATCATCGACTGATAGCTGCGATATAATCAGCCCCGAAACGGGGCTGATTATACTGTTTAGTGGCGATGACACGCGATACGATCAGGATGGAAAGAGGTCCAGTCCGCTATCCGACCCGGATAAGCATTCGATAGACGTTGCCTGAACCATCCGAAGCACCGACCCAGCGGTGCCCCCTGTTTTCGAGCTCGGTCGCCAGGAATGCTGGCTCGCGGTCAAAAAGCACAAACAAGACTTCGCCCGGCTCCATCAACGAAAGTCGCGACAGCACTTTTTCCATCGGGACTGGTGGTTGCGCACCGACGAGGTCGAGCTGCCATAAGGGCTCCGGCCAATCCGAAGCGTCCTCGGCGCCGCTCGATACGGCGACATGAGCCGCCTGTTTTGCAATCGGCGAAAAGATAATCTCCCAATCGCCGGTATCGAGCTCAAGGGTTTCGCTTGAAAAACCCTGTCTGCTCATCAGCGGCAGAAGCGGTGTCGGCTTGAATGTGGAGAGAAGCCGCAGCCCCTCTCCTGGCGCTAATGACTGAACAGCCGCCATGATGTCCTGAAAAGGCTCCCCGCCTTCGCGCAGAATAGGGCGGACATCGAGTTCCTTGTAAACCTGCGACATGCGGATTCTCCTAATAAAGGAATGTGGGCCGCTGCAATTAACCCGACAGTTTCAAAACAGCCGCCTTATATCAGTGATTGCCACCGCAGGAACAACCGCAACCATCATGCTTGAGCCGCTTGAGCTCAACCTTCCAACGCTGCGGGCCGTGCTCGAGGTATTCCCACCCAAACAGGCCAGCGAAGTTAGTATCGAGATGCATGCGCAAAGGGATCGGATCGTGATCTACTGTAATGTGCAGCACCTCATCAGGCTCAAGCGTTTCGAGCGTGCCGAAAATGCGCCGATGGCGCTGAGCCCCCGGAATTTCGCGAACATCGATCGAGAGAACCTCACCAAGCTTTGCAGTCATCGTGTTTATCGTCCTTCATCTGCCCGCGAGATATGTCGGGCCTGGGGCGCGGCCTATGATCTTTCGCTAACACACGCAAAACGCCCCCTCGTTGTTTCGGCTCAAAGATCTTTCAGATCCAGCCAATCCGTTCGCTGCTTGGCATTCGGCAAAGAAGGATAGGTGTGCGACCTCTAATGTTGCTCCTGTCACAGGAGTTGAACGATGAAGAGAAGCATTCTTGAGCGCTATGGCGACGCCCGCCTGCCGCGTTACACCAGCTATCCGACCGCGCCGCGGTTTTCTCCGTCCATTGGTGGTGGAACCTATGGCGACTGGTTGTCCCAGATCGAGGGCGACGATCCCATCTCTCTTTATGTCCATATTCCGTTCTGTCGGTCGATGTGTTGGTACTGCGGCTGTCACACGACGATCACCCTGAAAGACCAGCCGATACTCGATTATCTCGATGTCCTGAAACGGGAGATAAGTCTGGTTGCTGACGCCATGCCGAGAAAGCCGGAAATAGCCACGATCCATTTCGGTGGCGGCACGCCGACGATCATGGAACCAAATGAATTTCTGGATCTCGACTTCCACCTGCGCAGCCGTTTCGCTTTTGTCGAGAAAACGGAACTGGCGGTAGAGATCGATCCCCGCACCCTGACCGATAAGATGATCTCTGCCCTCGGCAAGGCCGGTGTCACGCGTGCGAGCCTAGGCGTGCAGAGCTTTGATCCGAAAGTGCAAAAAGCGATCAACCGCATTCAGACGCCAAAGCAGACACGCGCTGCAACTGAAGGCCTACGCGCCGCCGGTGTCGGAAGTATCAATTTCGACCTCATCTATGGCTTGCCGCATCAAACCGTCGCTTCCGCAATCGAAACGGCAGAAACCGCCATATCCATGCGCCCCGACCGGTTTGCCGTTTTTGGCTATGCCCACGTCCCGACCTTCAAGAAACATCAGCGCCTTATCGATGAGGCAGCGCTCGCAGACGCAGCCGGACGCCATGCACAGGCCGAGGCGATTGCCGCGACCTTGCTCGATGCCGGATACAGGCAGATCGGGCTCGACCATTTTGCCCTTCCTGGCGACAGCCTGTCGATAGCCGCCAAAACCGGATCGCTACATCGGAATTTCCAGGGTTATACGACGGATGCCTGTGAGACCCTGATCGGCTTCGGCGCTTCTGCGATCGGCCGTTCAGCTCACGGCTACGTGCAAAACGAGGTCGCTATCGGCCGATATGCGCAGTCCGTCGCCACTGGCCAGCTTGCCACTGCCAAAGGCTATCGGCTGACCGCCGACGATCGGCTGAGAGCGGAGATCATCGAGCGGGTCATGTGCGATTTTTCGGTCGATCTTGCTGCGATATGCCGATCTCACGGTGTCTCGGCAGATACGGTCGTGAATGGGAATCCGCAGCTTCAACGCCTGCTCGCAGATGAAATCGTAACATTGGAGAATGGGGTTTTGCTCCTGCGCGGCGAGGAGCGTTTCCTGGTGAGGGCAGTTGCTACCTGTTTCGACGCCTATCTTGCTCAGGCGGGCCGCACCCATTCCAAAGCGGCTTAAACGCTCATTGTAAAAGATGGACCCGGCCTTCGGGTAAGGCCGGGTCCTCGCTGGAGTCGGTTGGGGGATTAACCGACCAGCCCGCGATAGATGGCCGGAAGTGCCGAAGGCAGCTTGCGGATATCCGGCACGACAGAAAATCCATGCTGACCGAAAATCGCCGGCACATAGGATTTGGCATCCTGATCGACGGTAACCCCGAACACCTGCGCACCCTTGCGACGCGCCTCGATCACCGAACGCCGCGTATCCTCCAGCGCGAACCGGCCTTCGTAGTGATCGACATCATTGGGCTTGCCGTCGGTCAGCACCAGCATAAGGTGCTTACGGTTGGGCTGTTCGGACAGTTTTGCCGCCGCATGGCGAATGGCAGCGCCGATACGGGTGTAATAGCCCGGTTTCAGCGAGGCGATACGGCGGCGCACAGCTTGGTTCATCGGCTCGTCGAATGCCTTGATGGTTTCCACCCGCACCCAGTCGCGACGCCGCGAGGTAAATGTCAGGATGGAGTGGTTGTCGCCACAGGCGGAGAGGCCTTCCGTCAGCACCATCAGCGCTTCCTTCTCCACATCGAGAACACGGCGGTCGTTGAACCAGGAATCAGTAGACAGCGACACATCGACCAGCAGCGTTACCGCCAGATCATGCGCCTGCGGGCGGCTCATCAGATGGATGCGGTCCGAGCATTCGCCGCTGGCCTTCAAGTCGGTGCGGCTGCGCACCACGGCATCCAGATCGAGATCGGAACCATCGAACTGGGCGCGCAGCATTTCACGTTTCGGCCGCATCACCTCGAACTGCCGTCGCACCCGGCGAATGAGGTTTTTGACCTGCTCGGACTGCTGGAAGTCCTCGCCCTCCAGCGGAGCCGGACCGGCAAACACCCGGCAATGATCGAGCATATAGACGCCGCGACGATAATCCCATTCCGGATAGGTGAGTTCAGCGACAAGAGGCGTATGCACCAGCGCTTCCGGCGGCAGGTCGAGATCGAAACGGAATTTTGCCGATGGTCGCCCCTTTCGCTCGCCGAGCGTCATCTCGTCCAATTCGTCGGCAGCCGCCGCGTCATGATCGTCGCTATCGTCACCGGGGCGATCGACATTAACCATCTCCGCCATGGCGAGGATTTTTTCGAAACGGTTGAGGATAAAAGGGCTGCGCTCGCCTTTCCTCTGAGAATCCTTTTCGCGCACGGCGATATGGCGGCCACCCGCCATGGCATCCTGCGTTGCGCCACCGGCGGGACGATCCTCCTCCTGCCGCGGTTCCGCCTCCTCCCGCGAAAACACATCCGGCCAGAGCGGCACCGGCAGCATTGGCAAATAACCGGGCGGCGCCTTCAGCGGCCACGGCCCCGCTTGGTAAAGCGGCGCAAGACCGGCGCCATGCCGCAACAGATCGCTGATGCGATTTTCCACCATCTGCTCGATACGCGGCAGCTTTCCGCGCTGGCGTTGTTCGATCAGCGACAGACAGAGATTTTGATAACGCGGCATCAATCCTGGGAAGGCTTCAAGCACATCCTCCACCCGGTGCGCCGCCTGTTCAAGCAGTGCAAGATCGCGGCGAAGCGGATCGATTTCATGGATCGGCGAAAGATCCATCCGCGCCATGACCGCCGCGAGCCACAGATAGAGATCGCGGTTGAGATCGCGCTGCGGCATCAGGTCTAGCACCGGCGGCAACATCAACGATGCCTCGTCGCGGGCCGGGTGGACGAGCTTTTCTTCTCCCAAACCCATGCGCTGGCGAAGTTTCAGGCGATGCGCGGATGCCTTGCCCCGGGAGGGAACGAGCTGTACCGCCCGCTCGCCACCGAAACCACGGAAGCAGACGGAGATCACCGGAAGCAGCTCGTCCAGCTTCACCGCCGCCGCCTCATATCGCGGCCAGGTGCGGGTATTGCCGGCAAAATTGTGCCAGGCGCGCCCCACGGTTTCTTCGAGCTCGAGAAAATCCAGCATCGCGTCCTCCCCTTAGCGGATTACCGCCTGCATCAGTTCGAGAAGCGCCGAGCGCACATCCTGCTCATCAGTCAGCGGCTCGATCATCGCAGAGCGCACCGCATCACGCGGTTCAAGGCCGGCATCGATCAGGCTTGCGCAATAGACCAGGAGACGGGTGGAAACGCCCTCTTCCAGATCATGGCCCTTCAGGGCCCGCAGCCGGCGAGCGAGTTCGACCAGCGGTTCGACCCGCGCCGCATCAAGACCGCTTTCCTCAACTACGACCTCGATCTCGCGTGCCTTGGGCAGAAAATCGAACTCGATCGCCACGAAACGCTGGCGTGTCGAGGGTTTGAGCGTTTTCAACAGGCTCTGGTAACCGGGATTGTAGGAAACGACGAGCATGAACGAACCCGGCGCTTCCAGCTGTTCGCCGGTGCGCTCCAAGGGCAGAATGCGGCGGTCGTCGGTCAAGGGGTGAAGCACGACCGCAACATCCTTGCGGGCTTCAACCACTTCATCGAGGTAACAAATGCCGCCATCGCGCACCGCCCGCGTCAACGGACCATCGACCCACACTGTATCGCCGCCCTTCAGCAGATAACGGCCGGTAAGGTCGGCGGCGGCGAGATCGTCATGGCAGGACACGGTGGTCAAAGGCAGGCCGAGCTTTGCCGCCATATGGCTGACAAAGCGGGTCTTCCCGCAACCGGTCGGGCCTTTCAGCAGTAGAGGCAGCTGGCGTGTCCAGGCGGTTTCGAACAGGGCGCATTCATTGCCAGCCGGCGCATAGGCCGGGATCTGGGAGGTCGAGTGACGCAGATGCATGTTCATCGGAGATTTCCTTAAGGATGAAAGGATAATTCCCGGCCCGCGCTTCAGGATCGCGAGCCGGGAAGTCACTCATTCGGCCGGCTCAGCGATGCCGCTAATCGCCGGGACGCGATCCTTGCCGGGTACAAGAGTGGCCCAGACAAACATCAGTGCCGAGATGAGGACGAAGACGCCGGAGCCCAGGCGGACCCAGTAGAAAAGCGCCAACTGGTCCTGCACGTCCATGTAGCCTTCGCCCAGCACGCGCTGCAGATGAACTTGCAGGACACCCGCAAAGGTGAGCGCGAAGGTCATCACCGACATGGCCGTGCACATCATCCAGAAAGACACCATGGACAGCCACTGGTTATAGGGCTTGCGGCCACGGATTTCCGGAACGGCATAGGCCATGATGGCAAGGTTGAGCATGACATAGGCACCGAAGAAGGCGAGATGGCCATGTGCTGCAGTCACCTGTGTGCCGTGGGTATAATAGTTCACCGAGGACAGTGTGTGCAGGAAACCCCAGACGCCGGCACCGAAGAATGCCATGACCGAGCAACCGATCGACCATAGAAGAGCGGCGCGGTTCGGATGCTTGCGTCCGGCCTTCCATGTCATCACGAAGGTGAAGATGACCATGGTGAAGAAGGGTGCGACTTCGAGCGTCGAAAACAGCGAACCGATCCACTGCCAGTAGCCCGGGGCGCCGATCCAGTAATAGTGGTGGCCGGTGCCGAGAATGCCGGAAAACAGCGCCAGGCCGACAATGACATAGAGCCACTTCTCGACCACTTCGCGGTCGATCCCGTTGAGCTTGATCATCAGGAAGGCCAGGACCGAGGCCATGATCAGCTCCCACACGCCTTCGACCCACAGGTGGACGACATACCACCAGTACATCTTGTCGAGCGCGAGGTTGGCCGGATTGTAGAAGGAAAACAGGAAGAAGATCGCGATGCCCCAGAGACCGAAGATCAGGATATTGGTGACGACGGTCTTGCGGCCCTTCAGCGATGTCATGGTGACATTGAAGAGGAACATCAGGCAGACGATGACGATGCCGACCTTGATGGCAAAGGGCTGTTCGAGGAATTCGCGTCCCTCATGGATCTTGAACATGTAGCCCACGACGGCAACGGCCGCGGCGATGAGAAAGATCCAGAACTGCGCAATTGCCAGCTTTGGGCTATAGAGTTCGGTTTCCGCCTCTTCGGGAAGCAGATAGTAGGTTGCCCCCATGAAACCGATCAGCAGCCAGACGATCAGCGCATTGGTATGGATCATCCTGACGATGTTGAACGGCAGAAGTTCGGAAAGAGTGTTTGGCATGACATAGATCGTGCCGGCCAGAACGCCGAACAGCACCTGCGCCAGGAAGAGGCCGATCGCGCCGTAGAAATACAGCATCGCGACCTTTTGAGTTTGGTATTTCATCGCATGTTTCTCCTTGGGTCCGAGCTCATCAACCGGCGTCGTTCGGCGGCCATTTCTGGGTGTTGATCTTGCTCGTCCATTCGAGGAAGTCGGCGAGGTCGTTCAGTTCCTGTTCGGTCAGGTTGAACTGCGGCATCTGGCGCCGCCCCTCGATGCCCGAGGGCTGCGCCGCCATCCAGGCCTTCAGGCTGTCGCGGGCGCTTTCCGGGTCGTCCTTGCCGCCATAACGAACCCAGACATTGCCCAGCTCGGGCGCGAAATAGGCCCCTTCCCCCAACAAGGTGTGACAGTTGATGCAGGCGTTTCTTTCCCAGACATGCTTGCCGCGGGCAACGCTGTCGGTGAGCGCCGTTTCATCCGTCGAGGTCGTGCGGATGTACCAGTGACTATGGGCTGTCAGCCCCACGAAAATCGCGAAGAAGAATATGGACCCGCCGTAAAAGACGTTGCGGGCTCCGGTCTTGGTGAGGCGTTCTGCCATACCTTACGTCCTCTCATCTGACGCAGTCAGTGACCACGGCTCGAAATCCCCCGCCATGTTACGGCCGGACGATCACCTCGCCGGCCATGCGGGACGTCCTCTTTCTATTGTTCGGGGAAAAGCCTTCTTTGTGCATTGGCAAAGAAGGGAGCGGTTTGGCTTAGGTGAGATATGAAACTAGAAGCGGCCGCGCCAGGGCCACAAGAAGCAACAGGGCGCACCATGCCAACAGTGAGAGTGCCATGCCACGCTGGCCATGACGCAGTTCCATGAAGTCGAGAATGACGAACCGCGCCTTGACGAAAGCGATCAACAGCACGGTACCGATGGCGATC
This sequence comes from Neorhizobium sp. LMR1-1-1.1, assembly GCF_040675795.1. NCBI lineage: Bacteria > Pseudomonadati > Pseudomonadota > Alphaproteobacteria > Hyphomicrobiales > Rhizobiaceae > Neorhizobium > Neorhizobium sp. LMR1-1-1.1. Next base: position 21,689 of record NZ_JBEGHE010000021.1, read on the forward strand.
GGGTTTCCGTCAGAGAGAGCCGCGATCGTGGCACCACCGATAGCCAGAATAAGAACGAGAATGAATGTCCCAAGCATTGGGAAACGGGTGTCATGCACATCGTTCAAACCAGATAGATGATCGGGAACATTACCAGCCAGACAAGATCGATCGCGTGCCAGAGTGTGGCGATGAGAAGGATATTGCCCCGCGCCGGTCGCCACGCGACGAGAAGCAGGACGAAGCTGCCGAAGACGACATGGAGAAGATGAAACCCGGTAATGAGAAAATAAAGCTGGAAAAAATAGGAGAAGGTCGCATCGAAAGAATAACGGAACTCGGCGGCGTATTCGATACATTTGATCACGACGAACAGAAACCCGAAGGCCGCGGCCAGGCAAAGTGGAATCCGCGCTGTTGAAGGCGACGCCCGCCGCCGTGCCGCAATCGCGGCCTGCCAGCCGCTGGTTAAAAGCACGAGAGTGTTTGCCGCCGCAAGGCCGGGGTTTAGGTGAATGCGGGCGACCGCAAAGTCGTCTGCGTGTATGCCTGACATGATGAGAAATGCCGTGAGCAGAATGCCGAAGGCGACAAGTTCACTCCAGACCAGAATCCAGAGGAGCAGCACATCTTCATCGACAGCCGCTTCATGGGACGTCTGATGCAGCGCGCCACCTGATATCTCGTTTTGCATGGTCATGCCCGACGATAGGCGTCGCGAAAATGCCCTTCTTTGCGCTTCGGCAAAGAGAATTGCGCATCACCAAGGCATGGTGGGAGCATCGAAAGGAATTCTATCATGACGGATGCACAGGTCGGCCTCCTCGTCGCCACACCCATCATCATCGGCTTCGCGCTCACCCTGCAGCGCATGGGTGTGCTTCAGCGCACCGGCACGCTTTCGGCAGTTGCAGCCTCGGTCATCATCGCCGGCATTCTGTTCCTGCAACAATAAGGGAAGAAGCGTCATGACAGTCTCAGTCACTCCACTGAACGCACCGGATATTCGCCGGCTCGAAACCAATCACCAGCAGCTCCTCAGTCTGAGCCTTCAGCTCGAGCAGGCTATGGAAGAGATTGGAACCGATCCGAAATACTTCGATCTGCAACGCCTTTCCAATTCCATATTCCTGCTGCTCAGGGAAGCGCATGATCTGGAGGAGCGGGTTCTATTTCCCGGCTTTGACCATCGCGCAGGTTCGTGTTTTTCGGTCATGATTATCGAACATTTGAAGGCCGAGCACCGTTACGACAGACTGGCGGGAGAAGAGTTGCGGCTGACCCTCACGGCGCTTTCCGAAGGCCGGTGCGCCCTTCCCCTCGACACGATAGCAAGAATGCTACGTAGCTTCCTGGAGTGCCTGCGCCGCCACGGCTCCACCGAGAAACTGATGATGGAAGCCCTGTTGGCCGCAGAGGCGGAAGAGCGGGAGATTTTCGCTTGAGCCAGCTTTTTCTCGCGCTGATCGCATTCATATTGTTGCATTCGGTACCGGCACTCCCACCGGTCCGTAACGGCGCAATCGCTATTTTCGGCCGAAAAACCTATCTCCTGATCTATTCGGTCGTCTCGACTCTGCTGCTCGTCTGGGTGTTCCATGCCGCTTTGAACACGCCCTATGTAGAATTGTGGGGGCCATCCGGCAGCCACGCGACAGCAGCACTGGTGCTCGCTCCGATTGGCATATTTCTCGTCCTTGCCGGCCTTTTCACACCCAACCCCGCCTCGATAACCTTCCGGCACGGTGATCGACCGGGCGCCCTTGTCGCGGTCACGCGCCATCCGGTTCTGTGGGGTTTCCTCTTCTGGTCTGGTGGTCACGTGATTGCGAATGGCGACCTGCGGTCTCTCATCCTCTTTGGCGGACTTGGCCTATTTTCCGCAGCCGGTTTCCTGATGCTGGACAGGCGCGCGAAGCGTCGGCTTGGCCAGGGCTGGAGCACATTTTGCGCGGACCATCCGCTGCTGCCTCTGGCCACATTCGCGACCGGCAGAAAAAGGATCAAGGTCGATGCCCCGATGGCGCTTGCATTTGCACTGACAGCGGCAATGACCCTCTGGCTTCTCCTCGGCGGCCATGCCCTTTTGTTCGGCGCCGATCCGCTGAGTATGGCTACCATATAGAACGTCCTGACGAAGGTCGGTTTGTCAGCCTTGTTTGCGCTCCGACAAAGAAGCCGGACCGGCGCTCAATTAACGCTGGCTACATGACATTTGCGCCTGTGCTCCTTCCCCAAGAATTCCCCTCGCTCTGTCCGTAGCCACCTCGCGGCGCCTGATGGCGCACGGGCGTGGCATCCAAAACATGCAGTCCGGGGGCCTTTCATCATGTCCATTACACAAGAGCGCGTCGTCCAGACACCGCTCATGCGAAACGCTGGCGTCAAGCGTTTCGCAAGCCATACGCTCATTCTCCTTATTACCTCCACGTCGCTCAGCCAGACAGCGCTGGCGCAATCCGCGGTGCCAGGTTCGTCAACCGCACTTGAGCCGATCGTTCTGGAATCCGGGCAGAAAACGACTACCGGCTGGTCCAATGGCGTGATGGACAGGATGGCCGGCGGCGTCACGCTGGTTCAGGCCGACAGCTGGCAAGGTGTGATTGCGCCGACCCTGTCGGATGTTTTGGCTGGAGTTCCGGGCGTCGTGGTGCAGGATTTCTTCGGCGCCAACGACCAGCCGCGCATCCAGATCCGCGGCTCCGGCCTGCAGCAGAACCCGGTCGAGCGCGGCATCCTGATGCTGCATGACGGCCTGCCGATCAACCGCGCCGACGGCTCCTATATTGTCGGGCTTGCCAATCCCTCGACCGCGCAGGGCGTGGAAGTCTATCGTGGCTACATGGCGAACCGGCTCGGTGCCACCGTGCTCGGCGGCGCCATGAACTTCATGTCACCACCGATCACCGGCGCGCCCGGCGTCGAGATTAGCACCGGCGGCGGAAGCTTCGGCCAGGTCGGCGGCACGGCGCGCGCCAATTTCGGCGATGAAAGCCTCGGCGCCTCGATCTATGCCGATGCGACACGACGAGACGGCTTTCGTGACTACAATTCGTCCGAGCGCGTGAGTTTCGGCGGCAGCTTCGTCGCCGAGCTTTCCGACGTCGTGACCACCCGCGTGTTCTTCGATTACACCGATCTCGGTTTTGACGTCGCCGGCCCGATCAACAAGGCGGCGCTCGACAGCGATCCGAGCCAGGTTTCGGCAGGCCCGGTCATCGTCGGTGGTGTCGCCACCAATCCCGGCCCCAATGTGCTGCGCGACAAGCCGCGCCGGGATGCAACGCAGGTGATGCTCGGTTCCCGTACCACGATCGATCTCGGCGAACACCGCATCGATCTCGGCCTCGGTTACACCCATACCGACGACAGCTTCCGTTTTCCGGTTTCCGCCGGCATTCGCGAAACGGTTGGCGGCGACCTGACGGGCATGGCCCGCTACAGCTATGCACCGGACGGATTTGGCGATCTGCCTTTGTTCGAAACCTCGGCGCTCTATACGATCGGCTCGGCGGACCGCCGTTATTACCTCAATGAATCCGGTACACGCGGCAGCCTGTTCGGTGAAAACGACCTCGACGCCTCGAGCCTGTCGCTGCATGCCGGTTTCAACATTCCGGTCGCCGACGGCTGGACAGTTTCGCCTGCCATTTCATACGCGCATGCCTCGCGGCGCAATAGCGATACCTATTCGTCGGCAACGCGTCCGACGATCGCCTACAATCCGATGAACCCGACGGTACGCCTGCCGAACGGCGCCATAACTGCGACTGATACCAGCTATGATCGCAGCTATACGGCCTGGAGCCCCAGCCTCGGCGTGACTTTCGAACCGTCCGCCGATCACATCTTCTTTGCCGCCATAAGCCGCAGCTTCGAACCACCGACCCATGACGATCTGCTGGCGACCATCAACGGTACCCCGAACAGCAGCCCCGGACGCCCGGCACCTGCGAACCCGTCTCTGCCCTCCAACGCCTTCATCACGCCCGCTCTAGAAGCTCAGACGGCAACGACACTCGAAGGAGGCTGGCGCGGCCAGACCGGTAGAGTCGGTTGGGACCTCACCACTTATTATTCCTGGATCGACAATGAGCTTCTGAGCCTGCGCGATGCGACCGGCGCACCCATTGGCGCCATCAATGCTGATCGAACCCGCCATTTCGGCATCGAGATCGGCCTATCCACTGATCTCACCGACCGTCTGACCGGACGGATTGCCTACACGTTCCAGGATTTCCGCTTCGTCGACGATCCGTTGCGCGGCGACAACTATCTTGCCGGCGCACCGCGCCACATCGTCAACCTGGCGCTCGCTTATCAGGCGACCGACGACTGGACGATTTCCACCAGCCTGAAATGGGTGCCGGACGAGACGCCGGTCGACAACATGAACACGTTATGGGCTGATCCTTACGCCGTGATCGATCTGAAGACCGAATACCGCATCAACGACAAACTCTCGATCTTCGGCGAGATCACCAATCTGTTCGACGAAAAATACGCTTCCTCGACGCTGGTGGTCGATCAGGCGACCGCGGGACAGGCCGCCTACATTCCGGGCGACGGTCGCGGCTTTTATGCCGGTCTCAGGAGCCGCTTCTGAAAATCCGCCCCTGTTGTCGCGCCGTTTCTTGCGCTTACGCAAAGAGCCGGCGTGATGACCGGATAAGATCCTTATCGCCCCCTTGGAAAGAATCCGTCGTGAACCTTTTTGCAAAACCCGAGAAGAATTCCAGCACCTTGAACGGCATCGACCGCCGCTCCCTGCTAAGGACGGCCGCAACTGCAGCGCTTGCGCTTCCGTTCGTCAGCCGCGTCAATGCCGCCGCACTCGATGAACTCGTGCTTTACGGACCTCCGGCCGGCCCTTCGATCACGCTTGCCTATGCCGTTGGCGCCGGCCTGCTGCGCGATGTCGCCGAGCGGGTTCGTTTCCGCATCTGGCGCACGCCGGACGAAATGCGCGCAGGCCTTACCTCCGGCACCATGCAGGCCGTGGTCATGCCGGTGACGGCAGCGGCAAACCTCAGCAACCGTGGCTTCGGCGTCAAGCTCGCCAATGTGATGACCAATGGCCTTCTCTATGTAATCTCGACTAACCCCGAAATTCGCAGCATTGCCGACCTGTCCGGCAGAGAAATCACCGTGCCCTTCCCCAACGATACGCCGGAACTGGTATTCGACGCCGTGCTGGCGCATCGCGGTCTGGCTGACAAGGTGAAGGTCAGCCGTTCCGGCTCCCCGATCGAGGCGATCCAGCTGCTTCTTTCCGGCCGGATCGAAACGGCACTGGTGCCAGAACCGGCCGCGACCGCGGCGATGATCAAGGCCTCGAGTACGAGCAAGACCGTCCATCGCGCAATAGACATGCAAAAGGAATGGGGCGCAGTGACAGGGCTTGCGGCCATCATGCCGCAGGCGGGACTGGCATTGGCGCCTGCCTTCCTGCGCGACGACCCGGAGAGGATCGCCCCCCTTCTCTCCGGTCTCGAAAAAGCGACAGCAGAGGTCGTTGCCAACCCGGCAGCCGCGGCTGGCCACGCCGCTTCGGCGCTGGAACTGCCCTGGCCGGTCATCGAAAAATCCGTGCCTTTCTCCAATCTCGTCGCAACGCCCGCAGCTAGGGCTCGCCCCGAGATCGAGGCGCTGCTTGAAGCTATCGCGAAGACCAACGCACCAATGATCGGCGGAAAACTACCCGACGACACGCTGTATCTGTGAGCCCAACCATGCCCTCACTTTCCGAGCGCGCCTCAAGAACGGGACAATTTCTCTGGTCCGGCTGGTCCGGCCTTGCGGGATTGAGCGTCTTTGCAGCCTTCTGGCAGGTGGCGCATGAAGCCTATGGCAGCTTCATCCTGCCCTCGCCGCTGGAAACGCTTGCCGCCGCGTGGGCCCTTCTGGGCGAGGCTTCCGCCTGGCAGCTTTTGCTCACCACCTCGTCACGCGCACTCTCGGGCTTCGCGCTTGCCGGTGTGATCGGCACCATGACCGGATGCCTTGCCGGGTTTCATCCGGCGATCCTGCGCCTCGTTCAACCGCAGATCACCCTGATGCTCGGCGTGCCGCCGATCGCCTGGATCGTGCTTCTGATGATCTGGTTCGGCACCGGTTCAGCGACGGTGACGACGACAGCTGCCGTCGCCTGCCTGCCAATCGTTTTTCTCGGTGCGGCGGAAGGTATCGCCAGCCGCGACAGGCTGCTTGACGACATGGCGCTCTCGCTCGGCATGGGGCGGGTTCGCAGACTTGTTCGCATCACCGTTCCGCAAATGCTGAACCGCCTCTTCCCGATCCTCGTCATGGCGCTCGGAACCGCTTTCAAGGCCGCCGTGATGGCCGAACTTCTCGCCAATGCCGGAGGGATCGGCGAAGCGCTTGCGGTCTCGCGTTCCAATCTCGACGTGGCGAACGCACTTGCCTGGATCCTGCTATCGGTAAGTGCACTGCTTGCCGTCGAATATGGGCTGATCCAGCCGACACGTTCCGAGCTGGAAGCATGGCGCCATGCCGCCCGGCCATGGGGTGTCAAGCGATGAGCGCCCTCACCCTCAACGACATCGGACACGCCTTTCTCGGCCGCACGGTTCTTGATCGGGTTACACTCGACATCGGCGAAGGCGAACTGGTGGCCCTGGTCGGGCCATCCGGTTGCGGCAAGAGCACGCTTCTGCATATCGCCGCCGGGCTTGTCGAACCGCGACATGGCCGCATCAACCGGACCTATGTACGACACGCAGTCGTGTTTCAGGAACCGAGGCTCCTGCCATGGGCCACGGCGCGCAAGAATATCGGCATGGCGCTTCCGGAAAGGCTCTCGGTTCGCGACCGTCACGATCGTATCCTCTCTGCAGCGGCAGCGGCCGCTCTTGAAGGCGAAGATCTCGACAAATATCCGGTCCAGCTTTCGGGCGGCATGAAGCAGCGAACCGCGATTGCCCGCGCGCTGGCAAGCGAAGCCGATTTTCTGTTTTTCGACGAGCCGTTTACCGCGCTTGACCCCGCGCTTCGCCGCCATATGCAGGATATCGTCATCGGCCATGTGGGCAGCGGCAAACGCGGCGGCCTCTTCATCACCCATGACATGGCAGAGGCCGTGCGGATCGCTCATCGGGTCGTCGCGCTGGACCGGCGCGGAAACGGAATATCAGGGAAGCGTCACATATCGCTCATGCCTGGAGAACGTGACGAGCGGATGGTTTTCGAGACCGTTCAGCACTTCATGAAGCAAGACCCGCTGTTTCGACATGTTGAGGAACTCGACGAACGGAGGGCGGGATGACGGTGATGCCCTTTGATACAACTTCGGGATGGCGCAATATCCTGCGGGCCGCGACCGCCGAAGGGCTGCGGTTGTTCTTCCCGATTGCCGCTTTGCACACAGCTCTCTGGCCACTGCTTTGGGTCGCAGGCTGGCAACTCGGCCTGCCCTTCGCTCACAACACCCTGCCGGCCCACTGGCATGCCCAGGAAATGCTGATTGGATCGTTCGGAGCCGCATTGCTCGGGTTTCTCACCTCGGCTTTGCCGGAATGGACGGATACGAAGGGATTTTCGGGAAGGCCACTGCTCATCCTCGCAGGTCTGTGGACTTCAGCCCGGCTCATCGGCCTGTTCGGCATTGACGCCGCAATCCTTCTCGGCGGCATTTTTGATCAGATATGGCTGGTTTTCCTTGTTGGTTACGCTGCCTGTCTGGGTTGGAAAAAACGGACGATGGCGCTGACCGGCTTCGTCCTGCTGCTCGCGACATTGGCAATCGCCGCCGGCCTACTGCGTTTTTCCATGCTTACGGATGCCTATGATCTGGCCGAGCGCGCTATAAGGCTCATGCAATATGCCTTTCTCGGTCTTCTCGGTCTGGCGCTGGCCCGCATCAGCGTGCCGATTACCAACCGCGTTCTCGATCCAAGTGAGGAAACCTCGCCGTACCGGCCGCATCCGGGCCGGATCAATCTCGCGCCGGGGCTTGCAGGACTGCTGATCGCCGCCGAGTTTTCGGGGTTTTCCGATGCTGTTTGCGGTTACCTGGTACTGGCGACGGGCGCTGCCTTTCTCGACCGCGTCGCCGAAGGTTTTATCGGTCGGGAAGGCTGGACGTTCGAGGTCGCAGGCCTCTGGCTGTCCAGCCTGCTTGCCGGCCTGGGCCTTCTCCTCATCGGCCTTGGCAGGATCGGCGTCGATATCCCGACGCTCGGGGGCCTGCACCTGATGCTGATGGGTGGTCTTGGCCTCGGTGTGCTGCAGGTCCTGTCGATCGCCGGTCTGTTGCATACCGGCCAGCCACTCGGTTTTTCGCGCCCCACCCGCGCTGCCATTCTCTGCCTTCTAACTGCTGTGGCGCTGCGTGTCACACCGGAGTTCTGGCCATCTCTCATCCTGCCCGGTGGGCAATATGGCCCGTCTGCCCTCGCCTGGGCTGCCGCCTTCCTTCTCTGGCTTTACGCCTATATTCCCCTCTTGTGGTCAACCACCACAATCGACCAGGACAGATGTTGACCATGTCGAACACCTCCGCCCCGAAAATCCGTCTTTCAAACCTCGCGCTCGAAGGCTTTAGACCGTTCTTTCTGTTCGGCGCACTTTATGCTGCACTGTCGATCCTGCTCTGGGTGCCTTGGTATCTCGGTTTTCTGCATGTGCCGACGGCACTGTCGCCGATCGCATGGCACCAGCATGAACTTCTGTTCGGTTATGTGCCCGCGATTATCGCTGGCTTCCTACTGACAGCCATGCCGAACTGGACCAAACGCAAACGGTTGACCGGCACGCCGCTCGTTCTTCTGTTTGCCGTCTGGCTAGCGGGACGGCTGGCGACCTTCCTCTCGGAATATACCAGCCTCACCGCCGCAAGCGTCATCAACCTCGCCTTCCTGGTCGTGCTCGGCCTTTATGCGCTACGCGAAGTCGTGGCAGCCAGAAACAAACGTAATTACAAACTGGCGGCCGTGATCGGCCTGATCGCGGCAGCGCAGGCGCTTTTCCTTTATGAATTTTCCCGCTTCGCCCATGTCGATGTCGCGGGACGCCTTGCCATATCCGCCATCATCCTGATGATCGCTATCGTCGGCGGCCGCATCATTCCCACCTTTACCGGCAACTGGCTAAGAAAGAATAATCCCGGCCGCGAGCCGCCACCCTTCGGTCGTTTCGATCTTTTCGTAATGGTGATCTCGACCATAGCGCTTGCCACTTGGCCGCTGGCGTCGCACTGGGACGCTCTGGCAAAACCGGCTGCAATCCTGATGCTGCTCGCCGGTACTCTTCAACTGGTCCGACAGGCGCGCTGGTGTCCCGAACGCACGCTCTACGAACCGCTCGTCACCATTCTCCACGTCGCCTTCCTATTCGTGCCACTTGGCTTTGTCTTGACCGGCATCGCCCTGCTTGCCTATGATTCAAGCTTCGCCTCGGCCGGTATCCATGCCTGGACATCGGGGGCGATCGGCACCATGACGCTCGCGGTTATGACCCGCGCAACCCGTGGCCACTCCGGTCAGGCGCTGCATGCGCCGGCTTCGACGGTTTTCGTCATCTACCTGCCAATCGTTATCGCTGCCGCACTACGCATCGCTGCAGCGCTTGCGCCACAATACACGATGTTGCTTCTGCCGCTCGCCGGTCTGCTCTGGGTTCTAGCCTTCTGCGGCTACGCGATTTTCTATGGCATTTACATAATGTCCAAATAGCGTCAATGCATGTCGCGGGTCCAATCGCTCCGAGATCAATGCCTATGAAGGCCATTGTTTCCCGAACAATCAATTAGCAACGACTAAATAGTGCAAACCGAAGCACGCGAGACAAGCGAGACGCCGATGCCGACCCGCCGCGCAACGCGATCCGGCATCGCAGCTCGCTCAAGCAGCAGATCGACCGCCGTGCGGCCGACTTCCTGTCTGTCGATGCGGATCGAGCTGAGCGGAGGCGTTGAGTGACTACTCACAGGCAGATCATCGAAGCCGATAACCGAGATGTCATTGGGGACCGAGAGACCGGCCGCGGTCGCAGCCTGTATGACGCCGAGCGCCAACATGTCTGCAGCACAGACAAAGCCGGTATAATCCAGCCTGCCGGCCGCCAGCCTTTCCTCGACGGCACGTCGCGCATCGAGGCTCATCAGAGCCCGGCTCTGTGTGTCAATAAGGTGGATTTCGGGATCGAAAGTGATTCCGAAATCCGAAAGCGCATCACGAAAGCCGTCGAGCCGGAGCGCAAATGACACGCGCCAGGGATGCGTCACATGCGCAATCTTGCGATGCCCCTGCTCCAGTAGATGCCGTGCCGCCAACCACCCGCCGAAGTGATAGTCGGGCGACACGCTCGGGATCCGCATCCGGCGGTCGGCACCGTTGACAATCACGGCAGGACAGCCAAGTTCGCTAATCGCATCCAGCATTTCCGGCGTATCGATGCCAAGCACGATGAGACTTTCGGGGCGCTGCCGTCCAAACCAGCTTTCCTGGGCTAGCAGTGCTGGAACTTCGACGGAAGGAAGCAGCTCTACATTGGTGGCAATGCCGCGCCTTTCGGCTTCCTTCAATATCGAGTCGAGGATCTCGCCGTAAAACTGACCGCTCACCACGAACCGGTCGAAGGTGATGATCGTCGTGGACGCCACGTTATATGCGGGTTCCGGTGGCAGCTGGCGCTTCTGGTATCCGAGCCGGCGTGCCGTCTCAATGATTTGCGCTGCAACGCTCGGACTTACGCCACCACGTCTATTGAGCGCCTTGGATACAGTGCCAACCGAAACGCCGGCTGCAGCTGCAACATCGTGAAGTGTCGCCGTTGAAAGATACGAGTCTGGATCGCTCATCATTCACTTTGTCTCTGCGGTTCTTAACGCCCGCGATCGGTTCCGCGACAGAAGGTCTATCACGAAAATTTTCGGTATTAAAGCTGTGCGCCTTCTTCCGCGATTTTCGTAAATTTTCGCATTTAAATCAACACGCGAGATAGTTCTACATGATTGGCACGCCTAGCAATCGACAATTTGCGAAAGGATTTTTCGCTGCATGTGCGAAAAGTTTTCTTAATTGACAAAATTTTCGCACATGCCAAAGTCTTCGCATCTACAGCGAGGAAACCTGCATGCTCACCGCCACCCTTCCACACTCCGTCCAATCTCCTGCCAGGGCAAAACCAAATGGTCGCCAGGCGGTCCTGGAGCGGTGCGTCGAACGGGTGAAGTCGACATCGCGTATTTTCGGGCTGCGCAACCCTCAGATCGGCAGCGTGGAAAACGGCTGGCAGTATTGCAATCCGTTCGACTGGGTCATCAGCTTTTATGCCGGGCAGCTTTGGCTCGCTTATCAGTTCGGTGGCGAACCTGGATTGGCCAATCTCGCCCGAGCCCGTCAGTCTGACCTTAACCTGCTTTTGTCCAACCTCGCTGCGCAGGATCATGATCTCGGTTTCATCTTTTCACTGAACTGCGTGGCCGATTGGAAACTGACCGGATCGCAGACAGCGCGACAGATGGCCCTGCGCGCTGCAGAAGCGCTGCGCGCCCGCTTCAGACCCGCCGGCGGCTATATCCAGGCCTGGAACTCGCATGGTACGGAAAATACGACGCGCTCCACCTTCGTCGCTGGACGCATCATTGCCGACACGATGCAGAACCTTGCGCTGCTTTACTGGGCACATGCAGAAACCGGCGCGCCCGATTTCAAGATGATCGCCGACGCCCATGCGGAAACCACCCGCCGCAATCTGATCCGGGAAGACGGCACGTCCTTCCATACATTCGTTTTCGACGCCACGACCGGTGCGCCGCTACGCGGTGAAACCCATCAGGGTTATGCGCATGATTCTTGTTGGGCCCGTGGCCAGGCCTGGCTGGTGCATGGCTTTGCACAATCCTACGGCACGACGGGCAATCCCGAATATCTCGATGCGGCTCGGCTGGTCGCGGCCAAGGCAGAGGAGCTTATGGGCGATGACCAGGTGCCTCTCTGGGATTTGCGCCTTCCGGCCGATGAGCCGCAATATCTCGACAGTTCGGCAGGGGCCATTCTGTCGGCCGGGCTTTTCATCCTGGCGGATGTGACAAGCGGTGAAGAGAAAATCCGCTGGCGCGCCTTTGCCGATCGACTGCTCGATGGGCTGATCGAGACTTGCGACGTTACGCAAATTGAAGGGGCGCAGGGATTGCTCGATTATGGCGCCGCCCATGTACGGCGCGGCTCGGTGCGCAACATGCTGCCCTATGGCGACTATTATTTCATGGAAGCGCTCATGCGGTCGCTCGGCCATTCCCGTTTCTGCTGGTGAGACCGACGATGCGTCCTTCGCCACCAATCAATCCAGATGCCGCCATCGACCGGAATGCCGCCGCGCATCTCCTCTCATGGCTCGTCGGCAACCATCTCGGCGCGTTCACGCAAGGCAATGCCGGGCTCAAGCTCGGATCGACGGTTGCTGCCTATGATGAACGCGCCGCGCGCCTTGAGGGGCTTTCACGCCTGTTATGGGGTGTGATTCCAGCGCTCGCGGGCGGCTGTTCAGTGCCCGGAGTTGAGGCCATCGTCGAAGGTTTGGCCAACGGCTCCGACCCGGATCATCCTGCCTATTGGGGTGAAGCCGGCGACATGGATCAGCGGCTGGTCGAGATGGCAGCGCTTGCCGTGTTCCTGCGTGAACAACCCGAGCTCCTGAACAGACTGATGTCGCAGGCTTGCCGCGAAAACCTCTTCCGCTGCTTATCGCAAATTCAGCACGCCCGCATCAACCCAAGCAACTGGCGCTTCTTCAGAATTCTGGTGATCGATGCGCTTGCCAGCGTCGGCTGGCCGGTCGACAGGAAAGGCCTCGCCGAAGAGCTTGATTTCATCGACAGCCAATATGTCGGTGAAGGATGGTACAAGGACGGCGCTGAGGTGGGACGGTTCGACTACTACAATCCCTTCGCCTTCCATTTCTACGGGCTTCTCTATGCGCGCTGGCACGCGGTTGACGATCCCGAGCGGTCGGCGCGCTATATCGAGCGGGCGAGAACCTTTGCTCTCTCGTATCGCCACTGGTTTGCAGAAGATGGTGCGGCTATCGCCTATGGCCGCTCGATGACCTATCGCTTCGGAACCGCCGGTTTCTGGGGCCTCCTCGCCGAATTCGGCCATCCTGAACTGAGTGCAGGAAAGTTGCGTGGCCTCTGGTCGCGGGCGATGCGCTGGTGGCTTGGTCAGCCGATCTTCGACACGGAAGGACGCCTGACCGTAGGTTACGCCTACCCTAACCTGCTGATGAGCGAGTTCTACAACAGTGCGCAATCACCACTCTGGGCGTTGAAAGCCTTCGCTCCGCTGGCCCTTCCTGCCGACCATCCATTTTGGAGCACCGCGGAGGAGGCGGACACTCCGCCTGCTCTCCATGCAGTTGCCGTATCGCGCCAGATTACCTGGCGCTCCAACGGCGTTTCCTATCTGGTCGCGCCGCCGCCGAGACATCAAGAGATCCGGCATGTTGCCGATAAATACGCAAAATTTGCCTATTCCTCACATCACGGCTTCTGCGTGGAATCGCTGGATTGGATCTCAAGCGGCTTTGCCGGCGATAACCTGCTCGCGTTTAGTCGCGATGGCGTTACCTGGGCATTTCGCACTGAGATCGACGAAGCCGTTCTCGAAGACGGTGAACTGAAAGCGGTCTGGTCACCCTTTCCCGGTTGCCGCGTGACGACACGACAGCGACCGAGAGATGCAGGAGAGTTGCGCGAGAGTACGATCGAGGCGGATTTCCCGCTGCAGGTTCTTGCAACGGGCCATGCGGCAGATCTGTGGGTAGCGCCGCAGTCCTTGCAGCAGGTGATCGAAAGCGAAGGGTCTTCCGAGGAAAGGCCGGTAGCTGAAGGTTTGACGCTGTTCAGCGACCTGCGCGATCTCGATGGCAGGTTAAAGCGCCGCGTGCTGCCCTGTGCGCCGAACACCAATCTTGTCCACCCCCATTCCGCAGTGCCTGCCTTGCTCGGCTCCATACCCGTCGGCCGCAGTCTCATGCGCACATGCCTGACCGCCGGGAGGCGATCATAACAAGCTGAAGAGGAAATTTAGGAGGAGACCATGTTCAAACGAAAGACACTTGCGGCGCTGACATTCACAGCGCTTGTTTCACTTACATCTGCGGCTTTTGCCGAGGACGCGTCGATCCGTTTCGCCTGGTGGGGTAACGAAGCACGCGCCGCAAATACACTTAAAGTCATAAAGCTTTTCGAGGAGAAAAACCCGGGCATCACTGTGAAAGCCGAATATTCCGGCTATGATGGTTACCAGACACGCCTGAGCACTCAGTTTGCCGGCGGAACTGAACCGGACGTCATGCAGGTACTACTGGCCTGGCTGCCGATGTTCTCGAAAAAGGGCGACGGCTTTGAAGACATCAACAAGTTCTCCAGCCTGATCAATCTTGAGGAATTCCCCAAGACCACGCTTGAGCAGGTAAGTATCAACGGCAAGATGCAGGGCGTGCCGATCGGCTTCCTGTTCCTGTACAATAAGGAACCGTGGCAGAAGGCCAAAATCGACTATCCCAAAACCTGGGACGAGTTGTTCGAAGCCGGGAAACTGATGCGCGAGCGTCTAGGCGACGATTATTACCCGCTCGATCCGACCACACAGGGCAGCTTCCTGATCTCGCTGTCCTGGGCCATGCAGAAATACAATGTAAACTTCATCGATCCGGACGAACCCAAGGTGTCGATGAGCGAGGAACAGGTGGCCGACTGGCTGCGCTTCTTCAAACGACTGGAAAACGAACATGTTCTGGTCAGCATCAAGGCGCGTACCGCCATGGGCGGTGCAAACAAGCCTACATCGCAGATGCCCGACTGGGTGGAAGGTAAGTGGGGCGGCGTCTATTCGCAGGATTCAACGCTGACATCGCGCGCCGATACCCTGACCGGCGGTCTCGATCAGCTGGAAGTCGGCCCTTACATCATGCTGCCAGACGCCAAGACAGCGGGCACCATGAGCCGTACCGGCTTCATCTATTCGATCAGCAAGCACAGCAAGCAGCAGGAGGCGGCGGCGAAATTTATCAACTTCCTGACAACGGATGCGGAAGCCGCCCGCATCATCGGCACGTCACGCGCCATCCCCGCCTCCAAAACGCAATGGGATGTCCTGACCAAGGAAAATCTCATCCCGCCGATCCAGAAGATCGGAACAGGTCAGATCATGGAGCTCGATGAGGAGGGACTTGTGCCACGCTTCTCGCTCTATTTCGAACATCCGCTGATCTACAAGCTTCTGTTCAATACCTTCGAGGAGCTTTCTTTCGACAAGACCACACCGGAGGAAGCTGCGCCGAAGCTGATCAAGGAAGCCACCCGGATACTGTCCCGCCTATAGCGCGACAAGGGTCACCGGCCCGTGAGGCCCGGATGAGCCCGACCTTTCCGGAAGAGTGCGACGGCTGCTGTCGGCGCACTCACCCTTCCACGCGGCCATCGGCCGAACATTTCTCAGGTGATGCGGATGTATGAAAGCAAACGCCTTGGCTATCTTTTTGTGATGCCCTTTATTCTGGGCATCCTCGCCTTCAATCTATTCCCTTTCGCGGCCTCGTTCGCGTTGAGCTTTACCGACTATCCGCTGATCGGATCGCCGACCTATATCGGGCTGGAAAACTACGAAAAGATGGTTTTCGACGATGATCTATTCTGGAAGTCGCTGACGGTTACGGTGTCCTTCGCCCTCATCGTCGTTCCGGCCCGGCTGGCGGTCGCGCTTTTCATCGCGCAGGTGCTGAACTTCAAGCTGCGCGGCATCAATTTCTTCCGCGCCGCCTATTACCTGCCTACCATTCTCGGCGGCTCGATCGCCATCTCCGTGATGTGGAAGTTCCTCTTCCAGCAGAAGGGGCTGGTCAACATCATCCTCGATACCGTCGGCATCGATCCGATCCCGTGGCTGGCAAATGAGCGTTATGCGGTCTGGACCATTGTCGCGCTCAACACCTGGCAGTTCGGCGCCGCCATGGTGATCTTTCTGGCCGCGCTCCAGGGTGTGCCGAAATCGCTTTACGAAGCAGCCGAAATCGACGGTGCATCCTTCTGGCAGCAGTTCCGCAGTGTCACCCTGCCGATCATCACGCCGGTCATCTTCTTCAACATGATCATGCAGATCGTGAACTGCTTCCAGGAGTTCAACGCGCCTTACATGATTACCGAAGGCGGCCCTCTCTACTCCACTTACTTCATGGCCATCTACATCTACGACGAAGCATTCAAATATTTCAACATGGGCTACGCCAGCGCCCTGTCCTGGGTCCTGTTCTTCCTGATCGTCGCGATTGCAGGCGTCCTGTTCTGGTCCTCGAAATATTGGGTCTTCTATTCAGGGGAAAAGGAGAAAGCGCGATGAGCAGTGACACAGTCGCAACCGCGCTGCCGAAAACGCGAATCCCGTCGAACGCGGAAGTGCTGCGCACACAACGCAGGGAGCGGATTTCACTCGCCTTGCGCTATCTGATACTGGGAAGCGTCGGCTTGCTGATGCTTTATCCGTTATTCTGGCTGCTGGGAGCATCGTTCAAATCGAACCAGGAAATCTTCACCACGATCTGGTTCCTGCCGCGTGACCTTACCCAGTTGCTCGATTTCAGCGCCTATTACAATGGCTGGATGACGCGGACCGAGTTTACCTTCGCAACCTACTTCCTGAACTCGTTCCTCATCGTCATCCCGCGGGTCATCGTCACGCTGATTTCGTGCACGCTGGTGGCATATTCCTTCGCACGCTTTGAATATCCGGGGAAAAAGTTCCTGTTTTCCATCATGATCGGCACCATGCTCCTGCCGCCGATCGTGTTGCGCGTGCCGCAATATCTGATGTTCAAGGAACTGGGCATGATCGACACCTATTGGCCGTTGATCCTGCCATCGGCCTTTGCCGTCGATACCTTCTTTACCTTCCTTGTCGTCCAGTTCCTGCGCGGCACGCCTCGCGACATGGGAGGCGGCGATCATCGACGGCTGCAACGCCTTGCAGCTTTTGTGGCACATCGTCGTGCCGCTTTTAAAACCGGCGCTGATCTCGGTTGCCATCTTCCAGTTCATCTGGACGATGAACGACTTCATTGGGCCACTGATCTACATTTCCACCGTCGAGAAATACCCTGTGTCACTCGCGCTCAAGATGAGCATGGACGTCAGCGGCGAAGTCGAGTGGGCCAATATTATTGCAATTTCCATCGTAGCCCTGCTGCCGTCACTGACCGTGTTCTTCCTGGCGCAGCGCTATTTCATCGAGGGCGCAACCTCGAGCGGTATCAAGGGTTGAGGAGAAGGAGCCATCATGGCTAGCGTTAATCTCGAAAAGATCGTCAAGACATATCCCAACGGTTTCGAGGCCGTGCACGGTGTCGACCTTGAAGTGCGCGATGGCGAATTCATGGTCTTTGTGGGCCCGTCCGGCTGCTCGAAAAGCACCATTCTGCGCATGATCGCTGGGCTGGAATCGATTTCCGGCGGAGAACTGAAGATCGGCAATACTGTCGTCAACAACCTGCGCGCCAAGGAGCGCGGGATTGCCATGGTATTCCAGAACTACGCGCTTTATCCGCATATGAAAGTCTATGACAACATGGCCTTCGGCCTGAAGCTGGCAGGTCTGCCCAAGCAGGAAATCCACGAACGTGTCACCCAGGCCGCCAAAATGCTGGAAATGGAGCAATTGCTCGATCGCCTGCCGCGCCAGCTTTCGGGTGGTCAGGCGCAGCGCGTGGCTGTCGGCCGCTGCATCGTCAAGCGGCCGGAAGTGTTCCTCTTCGATGAGCCGCTCTCCAACCTCGACGCCAAGCTGCGTGCCTCGATGCGCGTGCGTCTGACGGAACTTCATCGCGAGTTGCGTGACCGGGGACAGCCATCGAC
The DNA here is from genome assembly GCF_040675795.1 of Neorhizobium sp. LMR1-1-1.1. NCBI lineage: Bacteria > Pseudomonadati > Pseudomonadota > Alphaproteobacteria > Hyphomicrobiales > Rhizobiaceae > Neorhizobium > Neorhizobium sp. LMR1-1-1.1. The sequence goes on from NZ_JBEGHE010000021.1 coordinate 39,537, forward strand.
GGCAATCTACGTGACCCATGACCAGGTCGAGGCAATGACCATGGGCGAACGCATCTGCGTGCTGAAAGACGGCACGATCCAGCAGGTGGACACGCCGACGACGCTCTATGATCGTCCGGTCAACGCCTTCGTCGCCGGGTTCATCGGCTCGCCCGAAATGAACATCCGCCCGGCAACGGTGGTGGCGCGCGACGGCGGGTTGGGCGTTGAGATCGGCGATACGATGCTGCCGCTTCCCGCTGCATATTCCGATGCCCTTGGCAATCGGATCGGCCAGAAGGTGCAGTTCGGTATTCGCCCTGAAAATATCGGCACGCCACGCAGCATTTTTGCTGCGGGATCGCAGGAACGTGCTTCCGTCGCCAATTGCACTTTCCGCCTGCGCGAGCATATGGGCAACGAGGTCTATACCTATTTCGATCTTGGCGGCCACGAGTTTGCCGCCCGCGTCCCGACCGATTTTGCCGGCGAGATCGACAAAGCAGAACGTGGCCAGACGATCCCACTCGGTTTCGTGATGGACAAGGCACACATATTCGATGCGGATACCGGATTGAATCTGACGCTAAGCGCATTGCAAACGGCATAAGCTACCTGGCTTGACAGGTAACACCTGCGCCAAAGGACGCAGCACACACCTGTCAGCTGGAGCCGCGCAACATAAACCGCCTTCCCTTGAATAGGATCGGCGGTTTGCTGCAGCTCGAAGAAGCCCGGCGCGCAAAGACGGATCTGGAAAGCTCATGGTTCTGAAGCGTGAAGTCTCTGTTTTAGCTGTCAACTGCCCTTCAGAACGCCTTTGCCGCAGCACACATCTGCGCTGAACCGCGGAACTACATAAGAAGATCGTGAATCTGACCATTACTCCCGGTGGTTTTCCTGCCGCGACCTTGCCTTTCCGGGCGCTGCCGCAACGCTTTGTGTCGCGTTCCTGGCCTCATTGAGGCCAAGTGAGAGGCAGCGGGAGCCATCGAAACCTTGGTCCTTGCGCTTGTTTCAGCCAATGACTTCATTCCGTGATGCCTGACATTGTATTCCAAGAACGTCTGCAGTCCTCCTACGACAGGAACTCGGGAAACGCTCGGCTGTCGCCACGACTTCGGATCATCTGTAAGTAGTCGATAGGGCACGCGGTAATCAAACCTATGCGCACACCCTCCATCACCCGCATGCCGAATGTTGCGCCGCACAACAAATACGCACAATAATTCGATCGATACGGGCGTGAATTAGGAAAGATTTAGTCAATATTGAACATTGATCTTGTAATGCGAGATCGCCTTGATCGCGCGGAGGATATTGGATCGGCGTGTGCAAGGGGAATTGCGTTCCGTGCCGGTCTCTTTGGGGGCATTGCAATGAAATTTTCGGTTCGAAACATACTCGTCACCGTGTTTGCGGTTCTCAGTTTCGCAGTTATGGGTCTTATGTTGCAGCAGCTGCTGCGACAGATCGAAACCCAGCGCGTATCAACCCAACTGGCAGGCTTGGCCTCGCTCGATAAATCGCTGTTCGATGCGCTGCTCGGCATGCGCGGCGAACGCGGCGCCATCAGCTCAGCCGTCAAGCTGGAACCGGTGGATATGGCCTCCACCCGCAAGAATATCGAGGATGGCAGACGTGATCTCGATGCCGCCTTCAATGATGCCAAATCAATCATCGACAGGGTCGAACCGGCGAGCCTGAAGATCAGCCTCGGCCCGGTTCTCGAAAACTACCGCAAATGGCTGGATCTTCGCGCGAAGGTGGATGCAGGACTCGCCCTTCCGGTCAAGGATCGCGATGCCAGTGTCGGAAAGAACGCACTCGGCCTTGCCGACCAGATGCTCGTCGATCTCGAAAAGGCCTCCTATCAGGTCGAAGCGGTCATCAATGCTCGCGGGCCTGCCATGATCATGTTCACGCAGCTGCGTTCGCTTGCCTGGACCTCCCGCACGCAGCTCGGTACCGCCAATTCCTCGATCGTTGGTGCCATCATTTCCAAGCAGCCGCTTTCGGCAGAAAAGCTGGCCGAAATCGCTGTGCAGGACGCCCGCGTGTTTCTGGCCTGGGACGTGATCTCGCAGATTGTCGCAAGCGACACGACGCCAGCCGCCATCCGCGATCTGCACAAGGTCGCGCAGAACACCTACTTCTCCGGCGCCTACGCCGAACAGAAGTCGTCCGCCATCAAGCAGTTCCAGGCCGGGCAGCCCTTTGCCATGAATGTCGATGACTGGCGCAAGCCCGCCGGCCCGGCGCAGGCATCGCTTGCCGATATCGCCTCGGCATCGCTGAAGGAAATGACGGCTCTGACCGGTGCCAATGCGGCCGCGTCTACACGGTCGATCGTCATCTATGGCGTTGCCACGCTTCTTGCTCTTGCGCTCGCCATCGTCGGTTTCACTACCATCATCTTCCGTATCGCCAACCCGATCACCGCCCTGACCGGCGCCATGCGCACGCTCGCCGCCGGCGATCTCTCCGCCAAGATCGATGGTGCCACCCGCAAAGATGAAATAGGCGACATGGCCCGCGCCGTCGAGGTTTTCCGCGAGGCCTCAATCCACAATCGCCAGCTTGAAGAAGAAGCAATCGGCTCCCGCCAGGCGGCCGAAGCCGAGCGCGTTGCCTTCCAGAAACGCGCTGAAAGCGAAGCCGAAGCCCGCCTCACCCAAGCGACTTCCGGCCTCGCCTCCGGCCTGCGCCGTCTTGCAGCCGGTGATCTGCTCTGCGAAATCGAAGAGGAGTTTTCCGAGCAGTTCGAAGCCCTGCGCCACGATTTCAATAGCTCGATCCGCCAACTGCGGACTGCGCTGGAAGGTGTCGCCAAGTCGGCACTGACGGTTCGCAGCGGCAGCGACGAGATTTCCACTGCCTCGGACCAACTCGCCAAGCGCACCGAACAGCAGGCCGCCTCGCTGGAAGAAACGGCAGCGGCGCTCGAACAGGTTACAACAAACGTCAAGCAGACGTCGGAACGAGCCTCCGAGGCTCGCGAGATGGTTCGCCATGCCAGCGCGCGCGCAAACTCCTCCAGTTCGGTCGTATCGAACGCGATCGATGCAATGAGCAAGATCGAGGCAGCGTCCACACAGATAGGCCAGATCATCGGTGTCATCAACGACATCGCCTTCCAGACCAACCTTCTGGCCCTTAACGCCGGTGTGGAAGCTGCCCGTGCGGGCGAAGCGGGCAAGGGATTTGCGGTCGTTGCTCAGGAAGTCCGTGAACTCGCGCAGCGTTCCGCCAACGCAGCCAAGGAGATCAAGACGCTGATCGGCAATTCGGAAGCCGCGGTCACGCAAGGAGTGGCGTTGGTCAACGATACCGGTAACGGGCTGAACGAGATTGCGAATCTCGTCTCCGCCATCAACCAGCACATGGACGCGATCGCCCTCGGCGCGCGGGAACAGGCATCGGGTCTGACTGAAATCAACACCTCGGTCAATCACATGGACCAGGTAACCCAGCAGAATGCCGCCATGGTGGAAGAAATGAATGCCGCCGGCGCTGGCCTTGCTGATGAAAGCGGCCGCCTTTCAGAGCTGCTAATGCGTTTTGAGATGCGTCAAGCAGCTGCCCAAGGCTCAAGAATGCGCGCCGCCTGATGAAATGAGTTCCGCAACTGTATCGTAGATCAGGAGAGCCTCAATGCGTTGCGCTCATCCACGAGCGCAACGCGACATGAACAGAAAAACACCGTGGATCCGACTTCAAGTAATGCCCATTTTCGGCCGAAGGAAAAATGATGCCGCACGCAATCATCCCGCCGACGACTCCACTCAAGACAGCTTCGGGCCATCCACCTAGTCGCGATGTACGGAAACGCTGCGAAATGGCCAGCGCACTCGTGGTTTCACGCTCAAGCTATTGATAAGACCAGACCAGGCTTTGTGCCAGGTTCGTCAGTGAGACCAGCTTATCCGAACAGCACCCGAAGTACGGCGATATCCAAGAGATTGTGGTGCGGTTCGTGAGCAAGCCGAGACGGGGATTGGCGTGAAAAGCTCAGCTGGCTAGCGCCGCTCGCGGATTTGCTGGAGCATACTCCTGCCCGCATAAACAAGCTCCAGGAGGAACGCGAGCAGCGAGAGCATCAGACAAATGATCGCCCCGCCAAAAAGCCATGGCAGGTTTTCCGGTCGAAGCCGAATGGAAAGGCCGCCTGCAAGAAGATTAAGGATTGCGGCACAAGTACACAAACCCGATACCACTCCAAAGATAACTGCTACCTCCAGAATAAGCGTGCGACGGCTCAAATAGGTTATCCATTGCACCCCTCTATCTCCCAAGTCGGGTTTGTCCCCGACTTCATTCAGGCGGTCCGCAACTCTGCCCAGTCGCAGGCTGTAGATACTCACGAATGCTGCGGTCCCGGCAAGCAGAAATACAGGAGCCAACGATGTCTGAATTATCCCTGCATACTGGTTGATGATGGGTGGTGTATCCATAATTTCCTCCTCGTCCAGGCATCGTCCTCGCTGAGAAGTTCCGGAGCCCTCTTCGTCCACCGGGGCAACAACCTGAAGCAATAGAGAAATGGTAGGGCAGACCGGAAGCCTTGGCTATCCTGCAGTCAAGCCGGCCAATGCAATTTGCGTATGACCCCGCCAAGCAAAGCTGGGCCTTTTCGGAACGCAGTCACTCTATTGGGTCTCTCGACCAGATGGAGCTTGGCATTTCGGCAAAATCTGGCTGGTGAAGCGACAGCCAAGCCCTATCGCCTCAAGCGCCGCGCCTCGGTTGCTATCGGCAGGATCACGTCTAAGTCTTTCCAACATCTCGATCAGCTTCAGGATCGGCCCGGACCACCGCATTTTGGACTCGTCGTCCGACATTCGATACGCTTCAGCGATATCTCGAAGCAAGATTCCCAACACCGCTTGACGTTGTCTGTGAGAAAGATTGCTCCACAGCGCCTCAACATCTGTTTCCCGAGCGATCACAATCCGTTACCTCGCAGACAAACCCGAAATCCTTGCCGGTTGTGTCTCGCCTCCACCACCAAAATCACTGGCTTCCTGTTTCATTCCTGATTGACGCCCGTTCATTCAGAGCGGCCTCGTATTTATGGCGGGCTTCCATCGATGGTTGCGGCTAGCTGCGTGTGCTTGTTCAATGCCTGTAATGCCGCCGCTGACGCATTGCCCGCAGCCCCCTCTCCTCCGACATTCACCGTTGGCTGTGCGAACTGAATTCCGTTCGAGACGAAAGCTTCACGCAACAAAAGGTTTGCACGCCTTCGAATGAAGGACTGCATCGGAGAAGGCTTGAGCGTCATCCCGAAACTCAGCACCATTCCGTAATCGCCGAATTCCTCGACGCCCTTCATCTTCAGGGGCTCGATAAAGATTGGGCCGAACTCGGGATCCTCCAGCATCGTGGCACCGATCTTTTTCGTCAATTTCCGCGCCTTCTCGACATCGGCGTCGAAGCCGACGGAAATGCGGAATTTCACCACACCCCAATCCCGGCTCATGTTCTCCACCGCACCGAGTTCGCCGAATGGGACGGTAAAAATAGGCCCCCGGTGGTGCCGGAGACGGACAGACCTGAGGCTGAAGCCCTCGACGGTACCCTTGTAACTCTTCGCCTGAATGTATTCTCCGACCCTGAACGCGTCGTCGAGCATATAAAAGACACCGCTGATAACATCCTTCACCAAGGTCTGTGACCCAAAGCCGATCGCAACCCCGAAAACCCCTGCTCCGGCGATCAGCGGGCCGATCTCCACCCCGAGTTCCGCCAGGACGAGAAGCACGGTTATCGTCAGGCCGACCGCCGCCAGCGCATTTCGCAGTATCGGCAGCAAGGTGCGTAGACGACCGCGGCGCGACGTTTCCTGAGCTGTTAAACCTGCATCGTCACTTGTGACGAGCTGTCCGTCGATCCAGGATTTTGCCATGTGCCACAGAAGATCGGCAACAAGCACGACTGCGACACTTTTCAACAGCCCATAAAAGACCGCCGAGAGCGCAGGATCCCGCTGCGCAAGCCCTTCCGGATTCATCTTCCAGACAAAGACGAGCCAGGCCAAGGCAACGACGATGATCGCGGCACGCGCGCCGCGTGTGATAAGCACGCTACGCATCCCTGTGGCATTCGGCACCAGACGCAGTGCTGCCTTTCCCACGGACTGGAGGGTAGCAGGCAGGATCAGCGCAAAAAACCCGATCCAGAAAAGCCCCTTTAATCCCAGACACCAAAGCGCCCAGATGACGACGATGGCAAAAGTCAACGTGAACCTACGTTGCAGGCTGCGCGTCCGCACCGACCAGACAGCTTCCAGCAGCAAGGCCAGAAGGAGGATCGAGCTGAGATAGGACAAGGCATCCACCACGTCCTGATCGATACCGATCAAGGAACCGGCGACCGAATTCGCGGTCGCCAGCACTGCGGCTCCCACTAGAAGCTGTGCCCGTATCAGGCCCTCCCTTGGGACTGCAAGCACAACCAATGCAGAAGCCAACCGAAAGCCCACGAAGGCAATCAGGTAGACGAGCAGAGCAACACGCACGAGTGGCGGCCAGTGAACGGCGAAGAATATGATGGCCAGCGGCAAGGCAAAAACGAAAACGGACAGCAGGCCGTAAACGCCATTGTCGGCATGTGACCGCATTCGGAGATAAAGCCGCTCGACAATCATTCCGACAAGGATAAGCCCGAAAAACATCAGGAAGACTGGTGCGTATCCGTTCGAGACAGCATCCCCCCTGACGCGTTTGGCAGCTTTCAGAACTTCGGTTGGGATCCGGGGGATTGCCGCGGCAATCCTGTCCATGCGGGCCCGGATGGCCGTTTCCCACGTCGAGATCAAAGGTTCGGAAGATGGTTTTGGAGGCGGCGTGCTTTTATCCTCGGCCCGCTTGATCCACGACTGGACCTGGGGATCCTGAAGCAGTGTTGTAAGCGCTTCGATCTTTTCGGGCAGAGGGGGCGCCGGCTGCGAATAGGCAGGCGCGGCGGCTAAAAGCAGAAACAGCGATAGCGCCAGCCACTTCATTATCCGTATGTCCTGGATAGCTACTCAGTAAAAGTTATTGTGCCGAATGATATCGCGGACCTTGCCTGCGTATACGTAGAATACCGTAACCTACTGGCGAGCCGTACGAACTGGCATGCCCTCTGTCGTTCATTGACACCGTAGATGTCTATCTCTGACCCGCCTTCGGCTCCTCACTGTCTTCAGAGAACCAGAGCGTTCCCGAAACCTTGAAAAGGAATGCTGTCGTCCAGCCGAAAAGGAGGATGCCATTCACGCCTTCGATTGCACTGCCGATCCTCCAGCCACCGGAAAGCGTGACGTCGCCATAGCCAATTGTTGCAAAAGTGACGGCCGAAAAATAGACGGCCTCCTCCATGCTTTCGAGCGCACCCAATGCCCGGTAGGCCACAGCCCAGATGAAGATTTCAAAAAAATGGGCAAAAACAAACCCCAAGACAAAGACGTAGGTGAGGCAAAGCCGGGCTATGCCGGATAGGTTTCGAGCATTTCTGACCGCGCCTATGCACAGGCTGTACAGACATGTCACGACCAGCCCGTGAATGATGATGGTGAAAAACAGTATGCCGGCAGAAAGAAGGATGACCATGAACATGAAGGATGCCCCGTTTCCTGTATAAAGTGCTGATCGACAATCACATATTCGCGTTTCCGCTCCCTCTTTCAGCTGTCATGCGGATCGAGCTTCACCGTGCTTGAGACAGAGGCCTCGATACTGTGCTGGAAGTGGCGAACCCCGTCATCCACCCGCTTGAACATACGGCTTTTGCCGAGATGTTCGGCGAAGCCTGACGCGCGGACATAGTCGAGTACATCGGGGTTGAGGCTCGCGAGCCATAATGTCACTCCCTGATCCGCGAGATTTCGATCGCTCGCGATCACCATCTGCATCGCGGAATATTCAATATCGAACACCCTGCTCAGATCCAGCAACAGGACCTTCGGCTTTCTTTGCAGCACGAGGTCGCGGATTCGATCGGCAACCTGCTGCACATTGGCGAAGAACAGCCGCCCTTCCGGGCGCAGGATCAATAGCCCATCCACAATATTCTCTTCATCGTCCTTGTCAGAAACGGGCCGCAAAACCCTGTCTCCGCGAGCACGACCGATTACATGTATCCGTGGGTTTGCGGATTGGCTGGATAGGCCGAGCAAAGAGACGATGATAGCGACAACGATACCCTGGAGCGTGCCAAAGAACAGCACTCCCACCAGCGCAGCCAAGGCCCAGCGGAACTCCATCCTGCGAACCTGGAGTATACTCCTGAACTCACTGGGCCGGATCAGACCGAGTGAATAGACGATGACGATTGCGGAAAGCGCTGCTTGAGGCAAAAGCCCCAGCAGGGGAGCGAGCACCAGCATCGTCGCAACGGAGACGGCGGCCGTGACCAGTGAGGCGCGCTGGGTTTGCCCTCCGACGGCACGTACGACCGCGGTTTGCGACGTCCCTCCCCCGGCTGGCATGGCACCGAAAAATGCTCCACCGAGATTGGACGCACCGATCGCGAACAACTCTCTATTAGGGCGGATTGGAGGATCCGAAGAAATTGCGAAAGCGCGTCCTGCAGCCGCGGTCTCGGTGAAACTCATCAGTGCCACACCGATCGCCCCAGGCAACAGCATCATGATCAGATCGAGATTGGGCACGGTCACCGTAGGCAGCGCCCGTGGAATCTCGCCGATGATGGCAACTCCTCTGTCGCTCAGGCCCAACATCCATGAGGCGGCAATGGCGCCACCGACGACAGCAAGCGGCGCCGGAGAGTGAGGACGGATCCATTCTACCAATAACAACAGGAAAAGCGCCGTAAGTCCTACAATTGCAGTGATTACCGATGCTTGGGGAAGCTGTTCCACAAACGCCAATATGTCTCTGAAAAAGCCGGCCTTGGTAATGTGAAGCCCGAAGAGCTTCGGCAACTGGTCCAGGATGATTACCAGCCCGATACCTGCCTTGAACCCAGTCAGCACCGGCACCGAGATAAAATTGGCAACAAAGCCCAACCGCAGACCAGATGCAATGAGCAGCAGCGCGCCCGTCAAAGCCGTGAAGGTCGCGGTAGCGACGATGAGCTCGCTTGGATCCCCATCGGGTACAACTAACTGCAGCTCAGCTGCGGTCAGGATTGCGATGGTTGTCGTCGAGCTGACGCTCAACACCCGCGACGAACCGAGAAAGGCATAAATGATCATCGGCACGAATGCCGTATAAAGGCCGACGATCACGGGCAATCCGGCAACCGTCGCGTAGGCCATAGCCTTCGGCAGGACGACAGCTGCCGCCGTCAAGCCAGCGATGACATCTCGCCGGATGCCTCCTGCGGGGGACAGATCGGCAGTGCTGCCAGAGGATGATGGCCCGATCATCGTTACCGTTCCTTACAATCATGGCGGAAATTGCCTTTCTCCCGCCAAACCGGATATTCGCTCACGAGATCGTCCGGCATCGGTGATCCCTAACCTGCGATCACATTGACGATTACGCTTCCCCAGGTCGTAAGCAGGATGTGGCCGAGCGGCACTGCCGGCGTATACCCGAGCACCGCGACTGTGCTACCGGAACGTTCCTGAACTGCCGCCATGGCCGCCGTCATCGTCTGCGCCCCCGCAAGTCCGCCAAGAAGCAGTATGGGGTTCATCTTGAGGACATAGCGGCCGAAATACAGCCCGACGATCAATGGCGTTATCGTTACGATCATGCCTCCGAAGAGAAGACCCAATCCCGCTTCAGCAATCGCCGAGAAGAAGACAGGTCCGGCATGCAAACCGATCATCGCCACGAACGCCGAAAGCCCCAGGCCGGTCATCAGCGAGATACCAGCGTCCGGTATCCGGCCAAAAAGCGGGAAGCGCGTGCGCAAATGTCCGACCAGCAGGCCTGACAACAAGGCACCGACGCTGGTGCTGAGCGAAATCTGCATGCTGCCGACTGGAAATGTCAAAATGACGCCGACAAGCCCACCTAGGAAAATCCCCAGTCCCAGAACGAAAAAGTCCGTCGTCTGCGTTGCGGATATGACTGTCCCGATTTGCCGGGCAGCTTTCTCGACCACCGCTTCCGGCCCGACAAGTCCGACAATATCGCCACGTTGCACGGTAACGCCGGGCGCGATCGGCACCTCGTTTCCACCACGGGTAACCCCCCGCAGGTAGAGGCCATGGGCGAGGTTTCCCTCTCCCAATTGTGTAATCGTACGCCCATCGAGATCGCGGTTGGTCAGTATGACGTCGGTGGAGACGACCGGCATATCGAGCAGAGCCTTGTCCTCGATCTCCTCGGCATGCGGACCGATCAATCTCACGAGCTTCGCGCGCTCCCCGGAGACGGCAAGAACATCGCCAGGAACGATCACCATCGAGGGTGTCGCATCGATCAGGGCATCGCCTCGACGCAGCCGATGAATGAACAGTCTCTCGCCCGAAGCCTGCCGTTCGGCGGCAGCGATCGAAAGACCCGCGACCAGTCCGTTTTCGGCAACCCGATATGCCCGCAACTCGAACCGGCGCCATGCGGACGCCACCCCCTCGGATCGGCGGACGATACCCAGTTCACGTTCGAGTTTCAGCGCCTCGGCGGGCAGGTCGATCCCGAGCAGCCGGGGAGCGGCGACACTGCAGAAAAGGATCACGCCTAAGGCGCCGAAAACGTAACATACCGCATCGGCCACAGCGATATGCGCCACCAGTCGTTCACGCTCCGCATCGGGTAACGGCAATGCATTGATCGCCTCGGCGGCAGTGCCGATCGCCGGACTTTCCGTCAGCGATCCGGAGAGAAGACCAGCCGCGAAGCCGGGATCGAGATCCAGCAGCCTGGCGATAGTGATCGCCAGGCCCAGCCCGGTGACGGTGACCACCACGGCGAGCAGCATAGGCTTCAACCCGTCCCGCCTGATCGACTTCATGAACTGCGGGCCGACCGAATAACCTGTTCCGAAGAGGAAAAGGAGAAACAGGAAGGACTTTGCCATGGAGGCAATCGGAACATCTGCCAGTTGTCCGATCGCGATACCGGCAAACAGTGAACCGGTCACAGGCCCCAGGCTAAAGCCTGCAATCTTGAAGGTCCCGATCAGATAGCCGATGCTGATCGCGAGAAACACCGCAAGTTCCGGATACTTGATAAGGAATTGTTCGGTCCAGACCATTGAAAACCAGCCCTGTCTGTTCCCGGAACGCGCCGGGCCAGAATGCCCAACGCCGAAGATCCGGTACCATTCTCAATGCGATCGCTTCTCGTCCTTGCTCTTTCGTGGTCGTTCAGCCACCGCGATCGCGTCTGAACGGATAAGCTTCAGCCCCCTCGCCTTTTCGAAGCCGTGGATTTCCTTCACGTCCAGTTTACGCATGAAGTCGATCGTCTCCTGAGTCAGGACCTGGCCCGGAACCATGATCGGAAAGCCGGGCGGATAGGGAATGACGAAATTGGCAGAGACCATTTCCGGCCCGTCCTTGAGGCGCTTGTCGCATTCGGCACCGAACAGAGGCACATATTCGCATACCGACGCATCATAGGCCTTGAAGAAAGCCGTCCGGATATCGCCCTCCGGCGTGTCACGGCCTGCATCGTGACGAAACGCCTCATGGAAGTGGCTGAAGTTGGGTAGATCCGGTACGTCCGTCATGAGCGATTTCACGCGCGCAGCAAAGGCAGTGCGCTCGCCTTCCCCGCCATCGGAGAGGCGCTCCTCGATGGACTGGCATATCTCAACCAAAACCCTGATCAGATGCGCGACATCGCTGCGGGTGTTGTTGATGTTGGATTGCAGCAGCACGCTGTTGCGGGACGTCTTGTTGAGCTGGATGCCGTATTTCTCGGCCAGCAGGCCCTTGAATTGCGTGCCGTCGAAGCCGGCCGTGCCGCAAACAAGCGTGATACGCGTCGGGTCGAGATAGAACTCGTCTTCGTGCATTGCCTTGACGGCATCCGCCCAGGTGGTGCCGTCGCGGATGTATCCCTCAAACCCCGACTGACGATAGGATTTGGGGATCATATCATCGGCGTCGAGCGCCCTGAAATATTTCGAGATCAGCCTGTGCTCGTTGACGCTACGCCGGATCTTGAGTGCAATCTCGATCGCGTTCATCACCAGCCCGTAGCCTTCCAGCTCCATCTGCCGGCGAGCAACGTCAAGGCTTGCGATCAGTTGCTGATTGGGGCTCGTCGATGCGTGGGTAAACACGGCCTCGCGGAATTGTGCCGCGACGGTATGGAAGTCGACGTCCTTGACGAGAAGCATCGACCCCTGCCGAATAGCCGACATCGACTTGTGGGTCGAATTCGTCTGGTAGACACGCAACCGGACAAGACGCGGATCGGGAATGAGCTGCGCCGCAAGCAGGGCATCATCGCCTGGGTTTTCGCCTAGTTGCGCTTTCTGCGCCTCGAATGCTTTCAAAGACGCCGGATCACGCAGCCAGTCTTCGATTTCCTCCGCGGCACCCATCGCTGTTCTTGGGCGCAGGAAGGGCGAGAAGCGGGCGAAACCCGACCAGGCTTCGTCCCACAGGAAAATCAGATCCGGCTTGATCGCAAGGCATTCCTCCATCACCCGCCGCACATTGTACATATGGCCATCGAACGTGCAGTTGGTCAAATCCAGAAGCTTAAGCCGATCGAGCCGTCCCTCGGCCTTCAAGGTCAGCAGCGCGCGCTTGATCGTTGCAAGCGGCACGGCCCCGTACATCGAATATTCCGTCATAGGAAAGGCTTCGACATAATAGGGCTGCGCGCCCGACAGAACCATTCCGTAATGATGCGACTTGTGGCAGTTGCGGTCGACGACGGCGATATCGCCCGGAGCCAACAGCGCCTGCACGGCCATCTTGTTGGAGGTTGACGTGCCGTTAGTGACGAAGAAGACGTGGTCAGCGCCAAACGCCCTTGCCGCCATTTCCTGAGATCGTTTGATATTGCCCGTTGGCTCCAGAAGGCTATCCAGTCCGCCAGTCGTCGCACTGCTTTCGGCCAGAAACAGGTTCAGGCCGTAGAATTCGCCGAAATCGCGGATCCAGTCCGACTTGAAGACCGACTTTCCTCTGGCGATCGGTAAAGCATGAAATGTGCCGATCGGCCGGCGGGCGTATTTCTTGAGGTTGTCGAAGAATGGCGTCTCGTAGCGTGCATAAACACCTTCCAACACGGCAAGGTGCAATTCGAGCATCTCTTCGACCGCGTAAAAGACGCGTCGCACGCCCTTCGCGTTGGGGTCGCCCGCGATCTTCTCCACCTCGCGATCGGAAAGCAGATAGACGTCGAGTTCCGGGCGAAGCCTCCGCAGGGCACTGGAGAGACGAAGGGCAGAAGCGTCTGCACTCTCCACCTCGCCGAGCGGATCAAGTACGGAACGCAGGATCGGCGCATCGTGACGCGAGCGATAGGGAAAACCTTCCGCGAGAACGACTGCAACGATGTTGGGGTTGAGGATCGTCGCGCAGATGGCATCTTCAAAGGCGCCAACCATCACCGGCTCGTAGATGAAGGCATCCTCGCGCCGCCGCAACCGGCGTATTTCACGTGCAAAGGCCGGCCATCTGGCAGCCGGCTGACTGTTGACGAACAGGACCTCGAAATAGGGACGCCGTTCACTGGCATCATTCGTCGAGGGCGGCAGGATGTCGGGAACCTCAGACGCCGACATTTCGTCGTGAACGTCCCATTCCGCTGACCGGCTGCGATATGCATCTGTGAGCAGGCCGTTGGAGATCCGCCGGGCCAATCGTGCAGCACCGCCGGCATCATTCGCCGCGATACTTTCCCGCAGCGCTGCAAGAAGCTGTGGCCCCGGATAGGCGTGATATTCCTCCACGGCCTCCAGGGCGCTCAAGATTGCTTCCAGCTTCAACCTGTCACCCTGCTGTTTCGCCCAGGCATCGGCCATTGTCGTCAGTTCGCGCCATTTGTCTGCACGCGCCGAATGGAGGAGGAGGAACTGGTCGATCTGTACGTTTCGATTTGACATTTCACGCTCCCGTTGTTTCCCGATTATGGTTGGCGGCACTGGTCGAACCGTGCCGCACTTCCCGCCGCCCGCGATGAAAGAAACTGCAGATGCAAAGACTTGCGCATCGCCGAGGGTGACGAACTTCTTCACCCTCGACCTGCTGTCTGCTTCAGGCCAGAAGCAGAACCAGAACCATGCCCCAGATGGTCAGCAACGTGTTTCCGACGGCATAAGTCACCGTGTAGCCCAAGCCCGGAATTTGGCTTTTTGCCCGGTCGTTGATCATTCCGAGGGAGGCCGTCGTCGTGCGCGCGCCGGAGCAGCATCCCAGCAGGATTGCGGGATGAAACCGGAAAACGTATTTGCCGACATACATCGCAAGGATCAGCGGGAGCGTCGTTACCATCACACCCCAGAGGAACAGGCTGAACCCGAGTTGCTGCAGACCGGCGACGAAGCCAGGTCCCGACGAAATACCGACCACGGCGATAAAAACGTTGAGACCCACGGAATTCATGAACCAGACGGTAGGCGAAGGTATGCGCCCGAATGTCGGACGGACAGATCGAAGCCATCCGAAGAAAAGGCCAGAAATCAATGCCCCGCCGGATGTCGAAAGCGTCAAGGGTACGCTGCCAACCTTGTAGGTCATCGCCCCGATCAAAGCGCCGATTGCGATAGCGGCGCCGATGAAAGCCACGTCGGCAATGTCCGTCTGTGCGTCCGGCCGTCCAAGAGCCTTTGTTGCCGCAGCGGTATCCTGTGTGCGCCCGACAATCGTCAGAATATCGCCGCGCTGCACCTGCGTGTTCGGCAGGATAGGAATTTCGGTTGCAGTTGCACCGCGAACAATCTTGCGCAGAAAGACGCCGCGGGCGAGCGGCATGGATGCAAGCTCGGCAAGCGTCTTGCCGTCCACCGCCTTGTTGGTGACGAAGACATCGACACCGCCGGCCGGGACTGCGAGCAGTTCCTGGTCGTTTATCTCCTCCGCCACACTGCCGATGAGATCGACGAGGATTTCCCGTCGACCTGCCACGGCGAGAATGTCGCCGGCGGCGATTACGGTATCGACGGTTGCGTCCTGCACCTTTCCATCGCGCCTGATGCGTTCGATGAATACGCGTTCGGACGGAAGCATACGTTCTGCCTCGAGTACGGTCAGGCCCGCGGCTCGTCCCCCCTCCTTCACCCGGTAGGCGCGCAGCTCGTAATGATGCCATGCAGTCCCTGCACCACCCAGAGCCTTCTTGCCGCCATGCTCGAGTTCGTAACGCTTGCATTCCGCTTCCAGATCTATGCCCAGCAGGGATGGCCCGATCAGCGCAAGAACAATGGCGGAGCCCACCGTCCCGAAAATATAGGTGACAGCATAGGCGACAGGCATTGCATCCAGCATCGCCTTGCTCTGTTCAGGCGGAAGGCCAAGACGGTTGATGGCATCCGTCGCCAGCCCCATCGAGGCCGAAATCGTCTGGGAACCTGCATAGAGCCCGGCGGCGGAGCCTATGTCATAACCGGCGATGAGTGCGCCGAAATAGGCAGCCCCCAGGCAGAAGAGGCAGACCACGGCCGCAAAGACTGCCTGCGGAATTCCGTCCTTCGCGATCCCTCTCACGAACTGGGGGCCAACCCCATACCCGATCGCGAAAAGGAACATCAGGAAGAATGTCGACTTCAATGGCGGGGAAATGGTGATGCCGAGCTGGCCGATAAGAACCGCGGCAATCAGCGTCGCAGTGACGGCACCCAGACCCAGCCCTTTATAGGTGAATGAGCCGAAGTAATAGCCAAGGCCCAGCGACAGGAAGATTGCAATTTCAGGATAGGTGCGGAGCGTGTTTACGAACCAGTCAACCATCGGTCCCTCTCTCGGTTGATCACAGGGGCATGGGAGGTCGTTTCCCTCTGAATGCACCCGGACGGCTCTCCTTTGCTCCAAACCGCTTGTGGGTGGAGCGCCGAGTTCAGGGTCGCTCACCGGAGAGTGTTCGCGAAGTAGAATACGGTATTATACCGCGGCGGCTGACACTGGTTACAAGCGCGCACCCCGAGCCAGAGAGCCTGTCCGCAAATCGTGCATGCGGCTAGTGACGCGGCGGCCGCAACAGGATGACATTGGCTCGTGAGAGGGCCTGTTCGATTTCCTTGGCAAGGCTGTCGATAAGCTCTTCATACTCGAGCCGCCTTGCATCTCTGATATCGGCAGGCAGATGCCGACATTCGTTCAGAGCGGTTTTGACATCCGCAAGGTCCTCGCAAAGAACCCTGAACTCTTCATCGAGTTCGAACAGGTTATCTATCTGTCTCAGCAAATCCGGAAATCGTTCGCGAGCTGCGGCAAGTCCGCGCGAATGTGGTGCCTTATCTGAGCTGGATCCCATCACACCCCCACGAAGGCTTCTATTGCGACAGATTGATTATCGTAGCGCGGTTCGGGAAAGCGTGACGTATTATACTCGAAATTACCAAGCCTCCGACGGGAGACCTCTCCTCGGCCGCCTGACCTGTCCGACAGCCATCGCGTCACTGCATCGCCGGATCCGATGCGATCGAAGGCATGCGATCGTCGAACTCACGACCGTTAGCTCGCCGCGACACGCCGTAACACAGAGATTACGGGAAGTTACGAGCCACGCGAAACGGGCCGCACTAGATTAACCGAAGGCTCGCAATCGACGCGACAGCATACCGCTATTTTTTGGCCGTGTTGTTCATTTCTTCCTGAGGCCCACTCTCAACACCGTCAATGGTTTTGCCGTCTGGACCGCGTGGCCCGGCATATTCAGGCAGTACAGGAGGCTAGGATGAACCAGTTGCATGACGCGGATCACGAGATCGGAAAAAAGGAAAAGAAGTCGTGGAACTACGACAAGGAGCTCAAGAGGCTCCAGGTGGAACTTGCTCACCTTCAGGCATGGGTCAAGGATTCTGGCATGCGGGTCGTCATCATATTCGAAGGACGCGATGCGGCCGGCAAAGGCGGCGTCATCAAACGTATCCTTGAGAAGGTCAGCCCCAGAGTGTTTCGGGTTGTCGCGCTTCCGGCTCCGACAGAGCGTGAGAAGTCTCAGATCTATATGCAACGCTATATTGCGCATCTTCCTGCCGCCGGTGAGATCGTGATCTTCGACCGCAGCTGGTATAATCGGCCCGGCGTTGACAGGATCATGGGCTTTTGCAGCGAGAAGAAGGCGCGCCGTTTCCTGGAGCTCGCACCACGTTTCGAAGCCGCAATCGTCGAAAGCGGCGTTCTGCTCCTGAAGTATTTTCTCATCGTCAGCGAGGAAGAGCAGGAACGCCGTTTCAAGAAGCGTATCGAAGATCCGCTGCGGCAGTGGAAACTGAGCCCGATGGATGTCGAATCCTACCGGCGCTGGTGGGACTACACTCAGGCCTATGACGAAATGCTACGCATGACCGACACCGAGCACGCGCGTTGGTGGATAGTCCCCTCAGACGACAAGAAGCGTGCCCGCGTGAACTGCATCGCCCACATTCTCTCATCCATTCCCTATGAGAAACTAGCGTTCAAGATCCCTGATCTCGGCAAACGCCAGAAGCGGCCGAACGACTATATCGAAGATCAAAGTCCTCGACATATCGTGCCTGACATCAGCCGATCAGCACGCCACGGTAATTGAGCCCGTTCGTCAGCCAGCGAGGCCAGATCATGAACGCCGCTGCCCCAGCCGATAAGCAGGAGCCGCATCCCGTCGCGGCAAGCCATATATCGATCGAGGCGCGCGTAAGCGATATCGTCCGGATCGGGGTCATTGCGGCCTTCACCTATTGGTCTGCGCAACTGATCGCGCCCTTCGCCCTGATCGTTATATGGGCGGCAATAATGACAGTGGCGCTCTATCCGTTATTCAACCTTTTGACCAAGCTCCTCGGGGGAAGGCAGTTCCTGTCGGCATCCACTCTCGTCGCCGCATGTCTTATCGTGATCATCAGCCCTCTGGCGCTCGCTGCGGTGAACTTTGTCGATACCCTGCAGACATTTTTTTCGGATGCCGTCGGCTTCCACATACCGAGGGCGCCAGAGCGACTGAATGAGGTTCCGATCGTCGGAACAAAACTCTACTCTGCCTGGAATGAGGCTGCCACCAACGTGGCCGCAGCGATACTGTCGTTCAAGCAGCCGTTGCGTGAGGCGGGTGGGGTCATTCTGGGCAGGGTTCTATCAATCGGCGGTGGGATCCTCAGCTTCATCGTTTCGGTAATTCTGTGTGGTGTTTTCCTGACCATGGCGCCTCGCCTCGCCTCCGGCATTCAGATCTTGGCAAGCCGCATCGCTGGCGAAAGAGGTGTAGGATTCGCGAAACTGGCGGGCACGACGGTTAGGAACGTTTCGCGCGGCGTGATTGGCGTCGCACTGCTCCAGGCCATCTTATGCGGATTGATCTTCATGGCCTTTGGTGTGCCGGTGCGAGGGGCTTTAACCTACGGCGTATTCATTTTGTGCCTGATACAGATTGGGCCAGCCCTCATCCTGTTACCGCTCCTTGTCTGGATTTGGTTTTCTTGGCCGTTCAACGTCTCCGCTCTGTTCACGGCAATTATCGTGCCGGTCATGCTGGTGGACAATATTTTGAAACCTATATTGATTTCCAGAGGACTTTCGACGCCCATGCCCGTCATTCTGGTCGGGGTTATTGGCGGCACGCTGACCCACGGGCTCGTGGGACTTTTCATCGGTCCGATCGTTTTGGGCGTATTTTATGATTTGATCGTCGCTTGGGCATGGCCGCAACCGCCCGTTTCACAACCATCCACCTCTATCATAAAATCAGCCGATGAGATCGGGTCGGAAAATCTACCCGGAAGCTGAAATCAACACGCACCCAACATGCTCAACTCATCTCAGAGCAATAGCGAGAAACTTCGCGTTCGATTTCACGGCAGAGGTCTTCGTATTCATGAACGCGTTTCACGTCGGTTGGCCGCTCCAATCGTAGACGATCTAGCGCGATTGTCGCGAGGTCGTAGGATTCGAAAAGATCGGCAATCGTGTCGCTGACATGGCTGCGGAGCTGATCTCGCAGTGCAGGCAATTTCAACATGAG
Organism: Neorhizobium sp. LMR1-1-1.1; assembly: GCF_040675795.1. Classification (NCBI taxonomy): domain Bacteria; kingdom Pseudomonadati; phylum Pseudomonadota; class Alphaproteobacteria; order Hyphomicrobiales; family Rhizobiaceae; genus Neorhizobium; species Neorhizobium sp. LMR1-1-1.1. The sequence goes on from NZ_JBEGHE010000021.1 coordinate 58,538, forward strand.
TTTGTTGCGCCCGCTGCGGGCATTGGAAGACTGCATCCCGATTGCCTTGGTTCAACCTCTCCGACAAAATTCGACGAGGCGCCAGATAGTTCCAGTGTCGCAATCAAAAGCCTGAAAGTATCTCAGCAACCCGCTTCGGGCCGGGCAACGCATGGAGCACGATAGCGGTAAGTCTCTCTCGGAAGCTACCCATTGCGCAGAACGCGGCAGCGCGTGATCCCGCGCTGTCGCTTTTGTTTTAAGTCTTACGGAACCGCATCCACCAGAGGCTAGTCCATCGTGATATCCCAATCGTCACCCGGATTGAACAACCGGATTTGCGACGCACGTTCTTGCGTTTCGTCTCCCAGGTCCTTCTCGTATACGACCCCAGAGTAGTTGACGATGAAGGTTTGGACGCCCGTGACGCCATAGGTAACCGGCCAGGCGATCAGTGCAAAACCGTTCGTCATGTTACCATTCACGATATAGCTGTACTCGCCGCCTAGCACATTCGGTCCCTGCCCCGTCAGAATACGGTATCGGTAACCGTAATACCCTTCACCCTGCTTGGCCTTGCTGAAGGCCGCAGATTCGAGCATCGGCCCTGCCGGGCTTTCCTCTTCATCGTCGTTGGCTTGCCAATATAGTCCATCGCGTTTGCCGGGCGAGCTGATCAGCCGTTGAGCGAACTCGACAATCTGATCCCCGTCTTCGTCTATCCGGGCATATTCGTATTGGGCGTCGACATAATCACGCATGGTATCGATCGTGACGAGTTCATTCTCGCCAATCCGTCGGTTAACGATCTCTTCCAGCCCTATCTCCGTGTCGAACGACCATTGCCCGTTGGCCTGCTTGGAGAGCGGAAATGGCAAAGGCCACAGGATATCTCCGACGGCAACGACCTTGAATCCCCTCACGTCCTGAAGGCGCAACTGTCTCGCTGCCCCCTCGCGGATCAGATCGAGGCTCGTCATGGCCTCGCTGCTGTCACGTAGCTTGCTGGCATTGAGCCCAAGCAGCTTTGCCAAGCCGTCGACATCCTGCGCCTTCAGCACCTTGCCGAATTCGTCCATCGCGGCTGAGGGCTCCACGAAGGATGGTGGCATCTCGCCTTTGAATTCCTGAAGGTTTGTCTTCTGCGCGGCCTCTGACGGTGTCGCGATGGCTACTGCAGCGGCCATGACAGTCAGTCCAACCAATAAACTAATCTTCTGCCTCATGATCTGTCTCCAAACACTGTTAGGAACGTTTATCTGCGGCCACCACCGCCGCCGCGGCCGCCGCGACCGCCACCGTGATGCATGGGGCGTCCGCCGCCACGGGGTGCCGCGCGCGGGGCGCCACGCTGTCCGCCGCCCATGCTGTGTCCTCCACGCTGAGAGGCGACGGATTCCCGCCGTCCCGACTGGACATTGCCGAGCGCATTCGGTTGCCGCGCGCGATTGTCGGGCCGGGCGGCCATTTTAGGCTTATTCGCCTGCTTGGCCTTCGGAGCGGACTGCGAACTGCGACGCGGTTCTGCGGCCGGCCGACTGGCCGCTTGGTTGCTACGGTTTGCTGCGGGCCGATTTTCGGCAGCCCTGTTGGTTGCGGGTCTGGTTCCCTGTTTCAGCCCCTCAGCAGTCTTCCGGCGAACGTCGTCGGGGCGGGACAGGTTTTGCCTGTTTGCAATTCCGTCGCTAGCCTTGCGATCACGGACCTGATTTTTGAGGGAATTACGATTGTCCGAAACCAGACCGGATTTTATCGCGGAGCGATCGAAATTTGCGAACTGGTCCTTGCCGATATTCAGCTTGCTGCGATCTACCTTGCTCCAATCAACGTCGTTCCATTTCAGTTTGCCGTTGAAATTCCGGTCGTTGAAGCAGTTATTGCAGTCGATATCGACATCGCCGCCGTTCCATCTTCCGCCCCAGACGCCCCAGTCGTCCCAGTTGACGATGGCTGCCCAGGCGATGCCTGTGACCGCCCCAGCGAAAAATGCGGCGCCGGGATAGTAGTAGTTGTCGTAATAACTATCGGAATAATAAACCGGCTGGGCGGCATAGCCCGGCTCATAGAGCATCTGCGGCGGATATTGTGGGATATAGACCTTTTCCGGATCCGTGGGGCGAATGATGACGTTTTCATTTTCGACGACGACGGTGATCTTTTCATCCGTCTTGATCAAGTCCTTGGCCATTGCTTCGTCTCGAAGCTGCTGGATGGCCACAAGCACGTCCTTTTGCTGATAGGTCAGCGCATTTCCAAGTGCTTGTGTCCAGGCAAGATCATCGCTCATCATCTTGACGACGTCGGGGTAGTTGAGAAGCGAGATAACGCTTCCATCCCACCCTTCATTCGGCTTCAAGTCCTTGTTCTTCTGCTTGGCCTGCAGGAACCGATCAGCCTCGACGATCTGCAACGGGAGGAGTGAAGCGGCGGAAATCGCAGCAACCAGTTCGTCCGGATAGAGTGCTATCCGCGCCACCAGAATTTCGAGCTGGTCCTCCGACAACAAGGGGGGTTGCGCAGGCGCCTGAACGGATGTCGCGGCCGGATTAGGCTGGGGCACCGGCGCCTGGGAAAAGGCAGGCGGGCCGGGATATGACGAGACAAGTGTCAGCGCGGACAGCCCGGCGACCAACGTGAAGCTTTTCGATTTCATCACTCGTCAACCTCATCCTGTTTAATGAAAGATCTTGTGGGCTGGAGAGGTCGCGTTCGCGTCACAAAGTATGGGACACAGAGGATAAATCTCTATGTCTCGACGCAGTTCGGCAGCAACGGACGTTGCGGCAGCCCAGGGCACATATAAACCGCCAAATCGGCGCTGGGGCGTAGTTTACGCGATCCTACTTTTCGCCCTTGACGCGTCCTGCAGGACGAAAAACGGCTGAGGCGGCAAGATACCCTCAGGCGTTCAAGTGCATCTGTTGAGGCCGCAGTGTCCTTATCGGCCTCGCGATGTTGTTCGGTTATCCGCAACGAAACCGATACGGATCCACCAGTCAGTCAATTCTCCTACTTCCCCTAACAGCGGCGGGGAAAATGCCGGAAAACCAGAAGCGAATCCGCCGTAAATTACACGATGTTACGAGCGTGAAACCCCACTAGGCGCGTATCGTCGTTATGAACCCCAAGGTCGCTTGTGCAGACGCCTATTCGCGGGAGTCCTACGGCTGGTCGACGTCGCGAGAGACGGCAGATCAAGCACCTTCGGCAGGTCCCGTTTTGATTATGACTTATTCTGCTAAAGGAAATCGCAATGGCGCAAGACATTCATCCGGCGGCGATCGATCACCTGCCAGCCTTCATTACCGAGCCAGGCCAGACTGACTATCTCTTCGTCGCCGTTGTCATCTTCCTGATCGTGGCCATTCTAATCATCGGCAACCTCTACTTCCAGCTTCACGCCGTGCCTGAACGACTGGCACATCGCACCAGCAAGGTGCAGATGGAGGTTGTCGCGGTTCTCGCCCTGATTTCGCTTTTCACGCACAATCATCTCTTCTGGATCGCTGGCCTGCTGCTCGCCTTCATCCAGATCCCGGACTTTTCCACGCCGCTCTACTCAATCGCGGAATCGCTCGGAAAGCTCTCCGGTCGCGATGTCCGCATGGAGCTTGACGAGAGACCCGAAGAGGAAATTACACCACCTCCAGACGACGCCAATTTGAAAAACACACCTGGTAGCGAGGGAGTTTGACAATGCTGGAACTGATGCTCTGCTCCCTCCTGACAATTTTCCCGGACTACCTTTATCGGCGCTTTGCGCAGAATAAGCGGATCGGTCGCGAAATTACGCTTTACACCATGTGGTATGAACTTCGCTGGGGTATCTCGGCTTGCCTGTTGCTCACCATCTCGCTGATCACGCTGATCTTTTATTTCCATCCCTCGACCAAAAGCGTAACCGCTGTTTTTCGCACAGTGACCATTCTGCCTGAAACGGTCGGCCGTGTTGACGAGATCTATGTCGGGATCAACGAAAAGGTTACCGCTGGAGCACCTCTTTTCCGGCTGGATGATTCAAAGCAGAAAGCCGAAGTCGAAACCGCTCGACGACAAGTCGCGGAGATCGATGCCCAAGCGCATGTGGCGCAAACGGAACTGGCGACGGCAGATTCACAGATACAGGAGGCGCAGGGCTCCTTACAGGTTGCTGTCGACGAATACGAAATGAAGGTCCAACTACTGGCAAAGGATGCCGTTGCGCGGCGGGAAGTTCAGCGGCTTGCGAATACCATTGAGGCCCGAAAGGGAACTCTCGGCGCCGCGATGGCAAAGAAGCAAACTCTCATCACGCAGATCAACGTCCTTTTGCCGGCGCAAAAGCAAAGCGCCGAAGCAGCTCTAGCCCAGGCACAGGTGGAACTGGACAAGACAGTTGTCTACGCCGGCGTTACCGGAACCGTACAGCAGTTTACCCTCCGCGTCGGAGACGTGGTCAACACGATGCTGCGTCCGGCGGGCATTCTCGTGCCGGCCGAGGCAGGACGGGGTAATCTTGTCGCGGGTTTCGGGCAGATCGAAGCGCAAGTCATGAAGAAGGGTATGATCGCAGAGGCGACCTGCATCGGCAAGCCTTTCACCATTATCCCTCTCGTCGTGACCGAGGTCCAGGACGTGATCGCCGCCGGACAGCTGCGCCCGACCGACCAACTTCTTGACGTCCAACAACTGAGCAAGCCCGGAACACTGACGGTTTTCCTGCAGCCTCTTTACGAAGGCGGCCTGGACAATATTCCACCCGGCAGCAGCTGCATCGCAAATGCCTATACCAATAATCACGAGGCTCTCGCGGACGAGAATATCGGCGTGGTGCAATGGTTTTTCCTGCATGCAATCGATGCAGTCGGTCTTGTGCATGCAATGATCCTGCGCATGCAGGCTCTTTTCCTCCCGGTGCAGACATTGGTTCTGACAGGCCACTGAACTGCAATTGATCAATATAGGTCCGCCCCGTTGATGACGGCCGGAAGATTCAAGGCGCCTGCTGCCTGCAGCTTGGCGCCTTTGTCGAACGAAAGAGCAGATGGACAGCAGTTCCAGGTCGTCGCGCTGACATCCCCAATCGCGGTCCATGGCGGCAGTGCGACAACTGACATATTGTCATCTATTTAAGGTTGTGCTTATGTAGAAGCGTCGCGAGTAGAACGCTGTACTTTCAAAGTACGAGGGGGGAGCGATGGAAAATACAAGATCCACTGAGGCGATTTTGATTGAGCCCTGCGCGGAGGAAATAAACACACAGCTTGAACGAATACTTTCCAGCGAGCGAGTAAATCTACCGGAACGCGCACGCAAATTTCTCCGCTTCGTTGTCTCTGAAACGCTTGCGGGACGTTCAATATATCTCAAAGCATATACGATCGCGGATGTGGTCTTCGGAAGGCGCAATTTCGATGCGCAAAGCGATCCTGCAGTTCGGATAGAAGCTGGCCGCATTCGCCGTGAACTGGAGCGCTACTATCTCATGGCGGGACCGCGAGAGCCGGTCATCATCACGATCCCGAAAGGCGGATATGTTCCGACATTCGAGAGGGGAGGAGGTTTTATCGAAGAAAACCCGGATGGTCCGCTCGCAGTTACGCCAAGCAGCGTAACTATTCCGGCCCCGCACCCCTTGGTGGATCTTCCGTCGTCCGAGAGCCGACTGATAGTGAGCCGCCTCTTCATCGCGGGACTGACCGCAGGTGCGGTGCTAGCCGGGCTCACTTTCTTCCTCCACGATTTGCGTAACCCGCTCGTGACTAATGGTGACGGCCGCGCGACCATTGCCGTCGATCTATTCGATTATCCTGCCGACGACAGGGACCTGTCGAAGATGTCGCGGGGCACCATCGATGAACTCATTACCAAGCTCGTGAAATTCAAAGAGATCGTGGTGATCGACGCAGCTGCAGAAAAAGGGAAACCTTCGAATGCGAGATATCTGCTTGAGGGTAACCTGCGAAAACACGAGGACAAAATTCGATCCAGCGTACGATTGGTTCGCCAGTCGGACAATGCTGTCATCTGGGCAAGCAACTATGACACGGATCTCAGCATCCAGAGCGTGCTGGAGGCGGAAACTGCAGTCGCCGAAAAGATTGCAACGGCCGTAGCGCAACCATTCGGCGTCATTTTTTCGTCCGATGTGGCGGCGACCGGAGGCTGGGAGGCTTATGACTGTACCCTTTCCTACTACAGTTATCGCAGGATCATGACAAAAGCCGCCCTGGCGACATCACAACAGTGCCTAACAGCCCTGATACAGAAATACCCGGAAGATGCCACGTCGCTCGCGATGCTGTCGCTGACCAATCTTGACCAGGTACGCTTCGCCTACAAACTCGGACTCGTTGCGCCAAAAGATGCGCTAGAAAGGGCCTCTGAACTCGCCAACCGTGCGTTCGCCATCGATTCGCAAAATGCTCGTGTGCTACAGGCACTCATGCTGTCCTATTTCTTCAGCAACGATATCCCTGCCGCCCTGGAAGCGGGCGCAGCATCCTATGCCCTGAACCCAAACGACACGGAGGTCGTCGGCGAGTATGGCTTGCGGTTGTCCATGAGTGGGAAATGGGACACCGGCTGCGATCTTGTCAGCAAGGCGGTCAGTCATGGTGCCGGCCCAGCGGGATATTACGAAGTGGGGATGGCGCTTTGTGCGTTCATGAGGGGAGACCTTCAGGCCGCGGAGCTCTGGTCGCGGATGTCAGACCTGACCTATAACCCCATGCATCGAATGGTACTGGCCTCGATACTTGGCGCCTCGGGAAAGACGATACAGGCCCGCCAGGAGTTGGATTGGCTGAATGCGAATGCGCAGAACTTGATGCCAAACATAAAACGGGAAGTGACGGCACGACTCCCCAGGCCCGAAGATCAGGAAAAGGTTTTCGCTGGTTTGCGGGCAGCCGGATTGGCACTCACAGCGAACCCGACCTCCAACTGATCTCACTCATCTCTGCATCAGCCAGGTCGACGACAGTAGATGATACGCGATGCTACAGGGCACCTTCGAACCTGCATGGTAGCTTCCTCACTCAGTATCAGGGTATTTCGCTGGGATACACATGCAGAAATATGGCACGGCAGCCCTGATCGTTCTTCTGACGAGTTGTGGGCATCCGAAAGGAGTAATGGCACCGGTTCCGACACCGATCGGCGGCACAAAAGTCGCCGGCAAGGTCGATATGCTTGTCGCGACGACACGCCAACCCTCCGGATCGACAGCAACACTGTTCGACGGCGAACGTGGCTCGAAACCGCATTTGACCGAGATTACCGTCTCAATTCCCAATGGCCGTGAGCAGGGCAGTGTCCAGTGGCCAAAGAAATTGCCTCCCGACCCCAGGACGGACTTTGCCGTTACGAATGTCAGGCAGATGGAGACAGTTGCCGAGGGCCGCGCCTGGTTCAGGCAACAGGCCAACGGCAGCCATGCCCTTGTTTTCATCCATGGCTTCAACAACACCTATGGCGATGCCGTCTTTCGCCTCGCCCAGATCGTCCACGACAGCAGCATGCAGGCGACCCCCATATTGTTTACCTGGCCGTCACGCGCGGAAATCACTGGCTATCTATACGACAAGGAAAGCACGAATTACTCCCGTTCAGGGTTGGAACAGGCGCTGCGGACGCTTGCCGGCGATCCCAGTGTGAAGGACATAACCGTGCTGGCGCATTCGATGGGCTCATGGCTCGCGATGGAAGCGCTGCGGCAGATGGGAATTAGAGACGGCCGGGTTGATCCGAAAATCAAGAACGTGATCCTTGCCTCACCCGATATCGATATTCAGGTATTCGCAAAGCAATATGTAGAAATGGGTGAACCGCGGCCGCGCTTCACGATCTTCATGTCGAGCGACGACAAGGCACTTGCAGCCTCCAGCTTCATAACCGGACGCGTGTCCCGACTGGGAGCAATCAATCCAGCCGAAGAGCCCTATCGCTCACGGCTGGAAAAAGGGGGCATCACCGCAATCGACCTCACGAAAGTGGAGACGAAAGACGGGCTCAACCACGGAAAATTCGCCGAGAGCCCCGAGATCGTGCAGCTGATAGGGCAACGCCTTATCATGGGACAAACCCTGACTGATTCCAATGTCACGCTCGGTCAGGGTATCACCGCAGTTGTCGGCGGAACGGTGACGAATATCGGTACCGTTGCCGCAAGCGCCGTGGCCGCACCGGCGACGATCGTCGAGCGGCCGTTGTCAGCCAAGACAAAACGGCCGCCCGCGGAAACGACACTCGACGAAGACCTCAAGCCTCAGCAGCTCGTTCGATAGGAACGGGATGGCCGTATAGGCTCATCGAGGCCATGCCCGCTACCTCGACCGCCAGGGATAGCCGGCATGACACGTCTACTACCGTAAAATACGTCCCCGAACGGCTCTCGTCGTGCCACGCTTCAAATGCGTTGATCACCGACAGAAAGAGAGCGCGAGATGCTGAACAGACGAATGCTCATCGTCACCATCGTGGCTGGTGCGGCCGGTTTTGGCATGCCCGCTGCGGCGCAGACGCTCAGCTATGCCGAAGCAACCACCAGGCTGGCCGACACCTGCGGAGGCGACATTCAAAAGCTCTGCAAAGGCGTCAATCTCGGCAACGGGCGGATCCTGGAGTGCCTGCAACAGAATGCCGCCAAGGTCTCGGCAGGCTGCAAAGGTTCCTTTGCTCAGGTTTTCCAATCCATCAGCAAGCGCGAAGAGGCCCAGTCCTCCTACGAACAGACATGCAAGCGAGACATGAATGCGCGATGCGCCGGCGTCAAAGGCGACGGCTTCGTTCTTGCCTGCCTGGTCAAGAAGGAAAAGCGTGTCAGCCCGGAATGCTACCAGGTGATCACTGACGCAGGTTGGAGATGATGCCATGCAGCCTATGAATTCCAGAGCCGCACTTCTGCTGCTTTCCATAATGGCCTTGCCCATGGCGGTGCCGGAGCCAGCTTTCGCTCAGGAAGTTTCCCAGGAGCGGATCGTCAAGGGCCTCGGCAAGCTTACCGCCGCAGCCCCGGCAATCGATATCGAGATCCTGCGCCAGGAAGCAGTCAATGGCGGCGACAAGCCAATGTCCGCGCTCCCCAACTGGGGACGTTTAGCAAAGCTTCCGCAGATGGTGGTCGAGATCAATTTCGAAAACGATTCAGTTGCTATCCAGCCAACATCCTACCGAACGCTTGGAATGATCGCGGATGCGCTGCATCATCCGAACCTCTGGGACTACAATTTCCTCGTCGTAGGCAACGCAAGCGCCACAGGCAGCGACGCACATAATCTCGATCTCAGTGGCCGACGCGCCGATGCGATCAAGGAGGTCCTCGCGACCACGTTTGCAGTCAATCCGTCGCGGCTTTACGCCGTCGGTGTCGGAGAGCATCTGCCGATCGAGGGGAGTAAGAAAGACGCATCCGTAAACCGCCGGGTCCAGCTCATCAATCTCGGCGTGTTCAAGCGCAGATCCTAGCGATCGCCGGCGCTCGTTTTCGTAAGGCCGGGTTCGCCCGACCGCATATCCGCGCATATGCCGTGGCTTCGGAGATGATCATTTCCATCCGGAACCGCTCAACAGATCCACGAACTGAAACGTCCCACCCGTTCGGGTTGGCGAGGAGGATATTATGGGTGACGCAAGCATTTATGCGAAATTCGAAGAACTGAGCCCGTTCGAGATCAAGGATGAATTGATCAGACTTGCGCAGGTCGACAAGGCCGGAAAGGCCTACCTAAATGCCGGGCGAGGAAATCCCAACTGGATCGCCACCCGAGCGCGCGAGGCATTTTTTCTTCTCGGCCAATTCGCCCTCACGGAATCCAAGCGCACCTTTTTCGATGCTGAAGCCGGGGTGGCCGGCATGCCACCAACCAGCGGCTGCTACGATCGTCTCAAGACGTGGACTTCAAGGCGCAAGGCAGATCCCGAGACACCGGGAGCCGATACGCTGCAAGCTGCCGTCGATTTTGCAATCATGAAATTCGGGTTCGATCCCGACAAGTTCGTCAACGAACTGACGGACTCGATTATCGGCGATCACTACCCGGTACCGGACCGGTCGTTGGCGCACAATGAGGCCATAACCCATGAATATCTGATGTGGGCGATGTGTGCAGGTCACCGCCCGACGGCAAAGTTCGATCTCTACCCGGTCGAGGGCGGCACGGCGGCTATGTGCTATATCTTCAAGGCACTGAAGAATGCTCGCCTGCTCAATCCCGGCGATACGATCGCGCTCGTAACGCCGATCTTCACCCCTTATCTCGAAATGCCGCATCTCGAAGATTACGCCCTCAAACAGATCCATATTTCGGCGGAAGCGGAAGATCGTTTCCAGCTGACAGACGACGATCTGCGACCGCTGGAAGACAAGACTGTCAAGGCGCTGTTCATCGTCAATCCGGGCAATCCTTCCGCCGTCGCCATCGATCCAGACTCCATGGGAAGGCTGGTCTCCTTCGTGCGCACCAAGAGGCCCGACCTGATGATCCTGACGGACGATGTCTACGGGACCTTTGTGCCTAATTTCGAGTCCGTCATGGGACATCTTCCCTACAACACGATCGGCGTCTATTCCTTCTCCAAATATTTCGGCTGCACCGGCTGGCGGCTCGGCGTCGTCGCCGTCGCCCAGGACAATATTTTCGACAAGACAATCCGGGTGATGCCGGAAGCGACGCAGAAGCTCATGGACGCCCGCTACAAGGCGCTCACGCCGAAGCCGCGAGACATCAAGTTCATCGACCGAGTTGTAGCCGACAGCCGCGATGTTGCGCTGAACCACACTGCCGGCCTGTCCTTGCCGCAACAGGTCATGATGTCATTGTTCGGTCTTGTGGAGATGATGGACGAGAACAAACTCTATCAAAAAGCGTGTATGGCGATATGTGAAAAGCGCTTCCAAATGCTTATGGATGGCATGGGCATCGAGTTTGCCGCCCGCCCCTATTTCGACCGCTATTACGGTGTCATCGACTACGAATACTGGGCGCGAAAATATGTCGGCGATGAAGTCACGGACTGGGTCAAGCAGAACGTGCACCCGCTCGACATTGCGTTCAAGCTTGCCGAGGATCACGGTATCGTTGTTCTGAACGGCTCTGGCTTCGAGGCGCCGAACTGGTCTATACGCGTGTCTTTCGCCAACCTACCGGACGAATCCTATTCAGCCATCGGGCGCGGCATCCGCTCCGTCGCGCGCGGCTATCTTCAGGCCTATCGTGCCGCCAAAGGACAGACAGCTCAGCCGTAAGTGTCCATTGGGCCGGACAGTGTTGGCCCGCATATTTCTCGCCCGCCCGCAATGGAGAGGCAAGACAACCACGCAGATAAATTGCCCCCGTCAATCTTGTGAGGACAAGACAATGCGATATCACCATACACAGGCGCGTTTTTCCTCCCTCAGGAACTCCATTCTTGCGGCTGCGACCATCTCGCTCGTGCATTGCCCGGCAGCCAAGGCACAGGGACCGCTTGACGACTTTCCGCTCGTCATAACCTGCCAAAATAAGGACACCTATCATGTGTTCTATCTATCAAGGATAGCTAAAGACGGAACGGCAACCTTTACGGCCTCCGATCGACTGGCTGGAACGATCACAGTGACCGGGCAGGCAAAGGCGGTTGGTGACGCACTCTCAGGTGGCAGTTGCGCAGGAAAAAGCCTGGAAGATTTGCGGGCGTCTGGACAGGCACGCGATGCCAAACGCTGATTGGCGCTGAAGCGGTGATCACACCACGTGGCCGCAGTAGGCTGGCCTCATGACGAAGTGAGAGGACTGGACCCGATCTAGTGTTCGCCCGTCGGAACTTTCCCATTAAAAGCCCCCTCTTCACCTCGCAGCCAGAGTAAATTGCGTAAGATCCGGTAAAATCTATCGCAGAAGCCACCACCATGGTGCTTCCTGATTTGAGCTTAATCAGAACGCCATGGGAAGGAGCAACCAATGAAGAAGCGGATATCGGTTCTTAATCTTGCGATAGCCCTGTCACTTTTGATCCTGGCGCAACCATCTGCCAACGCGCAAGAGACGACACGGAAAGAACATCGGAGAATGAATTGGGCAGAAAATCTGCCAGAATCCGTCAGTAGGTTTCATGGTAAACGCTTCACCGTTTTGTATTACCACACGCAGCATGAAACAGGGCACCATCCCAAGCCTGGAACAAAAAAGAAATAGAAGCTATCGATCTGCTGTGCGAGGGAACAAATGGCTTGCAGCAGAGCTGAGGGCAAGAAATATCAGACCAGATGATATTCAATGGGTTAAGAGAACTATGAATGGCAGCCTGATATTCTACATCAAATGACTCTTGCTTAGGGTTATTCCCAGAATTCACTACTGGGCAATCCGCCTGACAAAAGTCATATGGAGGCGGCATGAAACAAGGCTTGGGCGCCAAAGTGGCTGAGGTTCTTTTTCGAGGCCTACATGAATGACGGCGAGGCCACTGGCGAGCGCTCCGTGATCGATCGGATCGCTAAAAGCATCGGTCTGAGCCCCGAAGAAATCGGCGTTGCACTCTCATCCCCAACATCGACGCCAATATTGAAGCGAATCTGAAGACCGCCCCGGAGATCGGCGTAACCGGGGTGCCGCTCTTCGTGATCGACGGCAAGGTGGCGCCCTCGGGAGCGCGACCGCGGGAGGTGTTCAACAAGACTCTTGAGCGGGGTTTTGCTTCAGGATTGAGCGGATGGAGGGCGATCAGGCGATCATTTGCGACGCCGACGGTTGCAGAATACTGGAGGCCTGATGGCGGCTTTGGGGCCGATAGCCGTCATGACGCGAAAGCGCCAGACGCGGACGTTGCGCAGTGGATGCTCCGGCTATAGGCTTAATTTCGGTTCAGTTTGTAATGAGCGGATAATGACTTTAATCGATTTTGAGGCAATCCACTTCCCGGTCCTTCGCAGTTGGCTGGGCAGCGAGCGCGATGTCGTGCAGTGGGGCGGACCTGATCTTACTTATCCGATCACCGACGATCAGCTTGAACAGGTTATTATCGAAGGGCAAACGTTACCGCCCAAGCGGCTATCCTGGATGGCTGTTAACGCCTCCCAGGCTATAGCAGGGCATATCCAATTAGCTGTGGACTGGAAAAATGGCGTCGCAAGGATTGGCCGCGTCATGGTCGCGCCAACAATGCGGGGACAAGGACTAGCTAAACCGTTGCTGGAAGCGGGATTGGAGCGGGCGTTCTCTCATCCGGAAATCGAGAGGACTGAGCTAAATGTCTATAGCTGGAACAGTGCCGCTATCCGAACCTACAACAAGGTCGGTTTTGTCCACGAGGGAGTGAGGCGGTCGTCTGCCAAAGTTGGTGACGAGAGATGGGACACCGCGATCATGAGCATGCTTCGTTTGGAATGGGAAATGGGACTGCCCAAATGACCGCTTCGGGCAAGGAGCGGCCCACCGCCCTGACATCGGTAAAACGGTACGCAAGCGGACGGAACCGATCGTAGAGTTGCGTTGAGTGGGCGATAGTTTAGGAATTGCTGTAATTCCAACTGGCATTCAAGTTCATGCAGTATTCTCGCCTGCTTCTGTTGCTCAAGGAACTCGATACTGTGTCGTCTAACCAACTACCCAGAGGTGTTGGAATGAAGACGCTCATCGAGGCGCGCGATCACGGCATCATCGAACTCATAGGCGACATTCGGGCTGCCTCGTGCATCCTGACACCTAAGGGGAAGGAACTGAAAGAGAAGGTGCTGTGTCGACAGTCTATCAGGAATGGATTATATACCGACCTATCGTTACCAACCGAGACCGTTGGCGGTGGCGACTGAGGGTTAATTAGTGCGCTCGCCTTCGAAGAAGAAAGGGGAGCGTCATGCCTTCTTCCTTAAACGACAATAGCCATTCCAGTAGTCCCGACTTGCGCCCAATGTTGCGCGAATGGGCGTCAAGGTTCACACAGGACGCACATCTCCGAGAGCGCATTGTAGACGCAACCATCTTCAGGGTTGCAGACGCCCCCGAGCGCCTAAGTGGCACTTCCATCAAGAGATCACTCTACAAGATCGTCGTTCGGACAGCGCAGGAAACAGTTGCGTCGATAGACTGGCGCAAAGGACCGCTCGACATAGAGATGTATCCGGAAGACGAGTTCTACATTGTGCGCATGGCAAACGGGTCGAAGTCAGACGAGATGAAATTCATCAGCGAACGATCGGCGCGTAAGTACCTGAGAACACTCAAGCGGCGGTCTGTGATTACTCGGAAGGCGAAGCCAGACTAGGTTGCTTGCCGCTCTTGCAGCTCTTTGTCCGTTAGACGTCCGAGCACTTCGTTTGCCTGATCAATCGCCTCATGTAATCGCGTCAGGCGCTTAGAGAGTTCAATAAGGGCTTCTGCAATTGACCTTCGGATCAAGTAGAGCGTTGTTGTCGTTATCGGGCAACTGAGTGTCCATATCGCACTGAAATATGGAGCAAGCCTACGGGGCGTCTTCTTGCCTGAACCTTAATGAACGAGACAGTCCATCAGAATTCATGGAAGCATCACATTCCCTGATTAATCGCGCCCGATTGCCGACTTAAGCTACAGACGGCTATTGTCGTCACTGACGGGCGCTACAAGGCAGGCAACAGTAGCCGGCCCGCCTCACCGTCGGGCAAACTTAGACTTTCAGCGCTTATGATCGGTGTGACGACACGTAGTCAACAACCCCGCGCGAAAAGGGCCTTGACGGGGAGGAGGTCGCGGCAAGCTACTGGCAAGAGTATTTAACTGACGGTAGGACGCCAGAAGAATTCGCTGACGAAGACGCGTTGTTCTGGATCTGACTGACCTCACCGCCCTGACATCCAATGCAAGCTACAGCCAAGTAAGCAAAGACAGCATCGAGATCAGGATAAGCGGACTACACTGCGTCCTTGTCCAAAAACTCAGCCCGGATTCTGAGGCTTTCTTCGACCAAACGCTTAGATTTGACAGTGAGCAACGATATTGCTCGACCTTCCGCCCGGTCGCGTTTGAGCTTTGCGCACAAATACAAGAACACGGCTTCGAGTTGTTCTGTGGTGACGTCATGGCAGTCCGCGAGGCGCTGCGCAAAGTCAGTAACCATCTTCCCCTCCCATTTTCCCCGCATCTATTGAAACACAGAAGTTTAAATCGAGAGAGTTGTTTCGAGTCAAAAGAAAATCAGGGTTTATTAAAAATTACCTTCCCGACGATTCTTCCAGAATCGAAGCATTGTTATGGATATTATTAGAGTTGTGCTGCCCAAGTCCACAGGGGTTCGACCTGTTCTGCCGGGATATCCATCAGGCCCATCACTTTAGCTCGAACACAAACTGCGGCGCACCCGGTGGCACTCAGGGTGCAGCCCAGTCTGCGCAGAATAACGGCGGCAGCACCAATCCCGGCGCCGGTACGGCAGGAACTTCCTGGTAAGCCAGCGCTTAACAGTGCCAGGGAAAGGCCTCGCTTCGACGGGGCTTTTTTTATGGGGGATGCTCGAGGTAACTGCGTTTTGCGGTCGCGTACGCGAATACGTTGAATAGACGGACCCTGACATTCGGAGGTAAGGTCATCCCATTAAGGCGGCGGCACGCCGGCGAAGTCCCCTGAAACGGTAGCCCGACCCTCGGGCCAATCGTCCCCTCACCCGTGAACTTTCCCGACATTCAAATGTTTGGGAATATGACCCGTCGCTTTCGCAACTAGCTTCTAGTGCTGTTGATCTCACTAACGATATGGGCAGGAGCACTTGCGGCGTTCGTCTGGCTTTTGTGACCCACCGCCCTGACATCCTCGGCTGCTTCGCGCCAGAAGCGGCCATCAATTCCAGCTTAACGCTTCTAAAGCAGTATCACGGAAAGTGTGATGCCAATTTCGTTTTACGGAGGCTTGTTATGGTGGGCGGACTTGCCGAAGCCTTACCCTATCTTTTCGTTCTTGTCGGGTGCGGTCTCGTTTGGTTCGTTGTGTCACGATACAAGTCGTTTCACGATGTTCCGCGCAAGCAACTGGCATTGCTCGGTCTAGGCTGGTTCGTTCTAGTTTACTTGTTTATTCTCGCTGTGTCCCAATGACCGGTTGGAGCCAGTAGCCACCGCCCTGACATCCATTGCGCCGATATCGTTGAAAAACTCGCCGGATTTGCCATTCATCCGCTCCTTTTCGTTTTCTCAGCGGAGCGAGCTGCCCACTTTATCGCGCTTCAGCGCAGGGTATCGATCATTGCCGCTCTCAGGCG
>NZ_JBEGHE010000022.1:0-72418 GCF_040675795.1 Neorhizobium sp. LMR1-1-1.1
CGGCAGCAAAGCCGATCATCTCGCGCAGCAAATCGGCGTCGGCGCTCTTCTCAACGAGTGAGCGCAGGTTCATCATGTCGTCGGTCATCGGTGGTGTCCCTCAGGTTGGCTCTAAGCAACCCGACCCTACCGGAAATCACCGATGGCTATGAAATCCAGCTACACCACTCCATGGGACACGATCTTGTTGAGAGCTTCTAATGCGTGAGACGCTTTGCAAGGCGTAGAAAAGTCAATTTTTAATTGACATATTCGGCATCTTGTAAAGCTTGCTTATGCTTTGATCTTGCGGCACAATGTCAAACATGAGTGGACAATCAGAGAGCAAGTTAAAGCGCCTTCTTCAACAAGTTCCCCCCGGCTTCCTGGTGGACTCGAGGTGGATGGCCCGCCATGCTATCTCGCGACAATCCGTGTCAGGCTACCTCAAGCAGGGCTGGCTTGAGCCGGTCACGCCAGGCGTGTACCGCCGCCCATACTCCTCAGATATCAACCCGGAAGCTGTCGGAAGCTGGAAGATACCTCTGCTCTCAGCCGTCTGGCTCATGCGGCATGAGTTCCATGTCGGCGGGGCAAGTTCCCTCTCCTTGCGGGGACATGCTCATTACCTCTCGTTCGGCGGCGAATTTGCCCTCTATCTCTACGGATCCGATATCCCCACATGGCTATCGAAGGTGCGGACGGACGCCGATGTGAAGACCAGGAGTAACGTCCTGTTCGGCGAAGGGACAACCGGCGTCGAAAACGCGGATTTCGACCTTTCCAACGACGCGGATCCAGAACTGGCACAAAGCCCATGGCGCTGGCCAATGCCAATGTCCTCACCCGAGCGCGCGATTCTCGAAATGCTAGACGAAGTCCCGAAAGGCGAAAGCTTCCACAAGGTGGACGTTGCATTCGAAAGCCTTGCCAATCTGCGCCCTAGATTACTGACGACGCTTCTAACCCTATGCCGAAGCGTCAAAACCAAGCGCCTCTTCTTCGTATTTGCTGACAAGCACAGTCACGCCTGGCGCCGGCACATCGACGTCTCCTCCGTCGATCTCGGCAAGGGCGACCGGGCGCTGACCCCAGGCGGCCGGCTGCACCCCATCTATCGCATCACAGTACCGAATGACTTGATGCCAAAGGAGGCCCCGCATGGCCCGTGAGCAATACATGCGCCAAGTCGAACTCCTGGTGCGGACCCTTCCATTCATCGCCCGCCACGAAGCCTTCGCCCTGAAGGGTGGAACGGCGATCAACCTTTTCTATCGCGATATGCCGCGGCTCTCGGTCGATATCGATCTGACCTATCTGCCTGTCGAAGACCGTCAAACGACGCTGAAGAACATCGACACGATCCTTGATCAGATCCGCGAGGACCTTCTACGCAATCTGCGGAACACTAGCGTTCAGAGGATCGCCGGCGGCGGCAACAATGATACCCGCCTCCTAGTCCGGCAGGGTAACGCCGAAATCAAAGTGGAGACCTCTCCTGTCGCGAGAGGCACCGTCCATCAGCCGGAACGACGCCGCGTGAGCGAGAAAGTCGAGGAAGCGTTCGGTTTCGCCGAAATGCAAGTCGTCTCGTTCGAGGACCTCTTTGGCGGGAAGCTGCATGCAGCAGTCGATCGTCAGCATCCGCGTGATCTGTTCGACGTAAAGCTGCTGTATGAAAACGAGGGACTGACCGATGCGCTGTTTCGGACCTTCCTGATTTACGTCGCAAGTTCCGGGCGGCCGCCCCATGAGCTGGTTAGGCCCTCGCTTGCAGCGCTGGAAGAGTCATTCGTGAAAGAGTTCGAGGGAATGACGACGCAGCCCATCAGCCTCGATGAGCTGAAAGCCGCAAGAGAGCAACTGACGACGGATCTTCTTGCACGGCTCGACGACGACGCCATGCGCTTTCTGCTTTCACTCCACGACGGCAAACCAGATTTCGAAGCCATCGGGTTACCGCAAGCGGCTGATCTGCCGGCCGTCCGCTGGAAGATTCTCAACCTTGAGAAGCTCAAGGCGCAGAACCCAGAAAAACATGCCGAGCAACGGCGAGAGATCGAGGGGCTTCGGTCAACAACCAGGAGAGAGTCCTGATGCTCCAGTTCGACGGTAATTGGCGTTTTGACAGTCCCGGGCCAATAGAGTCAGCCGTTCAAGAGGCTTTTCGCGATCTCATCAACCGCATTTGTGGACAGGGACAGCGGAAGGCCATCCTCGAACATTTCAAAGCTCGCTTTTGCGCAGCCGGCGGTGCGGAGTATTGGCTAGCACCAATGAGCGGTTTGCCTCGGAGGATCTCGACCGAGACATGACACGTGCCGGAGATAATGCTCCAATTTTCATCGAACATTCTGGGGCGCTTGCCAAGAACTTCGCGCACGCAATCCCACAACGGTGATACCGGATGCCGGGCGGATCAATCGAATCCTTGCGGACGCCGACGCCGGCTATCAGCTCGATCCTCCCATGCTGATCGCTACGCGCGTCCACATTCCCATCATCGTTCCGGATGCGCCTCCGTCACTTGACGTCCAGGCGCAGGCGCTCATCAACGAATCCCTTGACGCGTCGCAGCGCGCACTTAGCGACGGCAACGGCCGCCAGGCTGTCCAGGAGGTCCTTTGGCTGCTGGAAACGATCTCCACGGCATTTCGCAGTCAAGAGATTTTGGACGGTTCCATCCAGGGCCGATACTTCAACAAGATCATAGGGGAATTGCGCCAGCGCGGCCGAGGCCATCAAGAGCAGATCCTTCAGTGGATGATGACGCTGCACGGGTAAGCGCGGTGATTGCGTTTAGCCCGACATCCGTCGTGTGGGGCAACATCGGTCCCGGCAAAGATGGAATGGCCTGGCCCGAGCGGTCGTCGTGGTCTTTGAAAGGCGCGCCCCTCGACTTCGTTCCGGCCGTCTCGGCTTGGGAACGCTGCAACCGGGATGGGCTTCTTTCTTATCGTCCTCTATTTGAGCAGAGCCTGAACGCTAATCCCGCGGCGGTTCAACGAGCGATAATTCCGATAGAGAATACAGCAGCAGATATTATCCTTGTTGCAGGCGGGGATGACGCGCTCTGGCAATCGGACGTGTTTGCCCTGGAACTATCTTGTCGCCGGGAGGATTATGGCATGCCGGTATCGCTCGTAGTCGATAGCCATGCCGGGCACAGGATTTTGCTGCCCGGTGAGAACACGCCAAGATCAACCCTTCATGCCCATGGTGGAAGCGATGAGGCAGATGCTAGGCTGGGAAAGGCAGCCTGGCGAGAGATCGTGACATTGCTTTGATCTTTCGCATGATCACGACGCGTTAGTTCACAACACGCCCCACGCCCGAAACCTCCCCCTGCCCGTCACCTCGCGAAGACCGAGCTCCTGCACGATGCGCCGCGCTGCCTGCGGCGTGACCTCGAGCGTCTTTGCCACCATCCCGGCTGACACCAGCGGTCGCGCCATCACCAGCTCGACCAGTTCCGGCAGTTTAGAAGACGTCCGGCGCCCGTCCAGCTTTCGGTCCATCATGGTTTTCGCCAGCGTCAGCCGGTCATGCTCCTTCAAGCCAATCACGGCCGCAAGGAGGCCGTGGGCGATGGCGAGCAACCGGGTCTCCCGATCGCGATGCCAGCGCCGATCGACCGGAATGGTTTTGAGGCCGAGATTGACGGCGGCCAGGTGGGCGCCGCTGGTGATGCCAGCCTGACGCAGGATGGATGCGGAAAACAGCCGGCCGAGCCAAGGCGCGTGCTGCAGCACCGACAACTCGTGTCGTTTTGCCTTTAATCGGGGTCTTCCTCAATTTGTGTGGAGCTTGGCCAATTTGATCGGCATCATCCGCACTCTGAGCAGCTCTGGCCCGCCCGGCCGTACATTGCGCGCTTGATCGTCTTCAGTCGATTGATCTGACCTTCCGCCTGACCGTTGCTCCAGGGCAGGTCGATGGCGTTACAGACGGCGTCGATATCACGGCGAAGTACACGGGCAAAACGGGCTAGGAAGGCTAGACCAGAATGAATGGCATCGTCGATCCATTGCTCGAGCTTCGCCGAGGTTCGGCCACGAAATATGCCGGGAAACCGCATGGCGAAGATGCGCAAAACACCAAACGTTCGTGATCCCTGTTTGAGGGCATCGACTTTCCGCGCCTGATTGATGGTCAGTGCGCCGCGCGGCTTTATGCAAAGAGTAGCGGCGACAAGGGGTGAGATCAAATGACCGGTTTGCGGATCACGGACAGGCACATTGTCAGGTGCTTTGTCAGAGCGCCCAATCCGAGCCGGCGCAGCGACAACCTTATCCTCATCCGCTTCCAGCCTCTCGGCGCGGCGCCATGTTGCCAAGAGGCGCTCAAGATTAGAAAAGCTGCCGGTGTATCCTCGGCGCTTTATGTCATGAAACAAATGCCGACCACGGCGGTTGCCATCCTTCCAACACTGGGTGAGAAACGCTTCGAAGTAGAGAGGCGATGTCGGCTGGAGCGCGCTCCTGCGTCGATCGGGTGGGGTTTCGAACGTCAGCCATTTCGTGATGCTGCGTCGGCCATATCCCGTGCGGCGAGCGATTTCCGAGCAGGTCAGGCCTTCTTTGCTCAAGGCGTGCACTGTCTCGAACACATCCTTCCGGGACTGCCGATGCGCCCGGCGAAGCTGATTGCGCCAAGGCGTTTCAGGCGCCTGCTCTTGCAAAGCCCGATCGTCATGATCGTTCTCGATATCTTCGTTTGGTAGCAGTGCCCTGCCTGTAGCTCGACCGGAGAGGCTCATCTGTTCCTCGATAGCAAGACGAAGATTTTGGATGAGATGAAAGCGGTCAGCCACCTGAGACGCCTGGGGTGCACCTTCACGAGCGGCCTGTGCGTAGAGCCCGCATCGA
Organism: Neorhizobium sp. LMR1-1-1.1; assembly: GCF_040675795.1. Lineage (NCBI taxonomy): Bacteria > Pseudomonadati > Pseudomonadota > Alphaproteobacteria > Hyphomicrobiales > Rhizobiaceae > Neorhizobium > Neorhizobium sp. LMR1-1-1.1. Next base: position 4,848 of record NZ_JBEGHE010000022.1, read on the forward strand.
TCTCGGCTGACGACCTCAATGGAAGGATGCCGCTTCAACCATCGTGCAACACTTGCCACGCTCCGGTCTTCGAGAATGTCCATAACCTTTCGGCGTTCAAGATCAACGATGATCGTGCCGTAGCGCCACGATTTCCTCCAACTCCAATCATCGATACCGACGATCCGAGCTGACGGTTGGTTGTCCACCCGTGAAGCATTGCGCTTCAAGTGCCGAAGGATGGTGTCGTCGCTGATCGGCATCCCAAGGCGTCTCATTAAGCGCTCTCCAGGACGCCCGCCATCGGTAACTTCCACCGTCCGCTCAATACCCTGAAAGCACGGCCAACGTGAGCAACAGAGCCATCTGGTCCAAGGCATATGGCTCGATCCTCATCTGCTATGGGCACTTTTAAGTGCGTAATTGTCTCGGCCATCACCCTTCCTCCATAACATTCTCGGCTCTTAACATGGGAATACCGCGATGGATTTGAAACTGGATGGAAAGATCGCGCTGGTGACGGGCAGCAGCAAGGGCATCGGCGAAGGAATTGCGCACGGTTTGGCACGCGAGGGCGTCGTCATCATTGTCCACGGACGTGATAAAGCGAAAACCGAAGCGGTGGCGCACAACATCATTGCAGAAGGAGGGCGCGCACACGTGGTCCTTGGTGACCTGACGCGCGAGGAAGAAGTGCAGCGTCTGGTCGATGAGACCAAAGCCTTGGGAGCCGTCGAGATCGTCATCAACAATGCGGGCGGCTCCGGCGAAACGCAGACCTGGGAGACGACGCGACCCGAGATTTGGGCGGAAGGATATGATCGCAATGTGCTTGCAGCCGTCAGGATTACTACTCCCCTGCTGCCTGCCATGCGTGCGGCCAAGTGGGGCAGGATCATCAATGTTTCCAGCCTCGCGGGATTGATGCCCCCTGCTGGACGCCCTGACTACGCTGCCGCGAAAGCGGCAATGATCGCCATGACCGCGTCGCTCGCCAAAGCCGTCGCCCTCGATGGCATTACCGCAAATACCGTATCGCCAGGAACGATCCGCAGCATCAGCCTCGATGAGGCTTTTCGCAAGGCGGCGGTAGGACAGGGCTTGGCCCCCGACGCACCTTGGTCGAAAGTGGAGCGGCAAGTCCTGCCTCTTTTTGCTAAAGTCCCCGTAGGGCGCGTCGGCACGCTCGAGGAGATCGCTGACGCTGTCGTCTTTCTCGCAAGTCCCCGCGCCGGCTACATCACCGGCGTCAATCTGAGGCTGGATGGCGGCCTTTGGCCCGGGCTTTAGGAGTAGGCCAGCTGGTAGGCTTCCAGCAGAGCTTCCTCCAGATGCCGTCCCTCGCGGTAGGATTCAAGGGTGGTGGCCCGCTCGACGCCGGGTATGATGCGAGGACAGGGTTCGGGTGTGCCGATCACTGTGCGGATCGGCAGGCGTTCGGCATAGATAGGCAGCTCATAATCTTCCTCGTCATCGACGACGCCTCTAGCGCGAATTTTGGCTGAGGCCTTTTCGATCTCCATCGCAATTACGGCCGTCGCCTTCGTCTCCTGTCCAGTGGTTGGGCGCAGCAGAGCAGTCCTGTCTGGAAAGAAACGGTCCACCATCATCGTCAGCGCGCGGTCTTTCTCCACCAGATCCGTCACCAGCCGTGCTGTTCCGAAAGCCATGACCGAACGGTAGTCGGCGGAATGGTTGAAGCCGGACCGGGCTAGGACGATGCTGTCGAAATGTGTGACGGTAAGACAGGCGGGCTCCCCCTTTGAAAGATTGCGCAACATTCTGCTTGCGCTGCTGCCATGCCAATACAGCCGCGTACCTTCCCGCCAGAAGAGTGTTGGCGTGCAGAACGGGCGCTCATCGATCACGTAGGCTACATGCGCGAGCGCGGCAGAATCCAGCAGTGCATGCACGGTGTCATGATCATAAAAGCCGCGATCATGGCGACGCTTGACCTTGTTCGTGGCATCGACAGGATATTGATCTAAAGAGTGGTCGGGCATGATCTGGCTTCCTTCATAACCTTGTTGTCATCATCTTCCACCAGTAACGTGGTCGCGAGTAGGTCCAGTTTTGAGCGATTTATGCCAACCACTTTTCAGGCCGAAAAATCTTCCATGTCGCTTGTGGCCGAAGGTGTTGGGCAGCTTCGTCTAGATACCTCGATCCGCAATCAGGCACAGCGAGTGCACAGTGCGCTTCGCCTGGCCATCCTCGATGGACTTCTGCCTTCTGGCACGGCTCTACCGTCCAGCCGGACACTGTCGCATCAGATCGGCATTGGCCGTAACACCATCGTAACCGCCTACGAGCAGTTATTGAGCGACGGGCTGGTCGAGGCCCGGCATGGGTCCGGCACCTTTGTTGCCGCCATTCCGCCGCCCCTGGCAAAGACCACAGCGCAGTTCGGTATCGGGGCTAAAGTACCTCCAGGCCCTAAAAGACCCTTCGCGCTTGGCCAGCCACGCGTCGAGGCGGCGCTACTCGCCCGCCTTGCATCTGCCAGCCGCCGCCGCATCTCTGAGGCCGACCCGTTGGATCTGGGATATGGTGATCCCCGCGGCAGCCTACATCTTCGTCGTCAGATCGCTGCCGCACTCGCAGTGGACCGCGGTTTACGTTGCGATCCCGACTGCATCGTCGTCGTCAGCGGAACGCAGCACGGTCTACGTCTTTGCGCCGACGCACTTCTTAAGCCAGGAGACAAGATCTGGATGGAAGAACCCGGATATGCGGCGGCACGCGCCACGCTTGCTGCTGCGGGAGCCGCCCCGGTTCCGGTTGTCGTCGACGACGAAGGACTGGACATTCGAGCCGCTCGCGAACGCGCGCCCGAAGCGAAGGCTGCCTATGTTACTCCCTCGCATCAGTTCCCGTCCGGCGTCACGATGTCTATGAGGCGCCGGGTAGAACTCCTCGAATGGGCAGAGAATGCGGGCGCCTGGGTGTTGGAAGACGATTACGATAGCGAGTTCCGGTATACCGGACGACCGCTGACCCCGCTTGCTGGCCTATCAACCACCCGGGTAATCTATCTCGGCACTTTTGCAAAAACTTTGTTTCCGGCATTGCGCATTGGCTACATGGTGGTGCCGCCAGACGCTCTCGGCCACATCCTGTCTGCCCGGGCCGCGATTGATCGTTTCCCGCCGGCCTTCATGCAGGACGCAGTCGCAGATCTCATGTCCGATGGCACCGTTTCCGCGCATCTGCGGCGAATGCGAAAGCACTATTGCAACGCGCGCAATCAGATTGCGAAAATCATCACGGAAGACGCTGCTGGCGTTCTTATACCCGCCGTGCCGGCGCAGGGTCTGCATATGATAGTTCGCTTAGCGTCAGGCCTCGATCGTGATGCTGGGCAAGCGATCCGAGCTGCCGCCGAGGTGGACGCGATGCTGCTGTCTGAGACGCGAACGGAATCCGCAGGAACGGAAGGGTTCATCCTTGGTTTTTCCGGTTTTTCACCCGAACTCCTGTCGGAAGCGGCTATATCGTTAGCGCAAGCGGCGAGGAGATATGTGAGATGAGGCCCTCACCCAGGCTGGGCCAATGCACAGCACTCAGACTTCGCCGGAGGAAAATTTCCGCTACACAGGGTAAGGTAAGCTCTTGACCGGAATCGAACCACGGACCCGCAGTTCGGATTCACGCGTAACCTTGAAAAAGCAGCTCCATCCTCCGCCGTTGTCGTCGGCGCGGTCGGATCGCGGCAACGTTTGGGTCTGTGCACCAGTCACGCAGCCGGACCTTTATCGGAGCCTGTGAGAACGCCTTGACGTGTCTGCAGTTGTTTCCCATGCCCGTCCCCTCTACCCGCAGCGGGCTTCGGCGTTCCTTAAGCGTTTCCTGAAACAATAGCGATCCTCAGAGGTTCGCGCCTCTAAGGGAGGTGATGATGAACCGAAGACATGCCCTGCTGCTTTTGACCCTGAGCATACGTGTCTATCGTCCTTTGCCGGAGGGCGTCGGCATGAAGACCGTCATCGAAGCAGAAGCGGCCGGCTGGATCGTCAAGTCCGGCGACTTCCGTGCCGACAGGATCAGATGCAAGCTTACGCCCGCTGGGAAAGACGCTGCGAGGGAGCTCGCTCGCGATCTTCAGACGCCTGTCGAATTGCCGCGCGGACAAGTTTATGCATAAGGCAGAACAGCGCGTTCTTGAGGGACGGGCCCTCTAACAAATCCGGATTGTCGCACGAGCTGCTGATTGTGCGCTCGACCAGACGACGCTGTTCTGAGGGGTCGGGTGTGTACGTTTCAGCCCGTCGTCCCAGGATTTCCTTCAACCCCGGTTGCATGCCAACTGTCTGAAGCATGATGACGCTCCCTGTTCTGGCAGGCGGGAGCACGTAGTAACTCTCAGTCGCCACCGCCCACGAACAATCGGGTGACGATGGCCCTTCTTTAGCGTAGATGCCTTGCGTCGAATTAACATCTCATGACAGGTCGGGCGGCGCCAATGGGACCTGGCAAAGCGAGCGGACTTGCCAATGCGCAGGTGCTCCTGTTTTGTCCTCTTCGGCGCCCACTTGCCATTCAGTTTTGACGAGCTTCGGAATTTTCGGTCGACGACGTTAGGCTCAGCAGGACCAAGCCACGACCCCAAAAAGACTGAACAATTTGTCCAGATTTGGAGCAAGAGGCTGCTCGACTTAGACGTTGTTAATGACACCGATCAGATATCACGGAAGCGCTTGAACCGACCTGCTTGTGCGTGACTTTCATTGCAACACTGATCGTTCCGGGAGCCGACATGAAGTCGATAAAAATAATCATTGGTTTACTGCTGGTTTGCGGCGCACTTTACATCATACTGGGGGAACAGCTTAGCGGCACAAGCGCCAACGCATTCGTTAATGCACGTGTGACGACTGTTCGCGCGCCCATTGCTGGAAAGCTCCAGCTCGTGTCCCGCCCCGTTGGAGCCAAAGTCCGACAGGGAGACCCGCTAGGGTCGTTGGAGGATCCCTTTGTCGACAATTTACGCCTTGCTGATTTGGAGCGTGAGCAAGCGGAAGCGCAGGTTGATATCGATCGGTTACGTCAAACGATTGCTACCTTTGAAAAATCAATCGACGCTTTAAGAACGCGGGCAGCGATCTATCGCGAGGAGCGGAGAAGGCAGTTGGTTGCGCAAGGGCAGTCAGGGCAATCAGCGACCGCCGCAGCCGAAGCTCGCCTCAAATATGCTGAACTCGCTCGTCAGCGGTCTGCTCGGCTGGGCGGGCGGGGTATTGCAACGGCAGAAGCTCTTGAACAAGCCCAGTCCCTCGCAGAGGTGTCTGCCTTAGAGCTGGAAAGCGCCCGGGCGCAAGCAGCAGAAACGTCGGTCGCACTGTCTGCCTCCGAACGGGGCGTATTTCTGGGAGACGGTTTCAACGATGCGCCCTACTCGGAGCAGCGTATCTCCGAGATCGACGTCCAGAGACTGGAGTTGCAAGCCCAGCTTGACGCCAAGGTTGCAAGTCTGGCACCTCTTTCAAGCCGCGTTGCAAGCGAAAGGCTAAGGGTCAACAAGCTATCTGCCGCAGCTCTTGAAGCCAATGTCAACGGCGCTTTATGGGACTATTTAGCCTCGTCCGGCGAATCAGTTCAGCGAGGGCAGGATGTCGTGCGACTGATCGATTGCGATTCCGCGATCGTCACCCTGTCGGTCTCGGAAAGCCTCTATAACACATTGCGGGTCGGCACCTCCGCCACCTTCCGGTTCAATAGAAGTCGTATGGTCTTGGACGGTACCGTAATCCGGCTCGCCGGCTCTGGCGCTGCGACCATTTACCAGAACATGGCAATCTCTCCGAGTGAACGTCACCTCGAACGCTATGATGTCGCACTGGATGTTCCGGCGCTTCGTGACGATCCGGAACTGCGCTGCCTGGCTGGTCGCACCGGAAGGGTCTTCTTCGAGGTCCGTTCGCTTGATTGGTTCAGGAGTCTTTGGAGCTGAGATGGGGAGCTTGTTCTATCTAAGCGAGCTCCAGTCGAGTATTGCCCATCTCGCGCTGGCGCTCGGTCTCGGACTTGTCCTGCCGTCGCTCTTGAGTGCTCAAAATCGTCTGCACCGGACGATTCTGTTCGCCATCGGAATGGTACTCGCTGTCCGCTACATCTGGTGGCGGGGCACTGAAACGCTTGCCCCATTGGACCTCACCCTCGACTGCCTGATCAGCTGGTCCTTTTTTGCACTCGAGGCGGCATCTGTGTTTTCCTCCCTCAGCGCCTTTACGATCCTCACGCGGACGAAGAGTCGAAGCGATGAGGTCGATCGCAATTCCGGTTGGTGGCGCCCGAACGAGGATCCAAAGGTCGCGATCATGATCGCGACCTATAACGAAGATCAAACCGTGCTGGAGCGCACGATCATCGGCGCCAAGGCCACCGATCATCGCAATTTCGAAGTCCTGGTTCTGGATGACGGCAAACGAGATTGGTTGCGCGATTTCTGTCAGAATCAAGAGGTTCGATACTTGCGTCGGCCAGACAATAAGGGATCCAAGGCGGGTAACATCAACCACGCACTGGACATATTGGCGCAGGATCCCGAGCCACCAAGCTTCATCGCCGTGCTGGACGCCGATTTCGTGCCGCATACCGACTTCATTCCACGCGCCCTCGCATTGTTTCATAAGCCGGACGTGGGTCTCGTCCAGACGCCCCAACATTTTTTCAACCCGGACCCAATCCAGCATAATTTGGGCTTGAGCCGCTCCTACCCCGATGAGCAGAGATTCTTCTTCGATCATCTCCAGCCGAGCCGAGATGCATGGGGGATCGCCTTTTGTTGCGGGACCTCATCTGTCATCCGATGGGAGGCCGTACAGGCTGCTGGAGGTTTTCCAACAGACAGCATCACCGAAGACTTCATGCTGACCCTGGCTTTACAGGAGAAGGGCTTTCGCACGGTTTACCTGAATGAGGCCTTGACGGAGGGCTTGGCGCCTGAAGGGTTGAAGGAGTACGTGACGCAAAGGGCTCGATGGTGCCTGGGTCTGATGCAGATCGCGCGCGGCCCGCTTGGCCCTTTGGCCCGCAATAATATGCGGTTGCGCGACCGGTGGAGTGTTCTGGACTCAGTGTTTTTTTGGCTCACGACCTTCACGTTCCGCATCGCCTCGATGACGTTCCCGCTCTTCTACTGGTTCTTCAACATCACGGTGGTCAACGCCAGTGTCCCAGACGTTATCAGCTACTTCGGCACCTACATGGTGTGGATCCTGTTCGTACTGAATTTCATCTCGTCGGGGATGGTGATCCCCATCGTCAACGACGTCAGCCAGCTTTTAGGAGCCATACCGATCGCACGAGCGGCGATAATCGGGCTGATAAAACCAAAAGGACATCCGTTCAGTGTTACCGCCAAGGGCGGGGACCGTACCCAGGTCGTTGTCCAATGGCGTCTGATGAGACCTTTCCTGATCCTCGGGGCGTTGACAATCATCGGAATGTTGATCGGCCTGTTCTCCGACCGTTTCGCCTTTAACGATGCGGGCGACGGGAAAATCGTTATCCTTTTCTGGACGATCTACAATCTCATCATACTTGGTGTCACGCTCGCAGTTTGCATCGAGCTTCCGCGCGTTGAGCAGCATTATGCTGACAGGCCGGAACGCGCCATCATCTCCGTCGACGGGAAGTTGAAGAGAGTTTGGATGACAGATCTAACGCAGGAGACGGCAAGAGTGCGAGGAGTTCAGCTTGAACCGGCCTCGCGCTTAATAATGAAAATCAGGGATATCGGAGATTTTCCGGCTACGGTATTACAGGCGACGTCAGACGGAGCATTGCTTTCTCTGACTTTGGAGGATGCGCAATATCAAGCTCTCTTACGCCGCCTATACGCCGCGGGCAGCGTTCCAAGCGTGACCGCAACGAGGCTCTCGGCCATAATCGGTGACGCGGCCGCACGGCTCATAAAAGCCTAGTGTAATTCAGCGAGCTTCGTCTTCGGCCGCAGCCGATTTCGCCTGCAACGTCGCCAATGCGGATCCGATCGTTGCCAGTTCTGATGTTCGCCCGCTTTCATACGGATAGATGTCCTCCCCCTCCGCGATCGCTTTTGCGTTCATGGCGAGATGATGAAAAGGCCGGATAAAAGAAACGATGAACAGGAGTGTTAATAACACTAGCGCCGCGCCAAATATGGACAGATTGAACATCAACCCAGTTGAGAAGTTCTGAGCGGGTTGGCTGATGGCATCACCGCCGATGCGCGCCACGATCGACCAGCCAAACTTGGGGAGATTTTGATAGCTGGCTTCGGGCAGTGTTGCGACGAAATAGCGGTTTCCATCGGGCCAGTTTTCCAGGCCTACCCCGGCTGCGCCGGATCGCGCCCTTCGAAAGCTTGCAAGATCGAGGTTTGAGAACTCGCCGTCAGCAGACGAGATGACCGCAGTTCCTTCCGGATTGACGATGAAGACGTCGATCTCGAGAGCGCCGGCAAGCTCGCGGATCTGCCCCTTGGCCCACTCGAGATTGAGGTGGACCCCAAGGACGCCGGCCGGTGAGCCGCCTAAGCCTGGAATGGGAGTTGCTAGATCGAGAAACCGTAATGGCTCGCCGCTCGCCGGCTGAGGAAGTTTCGCCGCAAGAAGGACCGCCTCATGAGCATCGCCAGCGAAACTACCCTGCAGCCCCCGTTGAAACCAGGGCCGTGCTCCGACGTTCGCGCCGACAAGAAGCCCATTCGATGCCACCTGAACAATGCCATCGTTCGTTGCGTAGCCAGCCCACGAGATGATGTGGCCCTGACCGACCAAAGTCGATAGGTCGTCCTGGACTTCCTTTGGATCTCCAACAGACAAAGGCTGGGACAGTGATTCAAGGTTCGTCCACTCCCGATAGAGAGATGCTGCGAAGGCAGTCTGCACACCTCGAGCACGGGTTTCGACGGCAGTTCGGAGGCTCAGTTCCTGATAGGCGCGCATCCGGTCATCGATCGCGTTGAACACGATCGCCGTACCGATGATCAGGCTCAGGATCACGAAGGTCGCCGTCACTGTGGCAAGCGAAGGAGCACGAGGCGCAGAACGTTCAGACATCAGGAAACACTCCTACTGAAAAAGCCACATATGCAGCGCTCACGTGGAGGTTCCAGTACGAGATTTAGCAAGACCGCAATTGCCTCGGCGCCTGCAAAGTAAAATAATTATGCGAGATGTTCTAAGGCTCGTTTCTCTTTGGGCTTCACGCGGCTTCTTGATGCCGTGTAGCGAGCACATCTCCCCTGGATCTAACGGCTGCGTCCAAAACAGCCAAAAGCGTTGACATACAGCTGTCCTCTGGCAGCGAATAAAAGATCATCTGTGCATCGCGCCGCGTCTGAACCACTGCACCATCGCGCAGTCTGCGCAAATGCTGTGAAATCGCGGACTGGCTCATATTCAGGCTGACAGCGATCTTGGTCACCGCCATCTCGCCTTCCATCAACATTCGAACGATTTCGAGGCGGACGGGACTGGCGAGATTTTCGAGAAGAGCTGAGGCGGATGCTTGGTCGAAGGAAAAGTCACGCATGAAGGTAATTCCGAATCACATTCAGGCTTTTCTAATTTAGCGACAGACCCAACGCAATCAAATTTCGACGCGACGACCCAGAGGCACTGCCAATCACGACGCCATGAGCAGGAGCTGGGCCGATATCTGTCGGACATCGTACGGCTTTGCGAAGAAAACCCCTCGCGTGGGAAGCTCATGTGCTTCAGGCTTCCTCATGCCGGATACGACGATGATTTCGATAGGCGGCCAGCGGTCTCTCACCGCGGCCGCAAGCCTGAGACCATCCATGCTGCCGGGCATATCGATATCCGTCAGCAGGATCCGGATGGTTGTGTCTGCTTCGAGCAAGGCAATCGCCTCGTCAGCATTTGACGCCTCGATCGCGGTAAAGCCCGCCTCCTCAACAATATCAACCGCGAGCATCCGCAACAGCGGCTCGTCCTCAACAATCAGCACCGACTTACGCATGAGCACCCTCGTCGTCACGACCGCCATGAACGTCGGAAGGAAGGACTTGTTCCGCAAAGCGGAAGCTCACCCGAAAGATGAGGCCGTCAGGATGGAACTCGGCGTCGCTGGTAGCTTGTGCTGCAGCTGGAAAAGCCCTTTCAATGAGAATACTGCCGAAACCCCGTCGCGTCGGCGTTGCGACGGCAGGGCCCCCGCTTTCCTGCCAAACGAGAACGACGCGATCATCTTCTTTTTTCCAGCTAATAGTGACTCTGCCCTCCTCGACGCTCAGACTTCCGTACTTCGTCGCGTTGGTGGCCAACTCGTGAAGGGTAAGCGACAGAGGCAGAGCAAGGTCTGCAGCCAGCACAAAGTCAGGACCATCTTTGGATATGCGATCGGGGTCCGTCGAGTGCGCGCGCAGGGCGGATACAATTACCTGACGGATTTGCGCGGCAGAGCTCTCTTTCGACAGGATCAAGTCATAGGTGCTGGCAAGCGCGGTCAGCCGTTCGGAGAAAGACTTGTATTGGCTGGGATCGGAGCGGGCGAAGGTCTGCCGCGCGATAGCCTGCACCAGGGCAAAACCGTTTTTCACCCGATGCGCCAGTTCACGCACGAGCAGCATGCGCTCCTCTTCGGCTTTCTCGTTCTGTATCCGACGGCAATCCAGTTCGTCCAGGAGGTTGTCGAGCGCTGCGCCAACGGCATGTAGCTCGTCGGTTGGTCTCATTCCGGTGCGAGCTAAGGCATCACCCGCCTTCCACTTGTCCATGACGGTCGCGATCCGGGAGATCGGTACCAGAATGAAGCGGCTGCCAATGAAGAGCGCCAGCAACAGGGATATCAGAGCACCACCGATAATGCCAAGAACATTGGTGATCGTCGCTCGGTTAATGGGAGCAAAGGCCTCGGTCGTTGAAAAGCCGGCACTGACATAGAGCGGGCTGGACGGGAGTGCGATCGGCCGATAGCCGAGCACCCGCTGCGTGCCATCCTGACTTGCGACTTCAATGACACCTGGTCGATCCGCGTGGATCAGCTGCTTGAACGCATCTGGAATGACAGTCCCTAAAAACTTCTCAGATAATGGCACGCGCGCCACGATCGTTCCTGATCCGTCTGCGATTGTCACAGCATTTCCGTGTGGAACACCGCGTTCCGTGATACGGTTCTGCAGCCAATCCAATCGGATCCCGCTGACCACGACGGCTGTAACAGTGTCGCCATCCAGAAGCGGCATCGCCAGGGGCAAGACAGCGGTGTCGGAAATCCTGCTTTTCGTGTACCCGCCGACGACAAAGCTTTTACTCGCGACCGCATTCCGGAAGTAGTCGCGATCGGCAAAAGATGCCTCTACTGGCTTCGGCATGCTACCACAGACCGCGCTACCGTCCGGGCGAAGGACGAAGATTGTCCGAATATTGGGAACGTTCGCAGCTAGAGACGCGAGCGCTTCGTTACACGCCGCTGTATCAAGGTGCCGCACGGCCGGCATCGAGGTTATCGCCACGAGCAGAGACCGCAGCCCCTCGATGATGCGCTCCACTTCAGAGGACGCTTGGCGGGCGGCCTGAGCGGCCAGGGTGCGGACCTCGTCATTGCGCTGCTGGCGCATTACGATCTCGTTGTAACCGAGCATAGTAACCACTGGCACAAGCGCTGCCACTGCTACCGCAATGAGCTTCAGCCTCATCGTGATCCCCCGTTCGCGGGACAGATAGCACGTGAATTGCTGGGGCGCTATTCCGAGAACTGTGAAGGAGAGCGCGGAGAACACACGCGGGAGCTGCCGCCCCAACTTTATTTAAGCCGCGAAACTCATCTTGACCTCGTCGGTAAGCGGCCATGCTCGATAAAGGATGCGAGTGTCGTCAGCGAGGGCGGATCGTTATTAAAGAACGATCTTCGTCGCGACGGTAGTCCTCGTCGTAGCGCCCACGACCGTTGGCCGCGCTTGGTTCGCCTACGGATTCCCTATCATGCCTTTGCCGACCAAAAGTTCGCGGCTGTCGTCATCAGAGCGCTCTCGTTGCATTCTCGATATGCCAGCCAAACAACCAGGCTTCCGCCTTCTGCGCCCAGCTATCCGTTTCATTCGGACAGCTCACTGTCTCAAGATCAGGCGCGACGGGGTTTCTGCTTGCGGAAAGACCAAGTACCCGGGCATTCATTCCCCGCTGCTGCCAGTCAAGCATCATTTCGACATCAAAGGCCATTTCCGATCCTCATGATCGCTGCTTGGCTTCCGCAAGCATCTCGGTTGCCTGTCCCTCTTGTGGTCTGGGCCTTGTGCGAACCTTGCCCGAGAATGTTGCAGCTCCGCTTTAGGGAGCGACCGACCGCAACCGTACGCCAGCGTACGGAGCGCCCTTTAACCAGCCTCTAACCAGTTTGTTTGCCGCCGTATTAATGGCCGCTGTTTTACGGTTTCATTAAATACAGGATGGCGTACCGCGAATGACAATGCAGCTTCAATCTCAATGGTTTCTACGATGGGTACTTCCGGCTTGCGCCTCTTGTTGCTTTGCACCTAATCGCAAGACTCCGCATCCAATATTTCAACAAGATAGCGCGCCACTTAATTTGAGATCGGGCACTTAATTTGAGATTCGCCAGTCCGATTTGGCACTTAATATTTTCCGAACCAGAGAGCGTCAAGCGCCGAAAATGGAACCAGCAAATCTCAAATTAAATGCCATGAGCTGCCGAAACAGGCGCATTCTTACAGTTAAATGCCAAACGACACCTCCGCACCCGGATAGTTCCGCTCGTGGTGCTCGGCGTTTGCTGTTGGCTGTGCCTTGACGGCGGACTGACAGACGACATGTCTTGCGGATGAAACGCATATCGCCGCCCACGACAGACAGACATCCCGTTCGATTTCTGCAATGCCAGGAAGCGATGGCCACCGCGTTTACCGATGTTGCTCTCGATGCCATCAAAGCCGGTTGGAATCCTGAGGAGGTTGCGTCTGCCATGGTGGAGCTGGCCGATCATATGATGCTGGGTATGATCGCCAACCGCGACCTTGCCCAGGACCTCTCGATCCTCAGGAGACGATGAACAGATGTGCGGACGGTTCACGTTTGAGCACGAATGGCCGGCCTTCACCGATCTTTATGATCTCCCCTGGGATCAAGAGCGCGGCCGCAACACGCAGGCTCGTTTCAACATTTCTCCGACACAAGATGTCCTGATCGTTCATAACGATGCTGGGGGACATCAGATGGCCGAATCCGCTCGTTGGTGGTTGGTGCCGTTCTGGGCAAAGGAGCTCCCCAAGGGCGCCATGTTCAATGCCCGCATTGAGACGATCGGGACCTCGCCGGCGTTTCGCGACGCGTTCAAGTCGAAGCGGTGTTTGATCCCGGCCGACGGGTTTTACGAATGGACCGTCAATCAGGATGACGGCAAAAAGGACCCATGGCTCATCTATCAGCCGGGCGGCCGCCCCTTCTCCTTTGCCGGGCTTTGGGCGCATAACGAGAACCTCGGCATCACCAGCTGCACCATTGTCACCATGCCCGCTGCAGAGCCGATGAACCAGCTGCACGACAGGCAGCCCGCCATTCTCGAACCGACGGCCTATAAGGAATGGCTCGATCCTGCGACGAGCGGGGCACGCGCGAAAGAACTCCTGGAAAGGCAAAACCTCGACGGAATGCTGGAGTTTCACCGGGTCTCGAGAGATGTGAACTCGTCGAGGTTCACCGGAAAGCCCGAGGTGAACCCGCTGTGAAGGAGAACCGACATTGGTATGGCTGATTACGCCCAGAGTCGCACTTTCCGACCTGAGGTTCGGGATGAGCCGAGAAGATGTCGAGGCCGTGATTGGCGTGCCCGGCTCGGTCAAGACAACCCGGACCGTCAGGACGCGATTAGCATACGGTGAGACATCCCCCGCCCTGGTCTTCGTCGACGACGCCTTGATCGAGATCAATCTTCTTCCGGAGATCTCCGGCGGTCTGTTTCTCGATGGCCTCGATCTGATGGCCTAGAAGGAGCGCGATGTCGTCGCCGCCCTACACAAGCGCGATGATGCCGCAAAGGAGCGAAACGGCTTTATCATATTTCCGAGGCTGGGCATTGCTCTCTCAGGGTTCGAACCTGCACAGGCGGACCAAAAAGCTGTCACCGTATTTGGGCGGAACCATCCCTGGAGCACGCCGTGAAGATGGCTATGACTGTCGTGTCCCACCGGCAGAACCGGATGGGATAGTTTCCAGCGTTAATGGAAGTTCCGGCTTTTGACCTTCAGTGTGTCGATATGCAAATCCGGTATGAAAATGTCGCGGACCTTGTTCGGCTTCGGCCGGTCCCGAGCATCTCCGCCACCAGGTGATCCATGCGCGAACTCGTCGCCCCGTCCCGTTGGATGCCTGAATTCGGCATCACGATCGGAAAGCGCTGCGAGGTCTCCGGACAGATCCTCAAGCTGCCTCGCAATCAGATGAACAACCTCGCCCTCGCGCTGGATTTTTCCATGGATGGCCATCATGCTCGCCCCGAGCACGACGCGTCGCCGCTTTTCGAAGAGGCTCGGCCAGACAACGATGTTGGCGATGCCGGTCTCATCTTCGATCGTGATGAACATCACGCCCTTGGCGCTTCCAGGTTTTTGGCGGACGAGCACCAGTCCGGCGGCGCAGACAAAACTCTTGTCCCTTGCATTCATCGCGTCTGCGCAGGTGACAATCCGGCGTTCGGCGAGATCGCGGCGAAGGAATGATATAGGGTGCTCCCTGAGCGTGAGTCCGACATGCGCATAGTCCTCGACGACGTTATGGCCTTCAGTCATCTGCCTGAGCACCACTTCGGGCTCGTGCTGTTCGGCCACGGCCCTCTCCTCCCGAGCCGCGGCCGCGGCGAACAGCGGAAGCGGCTCATCGCGAAGGGCCTTGATTGCCCATAGAGCATCACGCCGTTCGAGGCCAAACGCCGGTCGGAATGCGTCGGCCTCGGCCAGCTGGACAAGCGCCTCGGCCGGCACCTCCGATCGTCGCCAGACATCATCGACAGTCTCAAACGGCCGCTCCATGCGGGCAGCAACAATCCGCGCCGCATCCGCGACCGCCAATCCATCGACCTGTCGCATACCGAGCCGGATGGCATGACGGTCAGATCCGGGGATTTCTTCGAGCGTGCAGTCCCATCGCGAGTGCTGCACCGAGATTGGGCGTACTTCGACGCCATGCTTGCGCGCATCACCAATAATCTGGGCCGGCGCATAAAAGCCCATCGGAAGCGAGTTCATCAGAGCGGCCGCGAAGGCATCCGGAAAATGACACTTGATGAAGCAGGATGCATAGGCAATCAGGGCGAACGAGGCCGCATGGCTCTCCGGAAAGCCGTAACTCCCGAAACCTTCGAGCTGCTT
Organism: Neorhizobium sp. LMR1-1-1.1; assembly: GCF_040675795.1. Taxonomy (NCBI): domain Bacteria; kingdom Pseudomonadati; phylum Pseudomonadota; class Alphaproteobacteria; order Hyphomicrobiales; family Rhizobiaceae; genus Neorhizobium; species Neorhizobium sp. LMR1-1-1.1. The sequence continues at coordinate 20,158 of NZ_JBEGHE010000022.1, forward strand.
GAACGTCCGCTCGGCGAATTCGCGCGTATAGCCGTTGTTGATCATGCCGTCGATCAGCTTGGCCTGGAACCGTGAGACACCGCCGGTAAATTTGAACGTTGCCATCGACTTGCGCAGCTGGTCGGCCTCGCCGGCGGTAAATCCGGCACAGACCATAGCAACCTTCATCGCTGATTCCTGAAACAGCGGCACGCCCAAGGTCTTGCCGAGCACAGCTTCGAGCTCAGGCGTCGGGTATTCAACCGGCTCCTTGCCCTCGCGACGTCGAAGATAGGGGTGAACCATGTCCCCCTGGATTGGCCCGGGTCGGACGATCGCCACTTGGACAACCAGGTCGTAGAACGTCCGCGGTTTGAGCCTTGGCAGCATCGACATTTGTGCTCGGCTCTCGACCTGAAACGTTCCGAGTGTATCGGCCTTGCGGATCATCGCATATGTGGCGCTGTCCTCCTGCTTGACCCTGGCGAGATCAAGGTCCTCTCCCTTATGCTCCCGGATCAGGTCGAACGCCTTCTGCATGCAGGTCAGCATGCCAAGCGCCAGCACGTCGACCTTCATCATTTTCAGGGCCTCGACATCGTCCTTGTCCCATTCGATTACTTGACGATCTTCCATGGCGGCTGGCTCGATCGGCACAAGGTCGTCGAGACGCGAGCGCGTCAGAACGAAGCCGCCGACATGCTGACCGAGATGCCGTGGGGCACCCATCAGCTCGCGCGAAAGACGCAGGGTCATCACCAGGCGGTAGTCGTCCGGGTTGAGGTTCAGCTCGCGGACATTGCGCTCGGTAATCTCTTCCGACCATGACCAAAGTCCAGAGGACAATGCCTTTGTCACATCCTCCGGCAGGCCCATCGCCTTGCCCACATCCTTGATGGCGCCCTTGGCCCGATACCGGGTGACGGTGCAGACGAGCGCTGCCCGGTCGCGACCATAGGTCTTGTAGATCCATTGGATGACTTCCTCGCGCCGCTGGTGCTCGAAATCGACATCGATATCCGGCGGTTCGTTGCGCTCCTTGGAGACGAAGCGCTCGAACAGCAGGTCGTTCGTTTCCGGATCGATACTTGTGATGCCAAGAATGTAGCAGATCGCCGAATTCGCAGCCGATCCCCTGCCCTGGCAGAGAATGCCTTGGCTGCGGGCGAAACGAACGATGCTATAGACCGTCAGGAAATAGGGCGCGTAGTCCATCTCCTTAATAAGATTGAGCTCGTGCCTGACCGACCGCAACACCTTCTGGGGAAGGCCTTCGGGGTAGCGGATCGGGATACAGTCACGCACGCACTGTTCAAGAGACTGCTGGGCGTCCATGCCGTCGATCAATGCCTCCTCGGGATACTCGTAAGTCAGCTCTTCCAGCGAAAACCGACACTGGTCGACGATCTCTATCGTCCGCGCTAGTGCTTCCGAATACCGAGGGAAAAGCCGCTCCATCTCCTCCGGGGGCTTCAGATAACGGTCGGCAAACCGCTCTCGGTCAAACCCAACCGTATCGATCGTCGTGCCTTCGCGAATGCAGGTCACAATGTCCTGGAGCTGCCGACGAGACGGCTCATGGAAAAGGACATCGTTGGTGACGACAGTTTTGACGCGGAATTTTGCCGCCATGTTCGACAGCTCGTGCAGCCGCATCTGATCGTTCGGCCGCCGTCGCAGACAAAGCGAGACATAGGCCCGCCTCCCGAAAATCTCCGCCATCTTGCGCAGTTGCACCGCGCACATGTCGTCCGGGAGATCCGGCACGAGGATGGCGATCATGCCCTCCGCATAAAGCACGACATCATCGAGGTGCAGAATGCAGTTGTCCTTGCCGCCCCTGCCCTTGCCGAGCGTGATCAGCCGGGTCAGCCGTGAATAGGCTGCCTTGTCGGTCGGGTAGACGAGGACCGACGTGCCATCCTGCAGGTCGAGGCGACATCCGACGACGAGACGAACCCCTGTGTCCCGCGATGCCTCGAGCGCACGCACGATCCCTGCCAGCGAATTGCGGTCGACCACACCCAGCGCCTCGATGCCGAGTGCCTTCGCGGCGGCAAAGAGCTCCTGCGCGGAGGATGCACCTCGCAGGAAGCTGAAATGAGTGGTGACCTGGAGTTCGGCGTATTTCATGCGAAGATCCCGTGCATGAACCATTTATGCGATCCGGTCTCCGGATCCACGCCGTCGCCGGACCGGAAAATCCAGAAGCGCTCGCCATCATCGTTTTCGATGACGAAATAGTCTCGGACAGCGTCCAGCTCGTTTGGCCGCACCCACCACTCGCCAAAAATGCGCTCCGGGCCGTCAGCCCGTTTCACACGGTGGCGCTTACCGCGCCAGGTGATGGTGGCCGGCGGATAGTCCGGCATCATGGCGATCGCATGGATCTGCTCGGGTCGGCTGAACAGGCGAACCGGCCGCCGCCAGTGGCTGACCCAGCCTTCTTGGACTTCGTCCGCAACGGCTGAAACCCGTTGGACGCTGCGCTCGGGGACATCGGAGGCGAAGGGAGCGACCCGATAAACCCGCTGCCCGCGATTGGCGAACACATCGATCAATGGCGTGATATCGCTGTTCTCCTCCTCCACAAGCGAGGAAACCTTCTGCTCTTGCGCCAAGGGCTCAGCCGAGACGGCAACCAGCGTCAGCTTCTCGATGCCGAAGCCGGGTTCGATCTTTTCGGTGCGGTCGCGGAAGAGCTTGGTCAGCCAGGCGACATCGCGCGCGGGCTTGGCCGTTCCTGCCCGTATCGCCTGGATCGTATTGTCGACCTTGTGGACGATAAGATCCGTGCGTCGGGCGCCAAGACCGCGTCTTTCAAGTTCGGCAACGAGCTGTACGACCAACCTGCCAACATATTTGTTAATCGTCTCGGCAGCGCCAATCGGCTCCTGAAAAGATCGCGAGACCTCGATTAGATCTGCTGTGCGTATCGGATCGATTGGCTCATTCATGCGTCCGAACATCTGGTCAAGCCTACGTCCGACCTCCGGCCCGAAGCGCAGCGCCAGTGGCGCCCTTGGCGTATTCGAAAGTTCTCCGATCGATTGGAAGCCGAGGATCCGCAGATCCTGCACCACCTTCTCTGGAAGCCTGAGCAAGGAGATCGGTAACTTTTCTACTGCGCGAACAATCTCGCCGCGCGGTACGATGACGGTATCGCGCCTTATTGCACGCACGCAGGCATGCGCCGCGCCCCAGGTGTCTGCGATTGCGACCCTTGCGGTGAGCTTTCTGGCACGGAACATGTTGACGATGCCGGTGATCATCGGCTGCTCTCCACCCTGAAGATGATCGGCACCTTCCGTATCGAGCACGAGGCCATCGATGCCGTCGACTGCCACGATCGGCGAATAAAGGCCAAGCGCCCACAACCCCAGGCGATCCAGCGCCAAGGCATCGGCCGCGTGATCCCCATCAACCAGCATAAGCCCCCGAAAGATCGCCTGTGCTTTCGCGGCCGGCATTCCCACCCTAACACCGATCTGTCGGGCGGCCTTATCGGCAGCAGACACCCAGCGCTTAGCACCGCTACTGGCGATGACGGCGATCGGGCGGTCATCCGGAATAGCGGGATCGTCCCGTCTGATCCTGTCCGTGGCCAGATCCGGAAGATAGATGGATACGACCCTTGTCATCACACGCTCCGACGTAAAACTCAGCACACTCGCCCGCACGCGATCTCATCAACTCAAGAAACCATTGAGGCCGTCCGATCCCGGGAACCGGGAGCTCTTGCGACGGAAGCACGCTCACCCGCCATCGCGTGGTGGATGCCGTCGGCTGCCCAAAGTCGTTTGCCTCCGTTTGCCGCCGCCATCGCCGTACTGCCAAAGCAATGGTTCCGGTTCGTTCGGCCACAAGCTGAAGCCGTCTGCTGACGACCATAGGCAGCCTCACCATCTCGCCTACGACGGCGCCGAGCCCGCCATACGACAAGGCCTCCTCCATGTTGGCGGCAACATCTTCTTCCCTGTCACTCTCCACGAAGATCACCCGCTTCGGGTGCAACCCCACTTGCGCCAGCGCCGGAAAAAACAGGTCCGGCCGCGTCAGGCACCAGACCACCGGTCCCTTGGTTCTGGCCGCAATCCCGGCTGCAAACAGTGCGGCCGCGGCACCATCCACCGTTCCCGAACCGCCACCAGCAAACTCGTGCAGAGCCCCGTTGGCCAGTCCGCCACCGGGAAGAATGGCGTCGATCTCCGCGATCCCGAAAGGAAGACAGCCCGCTTTCTTCGCGCCCTCCCCTTCGATGGAAGAGATGCGCTCGCGCAGATCAGCAAGGACTTGAGCGCGGACAGCCGACATCGGTCGCGGATTCCTTCCGGTTCGCGTTGGTTGAAATAGGACGACATCATGCCGCCAGAACAGTTGATGTTCTGTATCTGTTCCGTTACGGAAGAGGAGTCAAGCGAGTGAAAAATAGGAATACAGTCTCATGATTTTAGAGATTCTGCAGATTCCGGTTTCGAATCAGTTAGCTAAGGCCGGCGGTCGACCACAGGGCAGCCAAAAAGAAAATTTGAGACGACCACGTCTACTTCCAGAATTTGGCAGGGCATACATTTGAAGCCTAATCACTCCCCGGTTTTCGATCTCGCCACGACGCTGAGGCAGGTAAAGGAGCCCGTGATCAAGGTCGAATGCCGGGCTTGCGGACGGTTAGACACGCTCGAGCGGAAAGTCCTTGTCCGTAGGCATGGCGCGGGGATGACTTTTGCACGGTTGCGGCGGATGGCGGCGATGGGATGCGATCGCTTGATCAGCGCCGATGGCGACCAATGTCATACGCGCTTCCCCTGTCTTAAGTCTTCAGCGCATTCGGCCAAACGAGATTGAAACCGACCTTGTTGTCGATCAGTCCAAAAGAACGTCCGCTTGCCATGGGCATGAACTGCCCCAGATCCTGTTGATAGTGAGGAGCTTAAAATGGCTAATGTTAACGACTGGCTGGATGATCGCGTCCAGGAGATTATCAACTCGCCGGGGTTTCATGAGAACAAGGCGGAGTTCCGAGATCAGGCAAAGGTCTTGGTTGAGAGCGGCGAGTCCGAGGGCTTCACTATTGCCGAGATCAAGGAAGCATGCGGTGGCGATGTCGAACGATATCTGCTCGAGCAGCAAAATGCGATGACTGACGTCGAGATGCAGCGACGGATCGATGAGGCCCGATGAAGCAAACCGGTAGGATTGCCATGACGCATCGATTTCTGGTTGCAGGTCCGAATAAAGCAAAGACCACAATCCTCCTGGCTCATGGTGCCGGTGGTGCGATGGACACGCAGTGGATGGAGGCCATCACACAGGCGCTGTCCGATCAGGGCTTGCAGGTCATTCGCTTCGAGTTTGATTAGTGGGCAGGGTCGCTCTAACAGGCATAATCTTTAAAGAATAGCCTTTAGTCCTCGGCTTGTTCTTCGCAACTTGCCGCCGGAACCAGCTCGGCTCTGCTTGATCACAAAATAGCAACCGGCGGTGAGCGCAGAAGCGACCGCATTCGCCTTGAACCATCATACTGTGCCTGTGTTCATGATGAACTCTTTCAAAGCAACGTTTATCGATCGCGGAACCGGGGGACCGCGAACGCTGAAACCGATGTTCTGAAGAAGGCGGATGCTTTCCCAGCGCCGACTGAGTGCCGTACGGAATGTAAGCGCACGGTGAAGGCCGTCTTGCGATGACGGCCTGCTGACTGCCAGTCCTAGTGGTAACGCTAGGAGTAGTCATATGACGAAGCATCCAATTGAGGTGATCACGTCCGTAGAGCGCCGTCGGCGCTGGTCACCCGAAGACAAAGAGCGCCTCGTTGCGGCCTGCTTTGAGCCAGGTGCGGTTATCTCTGAGATTGCTCGCGCGGCAGGTATCCATGTCAGCCAGTTGTTCCGTTGGCGCAAGGAGCTCTGCCGAGTCGAAGAGCAGAGCACCGAGACGGCAACCACCTTGGTGCCGGTGATAGTGGCCGAAACGGTTCCGGCCGTGCCTGCCGTTCAATCGGAACCGCCTGCGACATCCCATCCTCGTCGGAAGCGCAGTGATGTAACAATCGAACTTGGTCGGGGCCGACGCGTCCGCGTGGATAGCGACATCGATACGGAAGCGCTTGGCCGGATTCTCGATTGCGTGCTGGGGCTACGATGATCCCGGTTCCGAGTGGCGTGAAGGTCTGGCTGGCGACGGGCCGCACCGATATGCGCAAAGGTTTCCCCGGTTTGTCGTTGATGGTGCAGGAGGCGCTGAAGCGCGACCCGATGTGCGGTCACCTGTTCGTATTCCGCGGCCGAGGCGGCGGCCTGATCAAGGTGATCTGGCATGATGGCCAGGGAGCCTGTCTGTTTACGAAGAAGCTGGAGCGTGGTCGTTTCATCTGGCCATCAGCGGCCGATGGCACGGTAGTGATCACGCCCGCGCAGCTCGGTTACCTGCTGGAAGGTATCGACTGGCGGATGCCGCAAAAGACGTGGCGGCCAACGTCGGCCGGATAAGCAAAAACACTGGAATGACGGGGTCGAATATGATTCCATCCTGTCATGAGCAATGCGACCGAAGAGCTTCCGGACGACCTTGCCAGTGCCCTTGCACTGCTGGCCCAGGAACGCGCTCGACGTGTCGCAGCCGAAGCAGAAGCGGCGACCGCCAAGGCCGAAGCCGCCAGCGCAAAGGCACTTGTATCGCATTCCGAGGCGCTAATCGCACGGCTGAAGCTGGAGATCGACAAAGTTCGCCGTGAACTCTACGGCAGCCGGTCCGAGCGCAAGGCGCGGCTCCTGGAGCAGATGGAACTGCAACTCGAGGAATTGGAAGCGGACGCCGGTGAGGATGAACTGGCGGCGGAGATTGCTGCCAAAGCTTCAGCCGTCAAAGCCTTCGAGCGCAAGCGTCCGTCACGCAAGCCCTTTCCCGAACACCTGCCGCGCGAGCGCGTCGTCATCGCCGCTCCCGCCAATTGCGCCTGTTGTGGATCGGCCAAACTGTCGAAGCTCGGTGAGGATGTCACCGAGACCCTGGAGGTCATCCCGCGTCAATGGAAGGTCATCCAGACGGTGCGAGAGAAGTTCACCTGCCGCGAGTGTGAGAAGATCACACAGCCACCCGCACCCTTCCATGTAACACCCCGCGGCTTTGCCGGGCCACACTTGCTGGCGATGATCCTGTTTGAGAAGTTCGCCCAGCACCAGCCGCTCAACCGCCAGAGCGAGCGCTATGCCCGCGAAGGTGTCGACCTCAGCTTATCGACGCTGGCCGGTCAGGTTGGAGCATGTGCCGCGGCGTTGAAGCCCATTCACTCCCTGATCGAGGCGCATGTCCTTGGCTCCGAACGTCTGCATGGTGACGACACCACCGTGCCGATCCTGGCCAAGGGAAAGACTGATACGGGCCGCATCTGGACCTATGTCCGGGACGATCGACCGTTCGGAAGCCTCTCCCCGCCGGCGGCCCTTTACTATGCCTCGCGAGATCGACGGCAGGAGCATCCAGAGCGCCACTTGAAGACCTTCACCGGCATTCTGCAGGCGGACGCCTATGGCGGCTACAATCCGCTGTTCAAAATTGATCGCGATCCCGAACCGCTGACCCAGGCACTCTGTTGGGCACACTCGCGGCGCAAGTTCTTCGTGCTCGCCGACATTGCCGCAAACGCCAAGCGTGGAAAGAACGCCGCGCCGATCTCGCCTATGGCGCTCGAAGCCGTCAAACGGATCGACGGCCTGTTTGATATCGAGCGGGAGATCAACGGGCTTGACGCCGATCAACGCCTGGAGCGTCGCCGCAAGGAAAGCCTGCCGCTCGTTGATGATCTGCAGGCCTGGCTTCAAACCGAGCGGGCAAAGCTCTCACGCAGTTCCCCGGTCGCCGAGGCGATCGATTACATGCTCAAGCGCTGGGATGGCTTCACGTCATTCCTGGCGGATGGCAGAATTTGCCTGACGAACAATGCGGCAGAGCGAGCTCTGCGAGGCTTCGCACTAGGCAGGAAGTCCTGGCTCTTCGCCGGATCAGATCGTGGCGCTGACCGTGCCGCCTTCGTAGCCACATTGATCATGACGGCAAAACTCAACAACATCGATCCGCAGGCGTGGCTTGCCGACGTTCTTGCCCGCATCGCGGACACGCCGATTACTAGACTGGAGCAACTGCTTCCGTGGAACTGGATACCGCCGACCGTCAACGCTCAAGCGGCGTGATCTCTGACCGTCACGTGTCGCCGCTCTACCTTACTGATCCGTTTTTGCAGTGAGCGCACCAAATCCCTTTGCTTGGAGATTGTAGGGCGGGTTTGCCGCATCGCGGGCAGATAGTGGCAATGGAGCCAGTCCTGTAGATCATTGCGCACCTCTCATCACGAGCAGAAAACCGTTCTTCTAGCGTATGCATATCGCATTTTGCCCGTCGTCTCCATTCGTCGATAAGTAGTTTGGTCACAGAGAAATCAGTGACCAAGAGGGCGGCCTTCGCCGGATGTTTACTACGGAATGGACCGGCGCAACTTTCCAAAGACCGGGTATCGCAAACCAATTCCGAGTTTTGCTCGTCCTCGCGGAAGTATCGCCTTGAGCGGATACGAACCGCTGACCCCTACGTATCTTGCCCTTTTTTTTCCGTAACGTGTTGTCCCATCGAAAAAACTTAAAGACTCGCCGATATAGATTTTTACCGCAACCCTTCCCCGAATATTCCTAGAGTGAGCCTGCGCCGAAGCGCGCAATGATTTCTCGAGCGATATCCTGATGTCGTTCCTCCAATGCAAAATGACCCGAGGCATAATGGCGGACTACAGTGTTCGTATCGTATTCTGCGAAGGCGTCAGCGCCTCTCGGCGCAAAAATTGGGTCTCCGTCGCCCCACACTACAAGCGCTTTGGGTCGCGCGTTTTGAAGATAGGCTTGCCAGGCGGGATAGAGATCAAGATTTGAGACAATGTCCAACTGAAGGTCGGTCATTGCTTTGTGGCGGGCAGGATCAGCAAGTGCAAAAGCATCCGAGGACCACGCATCGGGGCTAACCTCATCTGGTCTATTTGCCCCCTTTCGGTACAAGAGTATATCTGTAGCCAAGCTAACCCGACTTTCTGCTGCGGCTCGTCTGTCAAGAGTCGATAAAGCCTTGGAACTCTCGAGTGCCTTGAGCCGGTTCGGTTCCCAGCCATCAAGCGACACCGGAGTGTTTTGAATAATAAGACCAGCGATTCGATCGGGATGGCGAAGTGCCAATCTCATCCCTACCGGGCCCCCAAAATCCTGCATGTACAATATCGTCGTGTCGGCATGAACGGCTCGAAGAAAGCCTTCGATGTAGTCAGCCACTCGGTCAAAAGTTAGCGGGTCGGCACCATCAGATGGGATACCACTATTTCCCATCCCAGGATAATCAGGCGCGAAAACATGGAAATCCTGACTAAGATCTGGCAGAAGATCTCGGAACATGTGGGACGAGGAGGGAAAGCCGTGAAGCAGGACGATTACGGGCTTGGTCGCATTGCCCGCCTCCCTGTAGAATATATCGACCCCATCTACCTTCATTTTTCGCTGACTGACAACCTCCGAACCAGCTGCCGCAAGCGGCGTAAGGCACGTCGCGAGGAGACCAGCGCAAAGAACGGTCATCCACTTTCTCACCATTGCCATCGTTACTCACTTTCTTAATTTATCCCGCTACCTCTCACGAGAACGCAAAGAGCGACTATGAATAGCGATCCAAGTCTGCCGCTTCGGGCGACATGGGCGATAGAGAGGACTTTGTTTCCGTCAGACGCTACGTGAAGAACGTTACTCGGTACCGGGGAATTGATCGCCAAACATCGGGTGGCCCCCCGCAGACTCTTCGATCGTTGCCTCTTCTTGAAGGACGTCCCAGTGTTCGACGAGTATCCCGTTGTTAATTCTGAACATGTCAACCGCCACTAGTGCTCGCTGACAAGGCTGCGCATATCGACCGTGAATCATTACGAACTCTCCGTCTGCCATGGCCAGGCCCGGCTCGTAGCGTGTTCCCTCCGGCATGCTACGCACAAGGCCGAACAGCCCATCCCTCCCTGGAGGTACAAGGCGGCTATGCTGGACATAATCGAGTGACCAGCGCTCCGCTGCCGTCTCGAAATCTCGCTTGTTGAACAGGATGTCTAGTGCATCCAGCACCAAGCTTTTGTTAGTGGTGAGAGATCCCATTGCTCTAACCTTCTTGTTGTTGGAATGAAATAATGTGGGGCAAAATTCAAAACAGCCGGTGGCTGCTGACACTCTACCGACATTGAGGCCTGTCCACCCGCCCTTACGCTAGCGTAGCTTGCTCGGGCCCAAAACCCCGGTTCTATGGCATCGCACTAGCTGAACCCGCGCGAGATTGGCCGTGACGATTGATGAGCAAGCGAGCACCTTTCATCGTAACGAAGCACATCTGAGGGTTGCCGCGCCTACCGGCAAAGACGCCCGGATACTTTGTACTGCGGACGACGTCTATTTCTGATGGCGGGAGTATGCGCAAATAGCCGCTAGCGCCTCGCCGGGATACGTCCACATCAAGTAATCTGAGAATATCCGCACCGGAATACCACAATCGCCCTTTTGAGAAGATAGTGCGAACCGGTAAATTTCCGCCCGTTAGAGCGGGAAAACAATTACCGTTTACCCGGTTCGTCGGCTGGCGGTCGGCCAGGCGCCGAGCCATCGTCGGCACTCCAGTCTCACAGAGTGAATCGCTAAGCATGTGTTATCCGACCTAGTCCCTGTCCTGGAAAAGGTTAAACTCGTCTCGGTGAAGAGTAACAAACGCTTCAACGGTCAGGGGCGCTTTGCCTGTGACCTTTCCGATGACCGTATCGGCGCCAGCGAAAACGCCGTTCTGGTAGTCGATCGCGATCGCACAGAAATGCTGGACGAGAAACGGTGGGAGTCCCTGCGCCTCCAGCCTCGCCTTGTACTCTGCAATCGTGGTCGGCTTGTACGATACCGTGGTACCGAGTGCGTCACTGATGGCGCTGGCAATCTCAGACTGGTTTAACTCTGTCGGTCCATGCAGTGTATAGGTATTGCCGACATGCACGTTGGGCTCCGTCAGAACCGCCGAGATGAAACGAGCCTGATCCTCGGCCGCGATCGGCGCGTGCTTCCCGTCTCCGTAGGGCAGGTCAATCAATCCGTTATTGACGATCGATGCTTGCGCATGGGGATAGAGAAACCATTGCGAAAAGAATGTTGGCCTGAGATGCACCACAGGAAGACCAGCCCAGTCAAAGATTCGCTCGGAAATCCAGTGATCACGAGCTGCATGACTTGCTGAATCGCTTCGCGCGGAGATCTGCGACATGTTGACGACCACTGCGGGACCTGTTCGGCGCAGCGCATCCGATAAATACGCTGTCGCCTGAATGATCCCGGGTCGAACAGGATAGCAGAAATAAGCACCATCGACGTTGTCCGCTACGGACACGACATCGTCGTGGTCCAACATATCTCCGACGACCACTTCAGCCCCAAGCGCTTGAAGTTTTTGAGAGCGGCCATCTGCCTTCCTGACAAAAGCCCGCACCGAATGCCCAAGCGCCAATAGCTCCGCGACCGTATAAGTGCCGGTAACGCCTGAGGCACCGGTTACCAAAAAGGTTTTTCTCATCGTATGCCTCGTTTTCAGCTGGCCGTCGGCGTTCGGAGCGATATTCGGCGGCCGCTTCGTTAAGTTAATAAGCCCTGCCAGAACGCAGTGGAGGTATCGCATCGGACCTATGCGCTCGCTATCAGGCAACAGGCGCACCTGCGAAAGGCCACGATCCCGTAAAGCCCTCCACCTTGTCAGGCCGGTCAAGCAGTGCGGGATGACTTGCGTGGTCAAGTCGCCCGAGTTGCTCTTGCGAAAGAATTACGTCTAGGCTTCCTAGATTGCTTTTCAGCTGTAGCTCGGTCTTCGGACCGACCATCGGGATCAATCCCTTGGCGGCAACCCACGAGATCGCTACACGATCTGGCGAGCTCCCGATCTCCTGGGCAATTTGTAAGAGGGTATCGACAATCTGCAAACGTTCCTCGCTGTCCTCTGCCTGGAAAACGTTTCCGCCGAGACCCTGCTGGCGTCCCTGTTCGCCGTTCCGGTATTTACCGGTCAACATGCCGCCGCCGAGAGGAGAATAGGTGACGACGCCTAACCCAAGAGCTGCGGCAGCTTGGAACACGTCGCGCTCGGGCGTCCGATGGACCAAGCTGTACTCTACCTGCACTCCGGCTATCGGGACGGAGCCCGTCATTTCCGCTAGCGTCGAGGCTCTGACTGTCCTCCACGCGGAGAAGTTAGAAAGTCCGCCATAGAGAATTTTCCCGGCGCGTGCGAGGTCGTCAAATCCTCGAACGATCTCCTCGCTGGGCGTCACACCGTCCGCATAGTGTGCCCAGTAGATGTCAATGCGATCCGTCCGAAGCCGCTTCAAACTCGCTTCGATGGAGGTGACCATCGCCTTTCGGCTGTTTCCCGTCACCAAAAGCCCGCCCCCTGCGGCCGCGCCCATCGTGAACTTTGAAGTAAGGAGAAACTCTTCGCGCCTCCCTGCAAGAAGTTGGCCAAGGAACTCTTCAGATTGACCGAACTGGTAAAGGTCAGCCGTATCGATGAAGTTACCTCCAGCCTCGGAATATGCGTTCAGAACACGCCCGGCCTCTTCGATATCGCTTCCATATCCCCATCTTTGACCGAAATTCCCTGTTCCAAGAACCAGTTCGGACACTTTCAGGCCTGTCTTTCCAAAGACTTTCGTTCGCATATCAACGTCTTTCGATTATCTAAATAAATACTGCTTAACCCGACGACCTCAGGCTACAGTCTCGATAAAGGTAGCGATGCCCGACTCTGCTCCACTCGCATTTACGTGCATATGAGCCTATTATTCGAACGTGAGTTTTGCAAGCTGACATTTGAGTTTTCGTACTGAGTAGCGTTATTGAAGCTCGAAGAACGCTGCGCGGCGGTTGCACTGCCAGCGACAAATAATGCAAGGAGAGTGACCAGATGGTCAAAAGCCTGTCGATGCCCTTTGAACGTGAGGCCGTGATTCCCCTCGTATGCAACTGCACAAAGTTGCGCCGCGCAGCACGTAGAATCTCTCGTTTTTATGACGATTGGCTCGCGAGAACTGGCTTAAAAACGACCCAGTTTTCTATTCTGGCTTCCCTCGCCCACTTCGGACCGAAGACGATGCAACATCTGGCTGATCAGATGGCCATGGACCGGGCGACCATGGGTCACAATATCAAGCCACTTGAACGAGACGGCTTCGTCGCTGTTAGCACTAATCCTAACGACCGTCGTTCAAAAATCATCGTTGTCACCCAAAAGGGTCTCGACGCTATCGAACTTGGCCGCCCATTATGGACAGAAGCCCAAAAAGAATTTGAGCATCGCTTCGGGGCCGAAAACGCGGCCCTGATGCGAGAGATGACAGACACGATTGCGGAGAGCTTCAGGGATCCAGCAAGAGCCGACTGATAGTAGGTAGTTCCTGCCCTCCGCATCGTATCTACAACAGCTATTTTCAAGGTTTGTCTCGGTCCACCAAGCGAAACCGCGGCGCGCGCAGGGGCTCGAGCGTCAATCGATCGACCATGATCGGATCTACAGGCCTGCCAGTCTCGGTGTCTACAAAATTTACCGCAGGCTTACCCGCAGAGTAATGTGCATTGCCGTATGCGATTAGCGCCTGGATCACACTCTGAAATTCTCTTCCTGCCTCTGTGAGAAGGTATTCGTAGCGGGCCGGCTTTTCGCAATATCGGGACCGTTCCATGAGGCGGGCCTCGACTAATGCGGATAGCCTTTTGGTAAGCATCGCCGGCGCGATATCGAGGCTTGTTTGAAACTCGTCGAAGCGGCGCTTGCCTCGCAACGCGTCCCTAAGGATCAAAATTGTCCACTGTTCGCCCACCCGCTCTAGCGTTTGAGCTATCGGACAATCCACGTCCTTAAAGCTTTTTCTTTTCATCCGACATCCGACTCGATCTACAGCGCGGCATTTATACCGTGTGGCAAAACATCCCGACAGTTCCAAGAAATTACTTCAGCAATAAACTTTATCCAGCCTTCGCTCTTGAGATACCGCTCGCTTGCGAACGACATGGAATGTAACTATCATGATGATAGTTACGAGCAAGCTTCGGATCATACACCGTCTTCAGTCAAAGGAGGACGACAATGACTATCATTGAAAAACAGGGTCCATATTTCGCCCCCTCGAATGTTGCCATGAGACGGCCGGGATCGGAGGATTTATCATCATTCTCTTTGGTTTCAGACGAACAGCCAAAGCAGCGGAGCCACGGGAGCTTGGAATCCGGTGGCGCGATCTCGAAGTTCGCCGATTCACTTTGGTCATTGTCAGTTGACGGACTGACACCATCGCCGGAGGCTGATCTTGATGAGAAAGACGACCTCGCGGCAGAAATCCATAGATGGGCCAACATGGATGTCGGTGAGAAAATACGTGCTCAGTATTTGGCCTCACGAGGCCTGACGGAAGACGACTTGGCCAATATGTCTGCGGACGATCGTAAAGCGATTGAGGACGAAATTAAAAAGACTATCGAGGAAGCCTCAGGGACAGACCAAGCCGTGCACCAGGTGGCAATGCAGTTCCCGTCGGACATAGGTCAAGATCCGCGGGGTCAGTCAGACCAGAAGTCTCCTCATCACGATAAGCTTCGGAACAGTCCAGAAGACACTGAAAAAGACGGCATCTGACCGGCAAACCTAACCAGTGGTGCCGGTCCTATCCGCAAGTACTAGAACGCCAGCGCGGCAATGCTGTTAGCTGACAGAGAATTATTCCTGCGCACCCTTACCGAACACAAAATAAGGGCGCGAAAGAATACCTGAGAGAGGATTATGGTGAGGAAAGTGGGAATGATAATCTTCGAGGGCGTACAAGCCCTCGACGTTTCCGGCCCACTGGACGTCTTTGCTGAGGTCACGGCAATGCTTGCTGGCCAGGATGGCTACGAGATCGTCCTCATTGGTCCATCCACAGATAAGGTAAAAGCATCGAACGGTATGGCATTGGTCGCGGACCTGAGATTCAAAAACGCCCGTGGACCATTTGATCTTCTGCTTGTCGCGGGCGGTCCATCACTACCTCTCGAGGCAGCGTCCTCGGAGTTGGTTGAGTGCCTTACTCGCTTAGCTGCCACAAGCAACACGTACGGGTCGGTGTGCACAGGCGCATTCTGCCTCGGTGAGGCGGGCCTACTTAATGGACGCAAGGTGACGACACATTGGCAAAATGCCGCTCGACTTGCAGAAAGGTTTCCTTTGGCTCGCGTCGAACCTGATTTGATCTACGTCCAGGATGGTCCAGTGATCACATCTGCTGGTGTCACCGCAGGTATCGATCTGGCGCTTTCTATTGTCCGCGAACATCACGGTAACGCGGTTGCATTGGCTGTCGCCAAAAGGCTTGTCGTCGTCGCGCAACGTAATGGCGGCCAGTCGCAATTCAGTCCATATCTTGAGCTCTCTGGACTATCTTCATCTCCACTGTCGATTATCGCGGAGCACGTGATGGGCAACCTTCGTGCTTCATTAACGGTTTCTGATCTCGGCAAAATCGCAGGAGTGAGCGAGAGAAGTGTCGCTAGGATCTTCGCGGATGAGGCCAAGACGACACCCGCCGTGTTCGTGGAAAATGCACGTATCGACGCTGCGAGGAACCTGCTGGAAAGCGGTGGGCAACCTCTTAAAGTGATTGCCCACGATTGCGGGTTCGGGAGCCCTTCTCGAATGCGTCAGGTTTTCAGTCGAAGACTAGGAATAACCCCCACAGAATATCGCAATCGTTTTGCGCTTCGATCGATCGCCAGCTCATGAATCCCAAGGCGAATTCAGAATCATCTCGGCGAAGTCTCTGCGTTGATAGCTTGGATCCATCTTCGACAGGACGTCAGCCTTTACATTACCGAATGTAGTCTCGGGTTTTCGTATGGTGCCAAGGCAGAACGATGTCAGGATTCCGTGCTTGAATTTCAATCCGCGCGGGTGGCATTCACAGACCTCTTTCCTTTGCGCCTCGGGGAACTCGTCGTAACCTATTCCAAGAACATCCATCTCGACCCCGGCAGTCACGAGCGCAACGATAGGCCTCTTATGTTGCGGAATGCCCGGGGTCGTGTGGAGAGCGATCGAGTCCCAGACATCATCGACCTCCCTTTCCGCGACATCGTAGGATGAGAGAAAGTCACGCGCTGCATTCGCTCCATCAACCTCAAACCGCTCTGTGTCGCTGGCATATCTATCCATAATGCCCATGTCATGAAACATGGCTCCGATGTAGAGCAACTCGGGGTCGTAACTGAGATTTTTGCGCTCACCGGCCAGCGCTCCGAACAGAAATACGCGCCGAGAATGATGGAAAAGCAGATCCGTTTCAGTGTCCTGGACGAGTTCGGTAGCGGCTTTCGCCATCGCGCTGTCAGGGATTTTGATACCAGCAACGATATCGACTGACTTGGTCATACGAGAGAACCTTTTAAGAGGGTGATCAGCCAGACAACAGTGATCACGGTTTTTGACGTTATTCAGCAAGGGCTGGTTTAGCCGCAAGAGCTGCAGCGATTCCTTCACCGTAGGCGGGGTCAGCTCTTGTACAGTTGTCGATGTGACGTTGGCGGACAGCGTTAGACACACCCTCCATTGCGCGCGCCGTATTGTTGAAAAGGACCTGTCTTTGCTCAGGTGACATCATCCTGAACAGATTTCCTGGCTGTTCAAAATGGTCAACGTCGACGCGGTGATCCCAATGGTCTGCATCACCCGAGACTTTCAGTGGGGGCTCGCGGTACGCAGGCTGCTCTGCCCAGTCTCCATACGAATTTGGAACATAAGCTTTCGTCGAACCGTGATTGCCATCAACCCTCATAGCGCCGTCCCGATGATAAGAGTTGTGCGGGTTCCTTGGCGCGTTGACCGGAATCTGATGATGATTCACGCCCAGCCGGTAACGGGCCGCGTCTCCATAGGAGAAAAGCCGCGCCTGGAGCATCCGATCTGGGGAAAACCCTATTCCGGGAACCACGGCTGCCGGTGTGAACGAAGCCTGCTCGACTTCAGCGAAATAGTTCTCTGCATTGCGGTTAAGCTCCATCACCCCAACCTCGATCAGGGGATAATCCCTGTGGGGCCAAACCTTGGTCAAATCGAAAGGATTGACGGGATGCGTTTCTGCCGCGATCTCAGGCATGATCTGGACGTAGAGCGTCCATCTCGGGAAATCCCCATTCTCAATGCTGTCGTAAAGATCACGATGGTGGCTCTCGCGGTCTCGACCAATGAGAGTGGTCGCTTCTGTATCGGTGAGGTTCTTAATTCCCTGTTGGGTTCTGAACGTGAATTTAACCCAGAAGCGCTCGTTTGCTCCGTTGATGAAGCTGTACGTGTGACTGCCAAAGCCATGCATGTGTCGGTAGGTCGCTGGAATACCGCGCTCGCTCATCACAATAGTCACCTGATGGAGCGATTCTGGAATGGAAGTCCAAAAGTCCCAATTAGTCTCGGGGTTTCTCATCCCGGTCCGCGGGTCCCGCTTAACGGCGTGGTTGAGGTCGGGGAAGCGAAGTGGGTCTCGAAAGAAGAACACCGGCGTGTTGTTTCCTACGAGATCCCAATTTCCTTGCTCCGTGTAGAATTTTAGCGCGAAGCCTCGGATGTCACGCTCAGCGTCCGCGGCTCCCCGTTCTCCGGCGACAGTCGAAAACCTCGCGAACATCTCTGTTTTCTTCCCGATTAGGGCAAAAATGCTCGCTCGCGTGTATGCTGTGATATCGTTGGTAACGGTGAATGTGCCGAAAGCACCGGCGCCTTTGGCATGCATGCGACGTTCGGGGATGACCTCACGATCGAAATGGGCCAGTTTTTCGATGAGCCAGACATCCTGCAAGAGGGCTGGGCCTCGCGGACCCGCGGTCTGGATGTTGAAATTGTCAACGACCGGCGCGCCGGCGGCCGTGGTGAGTGGTTTCTTCGATTCCATGAGATTGCCTTGTTGTCGAACCAGGCGTCGTGTGACGCCGCATGACCACAAGCATTGTCTTTTTCAACGCCACTCCTCAACGGCATTGCTGCGCTTCATCCTGCCAATAATGTGCGGTTTTCTGCCAAGGGAGATATGGTGGCAGAAAAGCCCCGCCTCGACTTACGAGACGGGGCTCCGTCAGGTCGGACCATGGGGACCTGAACCGACCAACTGCCGACATGCAAAGCTAGTGCGCACCCGCTCCGCCACCCGGCATTGGCCTTTTGGCCAGAAGCAGGGTGAGTGCTGCGAGAGCCAGTACGGTCCCGATCACAGCAAACGTGTCACTAAATCCCATGATCAAAGACTGCTTCTTCACGACGCGGCCAATGGCGATCACTGCCTGCCTTTGTGCAACGACATGGTCTGTCACACCATGAGAGATGAAATAGCCGGTCAGTTGATCGAGCCGTTGGCGAACCTCGTCCCGTGCAAGGGTCACGGATTGACCGATGATGTTCGAATGAAACTGCTCTCGTTTGGTCAGGATTGTGCCGAGAGACGCGGTTCCCACCGCTCCGCCGAGATTTCTCAGCATGTTGGTCAGGCCGGAAGCGGCTGCCGCGTCTGCAGGCGCTATACCTGCGGTCGTGATCGCAGTGATTGGGGTCAAAACAAGTGCCTGTCCTATCGCCCGGATAATGTTCGGTATCCAGAACTGATCTCCAGCGTTGTCGGCAGACAGGAAAATGTTGAGAAAACAGCTCCCAGCGAAGATCGATATTCCGACAAAACCTATATACCGCGGATCAAATCGTTTCATCAAAAGAGGAACCAAGGGAATGAGCAATAGCTGGGGCAAGCCCGTCCAAGCCAGTACGTACCCGATTTGCTCGGCGTTGTAGCGTTGCACTTGACCGAGATACTGCGGGAGAATGTAAACGGTCCCGAACAGGCCTATGCCCACCAAGACATTAACCAGGACACCGATCCCAAAGTTACGCTGAGCTAACAGCCTGAGCTTTACCAACGGCTTCTCAACTGTGAGTTCAATCCAAATGAATGCGGTTAGGAATATTGCTGCGACGATGCTAAGTTTGACGATGAATGGCGACGAAAACCAATCATCCTTGTTCCCCTCCTCGAGCACGGTCTGAAACGCGGAGAGTCCTATTGTCATTGTGACAATGCCGAGCCAGTCACCCTCACGCAGTAGGCTCAACCGCATTGGAGACGGCGACAGGGTTATCGCCAGCGCGGCGGCCATGACAGCGCTTGGAGCGGCGTTAATATAGAAGATCGTCTGCCAGCCATAATTTTCTGTCAGAAAGCCGCCAATTGTTGGCCCAATTGCGGGTGCGAAGGTAACGGACAGTGCGAAGATTGCCAGACCGAGAGGTTGTTGAGGTTTTGGCAGCTTCGTCAGAACCATGGTGAAGGCCATGGGGATAAGGACACCGCCCGCAAAACCTTGCAATCCGCGCAAGACGATCATTGTGCCCAAATCGTGAGCAAACGAACATGCGATGGAGAAGATTGGAAAAAGGACCGAATTGACTAGGATATAGCGACGAAACGAGAAGACGGTGCTCAGGTAGGCCGTCAAAGGGATGACGACGATTTCGCCAATCAGGTAAGATGTCGAGATCCAAGCTCCGTTATCGACGCCAGTGCCAATTCCTCCCTCGATCTCGAGCAAAGAGGCATTTGTAATCTGGATATTCAAGATCGCCATGAACGCGCCAACCATGCCGGCAAGCACCGCAATCCAATCTCTCGCGCTTGCACGCGCTGTACGATCGCCGCTCATTGCGCTGTCCCTTGGTTCGCAGTCAGCGATCTGATATCAATCGCAGGCTGAACGGACATGCCGGGCCGCAAGTCTTTCAGGCCCGAACCGTTCGGGTCAAACACGATACGGACGGGAATGCGCTGCACAATTTTGGTGAAATTGCCAGTCGCGTTATCTGGCGGGAGGAGGGCGAATTCCTGACCGCTCGCGGGCGCCACGCTCTCAACCTTTCCATGATAGAGCCGGTCCGGATACATATCGATTTTGATCTCAACAGGCTGCCCAACCCGAACATCAGTCAGCTGGGTCTCTTTGTAGTTTGCGACCACATAAACTTGATTGTTCGGTACAATTGTCATCAGCTGTGTGCCGGCCTGTACATATTGCCCTGAGCGCAACGTTCGATTGCCGACCACCCCATCCATAGGCGAGACAATCTTCGTATAATCGAGGTTGAGCTCTGCCTGCCGTCTTTGGGCCTTAGACCTATCAAGGGCTGCAGCTGCCTGGGCAACCTGTGCGGTGAGCAACAGAACCTGCTTTTTTGCCGTTTCGAGCGCGGCCTCGTCACGCGCGATTGTTGCTTTGGCTATGGCGATTTGAGATGCCGCTTGCTGCGCGGTCTGTACCGGCGCATAGCCATTGGTAGCCAGACTGGCGTAACGCTGATTGTTCTGTTCTGCGAAGACCTCATTAGCGCCGTCCACATCGAGCGTGGCCTGTGCGGCAGCAATGTTCGACTTCTGGATATCAAGAGAAGCGCGGGCAGCGTCGAGAGAGGCACCCGCTGCCATAACATCGGCATTTGCTTGATCAAGGGCGGTGCGATAATCGCGGTCGTCGATCAGCGCAAGTTGCTGCCCCTTCGTTACGGGCTCGTTATCCGCCACCAATACATCAGTCAAGTATCCGGACACCTTAGGGGCCATAGCGCTGCTGTCTGCTTTGACGTAGGCGTCGTCAGTTTCAACCTGAAAACGGCCTACGGTCCAATAACCGTGGCCGTAATAGACAACTGCCGCAGCCATCACTGCTGCACCCATTGAAAGTAGAAGACGTTTCAGTTTCGTTCGGGATCCGCGGGCCGGGTCGGGATTGTCCGCCCTTTCGGAGGCATCTGCTGAGGATTTGACCTCTGTCTTTGCATTAGGGGATTGGGGAGATGCTTCAAGCACACGTATTTTATCGGTCATGGATCACCAGGAAGAGAGCTGCGCTATTTTGGAAAATTGTGGTTTTCCAAAATATGTTGTATGTAACATCTGTCAACAGGAATTTGGAAAATGCCGATGGTCCAAAATGATGTACCTATAAAAAGGCCTCGTGGTCGCCCGCAAGTGCGCTGCGATGAAGCCACGCGTTCGGTCATAATTGATGTTGCTTGCCGCGCTTTTCGTGCCGATGGATATGAGGCAACCAGTATCAACGCGATTGCACAGGAAGCCGGGGTTTCGACAAAGACGTTTTATCGCCTCTTCCCGGCGAAGACTGACCTCTTTTCGGCGGTGGTCACGACCCGGATTGACGATTTCCTGCTTAAACTAGATGTCGATGTTCTCGATAAGCTGGGATTGGAGGAAGCACTGATCCGGATACTGTTCGCCTACGGAAGCCTGACACTGTCTGAACGTACGGTTCGGTTGATGCGGTTAATCGTTAGTGAATCCGACCGTTTTCCGGAGTTGGCCGCAGCCTTTTACGAAAAGGCGATCGTCCGCACGAATGACTTCATGGAAGCGTGGCTTCGGGGAAGAGTTGAAGACGGCGGGTTGGCTCTTGAAGATATCCACGCCGCTTGCGGAATGCTGCGCGGCATGATGATCATGGAGCCGCAGCGGGCGTCGCTTCTCAATCAGGCCCCCCTTTTACAGCCAAAAGAGATCGAGGATCGTGCAAGGTCGTGTGCGTCGATATTTCTGCGCGGAGCAGCCACTCCTCATCAATGCTCACATTGATCTTTGACCGCCGCATTCTGGGGCGCGGAAGCAGGCGGCATCCCTGCGTAGCTCAAATGGGCGCGGGCCCCAAAATTACCGTGGCATTGACGCCGCCAAAGCCGAACCCATTCGACATCGCGTACTGGACTGGCTTTCGACGCGCACTTCCTGCGATGAGATCCAGTCCCGCAGCGGTCACATCGGGATTGTCAAGGTTCAGCGTCGGGGGAAGCACACCGTCACGGATCGAAAGGGCCGTGAAAATTGCTTCTAGTCCGCCGGCTGCGCCCAGCAAGTGCCCGGTCGACGACTTTGTGGACGAGATAGCGGGGCCGGCGCCTTCCCCGAATATCGTTCGAATTGCAGCAAGTTCGCCGGCATCCCCGACTTGGGTCGAGGTTGCATGAGCATTCAGGTAGCCGATCTCCTCTGCACCTAGTGACGCCATGGTCAAAGCTCTCCCCATCGCAAGGCGAGCCCCCTCTCCGTCTGGCGCGCCGGCTGTCAGATGGTAGGCGTCGGCACTTGTGCCATAGCCCAGGATCTCAGCAAGCGGTGTAGCGCCTCGCGCGAGGGCGTGCTCAAGCGTTTCAAGCACGAGGATACCTGCGCCTTCGCCCATTACGAACCCGTCCCGATCGCGGTCGAATGGGCGTGATGCCCTCTGCGGCGTGTCGTTGTACGAAGTTGAAAGTCCGCGTGCGGCGGCAAAACCTCCGAGCGCGACGCGATTGACGCACGCTTCAGCGCCCCCTGCCACCACAACATCTGCCTCCCCTGTTCGCAGCAGTCGCATGCCATCTCCGATAGCCTGAACACTTGCTGCGCACGCCGTAACGGGCGCACCGATCGGTCCCTTGAAACCATATCGGATGGAGACATGGCCTGCGGCAAGATTCACCAAAAATGCGGGCACAGTGAAAGGTGAGAGCTTGCCGCTCCCACGAGCGTCAACAGTTCTTACGGCCTCAGTTATGGTATGGAAGCCACCGATTCCCGACGCGATCACAGTTGCCGTGCGCTCCTGCTTTACCGAACTATCAGCCTCCCAACCTGACTGGGCGATTGCCTGACGCGAAGCTTCAAGCGCGAAGACGATGAACCTATCCATCTTTCTCCGGTCCTTGGTCGAGATTACCGCATCAATATCGAGACCAGCCTCATCCTCACCGATGGTAGGGACCATTCCCCCGACCTTGGCGTCGATGTCAGGGACTATGTCGTCGCTTAACCGGATGAGACCACTGGCCCCGGAGATCAGCCTGGACCACACCGGCTCAACGCCAACCCCGAGCGGAGAGACGATCCCCATGCCGGTAACAACAACACGCCCGCTCGATGACTGGAAAACCATCTAAATTCCTTCCACGTGATTTTTGGCCCTATGCCGCTGGCAACCCAGGCTGACGATTTCGAAGCCTCCTGCAGATCAAATTAGAAGTGGTGAACCTTGTCTTCGGAGACGTTTTCGACACGCTTGTGCTTCACCGCGAAGTGACCACTTGGCAGTCGAACTAGAGTATCGGTTACCATTGCGTAGGAGATGAGCTTTGGAAAATGCTGATCAAACTCCATGATTTCCATCGGAGCGGATTTAAGGGCATTAGCTTCTGAGCTGGGAGCAACGCGGATAAGCAGAATGTAGTAAGTGACCTGCACATCCCCGCTATCAAGGACGTCAACGACGTGGTTGCAGTTATGTCTTCGGACGCCAAGGGTGATCGGTTCATAAGCCTGAAGGAAATGTTCGAGCTCATGCTTTCCAACGCTTCGGCCCAGCGGATGATCGACAACGACATCATCCGCAAATGCGTTGAGCAGTTTTGCGAGTTCCCAACGATCAAAATAAAAATTGATACGGTTCACGAAATCAATCGCATCGCTTCGTATCTGAGCGGCAACCTGCGTGCTCTTGAAGATCGGGCCATCGTCCATTTTGCACCTCCAACTAACTGTTCGTCGCGCGCCTTCCAGCAAAATCCGAAAGACATACTTTACATGTGTGTATTTACACACTAACAAGGCGAGATGGAAGATGCAATAGGGCCAAATGCTTGTTACTGTTTCACATCGAGGAAAAGCTCCCGATGGATCACGCGTCTGTATGATGCTGCCCTGGTGCCGAGTGGTCTGACGATCTCGCAGTATTCGATCCTGACGGTTCTCGAGCATCATGGTCGAATGAAGGTCTCGGAAATGGCCGGCTACATGGTGATGGAGCGGACCACTCTCGTGCGTAGCCTTAAGCCACTTATAAAGGATAGCATTGTTCTCAGTTCGCAACAGATTGGCGATCGTGCGCGCCACTTCGAGCTGAGCGAATTTGGAAAGGCGAAGCTCAAAGACGCTTCGCCTCTGTGGCTGTCCGCCCAGCGCCAGTTTGAAAAATCAGTTCAGCGCGTTCGAGCTCTTGAGTTTCGGGATTACCACCTGGCAATCCCGGATGGAGGCTAACAGCCTCGTCCAACACGTAATTTGTCGGGACATCTCGGGCGGCAAATTGCGACCCTAAATGTGTATATACACACCTAATAGAGGAAATATATCTTATGACCGCAGCCTTTCCGGCCATCATGAAGCAACAGCTTCTCGACCCAGCGGACCACATCAGTGCAATCGACTTCGTCAACCGGTTGAACTGGCTTTTCGAGACCTGGGATGTCGAGGGCATGATCGAGTCATTTACTCCCGATGCCGTCGCCTATCACTTCCATGGAACGATCCGCGGACACGAAGGTATCCGGCACTTCTTCGAAGTGGACTATCCGTATCTCATCCCAGGTGTGGGACGTCACGCGACAAACCACATCGTCGACCGGGACGGCGATGGCGTTCAAGTTCGCTATCACAATCTTCTCGTCCGCCATGCTCAGCCGGAAGACGCCGTTAAGCTCGGGGCAGGTCAGGTCATGGAGAGCGATGCCGATTTGCCGGGTATCTGGCTTTACTCGCCGATGCGCGATCGACTGGTCAAAACGGCTGACGGATGGAAAATTTGGGAACGCTACATCGGGGGCTCCACGACCAACACGCGTCTCTCACCGGCTACGCAGGACGCAGCGGCTTTGGTGCAGTTCATGCCTCGTCCTCAGATTAAGTGAGCAAGGGACCGGCCGGCCAAGCATCGGATTACTGTCTTAAGTGCTTGGCTCATTTTATTTTGCATTATCGAGGATAAACGAGCATGAAATTAGAACTTCAAGGCAAACTCGCTATCATCAGCGGGTCGTCCGCAGGAATAGGTCTTGCGATTGCCAAGGCACTCGCCGCGTGTGGCGCGGACGTTGTTATCAACGGCAGGCGTCAGGAATCGCTTGACGAGGCGGCCCGGGCTATTGGCCAACTTGCTCCTGGCGTTACCGTCCATACATTTGTTGGAGACCTGAGCTCGAATTCTGTCGTGGCCGAGCTTGTTCAGCGTTTTCCGCGCTGTGATGTGCTCGTCAATAATCTCGGGAAGTATGCCTGGAAAGATTTCTTCTCATCCACTGACGACGAGTGGGAGGAGTTTGTTTCCGTCAACGTTACTTCGGGTATCCGCCTTTCCAGAGCGTATCTGCCAGCGATGATAGCAGCCGGCTGGGGACGCGTCATCTTCATATCCTCGGAATCTGGTCTCAACATTCCCGCGGACATGATTTTCTATGGGACGACGAAAACTGCTCAGCTGGCTCTTGCGCGTGGCCTCGCCAAAGTTGCGGCTGGCACAGGCGTCACCGTCAACTCCGTGCTTCCCGGCCCAACGTTGTCCGAAGGCGTTGAGACAATGGTCAAGGAGATGATCGGGGGTAGCGAGACAACCGTGCAGCAGGCCGCCGACGAATTCGTAAAAGCGCACCGGCCATCTTCCATCATCCAACGGACAGCGAGCGTCGAAGAAGTCGCCAATCTCGTGGCCTATGTTGCATCGCCGCTATCGTCTGCAACGACTGGAGCAGCTCTTCGCGTCGAGGGCGGAATCGTCGACAGTATCGGGTGATAATTTCGGGGGAGTAATCCCCCGGAATCATTCGTACCAAAGCCTGAAAGCTGCCCCGTCGCGCTCTACAGACCCCAATCCTGGGCGCTTCCAATGATAGCCGAGCACCTGGGCTCGTGTCGACGCAAGCCTATCCAGAAGTTGCTGGCGCGTATGGCTTGCGGCTTCATGGTCTGTATCAAAACCAAAGCGCCAATCGGGATGTTGGAAGGAGATTATCGGGTTGGTCAGCGCATCACCGGTTATGAAAAGCTCGCCTTGTCCGTCCAAAGAAAATGACACATGGCCTGGAGTGTGGCCTGGCGTCGAAAGCACTTCCATCCCGTCAAGAAGTCGTTGGCCAGGCTCGATGAGGTTGAGGCGCCCAGCGATCGCGCGAAAGTTGGAGCGAGCACCTTGGCCAAACACTTTGAGGGGATCGGGAAGCCGGCAGTCGTCTTCCCAAAACTCCCACTCTTCTCTGCTGAGGAAATACTCCGCGTTGGGAAAAACCAGATTACCGCGATCATCAAGGATACCACCCATGTGATCAGGGTGGGCGTGTGTAAAAAGAACGGCTGTCACGTCGATTGGATCGATGCCATTCCGCCGCATATTCTCCGGCAACGCTCCGCAAGTATCCTGAAATTGGCGACCAGATCCGACATCAATGAGGACGAGCTCTTCTCCTGTGCGGATAACGGGCACATTTGTCGCGAGCGGAGCGCTTGCGTGTCCTCCACCCATCTCAGCGAGAATGGATAGCCGGGCAGCTTCTTCAACTTCAGGCATAATGATGTCTGCCGGGAGTGTGAGATATCCATCACTTACGACAGTGATATCGAACGCCCCATGCAGGAAAGAGAAAGCAGCCCCGCTGTTGTTCATGCGCGTTGACCCATTGGTTGACCTATTGCCATCTTCCATCCATTGCCTAAATAGCGACAGTAGCAATATTGACAGATTTCGGGGCAAAGGTGCCATCTGTGAGGAATTTTCGTGTCGCGGTGTTGGACCTCGAAGGTGCCTCGAAGGCGTCGATCTTGGGGCTTTCGGAAATGTGGGCATTTGCGAACGAAATGAATTCGGAGCGCTCCGTCGGACATATTGTACAAGAGAATATTTGCCCTGCAGAGTTCGGCGCCTGGCTGTCGCCATTTGATGCGCTGGTCGTTCCTCCGATGATCTCACGCGGAGCTGCTTCAGGAGATGAAGAGCGAATTCTGCAATTTTTACGCTCTCAAAAGGACGCCGGCACAATCATCTGCTCCGCGTGTGGAGGGGCAATGGTTCTTGGCGCCGCCGGTTTGCTCGATGGCAGGAAAGCGACGACGCATTGGTCCCTCTCCGATGAGATCAGCAGAAAATTTCCCAAGGCTGAATTCGACCTGTCGAGAATACTGGTGGATGACGGCGACTTGATCACGGCCGGAGGCGTGATGGCATGGACACAGCTTGGCCTGAGGCTTGTAGAGCGTTTCTTGGGCGCCGACATCATGCTGGCAACGGCTAAATTCATGCTGATCGACCCTGCGGACAGGTCGCAAAGCTACTACGCCAGTTTCACGCCCATACTGAGCCATGGTGATCCAGCGATCGTTGCGGTTCAGCACGCGCTGCATCAAGATTTATGGAAGAGCGCGACGCTTGATGATCTTATGAAGCTGGCACGCATGAGCAAAAGAACGTTTCTACGGCGATTCGTGCGGGCGACAGGAATGACTCCTTTAGAATATTGCCAGCGGATCCGTATCGAGCGATCGCGAGAGCTCCTTGAAAGGACTGCCGCTTCGATCGAACAGATCGCCTATCAGTCTGGCTACGAAGATCAGAACTCCTATCGCAAAATTTTCAAACGCGAATTGGGTGTCACACCGGGTGAATACCGCAGCAGGGTCGCGCTCGCGTCCATACAATCGGCAAAAACCTTCCATCATGATCGGAGTTGAAAATTGACATCCGTTTGTCTCGTATACAGTGGGCAAGAGGCTACAGGTGAAGGTGCGGACGCGGACGAAGCCTTGACCATCGCGTTGAAAAAAATCTCCACAGCGCGGGGAAAGAATGAGTGCTTTGTCGTGGCCGCCAATCGGGGTGGTTACCCCGACAGTGGCCACACAATTGAAATGACCTGCAGAATGGACGGAAGCGTTGAAGTCGAGACGATCTTAGTTCTGGACCTCGGACGCCACTATCGAGGCGCGATCGAGACCGTACGAGTGATTGCAAACTTAGAGCACGGCTTTGCTGGTCGGACGAAGCACGCAATCGAGGAGGTGAGCATATATGCGATTGGAGCCGCCAAGTATCTGATGAGGATGTCTGGGAAGAAAATCGATACTCGCGGGGATCTAGGGCGAGCCTTGAATGGAACGCCTTGGAAGAAGCTCATAGATGTCGAGAACCTTCTATTAAAGCGCTCAGGTTGAAAAGGGTGACCAGTATCGTCAAACAGCCAGCTTCGGCCGGCTTCGATGCTCGGCCGGAGGGAACCCGAACTTCGAACGGAATGCGCGGCTGAATGCGGCCTCAGACTCATAACCGGAGGCGAAAGCAACTTTCTTGATCGGCAGATTGGTATGGTTGAGCATGTCGAAAGCCAGGGTGAGACGCCAGTCGAGCAAATAACGAAGTGGTGGCTCTCCAACCAGCTTCGTAAAGCGATCGGAAAAGCTCGATCGTGACATGCCTGCGAGTGCGGCCAGATCCGCAACGGCCCAGGCTCTGGTGGGCTCACGATGGAGAGCTGCGACCGCCCGGCTTATTCTTTCGTCTCCGAGTGCCCCGACCCACCCATCACTGCCGACGCTTTGTGCCCAAGTCCTTATGCAACGGATGACAAGGATATCGATCACTCTCGATATCATCAGCGAGAAACCGGGCTCCGGACTTCTGGTTTCCAGCACGAGAAATTGCGCCACATCCTTGATCAAAACCGATGAACTGTCCATCGATGGCGTGATGTGGATCACATCAGGCAACAGTTCGAGGAGTGGGGAAGCTACTCCGGCATTGTCGAAGTGAAAACTTGCATTGATTAGCTCGATTGGCTCCAGGTGATCGACAGCTGATATGCGGTATTTGATGCCTCCGCGTGGAAACAAGACAATCTCACCCGCTGTCGCGGTGAATGGGTCACTCTGATCCAACGAAAAAAGAGCAGTCCCTTCCGTGACGACGTGGATCGTCGGCGCGGAGGGCCAGGGAAGGTCATTCTCATCCACAAACGACAGGCCGGCCCAGACTGCACCTCCACGTAGCTGCACGATGCGCAGCACATCCGACAGGAGGTCCGCCTTTTTGCCATGTCTGGACGATGGATCAAGTGATCCGTTTTCTGGGCTATATCCGGACACGGTATCGGTTCCTACTGTTTCATCGTGCAGTCGGCCATTCAGTCCGACGCATCGCAGTCGCAGATACATCTGCAAAATAAACAGATACGGGAAGGAATACCGATGTTAAAGATGCTGCTCTCCGGCGTCGCTGCTATTCTTGCGGCCTCAACAACCAGTTCAACTGCACTCGCAGACGGCGTAACCAAAAACATTGTCTTGGTTCACGGCGCTTTCGTTGATGAGACGAGCTGGCGACCTGTTGCAGATATCCTTGGCAAAGACGGATACCATGTCACACTCGTAGAAAACCCTCTCACGTCGCTTGAGGCCGATGTCGAAGCGACAAAACGGGCAATCGACGCACAGCGTGGGCCGGTCGTTCTCGTCGGCCATTCGTGGGGAGGAGTGGTCATAACCCAGGCAGGGAACGATCCGAAGATAAAGGCCCTGGTTTATGTTTCCGCGTTCGCACCAGACAAAGGAGAATCCGTAGCGGCTCTCGGCAAAGCCGGAACGCAAACTGATGGCGTTAAGAGCATTCGCCCGAACGCAGATGGGTATCTATCCATCGATCCGCAAGCTTTCCCGCGGGTCGTGGCTGCTGATCTCCCAAGCGATGTTGCCAAGACATTGGCCGCGAACCAGTTGCCCTTGAATCACACCGCGTTTGAGGCAGCGGTGACCGCCGCCGCCTGGCATTCAAAGCCAAATTTCTACGTCATAAGTGCGCGGGACAAGCTCATCGACCCAAAGGATCAAGAATTCTTCGCGTCAAGAATCAAGGCATCAACGACGAAAGTCGATGGAAGCCACGCTTCGCTCGTGACTCACGCTAAAGACGTGGCCCGTGTTATCGAAAGAGCCGCCACCTCGAGCGGAAAGTGACCACGTAGCACGCGTGATTTGACCCTCCGTTGACATGTAAGCAGGAATAAGTGGATATACACATGTTCCTGCTTACGCTACCTCATGGCGTTGCCCCGCCAGATAGGGCGGTCAGTAGGGATTGAGAATTCGCCAGTACTTCGATCTCCCGGTTCGAAAACATAATCCTCCAGGAAATACGAGATCATGCCCCTCAAATATAACGATAGTCTTGGTCGCCCCAGAATCGCTGTCACAGGCGTTGGCGTCTTGACTTCGCTAGGCTGCGGTCTCGAAGACAACTGGGCAGCGCTCTGCAATGGAGTATCAGGTATATCAGAGGTCACGCGATTTCGTACGGATTATCTAAAGACGCGGATTGCCGGTACCGTCGATTTTCTTCGCCTGCCCGCCGAAAATGCGGTTGAGCGCTCACATGCCTTCGCCAAGGAGACGGCTATCGAGGCTCTCGGTCAAGCCGGATTAGAGGGAGATTTCACTGGCCCGCTATTTTTGGCGTCACCTCCGATAGAGCCAGAATGGCCAGCACGCTTTGCCCTTGCGGATCAATCTGACATGGATGTTGAATTTGCCAACGCCTATGACCGCCTTCTCTCAGTGGTACGTAAACATCCCGACCATAAATTTCATGAATCCGTTCAATTCGGTACCATTTCTGAGCGCCTTGCAAATAGATTTGGTACCCGTGGACTGCCGGTGACGTTATCGACCGCATGTGCATCAGGAGTGACCGCGATCCAGATGGGGGTGGAGGCTATCCGCCAGGGTCGAACAGACCGTGCACTTTGTGTCGCTACCGACGGCTCTGTTAGTGCGGAAGCTTTGGTACGGTTTTCGCTTCTTTCTGCACTATCCACCCAGAACGAACATCCCGACCAAGCGTCGAAACCGTTCAGCCAAGACCGAGACGGCTTCGTTATGGCTGAAGGTGCCGCAACCCTAGTCCTTGAGTCCCTTAAAAGCGCGTCCGCGAGAGGCGCAAGGATTCTAGGCTTCGTCAGTGGCTGTGCGGAGAGAACTGACCCCTTCCATCGAACTCGTTCGTCACCTGACGGTCTTCCAGCGATACAGACGGTTCAAGCAGCACTAGCGGATGCAGGCCTACAGCCATCGGACGTTGACTACGTGAACGCTCACGGGACCTCGACCCCCGAGAACGACAAAATGGAGTTCAATGCAATGGCGGCTGTTTTTGGCGACCGGCTTCCGGCCATCCCATGCTCATCAAACAAGTCAATGATCGGCCATACGATCTCGGCTGCGGGTGCCATCGAGGCCATTTTCTCTTTGCAAAGCATCCGCGACGGTGTCGTTCCCCCCACCATAAATTACAACACGCCAGACCCGGCGATACCGCTTGATGTCGTGGCGAATAGACGACGTGATGCAGTGCTGACGCACGTCGTATCGAACTCCTTCGGCTTCGGTGGCCAGAATGCAAGCTTGGTGCTTTCTGCCGCCCTTTGATCATCGTGCTAACAGCTTTGACCGAGATGAGAAGGTCGGATAGGAAACGAGCAAGGCCGATTTGGAGAGGTTCCCATGATCGACAAAGATGGTGGCAAATACTCACCAAAAACTATGGACTTGTGTTATTCGCTTGCCGCCCGGCAATTTACCCGTTTCATCGCACGGATTTATCAAAAGCACCTTCAGGTGACTGGAATTTCTGCGGGCGACTTCGCTATCCTTGAGTTCTTGGCAGCGGGAACACCCCTGACGATAAATCAGTTGGGTGAGGCTCTATTTATGGAACGCACGTCACTCTTGCGAATCCTTCGCCCGCTTCAAGAGAGCGGTTTTGTGGAAACTGTCCGGGATCCCCAAGAAATGCGGCGCAACTCCTTCAGTCTAACGACAATAGGCATGGAAAAGCTCTTGGAGGCTCGCCCATTCTGGGAAGCAGCGCAGGCGGAAGTAGAGGGCGCGATTGGTCAACGTGAGGCACGGCGGCTTCGCGAGGGCCTGACCAAGGCTTTGCCAATGGCATACTGATACCATAGACTGAATTGGTCACTCGTTGTGCGGACCTCAATCTAATGTTACGTTTTCACTATGGCACACGAGCATCCAGTTTCAGCAACCACCAGACGCGGCCCCTCCGAGCACGCTATTCGCGATCAAATTGTTACAGCCGCAAACGACTATTTCAGTCACTTCGGATACGGCAAGACGACAATGAACGACCTGGCGAAGTCCATCGGCTTCTCCAAAGCGTACATTTACAAATTCTTCGATTCCAAACAGTCCATCGGCGAGGCGATATGCTCGCAGCAGTTGGCGAAAATCTCCACAGCTGCGGAAGAGGCAATCTCAAGTAACCGGCTTGCTTCACATAAGCTTCGCTCATATTTCCAGACAATCATTGAAAAGAATGTTGAGTTGTTTTTCGTCGACCGCCAACTCTACGACATCGCAACCCATTCGACCTCCGAGAACTGGCCCTCGTCCGTGGCACATGCTCAACGCCTCGAGCAGGTTCTCGAGAGCATAATCATCGGCGGTCGCGAGAGTGGGGAGTTCGAGAAGAAGACCCCAATAGACGAAACCTGTCGCGCAATTGTTCAAGCGATGCAGCCGTTCTTCCACCCTGCGATGTTGGAGCATAATCTCGCCGCTGTCCCTAATGGATCAAATGAGGTCATCAGTCTGATTCTAAGAAGCCTCGCCCCATAGTGACCAGTTGACAATTTGGTCACTGGTCATATGATTGACGCTTTCTTTGAGGGCGTCAATCTATGAGTCTTGTCCGAACTACCTTCCTCACTGGGCTTCTCCTTTCGTCGGCCGTTGGACTGCAGGCATGCGACAAGGGCGAAACGGCCCAATCCGATCCGCGCTTGCAGCCACCCCTAGTTCGGTCTGCATTTGTCAGTGATCCTGAGAGATCAGAGCGAACTTTCACAGGGACGGTGACAGCGAGGGTCCAGAGTGACCTTGGGTTCCGCGTCACAGGGAAGGTCACGCAGCGCCTCGTCGACACTGGCGAGAACGTTAGAAAAGGCCAGCTTTTATTCAAGATCGATAACACGGATTACGATCTGGCAATTGACGCAGAACGCGCGTCAGTGGAGGCGGCCAGGGCGGAGGTCGTCCAGACTTCAGACGACGAACGCCGATTCAAGAACCTGGTCGCAACTGGCGCAGTATCCGAGACGAATTATAGCAGGGCGAAAGCAGCCGCAGATGTCGCCCTTGCGAAGCTCAATGCCGCTGAAGCCCAAGTCAGGGTTACGGAGAACACGGCCAGCTACTCCGAGCTTGTCGCAGACTCTGACGGAACGGTGCTCGAAACACTCGTTGAGCCGGGCCAAGTCGTAGCTGCCGGGCAAGCAGTGGTCAGATTGGCCCATGCCGGCCCACGAGAAGCCTCAATCGACCTGCCAGAGACATTTCTGCCGTTGGTCGGATCGACAGCCCATGCTGTAGTGTTCAACAGCGATGACCGGGGCGATGCAACTTTGCGTCAGCTCGCAAATTCTGCCGACCCATCCACCAGGACCTTCGAGGCGCGTTATGTCCTGGATGGCGCCGCTGCATCAGCACCTATTGGATCAACTATCAACATTACAATTCCGGAGCCGGCTACGCTGCCCTTCGTTCGCGTTCCGCTATCCGCCATTTTTGACGCAGGAAAAGGCCCAGGCGTCTGGCTTATTGCCAATGACGACACAGTGCATTTCACCACCGTCCATGTTGCCTCCCTTGATGCTGAGAGTGCGGCTATTTCCGAGGGTTTGCAGAAAGGCAATCGCTTTGTCGCCCTTGGTGCTCATCTTCTTCGTGAGGATCAAAAGGTTCGCGTTGCGCAGGGAGATCTCCAGTGAGCTTCAATCTCTCCTCCTTGGCCGTCCGCGAGCGTGCAATCTCGCTCTTCCTAATCATCGTGATAACCGCCTCCGGCGGCTTCGCGTTCCTTAAGCTCGGTCGAGCCGAGGATCCGAGTTTCACAATCAAGGTGTTGACGGTCATCACAGCTTGGCCTGGCGCGACTGCGCAGGAAATGCAGGACCAAGTGGCGGAACCAATTGAGAAGCGGCTGCAAGAACTGAAGTGGTATGATCGCGCCGAGACGTTCACCCGTCCTGGTCTGGCCTTCACTACGCTGACTTTGCGTGACAACACGCCGCCATCGGAAGTAGCTGAACAGTTTTATCAGGCTCGAAAAAAAATGGGGGACGAGGACTCCAAGCTGCCCCAAGGTGTCGCCGGGCCTTTCGTGAACGACGAGTATTCTGACGTGACCTTCGCCCTGTATGCTCTAAAGGCGAAGAATGAGCCTCCGCGCGTTCTGGCACGAGAGGCCGAGACACTCAGGCAAAGGTTACTTCACGTTCCTGGAGTGAAGAAAATCAACATAATTGGAGAGCGTCCAGAGAGGATCTTCATCGAGTTCTCGCACGACCGGCTTTCCACCCTTGGCGTGGTCCCGTCACAGATTTTTCAGGCTCTTGCAAATCAAAACCTCGTAACGCCAGCAGGCTCTATCCAGACCAACGGCCCCGAAGTTCAGGTGAGGGTGCAGGGAAGCTTTGACGATCTAGACGTTATCCGTAACACTCCGATCGTGTCTCAAGGGCGTATCCTCAAACTATCAGACGTGGCCGAGGTCAAACGCGGATACGAGGACCCGGCGACCTTTCTCATTCGGCATCAAGGTGAACCAACCTTAGAGCTTGGTGTTGTCATGCGAGACCGTTGGAATGGTCTTGAGTTAGGCGGAGCGCTCGAGAAAGAAGTTTCAGCGATTTCCGCCAACCTTCCGCTTGGCATGTCGCTGATCAAGATCACTGACCAGGCAGTAAACATCGCCGAGTCGATCGACGAATTCATGCTCAAATTTTTCGTGGCTTTAGGGGTTGTGATCTTCGTCAGTCTTGTGAGCCTTGGATGGCGCGTGGGCGTAGTCGTCGCAGCCGCAGTTCCGCTAACGCTTGCTGGCGTGTTCATCATTATGCAGGTGACCGGACGAGACTTCGATAGAATCACGCTGGGCGCTCTAATCCTAGCTCTTGGTCTCCTTGTCGATGACGCTATCATCGTTATCGAGACGATGGTCGTGAAGATGGAAGAGGGTTTTGACCGAATCAGAGCATCTGGAGAAGCCTGGATTCACACCGCCTCCCCTCGCCTCGCGGGCGCGCTCGTAACAGCGATCGGGCTTATGCCCGTCGGCTTTGCGCAGTCGAGTGCTGGAGAGTATGCCGGCAACATCTTCTGGATCGTATTTTTCGCCCTACTCACCTCTTGGTTGGTCGCAGGCGCCTTTACACCCTATCTAGGGGTAAAACTGCTCCCGGAAATCAAACCGATTGTCGGTGGCCATGCGGCGATCTACGGGACGCCAAACTACAACCGGCTAAGGAGGCTGATAAGCCAAGCCGTCCGTTTCAAGCTCATCGTTGTTTCGTCCGTGATCGGTGTATTCGTCACAGCGGTTGTCGGCATGGGCTTTTTGAAGCAGCAGTTCTTCCCGGTCTCTGACCGTCCCGAGGTGTTCGTCGAAGTCCAGATGCCATACGGCACTGCTATCGGTAAAACGACAATGGTCGTTGAACGGATTGAGAGCTGGCTGAAGGACCAATCTGAGGCGTTGATAGTCACCAGCTATATTGGGCAAGGCGCACCCCGGTTCTACCTTGCGATATCTCCCGAACTACCCGATCCGTCCTTCGCCAAGATTGTCGTTCTTACGAAAAATCCCGAAACCCGAGATATATTGAAGCGAAAGGTTCGTCAGGCCGCAGCTGAAGGACTGGCACCCGAAGCAAAGATCCGGGCTAATCAGATTACGTTCGGTCCCTATACTCAGTTTCCCGTCGCATTCAGAATATCTGGGCCAGACTTGTCTAAGGTCCGCGATATCGCTAGCCAAGTGAAGTCCGTCATGGACGCCAACCCCCACATGCGCCAAGTGAACCTCGACTGGGGCCAACAGGTTCCTTCAATCCATTTTGTCTTGGATCAAAACAGGCTCAGGGCGATTGGCCTGAGCTCGCACGATGTGTCGGAACAACTTCAGTTTTATCTCACGGGCGCCACAATAACTCAGGTGCGTGAGGATATTCGGACAGTTGATGTCGTCGCCCGTAGCTCCGGGAGCGAGCGGCTTGATCCGTCCAAAATTGGAAACTTCGTGCTGGTTGGAAGCTCGGGTCAAAAGATTCCATTGGAACAGATCGGACGTATGGAGGTCCAGATGGAAGAACCCATCATGCGTCGTCGTGATCGGATGCCCACGATGACTGTCCAAGGCGACGTTGCAGAAGATCAGCAGCCACCCGATGTTTCCGGGGAGATCCTCAAAAATCTAAAGGGGATAACTGAGCAGCTTCCTGCCGGATATCAGATTGCAACCGGAGGCTCGATCGAAGAGGCCGGTAAGGCAAATGCGGCACTTATTCCGGTTTTTCCGATCATGCTCACGTTGATGCTGACTGTGATTATCATACAGGTGCGTTCGTTCTCTCACATGTTCATGGTCATCCTGACCGCACCGCTCGCGTTGGTCGGCATGGTTCCCACGCTGCTGATTTTCGACCAACCCTTCGGCTTCAATGCGATACTGGGCTTCTTTGGCTTGGCAGGGATCATTATGCGCAACACTCTGATTCTCATCGGCCAGATCCACACCAACGAGCATGAGGGCCTGTCGCCGTTTGATGCTGTTGTTGAGGCGACCGTGCAACGCGCCCGACCCGTTATCCTTACAGCGCTCGCCGCAGTTCTGGCATTCATTCCCCTGACCTTCTCGGTTTTTTGGTCGTCACTCGCCTTTACACTAATCGGCGGCACGTTTGGCGGAACAGTTCTGACGCTGCTCGGGCTGCCAGCACTCTATGCTCTATGGTTCAAGATCCGGCCGCCAGTCGATCGTGGCGCGGCCAATGCTGGGGTGGAACACAGCTCAGCTACTCTCCCTAGATTTGAAGTCGTTAAGCGCTGACAGATGACGTCAGGCAGTCTCACTGACCTTCGCAATCCCCGAACCGCTCAAGTTGCTTTAGAGGAAAAGACGTAGTGACACCGCGCCTTTCACGATTTCTTGGATGGGCAGCTCCAACAGAAAATTCATCCGTCCACGGTCACGGAAGGGATTACTCAAACGCACCAGAGCATGACTTTGGTGTCGAGCGGGCAGGGCTGCGTGGCCGCGGTGAGTTGGATGCTCCGTACCTCGAAAGGATTCGTGATCTTCAACTTTCCGTCCTCGATGCATTTATCGTCGGGGTCACATTTGGGGGTATCATCGTGGCGGGAGCCGCGGCAGCAATAGAGAATAGAGGTGTGTCTATCGAGACGCCTCGCGTCTCATCCTTCGCATTAGGCCAAGCCAACGGATGTGCACATTGGCGAGACCCCGATGACGTCTCAAATCTTTGCAAGTGTCCTACCGACATTATCCGATACTTGCCGTGACAGAGCTGTCCGGCGAGGCAGCCTGCTAATTCGCCGGACAGAGTAAAGCTACCATAAAACTTCGAGGTTTAATTGATCGACATACCCGCTACCTATGATGCGATCGGATATATCTCCGATGGCAACGGTTTTCCGTTAACATCCTTCGCACGCCCGGTGCCACAACCGAAGGACAATGAGCTTCTCGTAAGAGTATTGTCCTCGTCCTTGAATCCTTTGGAATTCAAACTTGCTGACCTGAACTTCTTCGGCAATAAGCCGCCCGTCGCCCTCGGTTTCGACGTCGCCGGGGTCGTGATCGCCAAGGGGCGGAATGTGACAGATTTCGCAATTGGCGACAGCGTCGTTGGAATGGCGGACTGCGACGGCCATGGTGGTTGGGCGACAGGTGGCCAGGGCGGATATGCCGTCGTTAGAAGCTACCTTGCTGCCAAGAAGCCGGAGGCAATATCTTTTCAGGACGCTGGAGTCTTGCCTATCTGTTTCCTTGCTGCCTACCTTGGTCTCAAGCCACACGTAAAGGGTGGCGAGACAATCTACATTCCTGGCGGCGCTGGTGGTGTTGGCCACCTTGCTGTGCAGATGGCAGCGCGGACGTTGGGTGCAGGCCTCGTCGTCAGTAGTGCAAGCACCGACCATAATCGACAAACCGCAAGTGATTGCGGCGCTCACGCGGTCATCGACTACAAGTCGCCCGATGCATCAGACCAATTGGTGGACCTGACAAAGGGAGAGGGTTTCGATATTGCATTCGATGCTACCTATTCTGAGACGAGCTTCGAACAGACGGCCCATCTTGTGCGGCCTGGCGGACGATGGGTTGTCCTCGGCGTCGGTCCAGGTCGAACGACGCGTACGTCCGTCACAGAGAGTCGGGTCGACCAAATTCTTGCATCGAAGGGAGCGACGAACATCAATGCGAATGTTCTGAGCTTTTTCGGCGAAGGCAAACTCATCGATGGCGATGCTCAGGTTTTCCTAAGCACGGGGATGGAGGCATCAATGCGGTGGCATAGCGAAGGTGTCGTTCGTCCATTGATCGCTAAAGCCGTGAACGGATCCGTAGACGACATTAATAGTGGGCTTCAGTCACTACGAGAGGCATCCGGAGGTTACGGAAAAATTGCCGTTGCTCTCTCAAGCTCTGAGAGTAGTTACTGAACTTACTCGAGTAGCCATCGTGAAAAATAGGCCCCGGCTTTTGCCGGGGCCTATTTCTAGCCATTACGCGCGAGCGAATTCAAGAAGATCGCCGTTTAGCTTTTCCTTCTCGGTCAGGATGAGGCCATGCGAACCTCCATCATAGACCTTGAGGGTTGCGTTCTTGAGGTAGTTCATGACAATATTGCCAGAGATCTCGATCGGGACGATCTGGTCGTCGCTTCCATGAACAACAAGCGTCGGAACGGAGATTTTCTTGAGATCTGTCCGAAAGTCAGTCTCGGAAAAAGCGCCGAGAGCGTGGTAGGCGGCCATCATGCCGGTTGCCTGACCCTGTCGCCAGTATTCCTCACGGACTCCTTCGGAGACCTTGGCGTTTGGCCTGTTGAAATTGTAGTAGGGCATCGACACGTCACGGTTCCACTGTGAACGGTCCGACACGACAGCCGAGCGGAAGGTGTCAAAGAACTCCTTGGGGACACCATTCGGATTGTCTGCAGTCTTAAGCAGAAAAGGGGTGACTGCTGCGACCAGCGCCACCTTTTTCACCCGATCTTCGCCATGGCGCGCGAGATATCGGGCAACCTCTCCCCCGCCCATCGAGTGACCGACCAGTACGGCATCGCGGACATCCAGAGCGTCAAGGAGTGCTGCCAGATCGTCTGCGAAAGTATCGTAATCGTACCCGTCGGCAGGCTGGCTTGAACGTCCGAACCCACGACGATCGTGAGCGATGACACGGAAGCCGTGCTGGACCAGGAAAAACATCTGATTTTCCCATGCGTCAGACGAGAGCGGATACCCATGGCAAAAAACCACGGCAGGGCCAGTTCCCCAATCCTTGTAATAGATCTGGGTACCATCGTCTGTGGTGATGGTGGACGACGTCTTTGCCTTCACCTTGATTTTGGTATTGCCTTTGGAGGACGCGTTCGCCGATGCGGCGGTTGCGATCACCCCTGCACCCACCGCCATCGAAGCTGCACCTTTCAGAAGGTTGCGGCGCGAGGCAGCCATATTGTCGTGTTGAGTCATGATCAAATCTCTACGTTTAGGACGTGGGCAGTTGCTTCGGCAACCAAACCTCAGAAGCCAAGGCGAGTGGCGTCCTCTGCAAGGAAAGCTTGCCCGGACCGGTTCTTGACACTCGGCAGATCCGCCACACGGCCGCGCCAGCTGTTCAGATTTACAAGTTCGCTGCCGACATGCACGCCTGCCGCGTCGCCGAAGGCAAGCCCTGCAAAAAGGGTAATGTCCGCCATCGAGAACGTATCGCCAGCGACAAAAGCCGTCTTCGAGAGCACCCCATCGAAATAGCGAAATCCATTCTCGACGGCCAGACGATTTCGGTCGGCCCATTCTTTGCGGCCCGCCCATTCCGGGCTCTTGAATGCCTGCAAATCGGGACCCAGGCCCGGAGTGCCGTGGTGGAAGAAGATGCCCACGGGATCCAGAACGTAGGCCT
The DNA here is from genome assembly GCF_040675795.1 of Neorhizobium sp. LMR1-1-1.1. NCBI lineage: Bacteria > Pseudomonadati > Pseudomonadota > Alphaproteobacteria > Hyphomicrobiales > Rhizobiaceae > Neorhizobium > Neorhizobium sp. LMR1-1-1.1. Next base: position 60,072 of record NZ_JBEGHE010000022.1, read on the forward strand.
CCGCGCGGCGCTGCATCATATGGATCAGAGCCTTTTCCTTAGGCGTGTTCCCGGTAAGGCGTGGTTTGCCATCAAGGTTGTCGAGATATTCGGTGATTGCAGTTGCTTCAGAAATGAAGGTGCCATCGTCGAGCTCAAGCACTGGGACCACACCTGATGGATTTAGTGCAAGAAAAGCTTCCTGCTTGTGTTCCGCTGTGATCAAATCGACGGGAACGAATTCGACTTCAGCGTCGAGCCCCTTCTCGGCAAGGACGATGCGAATGCGGGCCGGGTTCGGGAAGCCCGAACGATCATAGATTTTCATAACCGATCACTCCTTTTTATCTATCGGTAGATAGGCAATTAGCGTGCATATGCACCTATGTCAATTGCCTATCTATCGATAGATACATTCCAACTCTTGAGCGCGGCGATCAAATCATCTATCTATCGATCAATAGGGATTTTTGAGATGAGTGCAGATACCCGGTCCAACATTATGGAAGCTGCAAAAGCTGTCGTGCAGACACACGGATACAGCGCGATCAGTTTTCGCGAGATCGCGAAAGCAATCGGGGTGAAGAGCGCGAGCGTCCACTATCACTTCCCGACCAAGGGTGACCTGGGCGCGTCACTTGCAAGGCAGTATGCGGACGAAGCACTAGAGTTCCTAGATTCTCTGCCACTAGACCGCTCTTCGATCAAAACAACGGTCCGGTCGTACACGAACGCTTTCCGGGCCGCACTCGAGCGAGACAATAGGATGTGTTTGTGCGGGATCATGATCGCCGAATTTGATGAGCTGCCCGAAATCGTTCGCATAGAAGTCAAACGGTTTACGACCGTTAACATCGGTTGGCTGGAGAGGCTTCTTACAGCCAGCGGCTTCGATGGCTCGACAAAAGATCGGGAAAAGAGAGCCTTAGCAATATTTTCGGCGGTGGAAGGTGCCCAGTTAATCGCCCGCGGGCAGACCGACCTCGAAACTTTTGATGCCTCGATCGAAGCCTTTATCGAGGTCGGCCTACTGCCCACTTAGTCCCTATTGGTGTCTCTCGGCTATATCAATTTGCGAGCGAGTGAACGATCGGCCCTAAATTCTCGGCGATCGCCAACGCGGCCCCAAGGGGCTCAATCCGCACGCTGACGTGAGAGACAAGGCCTTTATCGTCCATTTCGATCACGACAATGGCCCTGAGGATGGTTCCACTCTGGAGGTCAGCCTCGTACTCTAGAAAGGTCCTGCGGGCCAGCCGAGATCCAGCATTTCGACCCCGATTTGGAAATGACGACGAGCGGCTGATCAGCTGGCACGGCTCCCTCTCCATGTCGATTATCCGGTCTGTTGGCGGAGTGGGGAAATAGACACAGACGACCCTTGGCATCACAGGCTCCTATTTCAAACTCAGCACACTCGCCTGCTTTCACGCGCATCAACTCGGCCAGCCATCGTGGGCGGCCGACGCCCGCGACTGGCAACTCCTCCGAAGGCAGCACGCTCACCCTCCATCGTGTCGTTGAAGCTGTCGGATTGCCGAAGTCCGACGCCTCCGTTTGCCGCCGCCACCTGCGGACAACGAGCCCCATGGTCCCGGTTTTCTCGGCAGCCAGCTGCAGCCGCCGGGATGCCACCATCGGCAATCGCACCAGCTCCCCGACCACTGCTGCCAGCCCACCAAAGGAAAGTCCCTCTTCCATGGAAGCCAGGACATCCTCCTCCTTGTCGCCTTCGCAGAAGATCACACGGTCAGGATGCAAGCCGGCCTGGGCAATAGCGGGGAAGAAGAGGTCAGGCCTCGTCAGGCACCAGAGCACTTTGCCTTTCGAGCGCGCGGCGATGCCGGCGGCGAACAATGCCGCTGCGGCTCCATCGACCGTGCCGGCTCCCCCGCCTGCAATCTCGTGAAGAGCGCCGTATGCTAGCCCGCCTCCCGGTAGATGCTCGTCCATCTCGCGAACGCCGAAGGGCAGCACAATGGCTTTCTTAGCCGCACTGCCCTCCAGGTGGGCGATGCGGTCTCTCAGCTCCTCGATGACCCGAGGATTATGGGCGCGCGACATCGTTCACGGACCTCCTCAGTTCGCGTTGCACGGGACTTCATGCCCCTCAAAATATGGAGGTTCTCTTTTTGTTCCGTTGCCAGGAAAGAGTCAAGCGGGCGTCCGGAGGATAAATTAGGGCCGGCTGAAACGCCGATAGACGAACCAGCTTCGTGAAGTCCGCAAGGATGAGCGGATTGAACGGCTGGAGAAGCTGGTCGCCGCTGCATCAAGTTCTCTCCCGGACGACCGCCCATCTTGTGGCCAACAAAGCCCACAATCTCAGCCATCCGCTCAGTTCGTCGCACATAGCTTCATCTGTTTGCGCAGGCTCTTGTCAAACGCGCTGGCGGGTACGAAGCGGCGCAGGAAATGCAGTTGTCGCGCCGCCTTGGTGGCGGGGTAGCGCAACTTAGGTGACTTGTCCCTTGCCGCCTTCACGACGGCTTCCGCAACAAGCTCCGGCGCATCGCCAGCCTTGATGGCGCTGTTCCACACGGCTTCCGTCGTCTTGCGGCCCGCGTCGTAGACGCTCGTCATGCGGTCGGGCTGCGTCGCGTTGTGGTCGAGCGCCGTGTTGGTAAAGGCAGGCTCCACCAAGAGAACCCTGATACCGAGCGATCTGACTTCGTGATCGAGAGACTCCGAGTAACCCTCGACGGCATGTTTCGTGGCGGTGTAGAGCGCGCTGAACGGGCTGGGGATAAAGCCGACCACGGAGCTGATGTTGATGATGCGCCCGCTGTGCTGCCTGCGCATGATAGGTAGGACCTCGTTGGTCGTCCGGACGACCCCGAAGACGTTAAGATCGAAGAGAGCCTGCGCCTGTTCGACGGAAGATTCCTCGGCACCACCGATGAGGGCACCGCCCGCGTTGTTGACGAAGACGTCGATGCGGCCCGCGCTGCTGACGACTTCGGCGACCATCGCAGCCACCGAAGCGCCGTCGGTCACGTCGCATTCGAGCATCGTGATCCCCGCGACCGTTCCCGTCCTCGCCTTCCGACTGGTTCCAAAGACCTGGTAGCCGGCGGACACCAGGGCCTTGGCCGTAGCAAGACCGATTCCCGATGCTGCGCCTGTGACGACGGCGACGCTACGATTGTTCGTGTTCATTTAAATTCCTTTCGTTCACCTGATGCAGGGCGGTGTTGATGGCGTGGGAGTTGCAAGCGGTCCCCGCGAGGTCGAAGTGTCATGGATTGGAGCGGTATCGTGCGGCGGGTTCGGAGTTGCTGAAGCCCGCGGCCAAGACACCACGCGCCTGCTCGAAGGCATCCCATGTGGCGACATCGGGCACGGGCGGGATCGTCACCAGTTCCTTCCGGTCAAACCCGATCAGCGCCGTGTCAACGAGGTCTTCCACTTCCATGACATTCTGGATACGGCTGATGTCTCCTCCCGCCCGCTCGAAAATTTCCGTACGGGTCGCGGCGGGCAGAACGGCCTGGACGTAAACGCCCTTGGGAGAGACCTCGGCGGCTAGGCTCTGTGACATGGTCAGGACATAGGACTTCGTGGCGGCGTAAATCCCATCGGAATGTTCTGGAAGAAGTGCTAGCACCGAGGCGATGTTGACGATCGACCCGCCGCCCCGCTCCACCATCCCTGCGATTGCCGCGGAAGCCAGTAGCGTCGGAGCGACGACGTTCAGGCGAAGCAGTGTTTCCATCGCCACAGGATCGGCCGACGTGAATCCGCCGAGCAGTCCCGCCCCGGCATTATTGACGAGAATGTCGATAGAGGGCTTTGCCTTCAGGCGCTCAGTGACCCTGCCGAGTTGTGTCGGGTCTGTGAGGTCGGCCGTGATGTTCTCGACGGCGATGCCATATTCACGGCGAAGTTGGGCCGCCAGCGTTTCGAGGCGATCGGTCGCGCGGGCGACGAGGACGAGGTCGTTTCCCCGAGCGGCTAGCCGTCTTGCATAGACAGAGCCGATCCCGCTGGACGCTCCGGTGATGAGTGCGATGGTCATAGGGGTTCCTTCCGGCGGTCGAATGACGGCCGATGATCGGTTTCAGGATGATACATGGGGTTTGCGGACTTAGCCGCGATGCTTGATGTGGAGCATCGGATGGTGCTCGTAGTGGCCAGCGGTTTTGTACGATCGGGTCAAGCGAGGTCAGCGCCTCGATATTCTCGTCGTCTTCAATCTGATAGAGCGAGACGCCGTAACCGCCGGCGGGGTCCATGACAGGCCCGTGCGCCACGATTTTCCCCTCCTCGAGAAGCCTGTCGAGATAAGCGCCGTGCTGACCCATGCAGGTCTTTTCGTCGGTCGTCATCGTTGCGAGGAAATCCTGGCGCGGGGGTATGTATTTACAGAGATAGAACTTCATCGTCGTCTTCCTGATGGGGTTCGGCATCGGCTTTTTTCGACGGCCAACAGAGATCTACGCTGGAATGTCGATGGACAAAGAGTTACTATCAATCTAAGAGTAGGTCACTACCGAAATGAGAGCGACATGAAAAATCTTTCGGACCAGCCATGCCTCATCGCCCGGAGCCTCGCCATCGTGGGCGATGCATGGAGCATGCTGATCATGCGCGACGCCCACGCCGGGTCCACGCGGTTCGACCAATTCCGCAAAAACCTCGGAATTGCGCCGACACCGCTGGCAACACGGCTGGCTACCATGACGGAAGAAGGACTTCTCGAGAAACGACGCTACTCGGAACGCCCTCCCCGCGACGAGTATTTACTCACCCCTGCCGGGCAGGACCTTCTCCCAGTCCTTTTCGCACTTGCGGCTTGGGGCGGAAAACATCGTGGCGGTGGCGAATTCACCCGTTTCTTCGATGAAGGCACAGGCATGGAAATCGATCCGATGATGATCGACAGAGCCACGGGCGCGCCTGTCGGGTCGCGTCCCATCAAGATCGTGATGCCTGGCTGAGTGCCTAGAACGAACACGATGCGCTTCCAGGCTTCGCCTACCCGGTCGGCTGGGTCCTAGCGGTGAGCTTGTTTCCCTCTGGATCCCGAAGATATGCCACGAATGCCCCGTTTGGACGCTCCGAAGGAGGGCTCTCGATTGCGGTGCCACCATGGGCGATTCCTGCGGCATGCCACGCTAGGACCTCAACTCGGCTGGCGGCTGCGATCCCGATAGTCCCACCGTTGGCAGCGGTGGCTGGCTTACCGTCAATCGGCTTCGTGATCATCAGCCGACCGCCTTCATGAAGGTAGATGAGCCTGCCTCTCTGATCCATCTCGCCGGGCTTTCCTCCCAACGCAGCAAACGTGGCATCATAGAAGCGTCTAGCCTGCTCGAGGTCGTTACTGCCAATCATGACGTGGGTGAACATGCTTTATCTCCAGTTAGAAACTGTGGGTCCCATCACTGATAACTTAACCGTAAGCGTGGGAGAGTCGCAAAATCCACGCGATGTCGTCGGTGGGTCTCGGAGGTAGCAGGCACCGAAGGCCCTTGTGTCTCGAATGGGTCTACTGAAAATTTCTCGGCTTCACTTTCAGCGTATCAATATGCAAGTCCTGCACGAACATGTCTCTAACCTTGTTTCCACAGACCGTCCGCGAACACTCGCTGAGGCCCGACGACGTATCGCGTAGGTCGGTTGAGATGGGACTGCGGGCAACTTGGTTTCTACGACCGGATGTGGCCCGGACAAAGCATTTTAGCCAGCCGCATGATCAGGCCTCTGCGGAGATTGACCTCGGTTGTCCAGGTCGAGATCACGCTCCAGTTCGCGGTGAGTCCTGCTCTTCAAGATAAGCACGTTCCAAGCGATCGATGGTTGATCTGCGGATGCGGCCGCTTGAACGAAGAAACGAAACCATAGCCTCGATATCGTCACTGCCATCCGGCATCACAGGACTTAGACCAGATTGCTTATACACCCAGTATCGTATCTCACGCTCCGCCGGTGGATAGAAAATGCCGAGGCGATACAGCCGGTCTTCTGTCTTTGCCCAACGCGGGGGAACGGCGGCATCGATTTCCAGGATGTTCAACGTGTGGCCATGCGTACCGTCCTGAATCTCCGGATGTCCGTAGAACCAGCAGTGCATCCAAGGTCCTTCGTCGGCTACGGCCCAGCCTTTGAGTAGCGGCGCCGCAGAAAGGCTCTCCTGATTAGGGCTGTCCTGGTCTCTTTCTAGGGAAGAGATATTGATCGTTAGCATGAAATCTCCGCCGCGAGGACAAGACTTGGATCATATCGTAGCGCTCCCTCGGACAACAGTCTTTGCTAACAAACTTAATTAAATGCGAACGATCGGGTAGCGGCGGGCCAGTCGTTGGCAGGTTCGTTGATCGTAAGCCCATCTTCCGTGGAATCGAGAAGTCGGCTTGCAATGGTCAGTCAGATACATCCTTATTCATTCTTATCTGTCGCAGCATATTCCGCCCTGCGATCAGGACTTCGACCGTGAAGGCGACGAGCGAACCCATCAAACACAGAAGAGACCCGAGCGCGATATGGTTCAACCCGACCAGACGGGGCTTGTCTGTAGACATCGGATCAATCCTTCTGTTCGCCGGGATACCGGCTGGCTTTCAGCAAGCCTGCCAGATGAACCGTGTTGCGTACCAACATATCGACCATGGTGGTGACGGCGTCAGGGACCGCTTCCAGGTCGACGAAATTCGTGCTCCCCATTGCCTCCCCAACCCAGTAGGCCACAGCGTTTGCCGGGATGGTGAAGCCGACATCGTTCAGCGCCTGATAGACGTCCGCGGAGACGTTGTGGGCGCCATCCTCGTTTCCGACGACCGCTACCGCCGCCACCCGGCCGTACGACACCATCCTCCCCTGATCATCTGTCTCCGAAAGAAATGCGTCCATCCGCTCAAGCGCACGCTTGGTGACGGACGAGGTCTGGCCCATCCAGATCGGCGTGCCGACGATCAGGATATCGGCCGCAAGCACTTTTTCGCGGATGGCCGGCCATGCATCAACCTTCCCTTCGTCCGAGGTAACGCCGGGCAAAATGTTGTGGTCGGCCAGTCGGATCAACTCGGTGTCGATGCCATGCTTCTTCAGTCCGTCGGCGATCAGCCCAAGCAGACGGTCGGTGGAAGAGGGGTCGCCACCAGATGATTTCAGCGTTCCGTTGAATGCGATTGCCTTGAGGGTCATGGTTCTCTCCGACTTGTGCCATCGGCTGAACCCCCAATTCGCGGCCAAGTTCCCTAAGTGCGAGGATCGATCGCCTTTCCCTGATGTGCCGAAGCTACCGGATAGCCGCTTCGATTTTCGCAGACAGACCGAGCTCGGAATATGGCTTGCTGAGGAACTGTGTCCCCTCTTCAAACCCCTCCGGCAGTTCCGCATAGCCGGTAGAGACAATGACGGCGAGTTCAGGCTTGATCAGTCGCGCCTCAAGCACCAGTTCGGCGCCCGACATTCCCGGCATGGAATGGTCAGTGATCAACAGGTCGATCTTCCTTCCATTCCCCAGGATTTCGAGGGCCTCCGCTCCCGAATGCGCTTCGATTGCCTCGTAACCCAGCGCCTCCACCATATCGACCGCGGTCAGCGCGATCAGAGGCTCGTCGTCGACGATCAGGATGCGTGTTGTCACCGGGCTCTCCATTCGTTTTCCGAAAGCACATTCCGTCCGATAATTTAGGACGCTTCCCGCTGATGTCACGACCTCTTTGAAGACGCTTGGAACATTCCGCTTGCGCCATCGGTTTTCCTGTTTCTGAAACCGGTCTGCAACCCGCCCGCGGTCATGCGATTTCAACCGCCGGATGACGAGCGCTGATGGCAAGTAGCGATCGGTAGTGCATAAAAAAAGGAAAAGCGATGACCACGTACCCGACGCCCCCGTTTGACACACCTCGTCAGCCAATGCCCGGCTCGACACATGCCATGTCGCCGCTCCCGGATCACGGCGAAGAAAGTTACAAGGGTTCAGGGCGCCTTGCCGGCAAGAAGGCAGTCATTACCGGTGGCGATAGCGGGATCGGCCGGGCCGTTGCCATCGCTTATGCGCGCGAAGGCGCCGATGTCCTCATCTCCTATCTGGACGAAGACGAAGATGCCGAGGAGACCAAGGCCTGGGTCGAGAAGGCTGGCCGCAGGGCGATCCTGGTCCCGGGTGATATCCAGTACGCGCCGCACTGCAAGGAAATCATCGATAGCGCCGTCTCGCAGCTTGGCGGGATCGATATCCTTGTCAACAATGCCGCCCATCAGGCGAGCTTCTCCGACATTGGCGATATCAGCGACGAGGAATGGGAGCTGACTTTCCGGACGAACATCCACGCGATGTTCTACCTGACGAAGGCGGCTGTTCCTCACATGAAGCCGGGTAGCGCGATCATCAATACCGCCTCGATCAATGCCGATAGCCCGAGCCCTCACCTACTCGCCTATGCGACCACCAAGGGCGCGATCCAGAACTTTACGGCAGGTCTTGCGCAGATGCTGGCCGAGAAAGGCATCCGTGCAAACGCTGTCGCGCCCGGCCCAATCTGGACGCCGCTCATTCCGTCGACCATGCCGGATGAGAATGTGAAGAACTTTGGCGAGCAGGTCCCGATGCAGAGGCCGGGCCAGCCGGCGGAGCTCGCAACATCTTATGTGATGCTCGCTGATCCGCTGTCGAGTTACGTGTCGGGCGCAACCATCGCCGTCACGGGCGGTAAGCCGATTCTTTGATCAGCGATCCAGCAACAGGAGGAGACCATGAGCAAACCGGAAGATGATGCAAAAGGCCAATACGCGCCGTCTCAAGCGGACCGGAAGGCAAGCGGCGTTCATAGTGCCAAGCCGACTGTCGTGACGGGATCCGAGGATGCGACCGTCAATCGGACACCGCCGGGCCAGAGAAACGAAAAAGACTTCGATCTGAACTACGATCCTGCCGACACCAGCGGCGCTGTTGAAAGCTCGCGATAGTTTCTGGTCCAGCTTTCGTAGCAGTATCCGCCCGACATCTCGCTGTCGGGCGGATAGATCACAAATTTCTCGCGACTATAGAGCGCTCGCCTGATCGCCGGCCTTCGATTTTGCTCCGCCGCGGGCCGGCTTTGCCGGTTTGCTTGTCGACACTTTCGTTTTAGGCGATACCCCTCTAGCATGGTCGGAAGACCACGTCTTCGGCAGGGTGTTCAATTGCGTCGCCTCCTCAGCTTCACGCTAATGCCGCTCATGCTGGCCATCCGGCCGGCCCTCGGCCTCCCAACGTGCGTAGGCCTGTCTGCTGATTTCCTCTTTATTCATCAGATCTCCTCCTGATTTTGGCTGGGGAATGTCTCCGCCGGACAGGTAAATTAGGGCATCCTTTCGTTACGCCAAGGATCGCTTTTGATCCCGCTTGCTCAGGCTCTCATCGCGGAACTTCATATGGTTTCGCAGTTATTTTTGCGTCTGATGACCTTAGGGAGATGTTCCATGCCCCGTGGCGACAAGTCCGCTTACACGGACAAGCAGAAACGAAAAGCTGAACAGATTGAAGAAGGCTATGAGGAGCGCGGCGTCCCGGAGAAGGAGGCCGAACGTCGCGCCTGGGCGACCGTGAACAAGGAGAGCGGTGGCGGCAACAAGTCCGACTCGGGTCGCGGTCATGCAGAAAGCCATGCCTCTTCGGAAAAAGGTGGCCGCAAAGGAGGCCAAGCGTCTGCTGCACGAACGAAGGAAGAGCGATCCGCTTCGGCGAAGAAAGCTGCTGCAACGCGCAAGCGCAACGAGCATCATGCGCATCATTGATAAAACAGGCGGCGCTGTTACACCTCGGCGTCCATTTGCCCAATCACAGCCCGAACGATGACACCAATGAAATTCTTCGACGAGCTGATGCCGATTACACGCACTTGGCCGGATATTGGCTTGCGGATCGCCGCCACTCTGGTTGCCGGCGTCCTTATCGGCATCAACCGCGAGCGTGGCGGTCATGCCGCAGGCCTCAGGACCACGGTATTGGTCGGGATGGCGGCGTGCATCTCGATGATTCAGGCCAATCTGCTCCTGTCGACAAGTCAGGCGGCGAATGGATCGATGGACGCCCTGAGATTGCCACTTGGCATTTTGACCGGCGTTGGCTTCATCGGCGGCGGTGCTATTCTGAGGCGCGGCGATGTCGCGACAGGCGTCACGACTGCAGCCACGCTGTGGCTCATGACGACCGTCGGTCTGTGTTTCGGGGGTGGGCAGGTGATCATCGGCGCCATCGCCTCGGTGATTGCTTTTGTTACGCTTTCTCCGATGAGGACGTTCGGTGTCTGGTTATCCAGCGAGCAGAAGGGTTCTATCGGCATAAAAGTCCCGTCGGGCGGCAAGTTGGATAGGATGACATCATACATAATGCTTTAGGTGATTGCGCCGCTCACCGCATCACTGTACGCTGCCTGAATTACTGCCATCTGTGAAGAACTGAAATTGTAGCTCATCTTAATTGCTGCGCCCCTCTACGCGAATGAGGTAGTTCAAAAATATTCTGGGCAAATATGAGCAAATCCGATGTGTTCGTTACAGAGCCTTTGGCTGTGCCCAAATAAATGACGGCAAGCAGTTGGCCCTCAATTCCCACTCTAAACGTGCATGATAGTCCTGCTTGCGGCGGCTCGCACCGCCCCTCCTCAGCCGTTTGTGAGGCAAATATCATCGGCTGTGTTTCCGAGGCAGGAGGTCTCGGGATGTCTTTTAGAGGAATTGGGAGTTTTGACGGTTTCACGATGAGAACTTCCGACATTCTGTAGCCTGCCGGCGGTTGGCAAATACTGGAGAGAATTACCCGCTCCTTACAGCCTCGACCCAAGGAATACCAAAATGCTCGCAACTTGTATCTGCGCGGATCACGCTTATTCAGCTTAAGGATCTGGTTCGCGGATGTTTCTGCCCTTGGATTTTTAGTCGGGTAGTTCCTCAAGGAGCCTGGCAAATCGGGTTCGTCAAACTCAGCCCCCATCCAGCCATCGACGCGTATGGACAGCTTCACACCATCAAGTTCAACCGCCATCATCGGCTCAGACGGGCTCAGCGCGTGGGCGACCGTTGGTGTCATTACTGTTTGGAGGAGAATGAACGCGCCGAGCACAGGAAGCATGGCGTTGCTCAGATTTGTAAATGCACGTCGAATCAAAGTATTAAGGTCCGGTTGAAATGAAACTTTCCGAGGAGGTTAGCTAGGTCCTGTTGACAAAGTCAGGTAGCCATATTTTGACTGCTGCGAAGGCAAGGAATGCCTCAAAGGATTTCCGTGTCTTGTCGTATCTGGTTGCGATCCGCCGAAACTGTTTGAGGCGATTGAACATTCGCTCAATACGGTTGCGGTCCCTGTAAGCTCTATAGTCACAGAAAGGCGGGGCCTTGCGGTTCGCTTTCGGCGGGATAACCGGCCGAATTCCGTTGATCAGTAACTCTTCTCGGATGGAATCCCCATCGTATCCTTTATCGGCGAGGAACAATCTCGGCTTGGCGACCGGCATCGCTAGTAGGCCGGGAACGGCATTGTAGTCGGACGTTTCGCCGCCGGTCAGGATGAAGCCAAGAGGGCGTCCCGGACCGTCTGCGCGGGCGTGGATTTTTGTCGTAAAGCCGCCGCGTGATCGACCAAAAGCCTCCTTATGAGTCCCCCTTTAGCGCCCGCTGCCTGCGAGTGGCCCCGAACCGTTGTGCTGTCGATCATGTGCTGCCAGTCATCAGTCAGACCCAGTTCGACAAGCGTTTCAAAGAGAGCATCCCACACGCCTTGTTCAGCCCAACGGCGGAAGCGCACATAGATGGAACAACACGCAATCGACGTCGGTACTTAAGCTGTTGGATCTAAACGTTGAAGACTTGAACTTCTCGCGATGGGACGCAATGGGGACGCACTCAAATTTTGGAAAAAATCGCGTCGATCGGAGCTACGTCCGAGAATAACATTGTAGTCGCTTCCAACTCTCCCGGCGAAATAGACGGATCTCGTGATGATATAATCACCGACAAATACGGTCGCGACACTTTTGTTTTTGCAGAGGGCTTTGGCCAGGACCTGATCACTGACTTCGTGGCAGCCGCTGGCACCGACGACGTCCTGCAGTTCGACGATAGTTTGTTTGCGACCTTCGAGGGCGTCCTTGCCGCTGCTGCGCAGACCGGCAATGACACGGTCATCTCGTTCGACGCAGCCAACACGATTACGCTGCAGAACGTGGTGAGGACAGACCTGCATCAGGACGATGTCCGGTTCGTTGCATAAGGGCAGGTCGTGGTGAAGCAAAACAGATCCACGCGAGGGCGACTGCGTAGCGGCAATCTAGGTGAGATTCAGCGTCAATCAGGATGAGACTCGCGCCGGGGTGTGACGGAGTGAGGGCGTAGCCCGATCGTAGTCATACCCCGGCGTGGCGCAGATTTTCGGCGTCTCA